>JAGBIF010000046.1 GCA_017935065.1 Clostridia bacterium
GCCTCTCACGCTCGAAGGCATTTCATTGCCAAAGCCCGACCGAATTTTCGGTATCGCCTTTTGGCGACAAAACGCGCGCTGAATTGCGTTTTGTGAAAATTCATAGCAAGGCAAACCAAAAGTCCGACTTTTGTTTATAGCGAGAGCCTTGCTTCTACTCATCCACCGCAAGCGGTCCCCCTTGTCTCGTCTGCGGACTCGGTCCAGTTTTGGCTCTAACAATCCAGTGGATTGTTATTCACTACCAAAACTGCCGCTTCGCTACCTCACAAGGGAAGGCATATTCCTCTCGCCCCTGCAACCCTTCTCGTTGACACCCTGTGTCAACATATCGAATTGCGAAGCAATATATCGAGTGCGAAGCACATATCGAATTTGCTTTGCCTGCAAAGCAAATATATCACGCCTTGCTTGCAAGGCATACTCAGGAGGTCTTATGCATCCCGTTTTTATTGTTTTAATTTCTTTAGCGGCGCTTTTGCTTCTCTTTTTTGCCGCGACCTATATTCCCTATCTTATGACCTTTCACAGGCCGCGAGGTAGGAAATATACCCGCCCCGAGGACGGTCTTGAAAAAGAAGGATACCGTCAGTTCAGCGAGATATCTATGAAGCTTATAGAGGATATACGCTCACGCGAATTTGAGAGCGTATATGTTAGGACGCAAGACGGGCTTACTCTGCACGCAAGATACTACCACGTCGAGGACGGGCGACCTGTCGCAATACAGTGTCACGGCTATAAGAGCACCCCTATGCGCGATTTCTCGGGCGGTGCCGTGATGACTATGGATATGGGCTTCAACGTGCTTCTGATTGAGCAGCGCGCTCACGAGGAAAGCGACGGAAGCACTATTTGCTTTGGCGAGAAGGAAAGATACGACCTTCTTTTATGGATTGATTATATTACGAAGCGCTTTGGCGGCGATACGAAAATTATGCTCTACGGAATATCTATGGGCGCGGCTACCGTTATTCTCGCTTCGGCACTTGAGCTTCCTGCTAACGTGCTTGGCGCGGTTGCGGACTGTCCTTATTCAAGCGCAAGAGAGATTATCAAAAATACCATCCGAGGAATGAAGCTTCCAAGCGGTCCGCTTTATCCACTGGTTCGGCTCGGAGGCATTCTGTACGGCAAGACCGACCCCGAGCGCGCCGACGTGGTTAAGGCTGCAAGAGAGCATAAAATACCGATACTTCTTATACACGGCGAGGGCGACACCTTCGTGCCCTGCGATATGAGCAGAAAAATCTACGAGGGGCTAAAAGACGACGGGCTTTGCTCGCTCAACACCTTCCCGAATGCCGAGCACGGAATTAGCTATCTTCACGATACAGAAAGATACATAGCTCTCGTGCGTGAATTTGTCACAAGGCTCGGTGCAATAGAGAAATAAGTAAACTATTATTTATATTTTAACGAATTTACAAATTAAAAGCAGGCGGCAGGAATTTGCGTTCGGTGTCAAATATATGTTTTTTCATCAGTGCTAATTCACCGCCCGCATACCAGTCACACTCAAGAAGGAGACCACAAAATGAAGTGCGGAGAGATTATACACGGCTTTAAAATAGAAAGCGAAAGAGAGCTTGCCGATTTTGGCGCAAGGCTCTTTATCGGAAGGCATATAAAAAGCGGTGCCACTCTAATTTTCATCGACAGAGAGGACACGAACAAGACCTTCTCAATAACCTTCAAGACGGTACCGACCGACAGCACGGGTGTCTTTCATATTCTTGAGCATTCGGTGCTGTGCGGCTCACGCAAATTCCCTGTAAAGGAGCCGTTTGTCGATTTGCTCAAGTCATCGCTCAACACCTTCCTTAACGCCTTTACCTTCCCCGATAAGACGATGTATCCCGTAAGCTCAAGGTGCGACAAGGACTTCCTTAATCTTATTGACGTCTATATGGACGCGGTGCTTCATCCGATGGCACTCGAGAAGCCCGAGATATTCTATCAGGAGGGCTGGCACTATGAGCTTCACGAGGGCGAGAGTGAGCTTTCCTACAAGGGTGTCGTGCTTAATGAAATGAAGGGTGCCTACTCATCGGTCGAGGACCTTGAGGGCGAGTATCTTACGAGGCTCACCTACCGCGGTACGCCCTACGAATACGATTCGGGCGGAGACCCCGACAAAATAGTTACTCTTACCTACGAGGACTTCTGCCAGGCGCACGCGAAATTCTATCATCCCTCAAACTCTACCGTATTCCTTGACGGCTCGGTTGACCTTGACGCAACGCTTGCGCTCATTGACGGATATCTCAGCGAGTACGAGGCTCAGGCGCCGATTGCCGAAATACCCTCGCCTGCCCTCATCGGTGAGCAATCGCTCGTTGCCGAGTATGAAATCGCAGAGGGTGAGAGCGAGGGGGGGCGGGAGCGCGTGTCGCTTTCCTTCCCCACCTTCAGCTACTCGGAAAAGAAAAAGCACTCTGCCGTGATGCTCGCGCTTGAAGCAATAGCGGGCACGAACGAGGCACCCCTCAAGAAGGCAATTCTCGACGCGGGGCTTTGCGACAGCGTACAGATCTACCCCTATGATGGGGTAAAGGACAACTCGGTGTCGGTCACCTTCAGGAACGTAAGATCCGAGGACAGAGAGCGCGTGAGCGAGCTTTTCCTCACCAAGCTTGCACAAATCCTTGACGAGGGACTTGACAGAGATAAGCTTGCCGCGGAGATAGGCCGCTTTAAATTCAAGACGAGAGACGTCTCGGGCGGCGGCTATCCGCTCGGTATAGCGCTTTCTATTGCCGCGATGGAGGCTGTGCTTTACGGCGGCGATGCCTACGATGCGCTAAGTCTTTGCGAGGTCGGCTCTTATCTTGACGGTCTATATAATGCCGAGGGCGGCTTTGAGAAGCTTCTCAAGGAGGTATTCTTAAGCCCCCGCTATTTCGCGAGGCTCACCCTTACCCCGTCATCAACCCTCGGTCAGAGGCGTGACGAGCAGACGAGGCAGGCGTTAGCGACAGCGTACGATGCTATGAGCGACAGTCAAAGACGCGAGATTATAGCCAGGACAGCAAGAATTGAGGATTGGCAAAGGAGCGAGGACAGCGACGAGGCGAGGGCAACTCTGCCGAAGCTTACACTCGATGACGTTCCGAAGGATGCCGAGCTTTTGCCTACAACTGTTTACAATATATCGGGAAATACTATTCTTCACACCGACTTCCCCTCTCGCGGAATTACCCATTTAAACCTTTTGTTTGATGTGTCCGAGCTTACGGGCGATGAGCTTTTCCGCCTGGCGCTTCTGCTTGATTTGCTTGAGAACGTTGACACCGAGCATCACTCGGCATCAGACCTTCAAACGCTCGTCAAGGCAAAGCTGGGACGCTTTTCGTCATCTGCCGTCATACTCAGTAAGGCAGGCGAGCCAAAAGCTTACGCAAGGATATCCGCAAGCATGCTTGACGAGAGCAAGGCACCGTCGGCAGAGCTTATTTCCGAGATTATTCTAAAATCAAAATTTGACGGCTATGACTCTGTATCAAAGTTCATTCGCCAAGCCTACGTTGACACGCGAGATGCTATGTCAGCATCGGGACATACGGTTGCGCTCTCGCGCGCATCCTCTTACGTCAGCGCCGAGGGCGCCGTGGGTGAGTACGTTGACGGAATTGAGTACTACAAGCTTATAAAAGCGCTTGATAGGAGCTACGCTTCGAGAAAAGAGAGACTTGCAGAGGAGCTGTCGGCTCTCGCCGCGCGCGTCTTTACAAGAGAGCGGCTTCTGATTTCCTATGTCGGTGAGCGCGATGACCTTTATATCGGCAGTCTTATCTCGGCATTTCCAAGCTCGGGCATAAGCGCGGTAGGACGTTCGCCTATAAGTCCCTTCGGAAATCTTAACGAGGGTATTCAGGTTCCCGCGCAGGTATCCTTTGCCTCCAAGGTCGGTATGGCGCTCGAGGCAGGCGAGACGCTTCACGGGGCATACGCGGTGGTAAGAAACATTCTCTCGTACGGTTACCTATGGAACGAGATACGCGTTCAGGGCGGTGCCTACGGGGCAGGCTTTATTCAGCGTATGGGCGGTACGGTGGGCTTTTACACCTATCGCGACCCGAGCGCGTCAAGGTCTATAGAAAAATTCACCCACGCATCCGATTACCTAAGAGAGATAGCCGCATCGGGCGAGCCGCTTGATGAGTATATTATCGGCGCTATCAGTGAGTACGATCCGCTATATACCGCGCTTTCGGCAGGCACCTTTGCGTTCACAAGATATCTTCGCGGTGAGAGCGACGAGAGCATAAGAGAGCGCCGCCGACAGATACTCTCCTGCACGCAGGATGAGCTTCGCCTTATCGCGCAACGAATTGACGAGGTTATGGCGGATGGCGGTGTCTGCGTTGTGGGCGGAAAGGAAACGCTCGCCCGATGCGGGGACAGTCTTAAGAGTATAGTTGAAATCGTATAAATATCTATCATATATCATTTTAAACAGGCAGAGGGGCAACGAGCTATGAAAATAAAGGGCGCGATATTTGACTGTGACGGAACACTTGTCAATTCGCTTCATTTCTGGGATATTTTTTACAATAAAATAAGCGAGAGGTTCTTCGGCGGCGCACCGTTCTCGGTAGAGAGCGCCGACGATAAGGCCATGAGAACACAGCCGATAAGCTTCCTAGCCTCGCTTCTTCACGAAAAGTACGGTGTAGGCGACAGCCCTCGGGCGGTGGCGGATTTCACAAACGAACTGTTCGTATGGTTTTATAGCGAGGAGGTGGACCTGAAGGCGGGCGTAAAAGAGCTTCTTTCGCACCTTAAGAAAAACGGCATCCCTATGTGCATCGCAACCGCATCCGAGGCCTCGCTTATCAGGATAGCACTTGAAAAGCACGGGGTTATGGACTGCTTCGGCGGGATCGTCGACTGCTCGTCGGTAGGGCGCGGAAAGGATGCGCCCGACGTGTTTTTCGCGGCTGAAAAATTCCTCGGCACACCGCACGGCGCAACCTGGGTATTTGAGGACTCGCTTCTCGCTATGCAGACGGCAAAGAGCGCGGGCTTCCCCGTCGTCGGTATATACGACAGCCACACCTTCGGTCAGGATACAGCGCGCACGCTGTGCGACGTGTACGTTGACGACGGTCACTCGCTCGATGAGCTTATCTATAAGCTTGAGGTATAGATAAATACTGCTCACTGGGACAGTGGCTTACACCGCGGGTAGCGCCTCTTGACTGTGGCACAAGCCCCGCCGCGTATCCCCGCCGTCTCGGTATAAAAAGCAGAGAGCCTGTGGCACACTCGGCATCACAGGCTCTCGTTTTTTTCATTTGCGTGTTTAATTACTTTTTCTTCTTGCTCTCTATCATCTGCTTATACATCTCGGGGGTAATGGTTCCCTTTTCGAGAAGAGCGTCAAGACGGGCAACCTCGGTGGGATCCACACCGCTTGTATCAACCGCAACCTTGGGTTTTGCGGGCTTCGCGGGCTTAACTGCCTTTGCAGGCTTTGCGGGCTTCGCTGCGGGTGCGGGCGCTGCCGCGGGTGCGGGTGCTGCCGCGGGTGCGGGTGCTGCCGCAGGTGCGGGTGCTGCCGCGGGTGCAGGTGCTGCCACGGGTGCGGGTGCCGCAGCGGGTGCGGGCGCTGCCGCGGGTGCGGGTGCCGCATAATACGCGGGAGCAGAAAGATTTACATTCTCAATTATCTCGCTGACGCCTGCTATAATCTGCTCGGGTGCGGAGGTTACCTCGTCGTATGCGTCGCCGCCGATGTATTTGACGAGCGCGCCGTTGTCCCCGCCGTAAAGCTTGTTTCTTATAAGCTTCATATCACAGACAGCCGAGCCGAGCACCTTGAGTACCGAGAGAATAATGAACATAGCAAGGATAAATACGACAGGGCCGCCCGCCGCAATTCCTATGCCTATGTAGAGGCTGTCCTCTCCTTGGCCTAACATAAAAATAACTCCGACAGCAATACTTCCCGCCGCAAGAGCGCAGCAAAGTATGATGGTTATGACCTTAAGGAAGGTCAGGTTTTTTGAAAAGGTCTGATCATTTTTTAAGAACATCGTGAACGCCTCCTAAATAATATATGAATATTTTACCACAGATCCGTCTGTCTTGTCAATACGCAAGGCTCTGTAAACTTTAACAAAATACATACTGTCTTTTTGATAAAATCTGCTAAATCATCCCCCGTTCCGAGGCTGTTAAATTTTTTAAATATTTTTGTTTTTCCTATTGACTTTACCGCTTTAGTGTGCTAAAATGTATAGCATATAAATTCAAGCAATCCGCCTCTGCGTCCCCGTTTTGACGGCGGATTATAAGAAATCCCCGAAAGGATGGTATTATGAACGGTTTTTCAATAGAGCATTTTGATAAGCTTTTCCTTGCGATACTTAAGCTTAAGACGGTAGACGAATGCCGACTTTTCTTTGAGGATATATGCACTGTAAGAGAGCTTGACGCAATCTCACAGCGCCTTGATGTCGCGAGAATGCTTAAGGCGGGCGAGAATTATCGCAACATTTCCGAGTATACGGGCGCATCGACCACCACGATAAGCCGTGTGAACAAGTGTCTGCTTTACGGCAAGGGCGGCTACGAAACGGTGCTTTCAAGGGAGGATGATGACGATGAGAGCTGATGATATTCTTAACACTCTCACTAAAAAGGAGCTTGCCGTATTCAAGCTTCGCGCGCTATACACCGCAAGCGGATATTCGCGCTACAAGATGAGCAAGTTTGAGGAATACGACCTTTACGCTAAGAACAAGGACTTCCTTCCCACCGAGGACATTATAACCTTTAAGGACGGTCAGCGCCTTCTTGCGCTTAAGCCCGACGTTACCCTTTCGATTATAAAGAGCTGCCAGGACAGACTTCACGGTGTGAGCAAGCTCTGCTACAACGAGAGCGTCTACCGTCCGCAAAACGGCGGTCAGTTCAAGGAAATAACACAGGTCGGCATTGAGTGTCTCGGCGAGGTCTGTGAGAGCGAGGTTGCCGAGGTCATAGGTCTTGCGGGCGCAAGCCTCGCGGGCATAACCGACACCTACGCGCTCGAGATATCAAGTCTTGACATAATATCGGCAATGCTTGATAGGCTTCCTCTGTCCTATCAGGGCAGAAAGAAAATGCTTGAGTGTATTGCCGACAAAAGCGAGGGAGGCATCTTCGACGTTGCCCGCGATGAGGCGATCTTAAGTGACAGGCTCGAGCCTATAACCGCGCTTATCTCTATCTACGGGGCACCCGCCGAGGTAAGGCCGAGTCTTCTCGCGCTTAAGACCGAGGGGGCTGTCGGCGAGGCTATTGATAGCTTTATTTCACTTCTCGACACGCTTGACGGGGGCGAGGTAGGCAGGCATCTTTTCGTGGATTTCTCGGCGCTCGGCAATATGAAGTATTACAACGGCGTTGCCTTCAAGGGCTATATAAGGGGAATACCCAAGTGCGTTTTGTCGGGCGGTCAGTACGACAGGCTTCTTGCCCGTATGAGAAAAAATATGCGCGGTGTAGGCTTCGCATTTTATCTTGACGAGCTTGATATGCTTCCCGAATAAGTGTTGAGAGGTGGCTATAATGCAAACATTCATTAACATAGCACTGCCAAAAGGCAGACTTGGCGAAAAAGTATACGATATGTTTGAGCGTGCGGGGTACGAATGTCCTTCGATAAAGGAGCCTGGCAGACGGCTGGTATTTGAGAATGCCGAGGTCGGTGTCCGCTACTTCTGGGTAAAGCCCTCGGACGTGGCAATTTACGTTGAGCGAGGCGCGGCGGACATCGGTGTGTGCGGCAAGGATATTCTGCTTGAGTACGCGCCCGACGTGTACGAGCTGCTCGACCTTGACATAGGCAAATGCCATATGGCGGTCGCGGCAAAGTCGGACTTTGTCGACAACCGCGAAAAGACCCTTCGTGTCGCGACGAAGTTTGATCATATCGCAAGCCGATACTATCAGGCACAGGGGCGCGATATTGATATTATTCACTTAAACGGCTCAATCGAGCTTGCGCCTCTGCTCGGCCTTTCGGACGTTATCGTTGATATCGTTGAGACGGGTGCTACGCTTCGCGAGAACAACCTTTGCGTCGTTGAAAAATTCCAGCCGATAAGCGCAAGGCTTATCGCGAACAAGGCGAGCTTCAAATTCACCTCAGACAGAATAGATAAGATCAAGGAGGCGCTTTCGGCGCTCAAATAAGCAAAGAAGCAGGAAAAAATTATGATAAAAATTATAAAGAAGGCCCTGAGGACACGCGAGGAGATTTTCGCGACCGAGGGCGAGAAGCCCGACGTCAGCGGTATTGTCCGCGATATAATAGATAATGTAAGAAAAAACGGCGACAAGGCTCTATTTTACTATGCCGAGAAATTCGACAGGGCGAAGCTTTCCTCACTTCGCGTCAGCGACGAGGAGCTTGATGAGGCGGTCAAGTCAGCAGACAGCGAGCTTCTCGCGATTTTAAAGGAAGCGGCGGAGAACATCCGCGTCTTTCACGAAAAGCAGAAGAGCTCGGGCTTTGAGATAAGGAAGTCCGACGGCACCGTGGTCGGTCAGAAGGTCATACCTGTTGAGCGCGCGGGTCTTTACGTCCCAGGCGGCACCGCGGCGTATCCCTCAACCGTGCTTATGGATGCCATCCCCGCGAGAGTTGCGGGCTGTGAGCGCGTGGTAATGGTAACCCCGCCTCTTCCCGACGGAAGCGTTAATCCCGCGATACTTCTCGCGGCGCACGTGGCGGGTGTCAATGAGATATACAAGATAGGCGGTGCGGGCGCTATTGCCGCGCTTGCCTACGGAACCGAGAGCGTGCCGAAGGTCGACAAGATAGTAGGCCCCGGTAACGCATTCGTAGCCGAGGCAAAGAGACAGGTGTTCGGCGAGGTCTCTATTGATATGATAGCAGGCCCCAGCGAGATAATGATAATTGCCGACGGCACCAACCGAGCAAAGGATATCGCGGCAGACCTTCTCTCACAGGCTGAGCATGACAGAATGGCGAGCGCGGTGCTTGCTACCGATTCCGAGGAGCTTGCCCTCGCGGTAAGAGACGAGCTTGAGGCGCAAATTCCAAGGCTTCTTCGTGCCGATATCGCAAGAGCGTCTATTGACACCTGGGGCAAGATAATAATCACAGACACAATAGACGGTGCGGTTGAGGTCGCAAACCTTATCGCCCCCGAGCATCTTGAAATATGCGTTGACGAGCCGTTCGAGTATCTTCCGAAAATAAAGCACGCAGGCTCGGTGTTCCTCGGCAAGAACTGTCCCGAGGCGCTCGGTGACTACTTTGCGGGAACTAACCACACGCTTCAAACAAGCGGTACCGCAAGATTTTCAAGCCCGCTGTCGGTTGACGATTTCGTAAAGAAAACCCAGTATATCTATTATGAAAAAGAGGCGCTTGAGAGAGTGGCAAAAAAGGTTGAATACTTTGCCACCAAGGAAGGCCTCACCGCGCACGCCAAAAGCGCGGTTATAAGATTTGAGGATGACGAATGAGTAAATATCTTAAAGAAAAATACGCGTCGCTCGCCCCCTATGTACCGGGTGAGCAGCCGAGGGATATGAAATATATAAAGCTCAACACCAACGAGTCGCCCTTTCCGCCCTCGCCTCTTGCGATACAGTACGCAAGGGAGGAGGCAGAGCGCCTGATGCTCTACCCCGATCCCGAGCTTACCTCGATAAAGGGGGCGCTTGCCGATTACTACGGTGTAAAGAGGGAATGCGTAAGCGCCACAAACGGCTCGGACGACGCGCTGAACTTTGCGTTTATGGCGTTTTGCGACGAGAGCACGCCCGCACTCTTTGCGGATATCACCTACGGCTTTTACAAGGTGTTCGCGAGGCTAAATCATATTCCCTATACCGAGCTACCCCTTCTTGAGGACTTCACGCTTTCGGTCGATGACTACATCGGCAGGCGCGGCACCGTGTTTATCGCAAACCCGAATGCCCCGACAGGAATTTTCCTGCCTCTGTCAGAGATAGAAAGACTTGTCGCATCCGACACCTCGCGCGTTGTGATAGTCGACGAGGCGTACGTAGATTTCGGCGGTGAGAGTGCCGTGAGGCTTACCGAAAAATACTCTAACCTTCTCGTTATCGGTACCTTCTCAAAGTCGCGCTCGCTCGCGGGCGGAAGGCTTGGCTTTGCCATAGGGTCCGAAGAGCTTATTTCGGATATCGAGAGATTACGCAACTCAACCAATCCCTACAATATAAACCGCATGACGATGGCGGCGGGTGTCGGCGCGCTTGCGGACAGAGCCTACTTTGAGGACAACTGCAAAAAAATCATAAGCACAAGAGAAAATACCTCGGCACAGCTTCGTAAGATGGGCTTTACTCTTACGCCAAGCTCGGCAAACTTCATCTTCGCAAGCCACAAGAGCATAGATGCCGAGCAAATGTATCTTACTCTTAAGAAAAACGGCATACTTGTAAGACACTTTACTCAAGAGATAATAAAGGACTACAACAGAATTACGGTAGGAAATGCCGAGGAAATGCAAATACTTATTGACAAAATAAAGGAAATATGGGGTGACATACTATGAGAATGGCAACCGTTGAAAGAAATACTTCCGAAACCAAAATCAAGCTTGAGCTTGAGCTTGACGGCGCGGGCGAATACAAGGTTGATACAGGCTGTGGCTTTCTTAACCATATGCTTGAGCTTTTCACAAAGCACGGCGGCTTTAATCTTGGCGTGCTATGCCGCGGCGACGTTGAGGTTGACTATCACCACACCGCGGAGGATATCGGAATTGCGCTGGGGCTTGCCTTCAGGGAGGCGCTCGGTGAGAAGCTCGGTATAAAGAGATACGCGAGCATTATCCTTCCTATGGATGAGGCTCTTATCCTCTCGGCGGTAGATATTTCGGGGCGCGGCTACTACGCCTCGGAGCTTGATATAAGAAGCCCCAGGGTAGGAGATTTTGATACCGAGCTTGTAGATGAATTCTGGCAGGCGTTTGCCGCCAACGCGGGCATTACGCTTCACGTGCGCCAGCTTGCGGGGGTGAACTCTCACCATATAATCGAGGGCGTGTTCAAGTCGGTCGCGAGAGCCCTGCGCGAGGCGGTGGCTACCGACGAAAGATTTAAGGACACCGTTCCTTCAACGAAGGGTAGCCTCTGATGATAGCAATAGTTGATTACGGCGTTGGAAACCTCTTTTCTATCGCAAGCTCGCTGAAGAAGATAGGCGTCGATGCCATCTGTACGGGCGATGCCGATACGATACGCGCCTGCGACAAGATCCTTCTTCCCGGTGTCGGTGCCTTCCGCGACGCGGCGGCAAAGCTTGCGGCAAGCGGTCTTGACACCGTTATAAAGGAGGAGGCGCGCTCGGGCAAGCCGCTTCTCGGCATCTGTCTTGGAATGCAGCTGCTTTTTGATAAGAGCTATGAATACGGTGAGTACGCGGGGCTTGGTCTGATACCCGGTGAGGTGCGGCCTATTGCGGAGGTTATTCCCCGAGATTTGAAAATTCCGCATATCGGCTGGAATGCCCTGAGCTTTAAAAAGCCCTCGCCCCTCTTTAAGTATATAAAGGAAGGCGATTTCGTCTACTTCGTGCATTCCTTCTTTGGTGCAAGGTGTGAGGAGTTCGTCACCTCGGTGGCGGAATACGGCGCACCGCTTACCGCCTCGGTCGAGCGCGGCAATGTATTCGGCTGTCAGTTCCACCCCGAAAAAAGCGGGGATGTCGGTCTTGCGATGCTACGCGCGTTTGCCGAGCTATAAAAAAGGAGAAAGGTTATGAAAATATTTCCCGCAATAGACCTCTATGAGGGTAAGGCGGTAAGGCTCTTTAAGGGTGAGTATGACAAGCTCACCGTATACAGTGACACACCTCTTTCCGTTGCGAGGGATTTCCTCAGTGAGGGATGCGAGTGCATGCATATAGTTGACCTTGAGGGCGCAAAGGACGGCACGACGCCAAACCTTGAGCTTATCAAGGAGCTCGTTAAGGAAAGCGGTCTTTTCTGCGAGGTTGGCGGCGGTATTCGCTCGCTTGAGGTTGTGAAGCGCTATATTGATGCGGGTGTCGGGCGTGTGATACTCGGCACGGCGGCAGTCACCGACAGAGAGTTCTTAAAGCAAGCGCTTGCGCTTTACGACGAGAAGATCGCGGTCGGTGTCGACCTCAAGGACGGCTACGTTGCGATAAAGGGCTGGACACAGAAATCAAGTCTCGAGGGCTTCGCGTTTATGAAGGAGCTTGAGGAGCTTGGCGTAAGGACGGTAATTCTCACCGATATATCAAAGGACGGCGCAATGGCAGGCGCAAATCACGCTCTCTACACCGCGGTAAACGAGAGGCTCTCGCTGAATGTCATCGCCTCGGGCGGTGTATCGTCTATTGAGGACGTGAAGCGCCTTCGCGATATCGGCACATACGGGGCTATCGTTGGCAAGGCCTACTACGTCGGCGCAATTAAGCTTTCCGAGGCGTGCGAGGTGGCAAAATGATAACAAAGAGAATAATTCCCTGCCTTGATGTCAAAAACGGCAGAGTGGTAAAGGGTGTTAACTTTGAGGGTCTGTCGGATGTTTCCTCGCCCGTGGAGCTCGGAAAATATTACAGCGACGCGGGGGCAGACGAGCTTGTATTTTACGATATCACCGCCTCAAGCGAGGGGCGCACGATATTCACCGACATACTTCGCGAGGTAGCAAGAAACGTCTTTATCCCGCTTACGGTCGGCGGCGGCATAAACACTCTTGAGGACTTTGACAGAGTGCTTAAGTGCGGTGCGGACAAGGTCAGCGTAAACTCGGGCGCTATCAGAAATCCCTCACTTATAGAGGATGCGGCAAAGCGCTACGGCGACCAGTGCGTGGTGCTGTCCTGTGACGTCAAGCGTGTGGGCGGCGAATTCCGTGTCTTTGCCAAGGGTGGCAGAGAGGACACGGGGCTTAACGCGCTGGAGTGGATAAGGCGCGGTGCCTCGTCTGGTGCGGGTGAAATAGTGCTGAATTCAATCGACACCGACGGCGTGAAGCGAGGCTTTGATATTGAAATGCTTCGCGCGGTTTGCGATATAGTAAAGGTTCCCGTAATTGCCTCGGGAGGCGCGGGATGTATGGAGGACTTCCTCACCCTGTTCCGTGAGCTTCCTCTCGTCGACGCGGGGCTTGCGGCATCTATATTCCACTTTGGCGAGGTCAGAATAGACGAGCTTAAGAGAATGCTTAAGAAAAACGGAATTCCTATGAGAATTGTAAATTAGTCTTTACAAAAGGAGATTATTATGATAAATATTGACGAGCTTAAATTTGACGAAAAGGGACTTATTCCCGCCGTTGTTGTTGACTCTGTTTCAAAGCAGGTGCTGACGGTTGCCTATATGTCGCGCGAGAGCCTCGCGCTCTCGGTTGAAAAGCGCCAGACGGTATTCTTCAGCCGTTCAAGAGGTGAGCTTTGGCACAAGGGCGAGACTAGCGGAAACTATCAGAACATCGTTTCCATCACCGCCGACTGTGACAAGGACGCACTCACCGTGGTGGTCGAGCCTGTCGGTCCCGCCTGCCATACAGGCAGCGAGAGCTGCTTCTTTAACCCCGTATATGAAAATCCCGACCTTAAGGATTTTTCGCTCTTCTCGCTTATGAAGCTTATCGAGGGAAGAAAGACCGAAAAGACCGAGGGCTCATATACCACCTACCTGTTTGAGAAGGGCCTTGATAAAATCCTTAAGAAGGTCGGCGAGGAAAGCACCGAGGTTATTATCGCCGCAAAGGCAGACGATAAAAAGGAAACTATATACGAGATAGCCGACCTCACCTACCACGTGCTGGTGCTTATGATACAGATGGGAATTTCAATCGAGGATATTCACAGAGAGCTTGCCTCGCGCCACGTTATAGATAAAAAGGTAAAGCAGGAGAAGATGACTAAATGACGGCGGCTGCCATCCTTGCGCTTAATCCCCTACTTACAGACCTTCATATGCACACTCTCTACTGTGACGGAGCCGACACGCCTCGCGATATGGTAGAGGCGGCAAGGGCCAAGGGTCTTACCACCGTCGGCGTGCTTGCGCACTCTTTCGTAGCCTTTGACGAGGAATGCAGAATAGAGCTTGACGATATTCCGAAGATGAAGGCAGAGCTTTTGTCGCTTAAAGAGCAGTACAGAGGCCAAATGAATGTCCTCTTTGGAATTGAGGCCGACTACTACGGCACACATGAGCCCGACGAGTACGATTATGTAATAGGCTCGGTGCATTATCTTCATAAGGACGGCAGATATCTGCCGATAGACCTCTCGGAAGAGAGCCTTGCCGAGACCTGCGACAGATATTTCGGCGGTGACTATCTTGCGCTTGCCGAGGAATACTACCGCCTCGTCGGTGGCGTTAAGCAAAAAACGGCGTGCGATATCGTAGGACACCTCGACTTAATTACGAAGTTCAACAGAGACGGGGCGCTCTTTGATACGCATAACGAGCGATATATAAAGGCCTGGCGCGGCGCCGTTGACAGACTGCTAAGCGAAGGGGCGGTGTTTGAAATCAACACAGGCGCTATGAGTCGCGGCTATACCGACGCGCCCTACCCCGCAAGGGAAATAATTGAGTACATAAAGGCGCGCGGGGGCAGATTTATTTTGTCAAGCGATGCCCACAGAAAAGAGAACGTCGCTTACCGCTTTGACAGCGTAGCAGAGCTGCTTTGACAGGCGCGTATTATCTGGATAAACCAAGAAATAACGAAAGCGTAACCATAAAGCATAATCATAAAGCAAAACCATAAAAAGGAAGAAACGAAAATGGAAATCAAATTTGAAAAAAACAGCGTAAAGCCAAATCTGCCCAAGGAAAGCGAGCTTGGCTTCGGAAAGTATTTCACACCTCATATGCTGGTCGTTCAGTATGAGGAGGGAAAGGGCTGGTATGATGCAAAAATCTGCCCTTTTGCTAATGTATCTTTACATCCTGCCTCAACTGTGCTTCATTACGGCGCGGAAATTTTTGAGGGACTTAAGGCATACAGAACCAAGGACGGAAGCGTTCAGCTCTTCAGACCTATGGAAAATATCCGAAGAATGAACAACTCGGCAGAGCGTATGTGTCTGCCTCTTATGGACGAGGATGAGATGCTCTCGCTTCTGCTTGCGTTCGTCAAATGCGAGGAGGAGTACGTTCCCCATTCCTTCGGCACCTCGCTCTATCTGCGCCCCTTCCTTTTCGGAAACGACGAGTCGCTCGGCGTTCACACGGTCAAGCGCGCTACCTTTATGATAATCGCCTCTCCCAGCGGAAGCTACTACAAGGAGGGCATCAATCCTGTCAAGATAATGATAGAGGAGGAGGACGTTCGCACCGTACGCGGCGGCACGGGCTATGCGAAGTGCGGCGGTAACTACGCGGCATCGACAAGAGCGGGCGAGCGCGCAAGCAAGCTCGGCTACTCTCAGGTGCTTTGGCTTGACGGAGTTGAGCGCAAGTACATAGAGGAAGTAGGCGCTATGAACGTTATGTTCAAGATTGACGGCGTTATTGTGACGCCCAAGCTTACAGGCTCAATTCTTCCAGGTATTACAAGAAAATCCTGCATCGAGGTGCTTCGCGCGGGCGGCTACACCGTAGAGGAAAGGCTTCTGTCGGTTGACGAGCTTCTTCTCGCGATGAAGGAGGGCAGGCTCGAGGAAGCGTGGGGCTGCGGCACCGCGGCAGTAGTTTCGCCCATCGGCAGGCTTATGTATAAGGGCACCGAGTATATCATCGGTGAAGAAAAAATCGGCAAGGTCACCCAGCGGCTCTACGATACCCTGACGGGTATTCAGTGGGGTAAGCTTCCCGATACCTACGGATGGATATATAGGGTTTAAGTCTTTATTCCCTCAGTCTTTAAAAATCACCCATTTTTGTGCTAAGTACTAAAATACACAACGCTCCCATTGACTTCCGAAGCGAAAAGAAGTATAATAGACTCGTTAAGGACAACAGATCTCAGGATGAGATCGTGAGCACATATTGCAAAATTGGAAAGAATATATGAAAAAATTTACACTGCTTTTATTACTGATATCGTTACTTCTTTCATCGGTATTATTATTTAACTCCTGTAACGGGGATTCCTCTGACGCCCCCGTTCCCGACGATGAGCAGGGCGGCGACGAGCCTGGCGGCGATGAGCCAGATACCCCTCTTTCGGGACTCGTGCTAATCCGCGGAGGCGTCGCGCAGTTCAAGGTCGTTATTGCCTCGGGCGCGGGAAGCGAGGGCAGGCGCGCCGCAGGCGAGCTGGTTGACACCCTGCGCTCGCTCGGTGTTGAAGTAGCCGACTGCGTTGAGGACAAAAGGACAGAGGATATCAGCGAATGTGAAATAATCGTCGGAATCGGTGCGAAAAACCGCCCTGACGGTTGCGCGATACTTGCGACGGACCTCGGCAACGAGGGCTATCTTATCAGAACGGTAGGCAAGCGAATAGTAATAGCGGGCGGCACACCCGCGCTGACAAGAAGCACCGTAAAGCAATTTATTTCGGAATATATGGGCATTACCGACACCACCGAGACCTTAAAGAGCCTTGCGGTAGACGAAAGCATAAATCTCTTCGTCCCGACGAAGTACAGCATCGAGTCTATAAAAATAGCCGACAACGATATTTCGGAATATGTCATATTATGTGACGAAAACGACTATACCGTTTATCCCGATCTTGCCGAGCAATTCCGCAACGCTATTTATGCCGCGCACGGCGTAAGGCTTAATATAGTTTCGCCAAATTCGGTGCCGACAGGCAAAAAGACAATCAGTCTTGCCAGTGTAGCCGACGCGGGCGAGGACGGCTTCAGAGTGCGGATCTCCGAGGAAAATATGCTGATCGAATGCTCGGTTCCCTTCTTCTTCGGCGACTGTCTTATGGGCTTTACCGACGATGAGATCTCCTCAAAATCAGGAAGCGTTGAGTTTTCCAAAGACTACACCTACACGAAGCACGTCGCCACCGTTAGCTATGCCGATTTCGGAGCCGTCGGCGACGGTGCGGCTAACGACTTTTTCGCCATAAAGGCGGCCCACGAGAGAGTTAACATAACAGGACAGAGGCTCATCCCCAAGGGAACGAAGGGCAACGTCTTTAAAATAGGCAAAACATGGGATGACGGAATTAAGGTCGGGGGTATCCTCGACTGCGCCGAGGACGGCACCCCGCACAGAGCGCAATTCGTTACGATCAAAACCGATATGGATTTCGGCACGGCGAGCTTCGTAATAGACGATAATGTTGCGGGCATCAGCGAGCCTACGAGACGCCTTGCCTACATTTTCCGCGTAGAACCCGATATAAGCCCCATCATATACATGGACGGGACAAAGCATCCGTTGTCTACACTGGCAAGCAGTCTTGAAATAAAGGCGGGACAGAAGAATATACCCTGGCTCACGCAGATATTCAAAAATCTTCCCGGTGACAAATTCCACGTCACCCTTGAAAATGAAAACAAAAGAGATTTCATCCGCTTTGGAGACAACCAGAACCAAGGATATATCAGAAACGACGTAATTCTCGTTGACCGAGACGGAAACGTTGACGCCGCCACCCCCGTAGTTTTTGATTTCAAGACGGTCACGAAAATGACTGTCATCCCAACGGATGACGCTCCGATTACCGTAAGCGGCGGACAATTCACAACGATATGTCCTAAATGCACGGACAGCTCTGTTTACCAAAGCACGAAGAACGACACGTGGGCAAGAGGCATCAGGGTTGCGAGAGCGAACACAACTATAAAAAATATAGACCACAAGGTCACCGCGGAGCCCGCCGAAAAGGGTTATTCCTGCGCAGGCTTTCTGAACATAGACGATACTTATAACGTAACCTTCAGCGACTCAAAGCTCTCGGCCCGCCAGTACTACACCGTAGGAACCTATGACCTCACGGTAAACGACGCGCTGTACGTGACTATCAAGGGTATCACCCAGTACAGAGACATCAAGGATAGAAAGTATTGGGGAATCACCGTTTCCAACGGCTGTAAGCGTCTCACCTACGACGGCTGCACGATTTCCCGTGTCGACGCACACTGCGGCTTCTGGAATGTGGATATCAAAAACTGCACTCTCGGCTTTGACCTGAATGTTATTGGCGGAGGCACTCTTAATATCGTAAACGTCACAAGACGCGTCGGTGAGAAGTTCTTGAAGCTTAGAAACGATTACGGCGCGACCTTTGACGGCGTTATAAACATCAAAAACTGTCATATGAACGGTTATATGGATTGGAATTCCAACGAAGGAAGCTTTGTCGCGAAGTATCACACTATGCTTTACCTCATACGCGCGGATTTCACGCCAAACGCGACATACGGCTCATCCTCCTACGCAAAATGGAATTTCGGATACACCTGCTATATGCCGAGAGAGGTTAATATTGACAAATTTACCTACGATGCCGTAGCGGGAAGAAGCTTCTATGTGTTTTCAAACGTTGCTGACACGGCGTTTAATAGTAATCTTCCCAACGGCGGCTATCAGCTAACTAAGCTTATAACATATAAGAATATGTCAAAGCCCGCCATATGCCCCGATGCTGCATGCACAAAGCTTCGCAGTATACCCGTAAAGAGCAGCTAACGGTTGATTTTATTCAAAAATACAGCGATCAGCTTCATTTTTTGGTAGCAAACACATCACTGACAGAAGAGCAGACATACAAGATTTTCATCTTGCGTGTTTGCTCTTTCTACGTATAAAATCGGTCTTGAATAAATAATTAACATTTTTTCAGTTGACAAAATACTCTCTTTGTTATACAATAGTTTATATTTTTATTATTTACGCGAGGGTGTAAAAGACGTGTGAGCGCGCGCAAACGGGCGATGCGCCCTCTCGGACACCGACGGACGAAAGGAACTTTTAAGTGAAGGGCTATCAGAAATACGAAAAGCAATTTTTCTCACCCTCGGAAATCTATTCCGACTGGGTAAAAAAAGAATATGTGGAAAAGCCGCCCATCTGGTGCAGCGTTGACCTGCGAGACGGAAATCAGGCGCTTATAATACCTATGAGCCTTGAGGAGAAGCTTGAGTTTTTCAAGCTTTTGGTAAAGGTCGGCTTTAAGGAAATTGAGGTTGGCTTTCCCGCGGCAAGCGATACCGAGTATGAGTTCTGCCGCGCGCTGATTGAGAGAGACCTCATTCCCGACGACGTGACCATACAGGTGCTTACCCAATCACGCGAGCATATCATAGCAAAGACCTTTGAGGCAATCAAGGGCGCAAAGCACGCGGTCGTGCATCTTTACAACTCGACCTCAGTTGCACAGCGCGAGCAGGTGTTCCGCCGCTCAAAGCAACAGATAATTGATATCGCTACCTTTGGCGCGAGGCTCTGCCTTGATTACAAAAGGAAGGCAGAGGGCAGGATAACCTTTGAATATTCGCCCGAGAGCTTTACGGGCACCGAGCCCGAGTTTGCGGCAGAAATATGCAACGAGGTGCTTAAGATATGGAAGCCCACCCCCGAGGACAAGGCTATCATAAATCTTCCCGTAACCGTCTCTCACTCAATGCCTCACATATACGCAAATCAGGTCGCTTATATGGACAAAAAGCTGCTTTACCGCGACAGCGTTATCATCTCGCTTCATCCTCACAACGACAGAGGCTGCGCAGTGGCGGACAGCGAGATGGGACTTCTTGCGGGCGGTGACAGAATTGAGGGCACGCTTTTCGGAAACGGTGAGCGTACGGGCAACGTCGACATAATCACCCTGGCGCTCAATATGTACTCACAGGGCATTGACCCCTGCCTTGACTTTTCAAATCTTCCCGAGATTACGAGAGTGTACGAAAAGGTAACGCGTATGCACGTATATGAGAGAATGCCCTACTCGGGCGCGCTCGTGTTCGCGGCGTTCAGCGGCTCGCATCAGGACGCTATCGCAAAGGGAATGAAATTCCGCGAGGGCAAAGATATTCCCTGGACCGTTCCCTATCTGCCGATAGACCCCACCGACGTCGGCAGAGTTTACGAGGCGGACGTCATAAGAATAAACTCGCAGTCGGGCAAGGGCGGAATAGGCTATATTATGGAAACGCAGTTCAAGCTAAATCTTCCCCCGAAGATGCGAGAGGCATTCGGCTACCACGTCAAGGGCATATCCGACAGAGGCCACCGCGAGCTATCCCCCACCGAGGTGTACGATATCTTTATGCGTGACTTCGTAAACCTTACCGACAAGGTCTCGGTTAAGAGAACGCAATTTATTGAGCTTGGCGGCAGCATTGAGGCAGCGGTCGAGATAGCAACCCCGAGCGAGGTGCATGAGGTGCGCTCATCGGGTAACGGCAGACTTGACTGTGTTAGCGGCGCGATAAAGACGGCGCTCGGTATTGAATATACGCTTGAGGGCTACACTCAGCACGCCATCGACGGAACGACAAGCGCTAAGGCGGCATCCTATGTAAGCATCGTGTCAGAGGACGGCAGGACCTACTTCGGCTGCGGTATCGACAGCGATATCGGCTCATCGTCCGTCAAGGCACTGGTTTCGGCAGTAAACCTTATGCTTGCGGAGGCGTAGGATTTGATGATATGGATTAAGATACAAAAAACAGGAGATACAGATGAAACTTTCAGGCGCAGAGATAATCGTCAGAACGCTGATTGAGCAGGGCGTTACCGACGTTTTCGGCTATCCGGGCGGTCAGATACTCAATGTATATGACGCGCTCTACAAGCACAGAGACGAGATAAATCACATTCTTACCGCCCACGAGCAGGGCGCGTCCCACGCGGCGGACGGATATTCAAGAGCTACGGGTAAGGTCGGTGTATGCATCGCGACCTCGGGCCCAGGTGCCACAAACCTCGTCACTGGTATCGCTACGGCAATGCTCGACTCTATTCCTATGGTTGCGATTACAGGAAACGTTCCCTGCTCACTCATAGGCAAGGACAGCTTTCAAGAGATTGACATAACGGGTGTCACCCTTCCTATTACCAAGCACAATTACTTCGTAAACGACGTAAGAGAGCTTGCCGACTCTATAAGAGAGGCATTCTCTATCGCAAAGTCGGGCCGCCCCGGCCCTGTGCTTATCGACGTGCCGAAGGATGTACAGATAGCTGAGTGCGAATGGGAGGCACAGGGCGCCTCACCGAAGATACCCCTGCCAAAGGCATCGGAAGATGAAATTGATGAGGCGGTAAGGCTTATAAGCGCATCAAAGCGCCCCTACATATATATCGGCGGCGGCGCGGCAGGGCTTGGGCTTGGCAGTGAGATAGTCGCCCTTGCCGAGAAGATAAACGCCTATATCGGATGCTCGTTTATGGGACTTTCGGCAATCCCCGACGGATGTGAAAGATTTCTCGGAATGCAGGGAATGCACGGAAGATATCCCTCGTCAATGGCGCAGAACAGCGCCGACCTGATACTCGGCGTAGGCGTAAGATTTAACGACCGCGCGACAGGCAATCTTCAGAAGTTTGCAAAGGGCGCCACTATAATTCAGCTTGACCCCGATTTTGCCGAGATAAACAAGAACGTAAGGGTCGCCCTCGGCATCGTTGCCGACGTTGAGGATTCCTTCAGGCGCATCGCGGCAAAGCTCTCGCCTGCCGACAACCCCGAGTGGCGGGCTACGGTTGATAGCTTCAAGCGCGAGGAAGCGCGCCTCTTTGCGGCAGAGGAGGAAAAGGCCGCGGGCAGGCTCACACCGAAGGCTGTGCTCGATATAATCAACAGCCATAAGCCGAAGGGCACGGTGCTTGCCACCGATGTCGGACAGCATCAGATGTGGTGCGCGCAGTACGCTACCTTCGACAGACCCCGCCGTATAGTTTCCTCGGGCGGTCTCGGCACGATGGGCTTCGGCCTCGGTGCGGCAATAGGAGCGAGGGTTGCTACGGGCGATACCACCGTGCTGGTCACGGGTGACGGAAGCTTCGGTATGAACCTCAACGAGCTTGCCACCTGCGTATCGCACTCAATCCCCGTTATTATAGTTATTATGAACAACGGCGTGCTTGGAATGGTGCGTCAATGGCAGACGCTCTTCTTCGGCAAGAGATACTCAAGCACCGTGCTTACCGACAGAAGGACCGACTTCGTAAAGCTTGCCGAGGCGTTCGGTGCCGTCGGTATGCGCGCCACCACGAGAGAGGAATTCGAGAGCGCCTTCGTGCGTGCGGTGGAGCTTAACGATACCGTAGTTATCGACACCTATATCGACAAGGACGAGTTCGTGCTTCCTATGCTTCCGCCTGGTGGCTCTATTGACGATATCATAACCGAGAAGGAGGTAAGCGAGGATGAATAAATTCGTTATCGCGGTCTACGTTGACAACAAGTTCGGTGTGCTTACCCGAGTTACGAGCATGTTCACAAGGCGCGGCTTCAATATCGACGCGCTTACGGTTGGCGAGACCGAATGCCCCGAGTATTCGAGAATTACCATCTGCTTAAGCGGTGACGGCTACGCGAGAGAGCAGCTCATAAACCAGCTTCGCAAGCTTCACAACGTGAAGAAGGTCGTCGTGCTTAAGGATGATTCGATAAAGCGCGAGCTTATGCTGATTAAGGTCGGCTATGATTCGCAAACGCGCGCGGAGATACTTGCCGCATCCGACGTATATCGCGGAAAGGTCATAGACTACACCACCGACGAGATGTGCATTGAGGTGACGGGCGACCCCTCGAAGATAGACGCCTTCATCAAGCTTATGATACCCTACGGCATTATCGAAATGTGCCGTACGGGAATAGTCGCGCTTGACCGAGGCAACGTGACGCTTCTTGACAGAATTAAGGACAAAACCAAGTAAATCCAAATAAAGCTTTACAAAAATTTTACAAAAATAAATAATTTTCTTTATATAAAGGAGACAAACAAAATGAACGACGCAAAGATTTACTATCAGCAGGACTGCGACCTTTCCAAGCTTGACGGCAAGACGGTTGCTATTATCGGCTACGGCTCTCAGGGTCACGCGCACGCGCTCAACCTCAAGGAGTCGGGTGTTAACGTAATCGTAGGACTTTACGTAGGCAGCAAGAGCTGGGAAAAGGCAGAAAAGGCAGGCCTTAAGGTTATGACGGCGGCAGAGGCGGCAAAGGCGGCAGACCTTATTATGATTCTTATCAACGATGAAAAGCAGGCTAAGCTCTACCGCGAGAGCATCGAGCCCAACCTCACCGAGGGCAAGACGCTTGCCTTCGCGCACGGCTTTAACATTCACTTCGGCTGCATCAAGCCCCCCAAAAACGTAAACGTAATTATGGTAGCCCCCAAGGGCCCCGGCCACACCGTAAGAAGCGAGTATCAGGTAGGCAAGGGTGTTCCCTGCCTTATCGCTGTGCATCAGGATGCTACGGGCGACGCGCTTGAGATTGGTCTTGCATACGCACTCGGAATCGGCGGCGCGAGAGCAGGCGTGCTTGAGACCACCTTCCGCACCGAGACCGAGACCGACCTCTTCGGTGAGCAGGCAGTGCTTTGCGGCGGTGTATGCGCGCTTATGCAGGCAGGCTTTGAAACTCTCGTTGAGGCAGGCTACGACCCCAGAAACGCATACTTTGAGTGCATCCACGAGATGAAGCTCATCGTTGACCTCATCTATCAGTCGGGCTTTGAGGGTATGAGATATTCTATTTCCAACACCGCGGAGTACGGCGACTATATCACTGGTCCTAAAATCATCACCGAGGATACCAAGCGCGCTATGAAGAAGGTACTTTCCGACATTCAGGACGGTACCTTTGCGAAGGACTTCCTTCTCGATATGTCGGATGCGGGCGCACAGGTACACTTCGGCGCTATGAGAAAGCTTGCGGCAGAGCATCCCTCCGAGACCGTCGGTAAGGAAATCAGAAAGCTTTACAGCTGGGCAGACGAGGAAAAGTTCATCAACAACTGATCCCCTACTCTCTTGTAACGAAGGATAATATTATGATAAAAGAAAAAATCATAGACGGCGCGCACAATGCGCCTCACCGCTCGCTCTACCGCGCGCTGGGACTTACGAAGGAGGAGCTTTCCCGCCCTATTATAGGCATTGTAAGCTCTTACAACGAGATAGTTCCGGGGCATATGAACCTTGATAAGATAACCGAGGCCGTGCGCCTTGGCGTCGCTATGGCGGGCGGTACACCGATAGTGTTCCCCGCTATCGCGGTGTGCGACGGTATCGCAATGGGACACGTGGGTATGAAATACTCGCTCGTCACCCGCGACCTTATCGCGGACTCAACCGAGGCTATGGTAATGGCTCACGGCTTTGACGGTCTCGTTATGATACCCAACTGTGACAAGAACGTGCCCGGCCTTCTTATGGCGGCGGCAAGACTTAATATTCCCACCGTATTCGTAAGCGGCGGCCCTATGCTCGCGGGCAGAGTCGAGGGCAAGAAGCGCTCGCTCTCGGCAATGTTTGAGGCGGTAGGCGCGTACAAGGCGGGTAAGATAGACGAGGATAAGCTTGAGGAGTTTGAGTGCGGCGCGTGTCCCACCTGCGGCTCCTGCTCGGGTATGTATACCGCAAACTCGATGAACTGTCTTACCGAGGTGCTGGGTATGGGACTTCGCGGAAACGGTACTATTCCCGCGGTGTATTCGGCAAGAATTGAGCTTGCAAAGCACGCGGGTATGCAGATTATGGAGCTTGTCAAGAGAAATATCCGCCCCCGCGACATTATGACCGAGGCGGCTATAAGAAACGCCATAACGGCAGATATGGCACTCGGCTGCTCTACTAACAGTATGCTTCACCTTCCCGCTATCGCAAACGAGTGCGGAGTTGAGTTCAATCTCGACCTTGTAAACGAGATAAGCGAGAAAACCCCCAACCTCTGCCATCTCGCTCCCGCGGGACCTACCTATATGGAGGACCTTAACGCGGCAGGCGGTGTGTATGCGGTGCTTCGCGAAATAGATAAGCTGGGACTTCTTGACACCACGGTTATGACCTGTACGGGCAAAACGCTCGGCGAGAATATCGCGGATGCGAAAAATCTCAATACCGAGGTAATAAGAACGGCCGACAACCCCTACTCGAAAACCGGCGGTATTGCCGTTCTTCGCGGAAATCTCGCGCCCGACGGCTGTGTTGTAAAGCGCTCTGCGGTAGCAGAGGAGATGCTCGTTCACAGAGGCCCCGCGAAGGTTTACGAATCCGAGGAGGAGGCTATTGCCGCGATATACGCGGGTAAGATAGTCAAGGGCGACGTCGTGGTTATACGCTACGAGGGTCCCGCGGGCGGCCCCGGTATGAGAGAGATGCTCTCCCCCACCTCCGCTATTGCGGGAATGGGGCTTGATAAGGACGTTGCGCTTATTACCGACGGACGCTTCTCGGGCGCGACTCGCGGCGCGTCGATAGGACACGTATCCCCCGAGGCAGTCGCGGGCGGTGCTATCGCCTACGTCAAGGATGGGGATATCATTTCGATAAACATCCCCGAGTATAAAATCGAGCTTCAGGTCTCGGACGGTGAGCTTGCGAAAAGACGCGCCGAGATGCCTATAAAGAAAAAAGAAGGCATCACGGGCTACCTCAAGCGCTATGCTATGATGGTAAGCTCCGCCGACAAGGGCGCTATTATCAATAAATAAGCTTTAAGATTGGAGAATATATATGGGAATGACAATGAGCCAGAAGATCCTTGCCCACCACGCGGGTCTTGAGCAGGTTTCGGCAGGCGACCTCGTGCTGGTAAGCGTCGACCGTGTGCTTGGAAACGATATCACCTCGCCCGTCGCGATACGCGAGTATGAGAAAATAGGGCAGGCGGGCGTGTTCGATAAGGACAAGGTCACGATGGTAATGGACCACTTCGCGCCCAACAAGGACATCAAGGCGGCAGTACAGTGCAAGATGTGCCGCGACTTCTGCGGCAAGGAGGAGATTACGCACTTCTACGACGTCGGAAGAATGGGTATTGAGCACGCGCTCCTTCCCGAAAAGGGACTGGTTATCGCGGGTGACGTGGTTATCGGTGCCGACTCTCACACCTGCACCTACGGTGCGCTCGGTGCCTTCTCGACGGGTGTCGGCTCTACCGATATGGCGTGCGGTATGGCAACGGGAAAGACCTGGTTCAAGGTTCCCTCGGCTATAAAATTCGTCCTTCGCGGAAAACTTAACAGGTATGTGTCGGGCAAGGACGTTATACTTCATATTATAGGTAAAATAGGCGTTGACGGCGCACTCTACAAATCTATGGAATTCGTCGGCGAGGGTGTTTCCTCGCTCACCGTATACGACAGACTTACCATTGCGAATATGGCTATCGAGGCAGGCGCTAAAAACGGTATCTTTGAGGTTGACGAAAGGACGCTTGAGTACATACGCGAGCGCTCTGACAGAGAGCCTCTTATATTCACCGCGGACGAGGATGCCGAGTACGATGAGGTAATTGAGATAGATCTTGACGAGATTACCCCCACCGTAGCCTTTCCTCATCTTCCCGAGAACACCCGTACGATAGATAACGTGGGCGAGGTAATGATAGATCAGGTAGTAATAGGCTCCTGCACCAACGGCCACTACAAGGACCTTGCCGAGGCGGCAGAGATACTTCGCGGAAGAAAAATCGCAAGCTGGGTGCGCGCCATCGTTATCCCCGCAACGCAGGATATATATCTTCGCGCGATGGAGGACGGGCTTCTCAAAATATTTATCGAGGCGGGCTGTGTAGTATCTACCCCCACCTGCGGTCCCTGTCTTGGCGGCTATATGGGTATTCTTGCCGCGGGCGAGAGGGCGGTCGCGACGACGAACCGCAACTTCGTCGGAAGAATGGGTGACGTTAAGAGCGAGGTATATCTCGCAAGCCCCGCGGTCGCGGCGGCATCTGCTATCGCAGGCAAAATAGCCGACCCGCGTGAAATAATGAAAGGTTGAGGTGCGGTATGAATTTTAAGGGTAAAGCAATAAAGTACGGTGACAACGTAGACACCGACGTTATCATCCCCGCAAGATATCTTAATACTATTGATATAAAGGAGCTTGCCTCTCACTGTATGGAGGATATCGACCTTGAATTCCGAAGCAAGGTTGAGGCGGGCGATATTATGATAGCAGGCTCTAACTTTGGTTGCGGCTCCTCGCGTGAGCATGCGCCTATCGCGATAAAGGCAAGCGGTATTTCGCTCGTTATAGCAAAGAGCTTCGCAAGAATATTCTACCGCAACTCTATCAATATCGGACTTGCTATTATCGAGTGCCCCGAGGCAGTTGACGGCATCTCGGAGAATGACAGGGTAGAGGCCGACCTTGACGCGGGCATTATCACCAACCTGACCACGGGTGCGAGCTTTAAAACCAAGCCGTTCCCCGAGTTTATTCAGAAGATAATCAATGCAGGCGGACTTATAGAATCTATCAAAAACGGCAGTATAAAGTAATTGATTATTTACATATATACAGTTTTATTAAGAGATTTTCAAAAAAGCCTATAAACATACTTTCAAAAGGATAAGAGAAAATGAAATACAATATTGCTCTTCTTGCAGGTGACGGAATAGGACCCGAAATCACCGACAGTGCCGTTCGTGTTATGCAGGCGGTAGGCAAAAAATTCGGTCACGAATTCATCTTTACCCCCTACGATATCGGCGGCTGTGCCATTGACAAATACGGCTATCCTCTGCCTGAAGCTACGGTTGAGGGCTGCCTCAGCTCGGACAGCGTGCTTCTCGGTGCCGTAGGCGGACCGAAATGGGATACGCTTCCTGGAGATATCCGCCCCGAAAAGGCGCTTCTCGGCATTCGCGCGGCAATGGAGCTGTTCACCAACCTCCGCCCCGCAAAGCTCTACCCCGCCTTAAAGGGCGACTGCCCTCTGCGTGAGGATATAGTCGCGGGCGGCTTTGATATTATGATAGTACGTGAGCTTACGGGCGGCATCTACTTCGGCGAGCGCGGTATGCGCGAAGGCAAGTGGGGACTTGAAGCATACGACACCGAGGCGTACAGTAAAATGGAAATTGAGAGAATTGCCCGCGTGGCACTGCAAACGGCAAAAAAACGCGGCGGTAAGCTCACCAGCATTGACAAGGCAAACGTGCTTGAGACCTCAAGACTGTGGAGAAAGACCGTGCATGAGGTAGCCGAGGAATACCCCGAGGTCACCGTGAGCGATATGCTCGTTGACAACGCGGCTATGCAGCTTGTAAGAAATCCCGCTCAGTTTGACGTAATCGTTACCTCTAATATGTTCGGTGATATTCTCTCGGACGAGGCGTCGCAGATCACGGGCTCTATCGGTATGCTTCCCTCGGCATCGCTCGGTGCGACCAAGCGCGGTCTTTACGAGCCTATTCACGGCTCGGCTCCCGACATCGCGGGTAAGAATATCGCAAACCCGATAGCAACCGTGCTTTCCTGCGCTATGATGCTTCTCTACTCCTTCGACTTAAGAGAGGAGAGCGAGTGCATCGTATCGGCAGTCGACAGAGTGCTTGAGGCAGGCTATCGCACGGCAGACCTCGCGCACGGCAAGGATTTCCTTACCACCACCGAAATTACCGAAAAGATTATAGAGATGCTTTGATATGTTAAGAGAGCTTTATTTAAGGCTATGCCTATCTACGATATTCCGTGAGGTGCTTGATAAGCCACTGCTTAAATTCTTCGGGGATTTCTGTAAGGAGGGCGCACGCGAGGAGGACAGGCTTCGTGCCTACACGGGGCTTTGTCTTGAGATATACAGGTCGGGAAAGAGCCTTGCGGGCTGTGTGCTTGATCTGCTGTACGAAAACGAGAACGTCTATGTAAAGCGTGTTGCAAGAGATGAGGCTATCCCCTCGGAAATAAGAGAGGCTCTTGATTTTGAGCTGTCGGTCTTTGGGGAATTTGCCGCACTTGCACCCGAGTGCTTCAGGCGCGAGCTGGATATTCCCTACCTTCCGCCCTTTGCAACCGAGAACACCAATGTAAGAGACGCCTACCTTGAGCATACGGGAAATATAGGAAGTCGCGGCTTCGGCATTTTCGCAAGCTGTCCTATGTTCCGTCTTTCGGACCAGCTTGCAATAGAGCCTGTTGTAAGCGCTGACAAAATATCACTCTCGCACTTCGTGGGCTATACCGCCGAGCGTGAGCGCGTGATAGCAAATACCGAGGCACTGCTCTCGGGAAGGCCCGCGCTGAATACTCTGCTTTACGGCGATGCGGGCACGGGCAAATCCTCGACCGTCAAGGCAATAGCAAATCACTATTTTGACAAGGGGCTTCGCCTTATTGAGTTAAGACGCGATCAGCTCTGTTACCTTCCCCTTGTGATGGCGAAGATAAGCGAGAACCCGCTTAAATTTATTATCTTCATAGACGACCTTTCCTTCGGCAAGAGCGACGATAGCTTCAGTATGCTGAAGGCAGCGCTTGAGGGCTCGGCATCGGCGACCTCTAAAAACGCGGTAATCTATGCGACCTCAAACCGCCGTCATATCATAAAGGAAAGCTTTTCCGACAGAGACGGTGACGACGTGCATAGGAACGATACCTTGCAGGAAACGCTCTCGCTGTCCGAGAGATTCGGTCTTACGGTTGCCTTCTCAAAGCCAACCAAGACAACCTATCTTGATATAGTAAGAGAGCTTGCAAAGCGCGCGGGAATTGCACCGAACGAGGAGCTTGAAGTGCGTGCCGAGGCATACGCGCTTCGCCGCGGAACACGCTCGGCAAGAGCCGCGGAGCAGTTTGTTGAACTGCTTTTATCCGAAAAGAAATAGTCGGTTTTCTCAAAACCCCAAGCAATACTTAATGGCAAAATCAGTAAAATATACCCGAGTATGCACATATTAGTTGTCATATGAGGGAGCTTTACAGTCAATAAAAATTCTACATAAGACGAAAGGCTACAAAATGCTTACACTTGACAATGTATATCGCGCGAGCTACGTGCTTAAGGACGTGGTGCGCAAGACCGACATCATCTACGCGCCGAAGCTGAAGCCAGGGCTTGAGCTTTATCTTAAGACCGAAAACCTGCAGACGACGGGCTCGTTCAAGATAAGAGGCTCGTATTACAAGATGTCGAAGCTCACCGACGAGGAGCGCGCACGCGGTGTTATTGCCTGCTCGGCAGGAAACCACGCACAGGGTGTTGCTCTTGCGGCACAAAAGAACGGCATCAAGGCGGTTATATGCCTGCCTGACGGAGCGCCCATTTCCAAGATAGAGGCAACCAAGAGCTACGGCGCCGAGGTCTGTCTTGTAAAGGGCGTTTACGACGATGCCTACAACAAGGCGATCTCACTTCGCGACGAGTGCGGCTACACCTTTATACATCCCTTCAATGATGAGGACGTTATAGCGGGACAGGGCACTATCGCCCTTGAGATAGTCGACCAGCTGCCCGACCTTGACGCGGTTATCGTGCCCATTGGCGGCGGCGGACTTATCTCGGGCATCGCCTACACCTTAAAGAGCATAAATCCGAGAGTTAAGGTCTACGGTGTGCAGGCAAGCGGCGCGTCCTCTATGCTCAACTCGGTAAGAGACCACGAGATCGAGGAGCTTAGCGAGGTCAGGACTATTGCGGACGGTATTGCGGTAAAGCGCCCAGGCGACCTCACCTATGAGATCTGCGAGAGGTTCGTCGACAAGATAGTAAGCGTAACCGACGATGAAATTTCCGCGGCAATTCTTGCTCTTATGGAAAAGCATAAGCTCGTCACCGAGGGTGCAGGCGCGGTTGCGGTAGCGGCGGCTATGTTCGGCAAACTCGACCTCGAGGGCAAAAAGACGGTCTGCCTGCTTTCGGGCGGTAATATTGACGTTACCATCCTCTCTCGCGTTATCAAGCGCGGTCTGCTTATGTCGGGCAGAAACTACCAGATGACCCTTGAGCTTGTGGATAAGCCAGGTCAGCTTACCGACGTGTCGAGAATTATCTCCGACCTCGGCGGAAACGTCACCTCGGTGCATCACGAGAGAGCCAACGAGGGCTCGGACGTCAACGGCTGCTATCTTCGTATCGTTATGGAAACGAGAAACTTCGAGCATATTGAGCAGATAAAGAACGCTCTCAAGGAAAACGGCTTCAGGATCGTTGGGTAATCCCCATATGCCTTCCCTTGTGAGGGAAGGTGGCAGGCGTCAGCCTGACGGATGAGTAGTAAAAATTCTGACGGATATGAAGCATCCCTATTCCCCATAACAAGGGAAGGCAGAGACCCCAAAATCTTAAAGCTCACCGAGGAAATAGGTGAATAAAGCAAGTAAAAGTCGCACTGTATTTACTACTCATCCACCGCAAGCGGTCCCCCTTCCCTTACAAGGGAAGGCTTTAGCGTCAACGGCTGCTATCTTCGTATCGTTATGGAAACGAGAAACTTCGAGCATATTGAGCAGATAAAGAACGCTCTCAAGGAAAACGGCTTCAGGATCGTTGGGTAATACCTCTTATATTAAATAAAGGCATCGCCATTATATGATGTGGCGGTGCCTTTATTTTCTTTATTTTTCTTTGTATCAGTTAATGACGGCACATTCTTGACATTCGCGCTAAAATATTTTATAATAGTAGTAGTGGCTATAGTTTATCTTTATACAAGAAATTTGTGCTTGGATAACAGTAGTGACTGTAATATATCTTTAAATAACAAATCCAAAAAGGAGAGCTTTAGGGATGAGATGCTTTAATAGAATTATGAGCCTCGTGCTTTGTCTTGTGCTTAGCTTCAGCGCGTGCGCGTTCGGTGTCACGATGATAGCAGAGGCGGCAAGCACTACCGATATCAACGTATGGATAATCGGCGGACAGTCAAACGCGGAGGGCTACGGTCAGTACGATTGGGACGACTTCGCGTATGACGAAAGATTTCAGAACGGCTTCCCCGACGTGCTTTACTGGGGCAACCACGAAAACGGCAGCCAGGATACAAACGGCTTCGTTCCGATGACGGTGGGGCACGGTCAGAAGAAGCGCTCGGTCGGTGCTGAGGTCGGAATTGCGGCGGCGGTATCGCAGATGGGCGGCAAGCACGCGATTATCAAGTGTGCGATAGGCTCGACCTACCTCTACCCCTACACCGCGGCGGCGGTGTCGAAGGATAAGCACGGCACCTGGACCTCGCCAAGCTACGTAAATAACTACCTTGCGAACGACGGCTATGCAAAGGCCTACCCCGCGAACGTGCAGAAGAACCTCACGATAAGCGGTACGGGTGCCAGCGCAGGCAAGAAGGTTGTCGGCAATATGTTCAATATGATGGTAGAGCTTACTCTTAAGCCCGCCATACAGAAGCTTAAAGATATGGGCTACAATCCCATTATGCGCGGAATGTGGTGGATGCAGGGCTGCGCCGAGACCAATATAGCTTGGGACAGTGTAGACCAGGCGAGGATATCCTACAAAAATGTACTTAAGTGCTTTATAAATGATATAAGGTCTAATTTGACTACAATTGTTGGCAAGGACTGCTCGACCATGCCCTTCGTTATCGGAAGGCTCGTACGCAACAGCGAGTTCCCTCACGGTGCGCCGACGATGCTTGCGGCAATACAGCAGGCACAGGACGAGACTGCCGCTGACACCTCGCTTAAAAACGTTGAGATAGTAAATCCAAAGGACTTTGCCGAGTGTGCCCAGCACGATGCCTGGCACTTCAAGGCAACCACACAGAAGTATCTCGGCTCCTCCTTCGTTGCCAAGGCGTACGCCGCGCTTAAAATAAACATTCCTACCCCCTACGGTCAGATACCCTCGGCATACGCGGACGTAAATAAGTACCCCTTCGCTGTATTTGATAAGAACGGCACCTTCAAGGTGGCGGCAACCATCTTGGGCAGAGACACGGTGCCCTCGGGTGAGGTAGGTGCGTACAACGAGGCGAAAAAATACGAGGATGCGGTAATATTCCTTCGCCGAGATTACCAGCAAGCCTACAACTTTTCAAACCTCTCGCACCTTACCGACGGTGTCACACTCGACCTTGGCGGAAACCGAATAATCGGCCTTGGCGGCTATCCTGTTTTCATGGTGGATGCCAAGCCCTCTTCGGGAACGGTGCCTACTACTAACATCACCGTAAGAAACGGCTCTATCAAAACCTCAGACATCGCCGCAATCCGCTTCAGCTCTTGGGAAGGCAGCCATGCAAACAAGCCCGACGGCAAGATATTCAACTTCACCTTTGACGGTGTAACCTTCCTTGGCTCGTCGTCGAATTTAGTCCTTTCAACCACGAATGACGAGACGGCGCCCCCTAAGGCAACTATAAATCTTACATTCAACAACTGCGTCTTTGATGTAGACGGAAAGACGGGCGTAAAGATAATCAACGCGACCGATGCGAAGAACACCCTTACCGTAAACGCTACTGTCGCGGGCGGAAGAATTCTTGCTGATACCGCTACCGCCTTCTCGCTCTTTACCAAGGATGATAAGATGCCTTCAAGCTTCAAGGTAGACAAATATAACGGAAGCTACCCCACCCTGACACTGCTTACCGCATCCGCGGCACCTACCCTTCAGTACACAAGCGAGAGTGAGGGCGCGCTCGTGTTCGGTGCGGGCGTAAAGAATACCAAGCGCCTTACCAACGCCTACAAGTCGGGCTCGGGCTACAACTCAGACGATATTGCCGACAAGGCTTACACCGACTACACGCTTCAGTCGAAGATTCTCGGAAAATTCAATGTAGGTGCCGAGCTTAACCTGAAGGACAGTCTCAAAATGAGCATTACCGTACCGAAAAGCTCTGCCATCACCGCGATAGCCCTTAACGGAAAAAATCTCCCCCTCTCCTCTCTTGCCGTGAGGACGGTTGGCGGCGTTGAGTGCTATATTATCGAGATCGACGAGGCGGCAAAGAACGCGGCAGGCAAGGCGTCCGTCACGGTTACCGCAACGAGCGGCAGTGACACGGTAAGCCCGACCTACACCGTATCCCTTTCCGAACTCGCAAGGACGGAATCAAACGCCGCCGACACATCGGCAATTAAGCGTGCGCTTTCCTTCACTCGCGCGGCTATGTATTATTTCGGCACGTCAAGCGCCGACACCCTCTCGGAGATTGAGAGCGTGCTCGGTGCCGACTACGACAAGAATAACGCTCCCGTCTTTGGCGCCACCCCCGCGGTCCCCAAGAGAGAAAACGGCTTTGCGGGCGCGACGCTCATACTTGACGGCTCACCGAGAATTCGCTTCTATGCGTACGGCATCGATCCTGCCAAGGCGGTATTCAAGCAGGGCAGCTCAAGGCTCACCACCAAGATAGGAACGGACAACATCGGTAAATACGTAGACGTCTACGTGACATATGAAAATCTCGGAACTAATATCACATACTCTATCACAGGCACCGCAAAGCAGGGCGCGTTCAACCTCAAGGCCTACTACAACTGGGCAAAGAGCGCGAAAGCATCCGACACGAAGCTCATCACCCTTATAGAGCGCCTTGCGGCGTATGCGGAGGGATTAGCGTGATGCTCTTAACGGAGCATTCACGCTAAACGATGTTTGCCCCTAGGGCAAGTGATGTTGCCTTCGGCAGTGATGTTCACTACGTGAATGATGTTACGCCTGACGGCGTAGTGGGTAAACATCACATCACTGCGAGCATATATTTGCGTAGCAAATGGCGAGCAACATCATTATGCGTAGCATAACATCACTTTTGCGCTAGCAAAAACATCACTAACAAAAAAGAGCAGACATACAAGATTTCGTCTGCGCTACGCCCTGAAAAAAAGGACAGAGAAAAATGCGTGTTCTCCGTTAAGGATAACGCATTTTTCTCTGTCCTTTTTCTATTGGCGGATAAAGGTTTACTCAATATCCCTTGCGCCTTTTGGCGTATTGCATCAGCTTGAGAGGCTTACCTTTCCTACCTCGGCGCCGACGTTTGTGCCGACCTTGACCGTACCGTCCTTCTTAACGGCACAGAGAAGGGGCTTATCGGCGGTGATGCCGTGGCAGGTGGCGGCGCTGTGGAATACCGCGAGGATATCACCCGTGGCGCGCACCCTTATCATCTGACACTCAGCTGTGTTGCTGAGGATTTCAAAAGGCGGATTTTCGTAAAAGTCGCGCGTCTTATCGGGTGTGGTATTAGGGATGAGCGCATAGGCGTAGGTGGCACCCTTGGGGTTTACTCCGTGGTGGTAAAGCACCTCTGTGAAGCCTACCTTAGTGCCCTCGGGTACACCGTAGGCGCGAACGGCGTGTACCGAGCGCGTCTTAGTATCGACCTCCCTCACCACAACCCTTACGGTAACGGGGGAGGAGTCAAATATAACGATGCCCTCTGCGCCGACGTTTACGTAATTCGTGTCCTTATCATAGCTCTCGTCGGTGTCGGTCGGTGAAATTCTTTTGCCGTTTACATACACCAAATCGGTTTCGTAGCCGAGCATTACGCCGTCTTTAATGACCGTTTTGCCCTTGCGATTGTCAAGTATTGTGTACACAGGAGCATTATCAGAGGAATTTATGTCCGCGCCGAGCATTACCGCGTATCCGTCAAGGAAGAAGTACGCCTTCTTTGCGGATAGAGTGGAATCGTGCTTTGGCGGAAGCGAGCCGTACTCGCCCGTGGGCTTATAAAATCTATCCGAGACAAGCCTTCCGTCAGAGCGATAGGATTCGTACTGCATAACCGCGATGCCGCTGTCGCCACAGTCAAGCGAGGCTACGAAATCACAACCTGAGAGATACTCGTTTGCCTGCGCGATGCTTACCGCCGCGCGAGGTCGGTTGTCAACCGTGGTGCCTGGTATGCGGTAGTGGTCGACGTAGCGGAAGTAGTAGAAATCGTACTGATAGGGCTCGTTGTAGAGGTAGAGCATTCCGTCACCCTGATACCAGCCCTCAAGATTTCTTGAATTTATACATTCATAATTATATATGCGCGAGGATGACATAGCGAGCGCCATCGCGTAATCTTCGCCGTGCCACACGGCTCTGTCCATATACCCAAACGAGTGCATACCCTCTCTTGCGCGCACACCCTCGCCGCCCTTCAGGAGCAGCTCTCTGAATACGGAATACTGATAGAGCGTAAGCGTGTTTCCGAGCGCGGGGCAGGTGCCGCCGTGGAAGAGAGGATGCTCACGGACAGCGCCGAGGAACCAGCCCCTTACGCGGTCCTTGTCCTTACCCTCTGCCATCTCATAGAGGTATAAAAGCGAGCCTAAGAAGAGCGAGCCCTGGATAACCGAGTCCTCGGGGTATCTTCCGCATATCGCGCTCATAAGCGTGCCGTAGCGCGTGTGGGGAAGAAACGCCCTCTCTACCCAATCAAAGATAATACCCGTACGCTCGCTATCCATCTTGAAGCGCGAGCCCGAGAGCATAAGCGCAAAGCATATTGCCATCTCAAGATGCTCTACACCGTAAAGCCCCGTCTGCGCGTGCCTTGTATGGAATATGTAGGAGCCGTCGCGATAGAAGCCCTGTCCGTCGTTCACACCGCCGTCGGCATAGAGGAAGGTGTCGGCTATGCCGTCGATACCCGTGCGAATTCTGTCCTCATCCTCACAGAGTATTCCCGAGCAGGCGATAAGTCTGCCGAAGTTCACCTTGTTCGCGCCGTAGTCGCGTGTGACGGGGACGAGACGGTTGAAAAGCTCAAGGTAGTCGCGCACCTTGGACAGGGGCAGGTGTCCGTCTATAATGACGAGTATATCCATAAGCGGACGGGGGGTTGCTATCTTCCAATCGTGCCAATTAAACTCGCGTGTGCTTCGCCAGCCGCGCCCTTCCATCTCCGCCTTGCCGTAGTAGTGGTTATAGCCCCACTCGAGCGCGAAAAGGATGTCGGCAAGCAACTCTTCATTCTTATAATATTTATTACCGTAGGTGCCAAAGCCGTAGGCGAGGGCACGGAGCGTTCGGTAATCCTCGGACATATCCCAGCTCACACTCGGGCGTTCCTTTTTGAAGAAGGCAACACGCTCACCCTCTCCGCACTCGCGAAAGAGCCTCCAGAGCCTCTCGGTGTCCTCTTCAAGCTTAAGAAGTCTATTTTTGGTTGCCTCGTCGGGTGACTTGAGCAGAGCCTCGTCCGCAACGAGCGTGCGTCTTAAATTTCTTTTACAAATTTCAAAATCGGTCATAGCGTATTACCTCGCAAAACTTTTGCTGATTATATTGTATCACAAAGGTCGGGGTATTTCAAGTTGCGCACGAAAAATAATATAAAAGCGCACGCGAGGGCAAAAGCCCTGCGCGTGCGCTCTTTTGGGTTGTGTAGCTTTTAGAGGAACGGCGGGAGTCATATCACCGCCAAAGCCTGACCGAATTTTCGGTATCGCCATAGCGACAAAACGCGCGCTTGTTTGCGTTTTGCGAAAATTCATAGCAAGGCAAACCGAAAGTCAGACCTTTGCTATAGTGAGAGCCTTGCGTACGCCCTGCAGGCATATCACGCGCGAAGCGCATATCACTTTTGCTTAAAAAGCAAAAATATCACGTTTGTTTTGCAAATAAATTTTGCGAAACAAATATATCGCGCCTTGCTTGCAAGGCATATTCCCTCTCCCTACGGTGCAACCACCTACTGTGTGCGTGGCGTGCACGGCGGGAGAGATCCCGACGCTCTGCGTCGCCCTTCGGGTTCGACTGCGGGCTTTGCCCTCCGCTCAGGATGACATTTCCCCCGCCCTACGGGTACGTCAGCGCACAATGTATACTTATGCCCCTTAATGATATTCCCATTATTTGCTTTTTCTGGGGTGTGGGGGGCTTTTTGGCTTCAAAAAGCCGCCCCACATAATATTATCACTGTCCAGCTATAACCCCGTCTGCGTACGCCTTTGCACTCTGGCAGTAGAGGTAGAACTTCGTTACGATGTCCGTAAGTGTCGCGTTGTTCTGTGCTATTGCGCTGTCGTAGTAGGAATTGATGTGGTAGCTGCCCGATACCGTTGCGGTCGTGTGTGCCTCGCGGTCCTCGGTGATTATATCGTAGGTTATCTCGCTCGGTATACGGTAGGCGAGAAGCGCGATATCGATATAGTCGATTTTGCCCTCGGAATCACAGTGCGTGATATAAGGGATATCCTTATCGCCCTGCTTGAATTTGAAGATACTCTCTCCGTAGGTAGCCTTATCGACATAGAGCCTTATTATCGGGCGCGAGTCCAGCAAGAGCGTATGGCTTGTAAATCCTGTCGCTACTGTGGTGCCCTCGCTCTTGGTAAGCGCCCTGTTGCTGTAGCCGCCCGCGGTAAGAATCGCGTCAATTTCTTCGGCAACCTCGGTCTTGTCGGCACAGTTAAAGTATGCGTAGGCGCTCTTTATATACGCGAGGGTGTCGAGCACGAGTGCCTTCTGCGCCGCCTTTTCGGGTGCGGTGGATGCGCTCAGCACGCTGCTTGCGTACTTGGTAAGGCTTACTGTGAAGCTTACGGTAAACTCAGCGCCGTCGAGGCCTACTGTAGCCGTAACGGGTATATTCCTTGCCGCCTCCTTCGCGGGAAGGTTTACGGGTACTGCATAGTATTTCTTGCCGCCTATCATACGGTAGTTAAGCCCACCGAAGCCGCTTCTTCTGAACTCAAAGCCGTCAACCGAGAATATCGTGAGATTTCCTTCCTCATCCTCGGGAACGTAAATCATCATAAGCAGCTCCTGCGCGAACACGAGATTGGTCTTTATACCGAGGTCAAGCGACTGGAAGTGTTCTATCTCGTAGACGGTGTTGTCGCCCGAGACGGAGTTTTCGGTGAAGATGCCGTTGCCGACATTCATCTTAAAGACATCAAGCGGTCTTGGTGATGCGGTGGGGATAGTCAGCGTGGTGTACGCGCCGCTTACCTCATTTGAGAAGGTCATTCTGTCCACATCATCCGCTATAACGAACGAGCCGTAGTCGCGGTTTCCGATCAGGCTTCCGCCGTCAACTGTGGGATTTATCTTTATTCTGCCGTAGTCGTCGGCGGTATCAAAGAGCGTCACGGTAGCGTTTGCGTTTGCCGAGGTGTCGACTGTACAGTTTATCACCTTAAGGTCGGCACTTATCCTCGGCTGTGTCTCGGTAGTCGTGGCAAACGGTCTTGCAACTATCGCCTTCTCGCTGTGGTTAGCGTCCTGAATGATATTCAGGTCCTTAAGAACGACGTTTGGCGTAAGCACCTCGTGGTCGGATAAGTAGCCGTTGCCATTGTGCACCGCGGTATGGAAAAGCACCACCGACGCATCGTTTTTGAGGTTAACGCTTCCGTTGTGAACTACGATGAGTCTCTGGTCGTAAGCAACCTTCTGCTCAAAGTAGATAAGCGCCTGCCAGTCGGAGGTCTTGTCAACCGTGACGGTGTGTCCGCCAAGGTCAAAGGCGATAGCCCTGTAAGAGTAGCAGAGGTTGGTATAACGCCAGTCCTCGGTTATCGTTGTGTCTGCGGCAAGGTAGACGGTTACGGTCCTGTCAATAGTGTTATCCATAGACAGTCCATTTGCAAACTGGAATGCCGAGTCTTCGTGCGTATCTGTTGCATATTTTGCCGTCGCAAGTAGCATTTGCGTGCCGTCAAATACCCAGAAGGGGTAAGCGCTCTCAAGCCCTATGATACAGGCGGGAGCGTAGCCCGTAAAGGTGCTGTAATTTGCTATTACCTTGCCGTCCGTGACGGTTTTGGTTGCCGTCCTGATATTATTTATCGCGACGGGCTCTGCCATCTTGTAGACGGTGTTGTCACCCGAGACGGTGTCCTTGATATAGCTCAGTTGTACCTCGCCCGCACCAAGCTTGTAAAGTCCCTCGTCAAGCTCACCGCGGTAGTGTCCTGTGGACTCAAGGAATACGTGCATAGGCTGTCCCTTTGCGGTAGGCAGGGTGAGAGTGGGATAATTACCGCTTGTATCATCTACGAAGAAGATATTATCCGTACGGTCTACGTGGCCCTCGGCGGTATTGGCATCGACGTTTCTCTCAAACGCGTTACCGCTTGTGGCGGTGATAGAGCCGCCATCTACTGTGACGTTGAATATCGTACGGTCATACTCCGAGGTAACGGAGTCGTGGGAATACGGAATACGCATAGGAATTGCGGGGTAGGTCGCGTGCGTTGAGGTTATATTACAGTCAATGAAGGTCGCGTCTACCTTAAGGAACGCCTTTTCGGCGTATGCAGCATCGGTAAGCGTGCTATAGCCGTTCTCCCACAGCCAGAAGGTGGGCGAGCCTACGCTGGAGATGAAGTCGACGTCATTAAAGGTAAGGGTGTACTGCGTATAACCCCTGCTGTAATACGGTGATGCTTCGCCCGCACTGTAGTAGTCTGAATTGTAATTAATACATATAGGGCCGCGTCCGTAGCTGTTTATTACCGTACCGTTCTTGACGGTTACCGTCTTGTCAGAGCAGGTTGCGACGTCACCTCCCACCGTGAGGTCTATAAAGTATGCACTGTCGCCCATAGTAAAGGTCTTGCCGTTCAGGTCTATCGTGAATACGCCCGCCGCGTAGCCGTTGTTACCGTCAGCATCACCCTTAATTTGTGAGAAGGCACCGTTGCCTGTTTCATGCGTGCCGTTGGTGAAGTCGCTCTTTAAGAGAATTAGTCCGTTATTAAAGGTCTCAATCTTATCAGCGGCATACTTCCAATTTGAGTAAACGCCGACACAGATGTTGTTTCGGTCAATGACATATAGGGGATATTCATCGGGAAGGTCGTAGTAGTAGGCGGGGATATAGGTGCTGTAATTCTGACCTACATCACCGTCCTCTTCTCTTGATGCCTCAAGATGGAATACAAGGCTTCCGTCTATAAGCTTGTCATTTTTTGAGTAGGTAAGCAGATTTTTGGGGGTGGTGTACTCTACAATATGTTCGGCATTTGTACAAACCTGGGCACCCGTAGGTCCTACACAGTACACATGCAGGCTGCCGACACCGCCCGCGGTTGCGCTATTCGATGTTACATTGAGGTCACCGAGATAGACACCCGTATCCTTCCCGAACACAGGGAAAGGATGCGTGCTTCCCGCGGGGAAGGTCACCGTGGGATACTTGAAGCTTGAGCCTTTGCCGAAGGTCACCGATGCGCCCTGATTATTGTTTGCGCGGTTCTTGTGCGGAAGGTCATCGGCTGTAATGTTAAAGCAATCGGCTATCTTGAAGTCGGTTATCTGCGTCTTTGAGATTATCTCACCGCCGTTTACGGTGATATTCACGATGGAATTGATGTTTCCGCTGCCCGTATTCCAGGTATCGTCAGTTGCGCCAAAGAGCGTCCTGCTCTTACCCGAGGCTACGCTGGTGCTCGTGCCGACGTTATCTACGTTCGTGAGGTCGAAGATGCAATCGCTGAAGGTGATATCGGCTCTCACGGGATTGTTGTTCATAGTCGAGTTGCCGTTGTCCGCGCCGTGCTTTATCAGAAAAGCGTCAATCGAATTCTTATCATCGGACATCTCAAAGGTAACATTTGAGAAATCAAGCTCAAAGAGCTTTGATTTTCCGTCGACCGCGTAATTCTGGTACTGATACGCATCTCTGGCTCCGCCCGAGGTGCCGTAGGCGCTGATAACGATAAGCGTGCTTCCGCTGGTGATAAACCTGCCGTTCTTCATCTCGAAGCGCGTCTTGTGATACAGTCCGTCGACGAGATCATCATCCATATATTGCTGCCACACCGAGTCGTCGGAGTCGTCGGGAATATAAGCGGCGGAATTACCTATCTTTGCCTCGGCGTTGACAAGTCTCGTGCTTGAATTCCAGAACAGAGTATAACCGCCGAGGTCGTAGGTAAGCTTTCCTCGTATCTGACCGAAATTAGAATATTTGCCGTCAGCAGATATCTCGCAATCCTTGGTAAGCACCGCCACGGCGTGATTTTTGTGCTTGCCGTTAATACCCGAAAGCAGGCTCTGCGTAAGTCCCATAACGGTGTTATCGGTAGTATCGCCGTTAAAGAGATAGCTCGCGCTTCCGACGTATTCCCAGTCTCCGTCATTGCCGTCATCATCCATCACGGTCTTGAACACCGCAAAGTTCTTCGAGTAATACTGATTTGCAAGCACATAGTCACCCTTGCCCTCATACTGTACCGAGGGGCGAAGCGTGTACTCGGTAGGATAGCTGTTACCCGCATCCTTAAGGCTTGCAAAGGTGAAGGCGTTTTTAGTGGGTGTTATGTTACCGTTAGAGAACACGGGGTATACATCATCATCATTAAGCTTTACCGCGGTAAAGCTTCCTCTTATGGGTGTGGTCTGGCCGTCAAGCGGTGCTGTACCCTCGGGGACTATAATCTTGATATAATCACCCTTGGCACCGACACCGAATTTGATATCACAGCGAATATCGCTGTTTATACCCTCGAAGCCCTCGCTCTCATATATATACTTCTGTCCAAGATAAAGGTTAGTACCCTCGATATTCGCGCCTGTGATTATCTCACCGCCGTTAACGAGCATATTAATAACCGTGTTGTTGATGACAGTATAGGTTCCCGCGCCCTTGCCCTGATTTCTAACAGTATCCACATACGAGGTGCTGCGGCTGTCATCACACGCGTCAAAGATTACATTTCCAGCACAGGTGGTGGCGCTCATATCAAAGGTACATTCATTAAAGGTGATATTGACACCCGAGAACATACCGCTGATAAGATCACAGTTGGCATCATACGAAAGCACACTGTTAGTTGATGTTACCTTTGCTGTTGCATCTCTACACTGCACAAAGGGTGTATTTGCGCTGTAGCTGCTGCCAAACTTAAAGGTTATGTCCTCAAAGAAATAATCGTAAACGGGGAATTTTTCTCTGTTTGACACAGGATTGTAAAAGCCAGGTTCAGCATCCGTACCTACATACGCTGCACCGTATGTGATAGAGTCTATAAGCGGGAAGGACGAATTGTTTATAATGCAACCGTTGTTCGAATTACTTCTCAACGGATTTGAGTTAAAGAAGGTTATCTGCGGATCCTTCCATGTGCTATACGCGCCCTTACATTCTGCAGAGAAGATGGAATTAGTGAGGTTGTGGCTTGATGTTGAGCCTGCCGTCAGACTGAAGCCGTTAAGGTCGATGAACACATCAGAGTTTACATACGGCATATTGCTGAAGTGCCCAGTATACTCTACAAAGTTATCCTGAAGCACAAGATATACCTTTGCCGAGCTGCCTTGAGAGCAGCTCGAAAATGCACCTCCAATGGTAGCATCCTTATCGGTTGAATTAATATTGAACTGCACATACGCGCCCTTGTATTCCGCAACACCGTCGTTATTGCTGTCAACATACATATAAATGAGGGGTGCGGTGGCGTCGGTAATGGCAGCACCTCTGCCTGTCGTCTCAGGCCTTGTGCTGGGCGTGCCTGTGTACTGAACAATAGTACCGTCATCCTCAACAGGGACAAAGCCGTACGCGTCTATTGAGTTTTTTGAAAGGTCGTTTAAAACACCGCCAGCCGAGTAACGAAGATCATAGGCAAATACAAGGTTAGGATCGTTCGTATCGGGCGCAAAATCGTCAGAGGTGCCGTATTCGTATATTTCCTTTTCACTGCGTATATCGCTGTAAAGCGAGACGTTTCTTATTGAGCCTACAAACTTACCCTCGTTCTGATTGCGGTAGTCACTGCCTATTGCTATATTAGGATTTACCTCACTTGCTGTGATGGTCTTATCCTTGAAGCTTGTGGCGCTTGTCATAGAGCAGATGAAGGCGCCGTCGATATAGAGGTGGCCGTAGCCCGTGACGGTGTCTATCACCACGGATATCTTGGTGTACTTTGGATTGCCAGAGGCGTCCTCCATATAGGTGCGCACGTCGGCAGGCGATCCGTCGTTATTGGCGAGGTTGCCCGTATGCGTCGAGCTGACGTTCGTCGGGGGATCAGTGGACTTATCAAGACCGAAAAAATACTGTCCGTAGGTCGAGTGAAAAAATCTCACCGAGCCGTAGTGGTATATATCTAAAAGCCACTCGTTTCCGTCCCTGCCATTACTGCCATTTCCCGAATTTCTCCAGTTGCCCATTATTGCACCGCCTCTCGACGTATCACCGAGGGTGGAGGGCAGATAGACCTCTGCCTCAAGTGTAATGCTGTTTAAATCAGGCAGAGGGGCTTCTTGCTTGAACACAGAGTTGCTTGATGAGAAGTTATAGCCGTCCGCGTTGTAGGATGTGACGGACTTATTTACCGCATCGTTGTTGTTGGCAGAGAGGTCGGGTATGCGGGGACCGACACTCTGCGTCATATCAAGAGCGAGCTGAAGGCTGGTATCCTCAAGATCGGGTGAGAAGGTGTCTGCCCTCTGAGACGCGATTACATCTGCCGCATCAAGCGAAACTGTGTAAAGGGCGAGGTTCTTTATGTGTCCGTTAAAGAAGCAGGTGTTATTTGTACGGTGGTCACCGCCTATTACATGCTTGGGGTTTGCGGTGCTTGCGGGAAATACAGGGGGGTTGCTGCTTATTTCTTCCCTATAAAAATTGCTCTTAATAGCCTCTGCCTTGCCCTCAACCACGGTTTCCTCGGTCTTGCAGACAAATTCACCGTTGATAAACAGCGAGGCGTGGCCTGCCGAGGCATAGAAAACTATCGCAATCTTTACGGTCCTGCCGCCTGTTGTATATGTTCTGACATCCGCAGCAGAGCCTGCATTTTTGTCAAGAACACCGCCGTCGTGTGTGGTGTTGGTAATATTCTCGCCCGTCTCGGCATCAACCGCAAAGAATATGCTTCCGCGCGTCTGGTGGTAAATTCTTACAACACCGTTAAAGTGTATCTCAATTCCCCACTCGTTTCCGTCTCGCAAAGCCGCATCCTCGACCCAGTTGCTCATAAGGACGCCGCCACGCTGATCGTCGGGGAGGTCGGGGGAAATATAAAACTCGCTCTCAAAGGTGAAGGAGCTGAAATCCCCTATCTGCTGTTCAAGTTCATACTGGTCATCCTGAGTGAAAAGCACACCGCTTGACTGTGCGCGAGCATCAAGCGTAAAGCCTGCGATTATCGCAATAAGCACAACCAAGGCAAGCGCAATCCAAGAGCTTGTATAGCAGGCACGCACATTTCTTCTGCGTATTCTGTTCTGTTCCCTTCTCATAGTCTTTGTCATAAAAGGCATCCCCTCTTTACTGTTTTATTAAGGCGCCACAGGCGGTATCTGTCGCATACACAGGCGCGAAGAACAAGTATCTTCTAAAAGATATTATTTGAAAATATAGATTAGTAGATTAATTTTATCACCTGCGCTCGCGTGTGTCAATACAAATATTTAAAAAATATGAAATCTAGACAGTAATTTTTGTGAAAAGTAGACAAAGGAAAGAGACTGCACATTTGCCAAGAAAGAAAAAAACACAGTTTATTTTTCGAAAAAGAGTGGTAAATGCGCAGTTTAAACTTTAAAAAAATATAGAAGAGATATTCAAAATTTCGGAAAAACGTGCAAAACTAACCCCAAAAAAGTCGGAAAAACGTGCAAAACCACCCTCCAAAAAGCAGGAAAAACGTGCAAAACCACCCTCAAAAAAGTCGGAAAAACGTGCAAAATTATTTCTAAAACTTCAGAAAAACGTGTATTTTTCTAAAGCAAATGGCAGGTATTGATAACGAGGCTATACTTTTAAAATCGGACTATCAGGTAAAGGGCGGTGAGGATAAGTCCTGCGCATCCTTTAAGAGATATAAAAGAGAGGCCACCTCATTTGAGACAGCCTTTAGTATAAGATACCTACGCCACCTTTGATTTCGACTTGAATATCAGTGAGAAAACATAGGCAAAGACGAGGGCGGCGGTGCAACCGACGCTTCCTGCGGTGAAGGGTCCTTTTAGGATGCCGAGGATGCCCGAGGCATCTACCGCCTCGCGCACACCCTTTGCGACCGAGGCGCCAAAGCCGAGCAGAGGCAGAGAAACACCGCACCCCGCCTCAGAGAAAAGCGGCTCGTATATTCCGACGGCATAGGTGAGGACACCCACACAGACCAGCGCCACGAGTATTCTCGCGGGGGTGAGGGCGGTGAGGTCTATCAACATCTGGCACATAGCGCATATTGCGCCACCGATAAGAAAAGAAAACAGAATATTCATTTTTACAATAAAATCCTTTAATTTTAAAACTATTATTTACATATCACCCATATTTAGCGAGAAAGCTCTATTTTTACAAGCGGGGTAATTCCAAAAATATGCTCACCCTGATTGACGCTCCCCGCACTCATAAGCGCACCTGTCGACATAAGAAGCATTTTTCTTATCTCGCCCGATTTCAGCCTGGGCAGAGCATCAAGCACGAACACCGATGCCGAGCATCCGCACCCCGACGCACCCGCGTGCATATCGGACATTCCCTCATAAAGAAGGTTGCCGCAATCACGGTGCAGGGATATGATTTTCTCTGCCCTACTGCCCATATTCTCGGATATAAGCTCATACAGCAGTGAGGTGCCTATCTTGCCGAGATCGCCCGTGAGAATAAGGTCGTATTCATCGGGACTTTCCCACTCAAAGAAGGTCCTTACGGTATCGTACGCCGAGAGCGCCATCGCGGCACCCATATTAGTTTTGTCCTTGGTATAGCCGTCTACTATTTTCCCAGGCATCAGCGCACTTATCATTACATCACACTTATCCCTTGTAAGAATAACCGCACCGCTTGCGGTTGCGGTCCATTGCGAGGAGGGAGACCTCTGCCCGCCGTACTCAAGAGGCGCTCTGAACTGTCGCTCGGCTGTGCAATTATGAGAGGAGGTCGCGACGGCGCAAAGCCCTCTGCCCAGCGAGAGCAGAGAGGAGCCGACTATCAGCCCCTCCGTGAAGGTTGAGCAGGCTCCGTAAAGACCTATATAGCCCGCGCCAAACGAGAAAAGCCCCGCGGAGGATGCGACGCATTGGTTTTGCAAATCGCCCGAGACGATAAAGGAAAGCTCCTCGTGCGATACCCCGCATTTTTTAAGCGCGATATTCACGGCAAGCCTTGCCATCTCCCCCTCGGCACGCTCAAAGCTTGGCATTGAAAACAGGTCGGTCTTATCAATCAGGTCAAACCCCGTCTTAAGCGAGGTCATACCCTCACGCTTACCGCCGACGGCGGCAGAGGATTTTATATAAATCGGTTCTCTTAAATAAATCGGCTCTCTCATCACGCCACCCCGAGCATTTTCAGAATATAGTAAATTATGCCAAAGAGCGTGCCCGATAGCACGGCATAAAGTATAACAGGCCCAGCGACTGTGAATACACCCGCACCAAGCCCCAGCACAAGCCCCTCCCGCCTTGTGTCGAGCGCCGACGAGGTAACCGAGTTCGCGAAGCCCGACACGGGCACGGAAAGCCCTGCCCCCGCGTATTTTGCCAGCTTATCAAACATCCCGAGCGCGGTAAGGAGCGAGGCTATAAATATAACCGTTACGGTGACGGTAAGATACGCGTCGGCACGCTCTACCCCCATTTTCCGCACTGCCCCCGCCATAAGCTCACCGAGGGCGCAAAGCGCGCCACCCGTGAGAAAGGCTGTGGGAAGCGTTTTTTTAAGATTTGTTTTTGGCGTATGCCTTTTTATTCTTTCTTTATATGTTTTTGAGTTTTCCAAAAAATACACCTCACAATGGGTTTTACAAAATGATTTTTACCCGAAAGTGAGGTGTATATGTAAATAAATGTTTTAAAATATAGGTAATATCTAGAAAATACTTGCAAGCTCTACCAAATCAATTCCCGATATTTTAAGAATATTTCTTAAGATAAAAAACAGCATAATTGATATGGGAATAATAACTGTAAGTCCACCCTTGAAGCTCTTTATCGGCTCGTAGCTTTTCTTTATCAGAGATATTACACCCAGGATGTCTATGTATATAATAAAGCCTACGGTTATAAGCAGAGGCGGATAGAGAATAAAGGATTTCAGAATATTAAAATCAAGCAGAGCGTCCAGCGCTCTCGTTCCCCCGCACCCGGGACAGTAAAGCGAGAAGGCTTTTAAAAAAACACAGTCGTAGGATAAGGCACCGTCAAGCAGAAGATATCTTGCGAGGATTGAAGCTCCTATTACCAGCATATGGCAAAGAAGATATACCCAAAAAACATATGCCGAGTTATATTTTCTCTCCTTCATAAAATCCCCCCTTCCTTGGCATTATTCTTTTATATTATATAACGGATTTCGTTTAATTGCAAGAAGGAGAGCTTGTGAGAGGCAAAAATTTTTGTTAAAAAAAGCACATTGACAAAGGACGGGGTTTTATATATAATATAAAATAGAAGATTATAGGAATTTTATTCTTACGGCTTTATTATTAAGAGGGGGATTTTAAGGTGAGTGACTTTGATTACTTTGAGGACAAAACCGAAAATAAGTCCGAGGGCGGCGAGCCTGATATAGAGGCAGGTCTTGAAAATCAGGACAGCACAGATAACGGCCCATACGAAAAGGACGGGGCACATACCCCTGACGACACTCAGCGCGATGCCTTCTCGAGGGCATCATTTTACGAGAGCCCCGGTGAGGTAAGAGAGAGATACGATGAGATATTCGATGCGACAAAGCCCAAGACGATAGGCTTTTCCGTAGCATCCATGGTGCTTGGTATTCTCTCGGTCATCTGTTGTTGTATGGGATGGTCGGGGCTTATTCTCGGCGCACTCGCTATAGTTTTTTCTATCGTTTCGAGGAAGGTGCTGGGCTATTTTGACGGAATGTCCATTGCGGGACTTATCGTAGGCATCTTCGGCTTATGCTTTGGCGCGCTTATCGTCTTTATCGTCTACGGCCCGCTTCAGGAAATTCTCGAGGAGATGGTGAAGGATCTGGAAAACGAGGGGATGCTCGATCCAAACCCGTCTCTTTTCGCAAGGCTTTCGTTGTTTTTTAGGTTTTAAATAAATATAAAAAAACAGGAAAAAGGAAAAATTTATGGACGTTTTAGCATTACTGTGCGGTCTTGCTCTATTCCTTTTCGGTATGGACGCTATGGGCGACGCTCTCAAGAAGAGCGCGGGCGCAAGCCTTAAAACCATTCTCGGAAAGATGACCTCAAATCCCATGAAGGGATTTCTTCTCGGTCTCGGCGTTACCGCGATAATCCAGTCCTCGAGCGCCACTACGGTTATGGTAGTCGGCTTCGTAAACTCGGGAACTATGACGCTCCTTCAGGCTATCGGAGTTATTATGGGAGCGAACGTGGGTACGGCAGTCACCTCTTGGCTTACCGCGCTTTCGGGTATAGGCGGTGAAACCGCGGCGGGTCTTGAATGGCTTGATATTCTCAAGCCCGACTCCTGGATGCCCATTCTTGCGGTAATAGGTATAGGTCTTATCCTCTTTGCAAAGAGAGGAAAGAAGAAGGATATCGGTCATATCCTTATCGGCTTTTCAATCCTTATGGTGGGTATGAGTATGATGTCGGATGCAGTCGGAGGTCTTAAGTCAAACCCCGATTTCCAAAACATCCTCACCGCCTTCAACAATCCTCTGCTCGGCGTGCTTGTCGGTATGATACTTACCGCGATAGTTCAGTCCTCGAGCGCCTCTATCGGTATTCTTCAGTCGCTTTCGGCAACAGGTGCCATTACCTATGGTATGGCAATCCCCATCGTCCTCGGTCAGAATATAGGTACCTGCATTACTGCTATGCTCTCTTCCATCGGCGCTAATAAAAACGGTAAGAGAACGGCGGTTGCACACCTTTTCTTCAACGTTATAGGAGTTGTATTCTGGCTTTCCGCATTCTATATCGCAAACGCGATATTCAAGTTCCCCTTCGTCGAAAACACTATTGATATGTGGGGCATTGCGGCGGTTCACACGATCTTCAAGCTTCTTGCGGTCGCGCTTCTTTTCCCCTTCTACCGTCAGCTTGCAAAGCTCGCAACTCTCGTTGTAAAATCAAAAGACGGCGAGGAGGAGACCACGAGTATGCTCGACGAGCGTCTTTTCGAGACCCCCTCTGTCGCGGCAGATAGCGCTACGAAGGTTGCCTACCAGATGGCAGAGCTTTCCTTTGACGCTATTAACAAAGCAATGACACTCTTTGAGGACGGGTACGATGCAAAGATCGCGGACGCGGTGCGTGATATCGAGGGTAAGGTAGACACCTTCGAGGACTCTCTCGGAAGCTATCTTGTAAAGCTTTCAAGCCACGATATGTCCGAGCGCGATTCTATGCAGATAACCAAGCTTCTTCACATTATAGGAGACCTTGAGCGTATATCCGACCACGCGGTAAACGTTGTTGAGAGCGCTGAGGAAATGAGAGACAAGAAGCTTACCTTCTCAAGCGAGGCACAGCACGAGATGAGCGTTTTGCGTGCCGCCCTTCGCGATATTGCCGAGCTTACTCTGCGCGGCTTTACCGAAAACAAGGTTGATACGGTGCTTGAGGTCGAGCCTCTTGAGGAGGTTGTGGACAAGCTTCGCGACGAGATAAAGGCTAATCACATTATAAGACTTCAGAAGAGCGAGTGTACTATCGAGCACGGCTTCGTGCTTTCCGACCTTCTTAACAACTTTGAGCGCGTGTCCGACCACTGCTCCAACATCGCCTGCTGTGTATTTGAGATATCCAAGTACGATTCGCTTGATATGCACAAGTATTTAGCAAAGGTAAAAAGCGGTAACCCCGAATTTGACAGGCGTTTTGAGCAGTACAGCGAAAAATACTCGCTTACCTGATTTTTAAAGATTACAAAATCTTATCCTTTTAATAGCAAATACGGCTAATTCCTTTACAAAAATTTAAGGGGCCTTCTCTGACCTTGCGTTTGAGACGGCCCTTTTTTATTTATTCACTATTCCGTATAAAAATTTTTGAAAAAATCTTGCTTTTTAAATATTTATATGGTATAATAATGTTAACTATTATTTATATTAGCGCATACGCGTGAGGAAAGGATTTTAGCGATGGATGATCTACAAAGCATTGTTGATACGATGCTGCCTATACTAGACGAGAAGCTAGGTATTGCAAAATCCTCTTTTAATCTTTGGTTCGGTTATTTCGGTCTCGTTTCATTAGACGGAGAGAAGGCGGTATTTTCTACTATAAACTCCTTGAGAAAGGATATTCTCACAAAGAAATATATCGGAGTAATAAGGGAAGCTCTGGCAGAGGTTATCGGCTTTGAGGTTGATATTGAAATTCAGGTCGTCAAGGACAACAGCCTTAAGTACGATGACGATACCGTTGAGGAAATAAAGCCCACCCCTGAGGATGAGGAGGAAAACCGCAAGCGCGCTGAGACGATCAACAAGATGATTTCAGAGCCAAGCGACGATTCAAAATCAAAATTTGACGAATACACCTTCTCAAACTTTATCGAGGGCGCTTCAAATAAATTCGCGAAAAAGGCGTGTGAGGCGGTTGCCGACACCTTCCCCGCGGACGATTACAATCCTCTTTTCATTTACGGTAATTCAGGTCTTGGAAAGACCCACCTTCTTTGCGCTATTATAAACCATATGAAGGAAAAATTTCCGAAGCTCAATATCGTATATAAGACCTGTGAGGAATTTCTTAACGAGATGGTATCTCACCTGGGTACAAACTCGATGGATGAGTTCAAGGAAAGATACCGCTCGGCAGACGTTCTTCTTATAGACGACGTGCAGTTCCTCGGCGGTAAGGTGCAGACACAGGAGGAATTCTTCCACACCTTCAACTTCCTTTATGAGGCAAACAAGCGTATAATTCTTTCGTCCGACCGTCCGCCTCACGAGATAAAGCCTCTTGAGGACAGAATAAGGTCGAGATTTGAGGGCGGACTTCTTGCGGATATTCAGCCCCCCTCGGCAGAGCTTCGCTTTGCTATTATAAAGAGAAAGTCCGAAAACCTGGGCTTTACCATTCCCACACATCTTATAGAGTACATAAGCGAGCGCCTTCACGAGAACATAAGGCAGATCGAGGGTGTAGTCAAGAAAATGCATATGTTTATAAAGCTTCAGGGCTCATCGGTCGAGAAGGACCTGATAGACAGATGCATCACCGCGGTGGATCCAGGTAATATTCCCGTGGATATTCTTATAGACCGAATTATAAAGCAGGTAAGCGAGTTCTACGGCGTATCGGTGGATACTCTTAAATCAAATAAGAGAACCGCCAACGTCGCGCACGCAAGACACATTGCGGTCTATATTATAAAGAAGCTTACCGAAAAGTCCTATCAGGATATAGGCGATATCTTCAACAGGGATCACACGACAATTATGTCATCCTGCACGAAGATAGAAACCGAGATACGCACGAAGAAAAACATTGACAGAGATATAAAGACTATTATCAATCTTGTCAAGGGTGTTTAGTTTTCCACAAAAAGAGGTGGAAAAGCCGTTTGTAAGTAGGTTGATAATACGCCTTGTTTTCGGTGGAAAAGCTACTGATTATTTCTTGATAGATTTCAAGAATTCACTTATCAAAAAAATGTTAATGAATTGTGGAAAATCTAAGGCTTGTATAACGCACTTTTTTACACCTTTCCTACTTTTCCACACCCCTTACTACAAATATTCCTAAATCCATATGATATATTCGTAAATTCGCGCTCCCCGCACAGCACCCAAAAAAATGGGGTAAAGGGAAAAATTTTTACCGTTTTAAAATTATTCATTATTAACTAACCAAATTCCTAGGAGGTAATATTAAATGAAATTTACAGTTCAGAAGTCGGTTCTTCTAGATAATCTCACACCCGCTATGGGAAGTGTATCAAATAAAAATACTATAACTTCAATAGAGGGCGTTTTGCTGGAGACGCTCGAGGACGGAAGAATAAGGCTTTCCACCTACGATATGAATAAGGGTGTAAGGTCTGTCTTTACCCCAAGCGATATTGAAAGAGAGGGTAAGTTTATAATAAACGCCAGCCGTCTTTACCAGACGGTAAGGGTAATGCCCGAGGACGATATTACGATTGAGGTAAACGATAATCTCAACTGCACTCTTTCCTGCGGACGGGCAAGCTTTTCTATGTTTGCTATGAGAGGTGAGGAATTCCCCGCCCTTCCCGAGCTTGTATCCGAGCGCGGCTTTGAGGTAAGCGCCTCTGCCGTCAAGAAGATGATATCAAAGGTCTCTCACTCGATAGCCGAGCTTGACAACCGTCCTATGCTTCGCGGTGCCTTCTTCAATATAAAAGAGGGTGTGCTTGAGGTTGTTTCCTGCGACGGATATACTCTTTCTATGTGTGAGATGAAATGCGACTTAAGCTATGTTGGAAACGGTACTGATACCTCGTTTATCATCCCAGGCCACGCGCTGCCTGAGCTTGTGAAGATAATAGGTGACGGTGACGAAAAGGTTACCTTCTATTTAACCAGAAAGCACGCTATCGTAAGACGCGAGGACACCGTGTTCTTTACGAGAACGATAGATTCCGAGTACATAGATTACAAGAGAATGCTTCCGCGCGATAACGATATTTTCGTGACCGTCGAAAGAGAGAGACTTCTCTCGGGACTTGAGAGAGCGAATATCATTGCGGAGGAAAAAATTCAGGGAAGCGGTAAGAGCTACGTAAAGCTTATTACAGGCAACGATATTCTTATTCTTTCGTCAACCTCGGTAAACGGTAAGGTAGTTGACGAGATGGAATGTATAAAGACGGGCGGAGATATAGAGATAGGCTTCAACTGCCGTTATCTTATAAACAGCATAAGAGCCTCTGAGGGTGAGAAGATACTCATCACGATGAAGGGTACTCTCAACGCTATTACCGTAGAGTGCGCCGATAAGGTTGAGGACTTCAAGTATTTCTATATGATACTTCCTCTTCGTATGAACGACGCAAACAGATAAGTTAAAAAGCTTTATATAAATGATATTAAAATCGTTCAAGGCAACGAGCTTTCGTAATATTTCATCCTGTGAAATTGAGTTTTCGGAGGGTGTGAATGCTTTGCTTGGTGAAAACGCCCAGGGAAAGACCAACGCTATTGAGGGAATATATATTTTCGCAAGAGGAAGGTCCTTCAGAAGGGGTGACGAGAGAGATCTTATAAAATTCGGTGAGGAGGGCTTTCGCACCGAAATAGAGTATAGAGACAAGACGGGCGATAACCTGCTTGAATACTCGGTATACGGAAAAGAAAGAAGAAGAAGGAAAAACGGCTATAAGCTGAAAGGGGCATCCGAGCTTGTCGGAAGCTTCAGGGCCGTGCTTTTTGTGCCCGACGACCTTAATTTAGTCAAGGGCGGTCCTGATGAGAGGCGCGAGTTTCTGAACGTTTCCATAAGTCAGTATTATCCCTCTTATATAGGTCTTTACAGAAGCTTCAAGTCCGCCCTTGAAAACCGAAATGCGATATTAAAATACGCTATGAAGGGGCATTTTTATGATGAAAACGAGCTTGCCTCGTGGTCGGAGGTGCTTTCGGAATACGCATCGCACATTTATATTATGAGGCGGGATTTTATAAAAAAGCTCTCAAAATACGCAAGAGAAGAGCTTTTGTTGATATCCGCGGGATGTGAAGAGCTGTCTCTTTCCTACAAATCCTCGTTTGATGAAGAAGAAAACGACGCTGGGAGAGAGAGGATAAAGGGGCTTTATCTTGAGCTTTATAAAAACAATATCACAAGAGAAATGTCGGCAGGTGTTACCCTTTTCGGTCCTCACAGGGATGATATCCTGATAAAATTAAACGATAAGGAAGCAAGAAGCTTTGCTTCTCAGGGACAGCAGAGGTCGATAGTTCTGGCGATAAAGCTTGCTGAGGGTGAGGTAGGATATGAATTATCGGGTGAATATCCCGTGTATCTTCTTGACGACGTGCTGAGCGAGCTTGACTGTGAGAGACAGAAATTCTTTCTTTCAAAGAGAGAAAACAGGCAGATAATAATCAGTGGCTGTGATATGAGGATCGCTGATTTTAAGCCTGATAAAATAATTGAGGTAAAGAGAGGCTTTTTCTCTTGATATATCTTCATATAGGAAACGGAAAATCGGTAAGATGCCGAGACGTAATAGGAATATTCGATCTCGATACCGCGACTGTCGGAAAAAAGACGCGCGATTTTATATCGGGAATGGAAAAATCGGGTGAGGTTGAATACGGGGATGACGACCTTCCGAGATCCTTCGTGCTTACAGAGGGCACCGACGGATTTAAGATAACCTTATCAAGAATATCCTCGGCAGGACTTAAAAAGAGAATAGAGGGCAAAGAGGAAATAATTTAAAGTCCTCACAAGATTTAGTCAGCTTTATTTAAAATGCGCTCAAAAATGAAAGGATAGGTCAAACAATGGATGAGAAAGAAAAGATAGCCCAGGAATCTCACGGCTACGACGACAGTCAGATACAGGTTCTTGAGGGACTTGAGGCTGTAAGAAAAAGACCTGGTATGTATATAGGAACTACCTCGTCAAGGGGACTTCACCATCTTGTATACGAGATAGTAGATAACTCTATAGACGAGGCTCTCGCGGGACATTGCTCGGCAATAAAGGTAACTATACACGGGGATAACAGCGTGTCAGTACAGGATGACGGACGCGGTATTCCCTCGGGTATGAACGAGAAGCTTGGGCTTCCCACACTAGAGGTAGTATATACCGTGCTTCACGCGGGCGGTAAGTTCGGCGGTGAGGGCTATAAGATAGCGGGCGGTCTGCACGGTGTAGGTGCATCGGTCGTAAACGCGCTTTCCGAGTGGGTTGAGGTTGAAAACTGCAGAGACGGTCTGCGCTATACAGAGAGATTTGAAAGAGGTGCCGTTGCCCGTCCCTTCAAGTGCGAGGGTGACTCAAACGGAAGGCACGGTCTTTATGTAAGATTTAAGCCCGACGCTACTATCTTTGAGGAAACGGTATTCGATTTTGAAATTCTTCTTACGAGAATGAGAGAGCAATCCTTCTTAAACGCGGGTGTAAGAATTATTCTTAAGGACGAGCGTGAGGGGCTTGAGCGTGAGGAGGACCTCTGCTACGAGGGCGGTATCATTTCCTTCGTTGAGTATCTCAACAATGAAAAGCGCGGCACGCCTATTCATCCCCAGGTAATTTATATGAAGGGTGAGAAGGGCGACTCTATCGCGGAGGTTGCGCTTCAGTATAACGATAGCTATAACGATACTATCATTTCTTTTGCTAATAATATGGCAACTATTGAGGGCGGTACTCACGAGACGGGCTTCAAGTCGGCTCTTACAAAGGCTATAAACGATTATGCAAGAAAGATAAAGGCTATAAAGCCTGAGGATAAGGGTCTTTCGGGTGATGACGTACGAGAGGGACTTGTCGCTATCATATCCGTAAAGCTTACCGACGCACAGTTTGAGTCTCAGACGAAGGCAAAGCTCGGTAACAGCGAGATGAGATGGCTCGTTGATAATATCGTATCCAAGAAGCTTGAGGAATTCTTTGAGGAAAATCCCTCGGCGGGTAAGATAATAATTGAAAAGGCTATGGCGGCAAACCGCGCAAGAGAGGCGGCAAGAAAGGCGCGTGAGTCTATAAGAAGAAAGAACGCCCTTGAGGTATCCACCCTTCCTGGAAAGCTTGCCGACTGTAATGAAAAGGACGCAAGGCTTACCGAGGTCTATCTTGTAGAGGGAGACTCGGCGGGAGGCTCAGCCAAGAATTGTAGAGACAGCAGATTTCAGGCTATTCTTCCCCTTCGCGGTAAGGTGCTTAACGTAGAAAAGGCAAGGCTTGATAAGGTATACGGAAATACATCTATTATTCCTATTATTCAGGCTCTTGGTTGCGGTATAGGCGATGAGTTTGATATTACAAAGCTTCGCTACGGCAAGATAGTAATTATGGCGGATGCCGATGTTGACGGCTCGCATATAAGAATACTTCTTCTTACCTTCTTCTTCCGTCATATGAGACCTCTTATCGAGGGCGGTCATATATATCTTGCACAACCCCCTCTTTACAAGGTACACAAGGGTAAGCAGTTGAGATACGCCTTCTCGGATGCCGAGCGTGATAAGTATATTGAGGAGCTTGGCGTCAAGGGCGTTGAGTCCGAGAGATACAAGGGTCTCGGAGAGATGGACCCCGAGCAGCTTTGGGAGACTACTATGGACCCTGAGACGAGAACGCTTCTTCAGGTGTCGGTAGATGATGCTATTGCCTGTGATGAGATGTTCTCTATCCTTATGGGCGATATGGTAGAGCCGAGACGAGACTTTATCTCAAAGAACGCAAAATTCGTAAAGAATCTTGACGTATAACCCTAAAACTTACCTGAAAAACAAAGGAAAGAAAAATGGAACATAATTATAAAAGCACAGATATAGAATTCCCTAATCAGAAAATTGAGCTTAGGGATATGAGAAAAGAGGTAGAATCGTCATTTATCGAGTATTCGATGAGCGTTATTACCTCGCGTGCGCTACCCGATGTAAGAGACGGTATGAAGCCTGGTCAGAGAAGAATTCTCTACGCTATGTACGAGGATAACCTTACTCACGACAAGCCCTTCCGTAAGTCGGCAACGACAGTCGGTAACGTGCTTGGTAGATACCATCCTCACGGTGACAGCGCCGTATACGGCACTATGGTAAGAATGGCGCAGGATTTCTCGCTTCGCTACACGCTCGTAGAGGGACACGGTAACTTCGGCTCGGTCGACGGAGACCCGCCCGCGGCATACCGTTATACCGAGGCAAGAATGTCAAAGATTGCCGACCATATGATGAGTGATATCGAAAAGAAGGTCGTTCCTATGACCAGAAACTTCGATAACACCCGCGATGAGCCCACAGTTTTACCCTCAAGATTTCCAAACCTTCTCGTAAACGGCTCGGTAGGTATTGCCGTTGGTATGGCAACCAACATTCCCCCTCACAACTTGAGCGAGGTTATTGACGGCACCGTTTACAGAATAGACAACCCCGAATGCTCGGTAGATGAGCTTATGCAGTTTATAAAGGGCCCCGACTTCCCCACCGCCGCGCTTATATACGGCACAAAGGGTATAAGGGATGCATATGAAACAGGTCGCGGGCGTATATATTTAAGAGCAAGAGGCAGAGTTGAGGATGAGCATAAGAGAATTATCTTCACCGAAATTCCCTATATGGTCAACAAGGCTATGCTTATCGAGGCTATGGCTAACCTCGTCAAGGAAAAGAAGATAGAGGGCATCACCGCCCTTCGCGACGAGTCGGGCAGAGGCGGAATGAGAATTGTCGTTGAGTACAGACGCGACGCAAACGGCGAGGTTATTCTCAACCAGCTTTATAAGTACACCCAGCTTCAGGATACCTGCTCGGTGAATATGCTTGTTATCGACGGCGGTGAGCCGAAGATACTCTCACTCGGACAGATACTTGACAGATATATATCCTTCCAGAAGAGCGTTATTATAAACCGCACGAGATTTGACCTCGATAAGGCAAAGCGCGAGATGCATATCCTTGAGGGCTATAAGATCGCTATTGACAATATCGACGAGGTTATCGCGATAATCAAGGGCAGCGAGTCCATCCCCGTCGCAAAGGAGGCTCTTATCGCAAGATTTGCGCTTTCCGACGCGCAGGCACAGGCGATAGTTGAGATGACACTCGGTAAGCTCTCAGGTCTTGAAAGACAGAAGGTTGAGGACAGAATAGCAAAGCTTGCCGTTATCGTAGCCGAGCTTGAGGGTATTCTTGCCGACGAGGAAAAGATAAAGGATATACTCAAAAATGAGCTTAACGAGATAAAGAACAAGTACGGCGACGGAAGGCTTACCGAGATCGTCGAGGCTACCGAGGAGATAGACCTTGAGGATCTTATCGAAAGACACACCTGTGTTATCACGATGAGCCATACGGGATATATCAAGCGCCAGCACGCCGATGTATACAACTCACAGAACAGAGGCGGTAAGGGCGTTCGCGGTATGGGCACCAAGGAGGATGACTTCGTTGAGAAGGTGCTTGTTGTAAACAGCCATTCCTACATACTCTTCTTTACCACAAACGGTAAGGTCTACTGTAAGAAGGCGTACAGAATTCCCGAGGCAGGCAAGACTGCCAAGGGCTCTAACCTCGTTAATATTATAGAGGGACTTGCCGAGGGCGAGAAGGTAACCTCTATGATAAGCCTGAGTGAGTTCACCGACGGTGAGTTCCTCACGATGGTAACAAGACAAGGTGTAATAAAGAGAACCTCGCTTAAGGACTTCGAGTACCAGAGACGAGGCGGTAAGATTGCTATTAACCTTGACGAGGGTGACGAGCTTATCTTCGTTCGCCACACCAAGGGTAACGAGAGCCTTATCCTTGCAACGAGAAACGGTATGTCGGTAAGATTTGACGAGAACAATGTCCGCTGTATGGGAAGAGGCGCGCGCGGTGTTCGCGGTATCACCCTTGCGGAGGATGACTGCGTAGTAGGTGTCGCGCTCGTTGACGAGAGCAAGACGCTTCTCACCGTCACCGAAAACGGCCTTGGAAAGCGTACCTCGTTTGATGACTTCCGCGAGATGAAGCACAGAGGCGGTAAGGGTGTCGTATGTCACAAGATAACCGAGAAGAGCGGTAAGCTTGCCGCGATAGCAACCGTTGACGAGGATGATGACCTTATGATAGTAACCGAAAACGGTACTATTATCAGAATGTCGGTATCCGATATCAACGTCTACTCAAGAACTGCCGCAGGCGTTATCGTAATGAGAATTGACGATGGCAGAATATCCAATATATCAAGACTTGAAAAGAGCGAGGATATAGAGGAGGAAAGCAAAAAGGTAGACGAGGAAGTTAAGGCAGACATACTCGCAAACCCCACTAGCGAGACAGCACCTATCGGCGATGACGATGATGAAGGTCCCGATACACCCGACGGTGATGACGACGGTGAGCTTTGATGAAAAGTAAGATTACGACATTTTTGCTAACAATTGTTGTCATATTTACGGTATTTATCACATCGTGTGCAAGAAATCGCGATTATGTAGAGGCAGAGGTAATTGATGCAGCGAAATCTCTTATCGCAAAATCCGCAAGGCTCAATGAAATATATTGGGGTGAGGGTATTGCACACGATCAGGATAAATCAGGCGCCAACGGCGCCTACTACCGAGCGTCGGCAGCGTCACTTTCGCGCTTCGGTATAGCTACTATAGACGACCTGACGCGCCTGACGCGCGAGACCTTCACTGTTGATATGGCAAATGATATTATCAACAACTCGCTTTCGTCTATCAGCGACGAGGACGGCATCAGGATATACGCGAGATACTATCAGAAGTATTCAGCTCTTGATGACACCCCCGAGTGCATTATGGTATACGATAAGGCAGAGGTGTTCTTAAAGGATATCGTCATTTACAATTACGATACTGTAAGAGTATCCCGAGTTAAGGGCGAGAGCATATTCGTTTCTATTGAGGTGACGGTTATTAATGACGAGGGTAAATCACAGTCGTCTGCCCTCGAGGTAGAGCTTATAGAGGAGGATGCGGGCTTCAGGCTCAATTCCCCCACCTATAAAAGATACACAGACGACGATTACTATAACGAATTACAAAATAAAATATAAAGAGAGGACACTAGTATGACCTTCGCAGAAAAACTCGTAAGATTAAGAAAGATCAAGAAACTCACTCAGGACGAGCTCGCTTGTGCAGTCGGCGTATCCCGCCAGGCTGTTTATAAGTGGGAATCTGCTCAGTCCTACCCCGAGGTTGCAAAGCTCCTTGAGATCAAGATGCTCTTCAGCATCTCTCTTGACGACCTTCTTGACGACAGCTTTGACATTCCGCTTCCCGAGAAGAAGAGAAAGAGAAGAAAGAAGAAGGAGGCTGTCGAGGAGGTAGTCTACGTCGATGAGGACGGAAACGAGATCGAGCTCGAGGACGGCGCGGAGTATGAGGAAGTCGTATACGTTGACGAGAACGGAAACGAAGTCAACGACGACGAGGAGTAATTCTTTCTTCGGTTTTTGGCATTGAATTGAATAAAGAGACGCGCCACGCGCAAGAATATTGAGTAATATTTTTTGTGAGCGCGTGCTGTTCAAATAATGCACGGTATAGGTTATATACTTAACGAAAGAAATGAAAAACGAAAAGAAAATTGATAAGAGGGCGCATCACGTGCCAAAGGGCGCGCGTGTGGGCAAGGATGGCTCACGCGGGACTGCCCGCGCCAAGGTGGGAGTGGCAAAAAGAAAAACACCCCTAAAAAAGCTGGGAGTGTCAGCATCCGCGTCACCTCTTGCCAAGCAGTTAAAGAAAACTCAGGCGCAAAATGAGAAGCTTCAGGCCGAAAGAGAAAAGAGAGAGCGTAAGCGCTCACCTGAGGTTAAGGTCGCTGACAAAAGGACAAAGGCGGGTGCTAACGGGAAGAGACAGGCGAGCTTCAGAAGAAAGGTTAAGATAATCTCGCTCGGCGGACTTGCCGAGATAGGAAAGAATATCACCGTATTTGAGTGCGGTGATGATATCGTCGTTATTGATGCGGGACTTGCCTTTCCTGACGAGGAGCTGTTCGGTGTTGACCTTGTGATACCCGATTTTTCCTATCTCGTGCAGAATGCGCACAAGATACGCGGTGTGCTTATCACCCACGGACACGAGGACCATATAGGAGGTATTCCCTATCTTCTTTCACAGATAGATGTACCCGTATACGGTACCAGGCTTTCGCTCGGTATCATTGAGGGCAAGCTTAACGAGCATAAACCGCCCTTTGTACCCAGGCTTTACACGGTTGAGGCGGGAGATACTGTAAATCTCGGAGTGTTCCACGCCGAGTTTATTCACGTCAACCACTCTATCGCCGATGCCTGTGCAATCTTCCTTAAGACACCCGCGGGAAACATATTCCATTCGGGTGACTTTAAGCTCGACGTTTCGCCCATTGACGGTAGGATAATGGACCTTACCAGAATAGGTGAGATAGGCAGAGACGAGGGGATTGACCTTCTTCTTTGCGAATCAACGAATGCCGAGCGCTCGGGATATACCCCATCAGAGCGTACGGTTGGCGGCTCGCTTGACAGGATTTTTATGCAGAACGAGGGAAACAGGCTTATAATAGCCACCTTCTCGTCAAATGTGCACAGGGTCCAGCAGATTATAAACGCAAGCGCGAAGTACGGCAGACGGGTTGCCGTGCTTGGCCGTAGTATGGTAAATATCATAGGCGCGACAAGAGAGCTTGGATATATGGAAATACCCGACGGTACTCTTATTGATATATCCGAGATAAAAAGGTTCAGGCCCGAGGAAATTACTCTTATTACAACGGGAAGCCAGGGTGAGCCTATGTCGGCGCTTTACAGAATTGCATTTTCCGAGCATGACAGGGTAAAGCTCTCTACCAACGATACGGTTGTTTTAAGCTCGTCGGCAATCCCAGGAAACGAGAAGCTTGTCGGCAAAATAGTAAACGCGCTCGTTCGCTCGGGTGTGCGCGTGGTTAACGATTCGGTTGAGGATGTCCACGTTTCGGGACACGCCTGCAGAGAGGAGATAAAGCTTCTGATAGCCCTTCTTCGTCCAAAGTACTTTATGCCTATTCACGGTGAGTACAGGCACCTTTACGCAAACAAGGAAATTGCCGAGTTTATGGGTATCCCCTCGTCGAATATCTTTATTTCGGAGATAGGTAAGGTGCTTGAGCTTGATAAGGATCAGCTTGCCTTCGCGGGTAACGTTACCGCGGGCAGAGTTCTTATCGACGGGTCGGGCATCGGTGATATCGGCGCCGCCGTGCTTCGTGACAGAAAGCATCTTGCCGAGGACGGTCTGGTTGCGGTGGTTGCCACGGTTGATATCAAGGGCGGTTATATTATTTCGGGACCCGATATCGTTACCAGAGGCTTCGTTTACGTGAAGGAATCCTCTGACCTTATGGCGGGAGTTAAGGCGGTATGCGAGGATGCGACCTACCGAGTGCTTTCCAAGAGGGTGCGCGACTATGCCGAAATCAAGGCCGCAATTCGCGACGATGCCGCAAAATATATCTATAAGGAAACCAAACGCAAGCCGATGATTATTCCTATAATCTGTGAGCTTTAAATCTTAGTTAAAAATCAACCCGCGCAAAAATGCAAGGTGTGGCCCAGTAAGGCTTCATTAGCGTAAAAATCAAGCGCTGATGATATACACGGGCGTGGGATGAAAAGAAAGAGAGAACCCCCTGTTCTCTCTTTCTGCTTTGAAGGGAGAGATGCGCCTTGACAAAAATCAAGCTTTATATTATGGAAACAAAAAGCATCAAGTCCTCGCACGAGCTATTACGCGCGATGTCGGACAGGCTTCCGCTATTCTTTGCGAAAAGATGTGAGGAGGCAAGGTCGGATACCTTAAGGCTTGATAGGCTTTTTACATATAATCTGCTTTTGTACGCGCTAAAAAATAGCGGTGTAGATACCGATAATTGTGAACTACTATTTACAAAACACGGCAAACCTTACCTCAAAGGACAGGATATAAGCTTTTCTTTATCTCATACAGAGGGGCTTGTATGTGTTGCGCTTTGTGACAGAGAAATAGGCGTTGACGCGCAGAGCCTTGACGGGGAAAACGCACAGAGGCTCTCTTGTGCGTCCAAGAGGTTTTTTGGCGGTGTCTGCCTTGGCTCTTACGAAATAGCCGACTTTACGGATGACGTGAAGGACGGTGCGGAATATAAAATAACCGCCTCTACGGTAAGCATTGATGTGAGTGAGCGCGGTCTTGTCTTTTCCCAAAAGCCGACACGCTTTACCTCGGGCATTGACGGTGCCTGCCGTAAGTGGTGCGAGTGTGAGGCGCTTCTTAAGCTTGACGGAGGGGGCTTTTCCTCGCTCTCTGAAATAGGGAAAATCAGTGATGATGCGTCGGTTTTCTTTAACACCTACAGAACGAAAGACGGTTCGCTTGTTGGTGTTGCGATTGCCACCCGAAGGGGTGAGAAAATATGAAGGCTAGCTTAAAGCGCGCTTTCGTTGACACTCTACCCGTAATGACAGGATATATCGTGCTTGGCTTTGGCTTCGGTATTATACTTAAGTCGGGCGGGCACAGTATGCTTCTCGCGCTTTGTATGAGCCTTTTTATCTACGCAGGCTCTATGCAGTATGCCGCCCTCGGTCTTATGACAGGCGGGGCATCTATGATAAGCGTTTTTCTTACCACGCTTGCCGTCAACGCAAGGCATATCTTCTACGGCATCTCTATGCTCGATAAATATCGCGGTGTGGGTAAGCGAAAGCCCTATCTTATATTTTCACTCACCGACGAGACCTACTCGCTCGTATGTCGGGACAGCCTCGGTGTGCCTGAAGAAAAAAGAGGTGACTATTACCTTCTTGTCTCGGTAATAAATCACCTTTGGTGGATAACGGGAACGCTTCTCGGCGCGGGGGTAGGCGCGCTTGTTTCATTTAACACCGAGGGAATAGATTTTGCGCTTACCGCGCTCTTTCTTACTGTGTTTATAGAGGGCTTTATCACGGCTAAAAGCAAGCTCCCCGCGCTTATCGGTGTCGGCGCGTCCGTACTGTTTCTGCTCATTTTAGGACAGGATAATTTCCTCATTCCCGCAATGCTTCTTATAGCGGTTTTGCTTTGCGTAATTCCCGAGGCGGGCGATGATAGTGATAAGTCCCGCTGTGATAGCGAAAGCACCGACGGCAAGACCGACACGGCTTTTGTGGATAAAGCAACCGAAGATGCCGATGAAGGGCAGGTGACCGACGGTGAATAATGCCGAGATATGGATAGCGGTTGCTATTATTGCCCTGACAACGGCACTTCTTCGCTTTCTTCCCTTTGTGATTTTCGGCAGAGGACGGAAAACACCCCGTATGATCTCGAAGCTCTCGAGGTCGCTTCCGCTTGCGATAATGGGAATGCTCGTTGTCTATTGCCTGAGGGGTGTAAGCTTCACATCCCCCGCGGGCTTCCTTCCCGCGCTTATCGCCTGCGCGGTTGTGGCAGTGCTTCACCTGTGGCGCAGAAACACCCTAGTCAGCATAGTCGCAGGAACGGTGTGCTATATGCTACTCGTACAGCTGGTGTTTTAAAGCGGGGCGGGGTTGGCTTGAGGCTACAACAAAAACGCAACCGAGAGAAAGGATATTCTCTCGGTTGCGTTCGTTATATACACCATCATCAAAGGATGCTTTTTATCTCTTTTAGGTCAATGCAAGTACGAGGTCGATAAACGTTGGCATAAGGTATGCAAGAAGAAGGTAAAAGCCAAGGATAAGCAGGCAGGAGAACACTGTTTTTGTGACGGTTGGGGCGTGACGCGCGAGGTATCTCTCGGCGCTTTCTACCATATCCTCGGGGATATAGTAGCTCTTTTCCTTGGCGATATCGTCTTGGGGGTCCTTGCCGCCGTATTTTGTGTCGACGGAGGCGTTGTCCCCCGACTTTGTGTCACCCTCGGTGTTCGCGCTTGTCTCGTCAAGAGATGCGATGCCACCGTTCGCGTCTGAGGTAAGGCTTTTTGCGGTGGTGTCGGCGGTAGAGAAATTTGCGATGACAGATGCGGTGTCGGCGCCCGACTGTTCCTCTGTGAGTGCTGTCGCCTCGTCGGTGCTATGGGTGTCGGTGACGGTGTCTTTTCTTGTGTTTTTGTTTCTTTTAAAGACCGAAAGAAGCTTATCGAGGCGCGCCTTGCGTCTTTTCTTCTTTTCCTCGCGAAGGCGCTTTTCCTCGGCAATACATTCCTCATAGGTGAGCGCTCTCTCGCCTGAAATTCGGATAAGCCTTGCCGTCATACCGCCCCACCTTCCGATGGCAAGACGCGCACATTTTGAATTCTTAAGACCAAGCTCGGAAAGTGTCTTGGCGCTCTGCTCGCTGTGGCTCTCGGTGCGAAGAAGCCTCTTTAAGGTAAGTGATATGCCGCTTTCGATATAGTTTGTGAAGATGCAGGCAACGATAATTCCAAGGAAGGCGAAGAATAGCACCTTGTTTATCTTGAAGTCAAAGCCTATATCAAAGAAGTCGGCTAAATTCAGCTCTATATATTTTTGATAAAAGTTTTCAAGCATATTTTGTGTTCCCTAAAATAAAATTTTTGGCTTGCGAAGCTCAAATGACTGTATATGTATACAAATATTGTCATTTCACCGAGTTGCGCAAGCCAAATTTGTTTATTCCTCGTCAAGGAAATCCTTGCCGCATATTGTGGCGAGAAGCTCGTCAAGGTCCTCGTTGTCCTCGTAGAAAAGGGTGAGGCACTTCTTTCTTCCCGTGCCCTTTATCTTAACTACTCTGCCGAGGTGAGACTGAATGCGAAGCTCCATCTCTCTGAAATAATCAACGATAGGAAGTGGTTCTTCCTCATCCTCAACCTTGGGCTTTTGCTTGTTGAGGCGCTTTACCTCCTCCTCGGTGGCTCTTACCGAGAGGTCGAGCTCTACTATTTTATTCGCAAGCACTACCATAAGCGCTCTGTCCTTAAGACCGAGAAGCGTTCTCGCGTGGCCTGCCGAGATGTCCTTGTTTACTACCATCTCAAGCACCTCGTCAGGAAGGTCGATAAGTCGCATGGAGTTTGCGATCGCGCTACGGCTCTTGCCAATTCTCTCGGAAAGCTCTTCCTGTGTGAGCGAGTGATTTTCAATAAGCGCCCTGTATGCAAGCGCTTCCTCAACGGGGTTGAGGTTTTCTCTCTGGATGTTCTCTATAAGAGACAGCTCTGCCGCCTCGCGGTCGTTCTTGTCAAGGATAACCGCGGGGATTTCATCAAGCCCTGCCAACTTTGAGGCGCGGAAGCGTCTCTCACCTGCGATTATCTGATATCTCTCGTCGGCGTACTCACGCACGATGATAGGCTGCAGAAGCCCGTTTTCCTTTATCGACTCGGCAAGTGCCTCAAGCGCTTCCTTGTCAAAATACTTTCTCGGCTGATCGCTCTTGGGGTCGATCATACCAAGCCTGAGCATGGTTATTACATTTTCGCCCGATGCCGAGCCCGACTCGAGCGCGTTCTCAAGATATATCGCGTCAATGCCTCTGCCGAGGCCTCTGTTTCTTCTTCCCATTTTAATATCCTCTCTATTTTTTCTCGTCCTTGTATTTCTTTCTTATCCTGTCAAGGTCCTCGCGGTCGATCCATTCCTCGGTGAAGCCGCAAGTGAGGCAGACATATCTATGCACGCCTGCGTTCGCGATAAATCCTACTCTCACATAGTTTCCCGCGCCGTATGCCTCTTGCTTGCCCCGAATACGGATAATATCGCTTGACTGGCATTTTGGACAAAGCCTTGTGTTTTTCATAAGCCCTATCCTCTTGTCATATTCTCGTCATAAGCTCTTTTGCTACCGCCGCGTATTCAAGCGAACCCTTGCCGTAGGGATCGTGATAGCAGATAGGCTCACCGTAGCCGGGGGCCTCGGAAATGCGCACTGTGCGAGAGATCGGTACCTTGAAGAGCTTGTCCTGATAATACTTCTTAAGCTCGTTTACAACCTGGTTTGTAAGCGTGAGCCTGCCGTTGTACATTGTAAGAAGTATTCCTACAATGCGAAGCGAGGGGTTGAAGAGCTGGTGTATGCGCTTGATCGTGTTGAAGAGCTGTGACATACCCTCGAGTGAGTAGAACTCGCACTGCATGGGAATTACAACGCCGTCGGAGAGCGAAAGCGCCTTGACGGTAAGCATACCGAGCGAGGGCGGGCAGTCGATAAATATGTAATCGTAATCTTCGCGTATCTTCTCAATGCCCTCGGCGAGGTAGTTAAACTTCTCGTCGTTCGCTTCCTCAAGATCGTGAAGCTCTATTTCAGCACCCGCAAGGTTAATTGTAGCGGGTATGATGGAGAGATTTTTAAACCTGGTCTTGATTATCGCATCGCTGATATCACACTTGCCGATAACGACGTCGTATATGGTCTTTTTAAGCTTTGACTTAGGAACACCAAGTCCGCTGGTAGCGTTGCCCTGTGGGTCCATATCAATCATAAGAACTCGCTTGCCCTTATTGGCTATCTGCGCCGAAATATTGACGCAAGAGGTGGTCTTACCGACGCCACCCTTCTGGTTTGAGAAGGAAACGATTTTTGCCACTTTTATCTACTCCGTTTCTTTATTTTACTCTATTTGGAATATATATCAGTTTTATTATATATTAACAAGACGGTAAAAGTCAACAAATTTGCGCAAATAATTTTAAAAAATTATATTTTAAGCCACTTTTTGGTTTTTTAAAGAATAAATCGGCTCTTGAAATTTTAAATTCGGAAGGTAAGGGAGAAGAGTCAGACGGCGGGTGATACAATGTTGTAATTTTAGAAAGAACACGCGAGGAAATACATTGAAAAAGTAAGATTTTATAAATTACTTAAGAGATAAAAATATGAATAATCTCTATTTTGGATGAAGTTTTTGACAAATACGAGCTCCAAAACCGTAAAGAAAGGCCCCAAAAAAGCATGAAAAAACACCGAGCAAAATGGTAAAATATACCAAAAGGCTATAAAGAGCTTAAAAACTACCAAAATATGGTAATTAGTAGGTATTGACGGTGCAAATAGGTGTTTAATACCTTAAATCAGTACTGCGGGAAAGATTAAGGAGGCACCGTCTTGTGATTTTGCTGAATTCCCAGTAAAGTATGATTGTTAGTGTTGTGAGAATACAAAAGCCTCGTTTTAGAGAGTGTTGCAAGCGTTTTGTTGGTTTATATGATGAAATACGGTTTATCGTATGATTTTTGAGCTTGCGTATGTTTTTGCGATTTTGATCTGTTTAGTCCGAAATAAACGACATAAACATATTTTTTGCGATAATTTTCATCTTAATGTCGTAATTTGCGCTATTTTTTGCCCTATCTTTACTCTATCTTTATCCTATCTTTACCTTATTTTGCCTTATTTTTGCCGTATTTTTACCTAATTTTTACCTTTCGAGACTATAAATTGAGATTTAATGCTCGAAAATGTGGGATTCTATTTTAATGTCCAAAGCATCCCTATACATATTATTTGCCCGCTGCTTGAGATGGAGGGGCTCTGTTTTATACTGGTGATGATTGTTTCATGTGAAACATTATGCTTTTCTAAATATAAAAACGCTCAATTGGGGCCTCGCGTTTGGGTCTCGTGTACGGTTTTTAACTCAATTTGCTTGTCGATTGCTCCTTTTTTAGTTATTATACGCAAATTTTATGCATTTTGCTGTGATTTTCATAAAAATGTATTTTCGTTTTTTGTTGCACGATAACAATGCTGTGTTGATTTAAGCCTTTTTTCGGCTTGAGCTTCTGAGGGGCTATTAAGCTTCTGCTTGTGTTAGCTTTGCGGTGTTGTTACTAAATTGTAGGCTTTTGTCTGATTCAAAGCTTCGGAAGGTGTATACTGATGTGTAGCTTTTCTAGCTTAAAGTTTTTGTCGAACGACTAATTATAGGCTTTTGCTGTACAAATCTTTGAGAACAGCTGCTTCGATGCAGACTGTGGCTTGATATGATACTTTTCTGGGTTTAATAGCTTGCGGTGATAGACTTGACGCTTAGCATTTATATGTTATTGTTTATAAAAAGTGCTAATGTAATGTTTAATTCTTCAAAAAACGACTGAAATGCTATTGATTTCTTTATTGCGCGATATAAAGTTTATTGAAAATGCTTTTAAATGGAAGTGTGCGATGGCTCATCTTGAGGCAAATATTGTTGCTGTCATGTTATTGCTGTTTCATGTGAAACATTCGCGGGTTTTTGTTTTGCGTGAAACGTTCGTAAGGTTTCTTTGTTTTGCGTGAAAAATTCACAATTTTTTGTTTCATGTGAAATGTTCGCACGATTTCTTTGCTTTGTGTGAAAAGTTCATAAGTTTTTGTTTCATCTGAATGTTTAAAATTTGTTGTTGGGTTAGTCTACTGTATTTTGTTTTTGCCGTTGTAACTTTATTGACTAATTAAACGGTTTATTTAATCTATCTTTATATAGTTTGATGAGCTTGTGCCTGCTTTCTTCCCTGGACTTTAGATAGCGTCGATTTGATTTCAAATGCTATTCTTATTTTGCATTGCTTTTGACCGTAAGTCTATAATAAGCTACTTTTTGTTTGAAAATGCATTAATAATATATATATCTTCGGCATACTTTGCATCTTTTTGCTCTTAAATAAAGAAGTTTCACTGCATTAGATGATTTTGTGCTGATGCCCTGCTGTTGTCGCGGTGTTTGCCCTCTTTCTTGCTTGGTGTAGTTATTTGCTTTGTGTTCAGGAAAGAAACGGATGCGTTTAATGTCCGATGCGATTTCTTGACGGTGATAATGTAAGTAACCGTTTCCTTCTTGCTTGAAATTTTTAAAAATTGCCGTTTAATACGATCGAAGTTAGCTTTAACTAATTTTTTCTGAATTTTAAGAAATTTATCCTAATTGGAAGGAAAAGACAAGCGAAGGCCGGCGCTTCACAGTATTGCCTGGCGAGCCACGAAGGAAGGCTATTGCGCCGAAGCGAGAAATGTAGTCCTATGCACTCTAATTTTGGTTGCTTTTGTGTTTTTTATGATTTTGCGTAATTAAATAAGGCTAGAGCTTGTTTTTTTGTGTTCTGATGCGTAATATTTTATGGATAAATAAATCTCATAGAGATGTATTATATTTGTTGTTTCACATGAAACATTGATATATCTGTGTTCATAATTAATATATTGGGTGTCTATATTAGATATACTAAATTTTTATCTTATAATAGCTTTAAAAACAATTTCATTTGCTTTAAGATAGGCTAAACTATCGTTTTTTCACTAAAATGTGCCCTCGGAGCTCCTTTTGTTTAATTTTTGCACATATTTTTGTATTCTATTGAAATTTTATTATTAATGTATATATTCGATGAGCATTGTTTGTTGTATGCATTGGTTTAAAAACTTGACAGTTGGCAGGTTTCTAACGAGCTATGCTATATTAATGTAATATTAAATGCTTTTTACTATTCTTTTGTTGATTTGACGTTGGTGGAGGTGCTATTCTCTGATTTTCAATCGTAACTTGCGTTTTAGTATCTTTTTTTACGCTTAATTTGACGATTTGTTGGTATTTGCTTGATGATTTGCCGAAAAATGCATTTAATAGCTTGCTATTGCTTTTTTAGTGCTTGGTGGAGATAATGCTTGCTTTTGCATGCGTTTTTTTGATTATTAAGATGTAAAAATGGCAAAATATGGTAATTTGTGCCTGCTCCGTGTTTTTTGGCGTTTTTTTGCGTTGTTTTTTTGGAATTTTTGGCTAAAATTCGTAAAGCGTACGAATTGTGTTTTGTGTATTGTTTTGTATAATAGTGAATATTCTATGCATAATATATGAATATATCGTGCATATAGTTTATAATACCTGAGCTTTTCAGAATATTCATTTAAGATATAATAAATAGGATACATTGACAATTTCCATTGAAATTTTAACTGATGTGTATTAAGAGGTTGGTACACTTTTAGCTTCACTTTTATTTTTTTGCAAAAAGGGTTGATTTTTTCGTGAGAAAGTGATAAAGTAATAATGCAAGTGCAGATGTTGCTGCTCGATATGCAACGGAAATAAAGTCGAGTTACTGCGTATTGTTGCTGCTTGATATGCAACGGAAATAAAGTCAAGTTATTAGTTGCTGCACTTAAGCCCTGCTTTTTGCAGGGCTTTTTTGTGTGGTCTATTTGTAAAAGGTGCGTCTTGTGTCATAAACAAAGGCTTAATTCGTAGTGCTTCGCTACCGTTAAATGCGACTGATTTTTTCGTAGTGTTTCGCTACCGTTAAATGCGACTGATTTTTTCGTGGCGCTTCGCTACTGTGAACGCGGGTGATAATTCGAGAGAGGTTATGCCTCTCTTTTTTATTCTTTTACTCTCATTTTTGCTCCGAGTTATTGCGTTTTTTCGCTCTGATTAGCTTGTGCTTGGTCTGTATTTCGTTTGATTTTTGTTTTTGACTGAAATGATGCTTTAAGCCCGTTGCTTGCGGTTTGCTTGGGATACCTTTCACCAGGCGCGATGCTTAATCATTTTGACAGGGGGCTTGACATTTTTATCTTGGGATTTTGCCTGTGCTGTTATTGACATTCGAGCGCTTTAGTGGTAGAATAACAGAGTAGAATATGCGGTGTGCATAAATACCCATCGGCTTCGTTGCGTTTTTGACACGCGACTTCGTATCTTGTACGAAAATCTTGCCTGCTTATGCATACGATGCCTGATTGCGCATAATATAAATGTTTTGGAACGGTGCTATATGAACGAAATTTTACGCGGAAGCGCTATTCTTCCGCCCGAGCGTGCGGATACCTCTGCTCTTAAGGTAAAAAAGGAATATGCTACAAGGCTTCTTATAGTCAGACACGGCGAGAGCGCGGCCAATGCCGTGCGTGTCTTTTTAGGACATACAAACCTAGGTCTTTCGCCGCGAGGCGAGGCACAGGCGAGAGCTACCGCCGAGCTTTTGAGAGACGAGCCGATTTCGGCTATTTATTCAAGCGACCTTATCAGAGCATACAATACCGCCCTTCCGAACGCCGAGCTTCACGGCCTTGAGGTTATACCGCAAAGGACGCTTCGTGAGCTTTATATCGGTGAGTGGGAAAATATGAAAATTGACGATATTATCACTAAGTACGGCGAGGAATATACCGTTGGCTGGAAGACGCAGTTTGGCACCTTTACACCGCCAGGCGGTGAGGCTATCAAGGATGCGGGTGAGCGCTTTTATAACGCGGTGCTTGAAATCGCAAGGCGGCACGAGGGCGAGTGTGTGCTTATCACAGCGCACGCGGCGGTTATCCGCGCATTTTACTCTATCGTAGCGGGCATTCCCTGGGAAAGAGTTGCCGAGCTTACCGACTTCCCCTACAATGCCTCGGTCACAACCGTCTATTATGACGGAAGCACCCTGCTGTCGGGTGAGTATTCTCACTCTGCCCATCTTTCGGGCCTTTAAGCCTTCCCTTGTGAGGTAGCGAAATGGATATTACTGTAATAATACCGCTTGTATTTGCGGCGGTTTTTCTTCTGATATTAGCTCTTATGCTTGGAAGAATTATTTATCTTGTCAAAAAGAATGAAAACGTCACGGCAGAGGACCTTGGGGAGAAGCTTAATCCGTATCTGTACGCGACGGCGATCGTGAGCGTGCTGATGGCGATATGTATGATAATCGCGACGGTGCTGAAGTAGACTGCCGTCCTTGCCCGCTCTGCAACAAGCGAACGGCGCATTGTGTGCAAAAATAAAAAAGTTGGTTGAGATGACGAAAGCGCGTCTCAACCAACCTTTTTTTATTTGAAATGGCTTTATATGTCTCGCTACCGAACAGGACTGCCTGCAGTGACGGGGGTTGTGTGCGTTGCGGTCTTAGGCCGCCGATCATAACTCACCCTGCGGCTCAAGCCTTATCCTGAGACTATAGCGGCTGGCGTTTTACTGTCTCGGGCCAGATGATATCGTTGTTTATGACGGTGACGCCCGAGGTGCGGCGGTAGTCGCTCGGGGAGGTGCCCGTTACTCTTTTGAACTGTCGGTGGAAGGTGCGCTCGCTTCCGAAGCCGCACTCCATGGATATCTCGAGAGAGGTCTTTTTCGTGTTTTCGAGCAGCGTCTTTGCCTCCTCTACACGCAGAAGCCCAAGGAGCGAGAGATAGCCGAAGCCGAGTGACTTTTTGACAACGTGTGAGAGATAATTCGCACTGTAGCCTATGGCACTCGCCGCTTCGCTGAGGCTCGGATTTTCCGAAAGGCTTGCGGTAAGATATTCTATAAGCTTGATAAGGACGTGCCTTCCCTCGCCCTCATCGTCCACCATCCTTACCGCGGCGGTATAGTCGCAGAGCATTGACGCGATACAGGACCTTATACTGTAAGGCGAGTAGTCCTGTGCCTCAAGAAATCTCTTTTCAAACAGTATTCTCGACGCCTCGCTTGCCTTGAATACCGCCGATTCGCCGACACGGCCCGCGTTCGTATCGAGAAAATCCGAGATCAGCGACGGCGAGAAGGTGTAGACGGTAAAATCGCTCACTCGCTGTGAAAAGTATCTGTGAGGGCGGAAGGGCTGTATGAAGATAAAATCACCGCCCGCCGCGCGCTGCGTTCTGCCGTCAACCGAGACGAAGATCTCGCCCTCTCTGACAAGCACCATCTCGGCAAATTGGTGGAGGTGCAGGGGCATAACGTACCGCTCGACGTGTCTGTGATGAGAGAAGGCGGTGCCTCTGCCAAAGTTGCTTTTGTGTATTCTTATAGGCATTGCTTACTCCTTTTATTGCTTGTTGTATAAGGTGCACAATTTGTGAACCGCTATTTTGTGGAACGCGACGGATTGAACAAAATTGCAGCCTTAACATATCATCTTTTGACTATGATTATACCATTTTTGACTGTTATTGTCAATACGACTGTGCTATAATTATGGTGTAAGGCTCTCGCGTGTATTTTAAATATTCGCGGGCGAAAAAAGCTCATTTACCAAAGGAGGTAAAAAATATGAAAAAGTCAAACGGAAGAAAAGGCTGGCTATCCCGTATTGTCGCCTGCTTTATGCTTGGCGCGACGCTCGTTGCGGGCATCTGCACGGCGGCTGTGGCATCGGGTACGGTGCAGACTGTCGGCGAGATGGTGGATATCAAGGCGGATTTTGCCTCGTACCTCGTGCAGGACACGGTGCGTGTTGAGGATAACGCCTATGTCGGAGCTATGCAGTATACCGTCTATCATAATAAGACGAGCACGATAAAGACGGGCTACGAGGGCACGCCCGTTATTATCTATACGGTAAACCACCCGAGCATCACTCGCGTGGGCACCGACTCCAACAAGGAAATCATCACCTCGATGCTAGAGCGCGGCTACGTGGTAATCGTGCTTGACTTCCTTAACAACAGCAGTATCAGCTCTACCACCCTTGCGAATTGCCTTCAGGCGTTCAGACAGGATATCGTGAATAAGAAGGTGCTGACTTACTCGGGCTTCCCCTCGGGAAATCCCCGCGAGACCTTCGTCGTTCCCTCAGGCGCGAACGTGCTTCTTCACCAGGTGTTCTGGTCTATTGACGAGCACGCCGTCGACGGCACGCTTGAGAAGATAGTAGAGAATTGGAATACCGACCTCCGCACCGCAAAGGGCGGAAGAATAGTCAAGTGGGTTTATAGCGACGGTACGCGGAAAAAGACGCTTGACGGCGCGGTATGGGGCGACCTCAAAATAGGAAGCGACGGCAAGGAAACGCTTGACACGAGCGTTGCTGACGGTCAGTACACCTATATCAAGCATACCGTTGCGCAGACTATAACCGACTGCGTTGATCCTGACGGAAGCTTTATTGATATGGATATCTATATCAATATCGTCTATCACACCTCGCCTGCAAAGGAGGTGCCCGTAATGTCGCTTGCGAACTCGTCGGGCTATCCTACCACCTCTGTTACGGGCGCTGACCTTCGTCCTCACTCGAATGACTTCCTTTACCGCGGATATAATAACGTGGTGTTCGACTACCTGTGGCAGCCTATGGCGAGAAACGCAAGCTGGGGCTACTACGACGGCAGCCAGGGTAATACCAAGGACCATATGAACTACGGTCTTATGATGTATAACGACAAGCTCGTGAATACCGCGGCTATGCGTTATCTTCGTTATATCTCGCTCTCGGATACTACAGGTAAATATAATTTTGATCTTGACGCCTTCGGTGTGTACGGAAACTCCAAGGGCGGATGGTTCTCCTACCTCGGCGAGGCAAACCTTCAGAAGGAGCTTGTAGAGCCTACGCTTTACAGCACCGTGGAGGAGCTTGAGACGGCGATTGACCTTAAGCTTGCCTCGCTCGTCCCCGACCGTTATTTAGACGGACATGACGGCACTACGCGCTATCAGGCGAAAAAGGGCGCTATCTCTGTCGACGGAATTACTCTTTCCGAGGGTAAGAAGCAGCCCTGGCTTACCGTAAACGGCAAAGAGATAATCTCGGGTGTTCAGTTCACCAATGCCTGCAACGGCTCGCAGGAGGAGGACGTAACGGCAGGTCACTCTCCTATATTTATCTCGGGCAACATGGCGGACGATTATAACGCGGCGTATGGATATTCTGTAAATATTTATAACTCCTGCCGTGAGCTCAATATTCCTCTTTTACACTTTGAGGTACCGATAGGACATACTCTTACCTCGGGTATGGATATGAACTATAATGTGGATACCTATGAGAATTACTTTAGGTACATAGCCTACTTCCTTAAGAACGGACCTATCAGCGTTGCGTACGCGTCTCCTATGCATAACGCGGGCGGCGTTGACGTAGGCAGCAAGATAGAAATACACTTTGCGGGTGTTGCGGAGCTGCAAGAGGTACAGAGAATTACTGTAACGGCAGGCACTACCGCCGTAAGCGGCGTATGGGAGTCCTCCTTTGGCGGTACTGTGTGGACCTTCACACCCGATGAGCTTATTGGCTCTACCGAGTACACCTTAACCGTGCCCGCTGATTTCAAGGGTAAAAACGGCGTTGCGATGGGTGAGGTATATTCGCATACCTTCAAGACCGAGAGGGATAGCGCTACTAAGCTTAACGCGCAGGGTGACTACTACACCTTCACCGCACCTGAGAGCTTCAGCTTCGGCAACTCCTACGTGTTCCGCTTCCTCGTTTCCAACGATGCGGCGAACGTAGCAGAGCTTTATGCGGTAGCAGGCACCTCGGACACGGACGGCACTCTTCTCGGAAGCGTAAATCTTCGCGGAGTGGGCTCGTATGAAATAGACATCACCGACTATATAGCAGAGAATGCGGGTGAGGCGGTAACCCTTCTTCTCAAGGCGAAGAATACCGCGGGCGAGTTTACCGTAATAGACAGCGAGGATGGCTCGGCTATCTACGATAACGCCTCGAAAAACGGTAAGGTAACCTTTAACAACGGTGTAAGCGTTGACAATCAGACGGCCGTTTCCGTATATGTTGAGACGCCTACGCCGAAGCCGAGCGCGGATAACCCCCTCTCGGTTTACTACGACAACACCACGCACCTGTTCACCTACGCGAACGTGCTTGGCGGCTTCAAGACGACACCCGAAAATATTGGAAGGCGCTTTACCATCGAGTTTGATATCTACGATACCACCGACCGCGTGCTTAAGGTTATGCTTAACTCAATGACCAAGCGCGTGGATTACGGTACTATTGACTATAACCAGACCTACTTCCACGTAAGGACACGGGCTAACGCATGGACACACGTTGAGTTTACCTACGAGGTTTACGAGCCCGACTACGGCCATGCAATAGCAAACAAGAGCAACGGAGCCTTGAATTCTCAGTCTCTTGCGGTTTACCTTTCGCCCTCGGGTAAGGAGGCCGACGGTGTTAAGAGGCTTGCGTATATCAACGGTCTTAAGGTTACCGAAAGCGTTACCGAGATCAACGTCAAGTCGGCGCATCTTGCCGAGTGCGTAAAGGGTGGATATGACTACAAGGCACCCGCCTCGGATAAGCCCTTCGCGGTTTACAACGGCGAAAGCAAGGTCGGCGAGTATGCAACCCTTGCGGAGGCGTTTGGCGCTTATGCTTCGGGCTATACCGTAAGGCTTCAGTCGAACGTGACGCTTACAGATACCTACTCGGGAATGGGCGGCTTCGGTGAGGTCAATATCGACCTTAACGGCTATACCGTATATATGAACAACGCAGAGGGCGCTCTGCTCTGGCTCAAGGCAACCGATACCGTGGCAACGACCGTAAATCTTTACGGCGGTGAGGTGTTTATCGGAAGAGGCGCGCTTATTTCCTATGACGGCTCCACCTCTTCTGGCAAGAACTACGAGGTAAATCTTGACAACGTATATATCGGGGTTATGAAGGGCTCGTTTGCGACCGAGATCGTCTCAGCGGTCACGCTTCCCTCGGGAGCCTCGGTAAAAGCGAACATTAATCTTAACGAGTGCGTAATCGACATTCAGGATAAGGACCGCGCCAAGGATGCGGCGGTGATTTTCGCAAATTCCCAAAGCTCGGCTCTTAAGCTCAACTACACCGTCACGGGCGGTGAAATAAGACTCTCGTCGACGAGATGGGTATCTATACTTGATAATGCAAAGATAGTTGAATTCTTTAAGGGTGAGGGCGACAGGCACACTAGCCTCGTTATGCCCGCATCAATTACCAAGACGGTAGGCGGCTCCTACCTCATAGAGGATGGCTATGCAAGATATGAAAAGTCATCCACTCAGGACTACTTCTCGACCTACTCCTTTGTGTGCGATGCAAATTCAACACGCTACGGTGTAATCACAGAGGACTATGCCGATGCGGATAAGTACCCCTTCCTGATGTTCAAAAACGGCGTTCTCACAGGCGGTTACGATACTCTCGTCAAGGCGGTGAACGCGGCATCCGCGCTTCTTAAGGGCGAGGCCTATGCCGACGAGCAGATCGAGATACTTATGAGGCGCGACTTCGTGAACGCGGGCGAGGTAAACTTCAACACCTCAAACGGAAATATACTCATAGACCTTGGCGGAAAAACCCTGACACGATCCACAATTATTGTAAACGCGGTAGTGAATTCCTCTACGGTATTTACCTATCCCACCTCGGTCACCTTCACGAACGGACGCATTAACGCAATTAAGTCGGGCGGTAACTTCGGTGCTACTCACGTTCTTACCGAGACCGAGAGCATCAAGACCTTCAATATCACCTTTGATAAGGTAACGCTCGGCTTCGGCAGCGACTATCCTGCTGCTACGAATGCCTCGTCTGTATTCTGGGCTATGTGGCAGAATGGCTACGGCACGAAGACGGTTACAAATCTCACTCTTAAGGATTGCAGGCTTGACCTTGAGACCAACGCGCCTACGGGTGGCGGTAAGCTCTTCTCGTTCTCAAATACCACAAACGGTACGGTACACTTCAGGATGCTCGGCGGTGAGATAGTATCAAACGGCGCGGCATACAGCTTTACCACCGTAGACTCTGACGATACCGTAACGGTAGGTCTTGGCAGTGACAGCACGCTTCCTACACTCAAGGTAAAGACGGGCGGAAGTGCTATAACCTATACCTTCAAGACCGAAGCGGGTGACTATACCTCGTTTGCAAAGAAGAGCACCTCGGGTAACTACGATCTTTACGAGCTATCCGCGGCAGACAATGTCACCGACTACGGACTTATAGATGCAGAGTTCTGCGACGCTACCACCTATCCCTTCGTAATGTTCTCTGACGGTGAGTTCCTTGGCGCGTATGAGACCTGGAAGCTGGCGACGGAGGCAATCGGTACAGTGCTTGAAAACAAGACCTCGTCCGATGTGGTGGTGCTTCTCAGACGCGATTACACAAATACCGATGATGCGGCGAACGGCGGCGCTCTCGGCAAGGCGAACGGAAGGCTTACCGTCGACCTTGGCGGAAAGATCTTTACCCGCGCAAAGAATATATTCGATATGTGGCACTACGCGGGGAATGAAAAGGACGTCAATATCGAGATCAAAAACGGTACTATGCGTACCACGGGCGGTCCCTTCTTTGCCTTCCAGATAAACGGAACACAGGCGTATGCCAAGGATAAGAAATTCAACGTTACGGCAAACGGCGTTACCTTCGGCTACGCGGCGAATGCCACCTCGAACAGCGGCGGCGCGTTCCTCACCGTATGGTCGAATACCACCTCTATGACGCAAACGCTCGGAAGTGTGGCGGACGTTACATTTAATAACTGTATCTTTGACCTTAAAACAAACGCGCCTTCGGTAGACAGCGCGTCAAAGCAGGTAATCTTCAATCTTAAGGACGATAAGAGCAATAACAACGTTGATATCAATATGACGATCAACGGCGGCTCAATTATCTCAAATGATCTTTCGGGGCTTACGCTTTATCAGGTGAATAAGCCCACCGACGGCGCCGCAGGCACGGGTGGCAGCGATACGGTTACCTTTGGTAAGTATAACGGCAAGTACACAACGCTTACCACACCGACCACAGCGAAGGATTTCGGCCACTACACAGGCGCTATTACGACCCCCGAGGGCACGAGATACTTCGTTGAGGTTCTTGACGACGGCACGAATTCGCACTATGAGCTTCTTCCTATGAGCTTCGGTAATAAGTCGGCAAGCATTACCGCGAAGTACCTTTCGGCATACGATTATCCCTTCTTTGTATTCCTCGGCGACACCTTCAAGTCGGCAAATACCAGCTGGCGCGGAGCGGTTGATGCGGCAGAGAGCTGGGTTGATGCAGAAGGCGAGGAAAATCTGGTTGCGACGATAATTACAAGACGCAACTACGATATAAACCGTTACAAGGCAGACGGCACTACAAATCTTAACGGCGGTACCAATGTAAATCAGGTGCGCGGCAAGGTGGTTGTTGAGCTTAACGGCTATACCTTGAACAACATCGACACCTACCTTCTTGATGTAAATGTAAACTATAATACCTCGGCGGTGCTCGGCTATCTGTCTCGCTTTGAGGTTAGGAACGGTACTCTTAAAAACAGCCGTACCAATACCATTCCTCTTATCGGACTTCAGCACTCTAACACTACCGCCGCAGACGATACGAAGGAATTTGAGTTTAAGTTCACAAACGTGACCTTCGCCTTTGGCGCAGGCAGCGGCGGAAGATGGCTTGACGACTTTACGGGCAAGACGGGTGACGGTATTATCGCAAGCTATATCTTCGACGGATGCACGCTTGACTTTACCAACGCACCCAGTGGCGCAACGGCATTCAGGCTTGCGGAAGGTAACGGAAAGATGCCCTCGGCGGTTAAGATAAACGGCGGTAGGATAATCGCAGACGATATATCCAAATATACCGTATTCAGCGGTGACAGCACGGATACCATTACCTTCAACAAGTATAACGGTGAGTACACCGCGCTTACACAGAACGCGTCGGCGGCGCTTCCCAGCGATCCTATAAATTCTGACAGCGCAAAGAGAGGTCTTTCCTTCAAGAACGATTCCGACACGGCTCTTACGTTCGGCAAGGAAAGTGTCGACGGCACGAATGCAGTCTACCGTCTCGGTGAGCCTGTATTCATCAAGTACGGCACGGTTCCCTTCGCTTACGCAAATCCCGAGTTCTATCCGTTCTTGGTATTCAGCGCATCGGGCGAGTTCTGGGGCGCTGACGATACCTTCCTTGATACCGTAGCGAACTACGACAACGAGGGTATTATGCATACCGCAAAGGATAAGCTTTCCGTAAACGTATGGAACGGAACGAGCTACGGCGACTCGCCTCTTACGGCAGTAGTACTTATGAGAGCCAACTATACGATGGCGGCAAACGAGACCTACAACAACCTCGCGCAGATACTCGGTGAGGTTAAGGTCGACCTTGACGGACACACTCTTACGGCGGATAAGTCGAGGGTAATATTCCCGACGAGCGTAAAGCCCTGGGGAACTCGCGGAGTATTCCCGACTACCATTACCTTGAAGGGTGGTGCTGTTGAGATATTTGACGCGCCCATTATCAATTTCGAGCCTTGGACGGGTGATACTACAAGACCCAACGATTTCCTTGCGGGCAAGCTCTTCACCTACAACTTTGACGGTGTTACCGTGAAGGTGCTCGGCTCGGCGTCAACTGTCGCTGCCAAGTATTCACAGCACAATGACAACGATGGCAAGGCAATCGCTAACACCTTCGTTAACTTTACCGATTCCGTTATAGACCTCAGCGACTCTACCGCAAGTGCGATAAGCATAGTCTCTACGGGTAACGGCTATTGCCACACTACCTCAACCTTCCTTGGCGGTGAGATCATCGGCAAGAGCGGCTTTGAGGTTGTAAGCGACGGGGCAGACACCGCAGGTAGGTTTACCTTCGGCAAGGGCACAGACGGCGACCTCACGGTGCTCAGGCTCGGCTCGGGCAAAGTACCCGCGGAGGAGTTCGACAGCTCGCTCGGCAAGCTCGTGTTCGTCGCAAAGGACGGCGCGTATGAGCTGAAGCCCGTGGCGGCGCTTGCGCTCAACGTTAAATCCAGCATCTCGCTTTACAGCGACCTTTACCTCAACATCTTTGTAACCAAGATTGACAGCCTCGCTTCGTTTACGGTAGCGGGTAAGGCTTATAGCGGCGAGACGCTCGCGGCACTCACCACCAGGGTGATAGACGACGTGACCTACTATGTCGTATCCGTTCCGCTTGCGGCAAGGAGCGCGCTTGAGGACGTCAGCGTAATAGCTACTCTCGCGCTTGAGGACGGCTCAACGCTTGACGGAGACTATAATCTGAACGTAGTAGGCTACGCCAAGAAGATACTTGCGACGTCGGCATCCGAAAACGAAAAGACGCTCGTGCGCGATATCCTCTCTTACCTTCGCGCGGCATACGCATACTTCGGCACAGAGAATGCCGAGAGACTTGCCGAGACAGACCTTATACTCGGCGCAGGCTACGATGAGACAAATGCCCCCGCCTTTGCTACACCAGCGGTCAAGCCCGCACTGGGAAGCGGCACCGAGGGTGCGACGCTCGTTCTTGACGCGACACCGAGAATGCGCTTCTATCTTGCAGACGGTGTAAATGCGGATGACTTCGTATTCAAGCAGAACGGCTATACCGTGCCTCATACACAGGGAAGTGACAATATCGGCGAGTACATTGAGGTTACGACCTACGCGTACGGAATGGCAGGTGTTGTAAGCTACACCGTAAAGGGCACCGATATGGCTGGTGAATTCAATGTCAAGGCATACTATGACTATGTAAGTGGCAGCGAATATACCGACACCGATAAGGCGGCTCTTGCCACCCTTGTGGAAAGGTTCCAGAGATACGCGGAGAGCGCGCTTGCGTACAGAAATGAGGCTCTTGCGGGACAGTAAGCCATTTATGTGGGGCTGCTTTTTGAAGCCAAAAAGCCCCCACGCCCCAGAAAAAGCAAATAATGGGAATATCATTAAGGGCGGTAAGTATACAATGTGCGCTGACGCACCCGTAGGGCGGTGCCTTGGTGCCGCCGTGTACGCCTCGCACTCTGTCGACGGGTGAAATCTGCCTTACCTCAGATGAAATCCACTTTGTGGATTAAATCCCGCTGCTGCGGGGTGTGACATACAGCAGTGCGGCGGCAGTCAGTCGCCGCACCCATAAGGCTTTAGTATAGCTTAAGACAAGGCTATAACACAATAGATGCAAGCTAGCTTGCATCTATTTAACCATGTGATTAAATATTTTCGCGCACAGTCGCGCGAAAGGAGGTTATATGAAAAAATCAAGAAGAATAATCGGCGCTATGCTGATTTTGTCCATCATCCTCTCGCTTGGTGTGTTCGGCTTCTCGCTCGTCACATCGGCTGCCGACCTCGGTGAGATAGATGTATGGCTTATCGCAGGACAGTCAAATGCCGTAGGCTACGGCGCGAATGTACCGCCTGAGGCGGAGGACGATCACCGCTACTTCTCGGGCTTTACCAACACACTTTACTATCAAGAGGGTGAGCAGTTCGCTCAGGACAGCACGGATATGGAGTACGTTGCGCTTGGCAACGGACAGACGGACTTCCGCTCGGGCGCTGAGCTTGGTATCGCAAAGTCGCTTGATTCTACGGGCAGAAAAAATGCCGTAATCAAATGCGCGGTCGGTGCGACCTACCTCTTCCCCTATATTCCCGAGGACAGAAACTCTACTAACGTAAGCAACACGGTGGGCACCTGGACCTCGCCCTCATATGTCGAGAGGGCAAATATGTCAAAGGATGACCCGAATTACAGCACGCTCGGTACATATCTTCCTATCGGTACTGTCGTGCCCGAGGGCGAAAGCGAGGCGGACTACAGAGTTGACATTCCCGACGTTGACACCGAGATCACCATAAACAAGGGTGGCGAGGGCTATCAGGGAAAGCCTATTGTCGGCAACCTTTTCAGAACCTTTATCACCACCGTCACAAACACAGTGGCAGAGCTTCGCGAAATGGGCTACACCCCCGTGCTTCGCGGTATGTGGTGGATGCAGGGCGAGGCAGAGTGTGACCAATTAGAGCGCGCATCTCTTTACGATGAGCTTCTTGAGTGCCTTGTAAACGATGTAAGAGACGAGATGGCTGCCATTTTCGGTGAGAACGTAAGATACGAGGCAATGCCCTTCGTCGCAGGCAACGTATACAGAAACAAGGGCATTGATCCCAGCAAGGGAACACAGTATTGGCAGCCCCCCTACCTTCATAACGTAAACCTGGCTCAGGTAGCAGTCGCAGACAGGCTTGATAACGTATTCTACCTTCACAACGGTGATGATGCCGAGTGGGGTAAGACGGTTGACGGATATACCGACCAGAGCTTCTTCAGACAACAGGACGGCTGGCACTTTGATTCCACTACACAGCAGTACTTCGGTGAGAAATTCGTTGAATTCGTTCTCGGCATCAAGGGTGAGATACCCGTCGGTGTCAGAGGCGAGGGTATAAGCTTCACGGGTGGCGGTCTTTATAAGGCAGGCGAGCGCGTGACGCTCTCTATCACACCTGACGCGGGCTACGCTATCAATTCCGTGACAGTCAGCGTTGGCGGAGGCACACCCACCGCGGTGACGCTTACCGACGGCAAATATACCATAGAGGCGCTTACCGATGATACGCTTCTTACGGTAAATACCACCTACTCGGGCACAAGCCTTACAGACACCGAGTACGGCTACATAATCAAGGAATACGATGACGCGGCGCGCTATCCATTCGCGGTTTTCAACGAGGACGGCTTCTTCTCGGCTGCAAACACCTGGGGCAAGGCGATCTATCACGCAAAATACGCGATGGAATACACGGGCGATGAGCGTGTGGTTATCCTTATGCGCGACAACTACACAAGCGTCAGCGGCCGTGATGCGACCAATGATAAGCTTCAGTATTTTGACGGCACGCTTTTGGTTGATCTGGGCGGAAAGACCTTGAAGCGCGGCACGCAGACGCTCTTTGATTTTCTGGGCAACGGCGCGAGCGCGGGTTACAAAACCAGATACGAAATTAAGAACGGTACCATTATATCGGGCACGGGACAGTGGACTATGGCTATGGAATCGACAACCGATACCTCGTCCGTCAAGAGCTTTGAGCTTGAGGTGACCAACGTAACCTTTGCCGCGGAGAAGGCGCAGGATACGCCCCTTGCCCTCGTTGTGTGGATAAACGCAAACTCACCCTCGTGCGGCATTGACCTTACCGCGACCTATAACGGCTGTACCTTTGATATGACATATGCGGGAAGCCAGCCTCTTTTCAGAGTGTCCGACGTGCTTTCGGGCAGAACGGGTCAGGTGAACGCGGATATCACGGTAAACGGCGGTACGGTTATCGCGGCCTCTAACAGCTTCACTGTATTCTCGGGTGACGCGGGCGATAGCTTCAAGGTAGGCGAATATCAGGGAAGCATGCCTAAGATTTCCCTTCCCGAGGGAACGGCGGCACCCTCGGCAACCTATACGGGCACAGACGGTAAGCTGTACGCTACGCTCGGCGGCACTACCGAGTCGGGCAGAACGGTCTATACTCTTACCGAGGCGGGAGTTCAGATAGGAAATCTCGGTTATGTTCCCGAAACAGCGCTTACCGAGTACTTTGCGGTGTTTACCAAGGACGGCTTTTATAAGACTGCCTCCTCCTGGGCGGGAGCGCTCACTGAGGCTAAGAATCTTATTAATTCAAGGGCAGACAGATGGGCGTGCGTATATCTTCTTAACGATTACAATACGGCTGCGACGGATGCCACCGCGGATATATTCCGCACCGTGAACGGTACTCTTGTAATAGACCTCGGCTTGAAAAAGCTTTCCGCCGAGGGAAAGAACCCCTTTGATATATACGCGAGAAAGGCGGACTCTGCGTTTACCACTCGCATTGAGGTGAAAAACGGTACTCTTAACTACGGCGCGAAATGGATAATGGCACTTGACCTTGCCAGCGACGTCGAAACGAAGAAGAAGTACGAATTTGATTTCACGAACGTTACCTATACCTCGACGGGCGATATAAGCTCAAACCACGGTCTTGTGTCTGTAGTGTGGAACAACGCGAACACGGGCGCGGGTATGGATGTTACTATGGACTTTACCGACTGTACCTTTGATCTCTCGAAGGTCACGGGCAAGCATCTTTTCAGAGCCTACGACCAAAAGGACGGAAGATCGGGTCAGGTCAATATAGTCTATAATGTAAACGGCGGTAAGGTTATAAATATCGGAACCACCTGGATGGCTTACGGTGATAGCAAGGATTCCATTTACTTTAACGAATATAACGGAAGCTACACGTCCTTTACTATTACAAAGGGCAGCAAGCCCTACGACGGCGGCGGCTCTACGAACGAAAATATATCCACCTTCAAGAATTCGGACGGTGACAAGCTTCAGCTTACCGCATGCACCGCGGGCACTGACTTTGATACCTACTCGTTTGCGGTGTCGAGATACACGCCATACGGCTACATTGCATACGGCGACTACGCTACCGAGTCTACAATGCCTATTGCGGTATTCAAGCCAAGCGGCACGTCCTACACCTACACGCTTTATGATGCGTGGCTTGCGGGCGCAAACGCGGCAATAGGTACTAACGGTGCGGTAATATACTTAAGAGGCGACGTACAGACGCTCTCAGACGCTGCGCCCTCTGCCGCAAATGTCAAGGGCACTGTTGCGGTAGACCTTAACGGTCACACGCTCACCAAGGGTGGAAATAAGTATATATTTGACAGCTACTTCGGCAACACGAGCGTGTTTTACGCGCACATCAAGTTCAAGAACGGTACTCTCGTCAAGGCGGAAAGCGCAAACTGGGCAGGCTTCTTCTGTCTCAACTACGGTACAGGCAACAAGGCTCTCGCTACCGTAGATTACACCTTTGATAATGTAACCTTTATTAACAAAAAGACCGACACCCTGCTCTTCTCGGGCTTTGAAAATGCCTTTAACACCGCAACTACCGTCGGTACTAAGACCACTGCAATCTTCAACAACTGTACAATTGAGGCAAACGGTGCTACCGTGTTTGAGCTTCTCTGCACATCTGCTACCGATAGCAATAAGAGTGACTACGATATTATTGTAAACGGAGGCCGCTTTATATCGGCTACGGCTATTACCGCATCTAATCTCTATAATAAGAACGCTGACGATACCGTAAAATTCGGTATGTATGACGGTAAATATACCGAGCTGCTTCTGCCCTCGGGCGTTGCCTATCCCGCGCACACGGCGGTATTTGAGGCTTTCGGCGGCAGTGAGCTTACCTGGCTTTACAAGAGTGATGAGGACGGCAGCAAGGTTTACTCTCTTGCGCCCTCGCTTGTAACGACATACGGCAAAATTCCCGCAAGATACGATGCGGCGACCTATCCCTTCGCGGTGTTTGAAAACGGCTCCTTCCTCGGCGCGTACACCAAGTGGACCGACAATAACGATTCCGATGGCAAATCGAGCGCGTTTGAGTGCGTGAAGAGCGCTATGTTCGGAAAGCCCGCGACCGACGCGAACGAGACAGCGACCGTACTCTTAAGGCGCAATTTCGTATCGACAGTAGGCACCTACGACGGTAAGAACAACAACTTCAGCCAGCTTGGCGGCACTATGGTGCTTGACCTCGGAGGCTTCTCATTCGCCACCGACACTCAGCCTATCTTCAACGCTCAGGCAAAGGCATCGTCAAATCTTATTCACGATACGAGGGTTATAGTCAAGAACGGTACTATGCTCGTAGGGGGTGCGCCTATAATCAGGCTCTCACAGGTAAATGCCGACAGCTACAATGCGGAAAAGACCTTCTACTTTACCTTTGATAATGTTAACTTCGGCTTCGTGCAGGGCGCTACCGAAAAGAATGTCATCAGCGGCTCGCTTGACGCAAGCGGTGCTAAGGTCGGCGTTAACTCTGAGATAACGCTAAACGATTGCGATATTGATATGCTGACGAACGCACCCGATGCCGTGAGAATAGCATCCGTTAAGGAGGTTAACGAGCTCGTTGACGTAAGGATAATTATCTCGGGCGGTACCATTAAGGCGGGCAAGCTCGATAACGCGGCGCTCGGCTACTTCGGCACGGGCGACAGCCTCACCTTCTCAAAATCCGAGAGTGAGGGCTACCCACTGCTCACGCTTCCCGCAGGCACGGTGCCTACCGCAAAAATCAACGGCGGCACGCTCACCTTTGTGAGAAGGTCGGCAGACGATGCTACGGTATTTACGCTTGTTTCCTCGGCTATTGCCGAGTTCAAGCCTGCTACCAGCATCACGCTTGAGGCAAGTCTCGTGCTTAACGTCTATATCCCCGAAAATACGGCGCTTACCGAGTTTACACTCGACGGCACTACCTATAAGGCAGAGGACCTCGCTATAGAGGACGGAAAATATCTCGTCAGGGTAGTCCTTGACGCGAAGTCGTCGGGCAGAGAAATTCCTCTTACGGTAACATTCGGTGACGAGGCGAGCGCAACCTACACGCTCTCTGTTCTTAAGTACGCCGAGAAGCTTCTCGCAAGCTCGACCTCGACTGCCGAAAGGGCTCTCGTCTGCGATATGCTCGCGTATGTAAAGAGCGCCTACGCCTACTTCGGCACCGAGGGCGCTGAGGAAATCGCGAGTGCGATTGACGCCCTTATAGGCGATGGCGCAACCGAATTTGAGAAGATAAGCGATACAAGCGGCAACATGGCAGTCGGCGCGGGTGTGAACGGCGTAACCTTCATCCTTGATGCCGAGCCGAAGATCCGCTTCTACTTCGCACAGGGCACCGACCTTACGAATTACAGCTTCAAAATAGGCGGTGTTGCACAGGAATACACCGAGACTGCCGAAACCATCGGTGAAAGCACCTTCGTTTGCGCGGACATCTCGCTCTTTGCCTACAAGATGATAGGCACAGTTGAGGTCTATAACGGAAGCACCAAGCTCGGTAGCTTCCACATAAACGACTACTACGACTTCGCCCTCACACAGAACAACTCGGCTCTCATCGAGGTTGTCGAGAGGTTCTATATGTACTGCAAGAGCGCAAAGGCGTACAGGGACGAGGTAATTGCAGGACAGTAAAGGAATACGAATTATGTGGGGCGGCTTTTTGAAGCCAAAAAGCCCCCCACGCCCCCCGAAAAAGCAATTATTTGGGAATGTATTTCAAGGGTTGGTAATACCAACTGTGAGCAAATGCGAGAAATATAACTTGCCACAAGACAAATATAACTGCAAAGTCTATGAAAGGATAAAAATATGAAAATTTACGAAAATCCTACTATTGACATCGAAATGCTAACCTCACTTGACATAATCCGCACGTCCGACGTGGGAACCGAGCTTCCCCCGCAGGATGAAACTGACGTCAACTGGAATTGATGGCTTGAGTTAATATAGGTTAAAAAAACAGCACACACGCATAGGATAAGCCTTGCGTGTGTGCTGCTTATTTTGCAAGCATTGATAAATTTGCTTATGCGAAGCGCCGTGTTATAAATACAGTGCTTCGCCGTAGGCGAGAGAGTAGATGCCGACTGTCTTTGGGGATTTGCCAAACATCCTCGTTACCGCCTCGCTGTAATATGTGAGCTGCTCGCGGTGCCTCTCGATAAGCACCTGCTTGCCCTCACTGTCGCTGACTACGGGTGTGCCGTCGGCTTTTTTTCTTGGGCGCCTGTCGGTTTTGTAGTCGATTATATGAAGCTCGCCCGCCTCATCCTTATAGACACAGTCAATGACACCCTGGACGAGTATTGCCTCGTCACGCAGCGCCTCGCGCCTTGCGGTGTTTTCGGGGCTCACAAAGTGTGATGCCGAGAGCAGTACGTTGAAGCGCTGTTCCCTGAAAAGCCCCTCTCTTGCGTGTGCGCTAAGCATATTCGCAAAAAGCTCGGAGCGCGCAAAGGTCTCTACCTCGCGTACATTGACTTTATCGGCATCGTCCTTGCTTAGGAAGCCAAGCTCGGTCAGCCTTTGAAGCTCATTTGCAACACCTGCCGCCATCAGCTTTTCGGGATTAAAGAACTGCATAAAGAGGTGCGTTGCCGTACCGCGCGCGGCGGCATCGTATTCCTCTGTGTCTTGCATAAATTTCGGGATGGGCTCTCTTCCTTCCTTATCGTTTTCTGCTTCACCTGCTGCTTTTGCAGACCTGCTCTCGCCGCCGCTTTTGCTTTTTTTGGACAGCTCATCGACCGACTGCGCGTAGCCGTCTTCGTCGAGTATTCTCGGTGTCAGCACCGATACGGAAAGCTTCTCGGGTATTCCGAGCTTTTTCTCGCTGTGATACTTGTATTTAAACCGCCTCTCAAGCGCCTCTGCCGAGCCGTCGGTGCTCTGCCCGTCGGAGTGTGAGGCCGCTGCCGTAAGGGACTTCGCGCTTGCGTCGGAGCTGCCGTTTATGCTTTTAATAAGCTCGGTTACCTCTTTTCTTGAGTGCGTGATATATTTTACCGTCTTATCCGCATCCTTCGTACATTCGCGACAGAAAAGAAGCATATCAAGCACGCTGTAAAAGCTTTTGAGAATATATCTTGATTTGAAGCTTACCGACTTTTTGATATCGTTTTCCTTCGCCCTCACATCCCTTACCGAGCCGTAAATATACAGTCTTTCTCTGGCGCGTGTGAGCGTTACGTACAGTACACGCAGCTCTTCCTCGTACTCGCGCTCGCTCTGGTAAAGACGGACGATGTCCTCACTGGAGTCCTCAAGCGAGGCAAGACCGCTGTCATCAAGAATTCCAAAGCCGATGCCGAAATCATTGGCAAGCGCCACGTGCACCGCCGCCCCTCTGGGGTTTGCGCCTATAGGCTTTCCTGCCTCGGGCATAAACACAACGGGGAATTCAAGTCCCTTTGACGAGTGCGCGGTGATGAGGGTGACCTTCGTGCGCTTTTCCACCTCGCCCGAATCCGAGGACTTGAAGGTCTCGCCCTCTTCAAAGAGCTTATTCACGTAGCAGATAAAGCTGTAAAGTCCGCGGAAGGAGCTTGCCTCAAAGCTGCGCGCATGCTCGTGAAGCAGACGAAGGTTATCGCGCCCGCCCGCGCCCGCAATCGCAAGAAGCCCCGTTTCCTTATAAAGGAGCGAAAGAAAGGCATCGATAGACATTCCGCGCGAGAGGTCTCGGTATCTATATAAATCCTCTATAAGCCTTCTGCCCTTTTCAAATTCGCTATGAGACGCGTTGTATCTCACGACGGCATCGTAAAGAGCTTCCCCGCGTACGGCACCCTTTTTAATCGCGGCAAGCTCATCAAAGCTGAAAGAGAACAGAGGTGATACCATTACCGCGCAAAGATAGACGTCAAATCTCGGGTTATTTATTGCGTTGAGCAGTGAGAAGGTAAGAAGCACCTCTTTGTTTTTGAAGAAATCCGACTTATCCTTTATCTCGTACTCTATTCCGCGCCTCTTCAGCGCGTCGACGTAGCGGTGCAGGTTGGTCTTAGTGCGGAAGATAATGGCGATATCTCCCGCCGTAATCTCTTTACCGTTCGCCAGAAGCTCATTCGGGTTGTTTATGAGACTTGCGATTTTGTCAACCGCAAGCGCCGCCATAGCCTCGGACTTTTCAAGCTCATCTTCCTCAATCGCATTTCCAAGCGAGCGTGCCTCGGTATCCTGATCTTCCTTCTCTGCCCCGACATCATCGGCGTTCGCCCGTGCCTCGTCCATCATATCGACAACGTGAATCTCGGGAATGTGTCCTCTCGGGAACTCACCCTTGTCGGCATCGTATTTTTTCGCAAAGCAGAGGCGGTCGCCGACAGAGTAGGCAATGCTCTGCCCAAGCTCTGCGAAGATTATGTCAAATACGCTGTTGACGTAGTTGATAACAGGCTCGTCACAGCGGAAGTTGCCCGACATAAACAGTGTTGCGCAATCGGTATAGGGGGCATCCCTTTTTAGCTCGGGGAAGGAGGCCTTCTTCGTTTTAAAGAAGTCGGGCTTTGCCGAGCGGAAACCGTAAATGCTCTGCTTGATATCGCCTACCATAAAGCAGTTGTCGGGGCGCGAGATCGCCTCGAATATTTCACCCTGAAGGGCGTTTACGTCCTGATACTCGTCGATATATACATCGCTGTATTTTTCCTGAAGAGCTCTGGCAAACTCGGTAGGCTTGCCATCCTTGCCGATTACCGCCTGATATGCATATCTTTCGGCATCGCGGAATTCAACTATGTTGCGATATCTCTTGTCTGCCATAAAGGCTTTATCAAATTCCTTTAAGAATTTATATATAATCTGTCCGTTTTTGTAAATTATACCGTACAAAACGGCGATATTATCCTCGGAATTGAAAAAGTATTTTGAGGCGAGAGATTTATTTTTTGCGAATATATCTTTCTTGAAATGTTCGCGCCACTTTTTGATTTCCTCGTACAGATCGCTTTTACAGCTTGCGATTGAGTCAAATTTCGTGCTCTGAAGCTTATCGTAAAGCTCGCCGTAGGTCCTGCAGGCCTTGATTTTTGTAAGGATATCAATGTCCGAGTCAAGCGTAGCTATTGTATCTTCACATTCACCCTCGGCTGCCAGCTGTGCCTTATAGTATTCGTGCTTCGCTATGACAAAATCAATATACTCAAAAAGATGCTCGCGAATGAGCTTGAACTGCTCGGTTGCGCTGAAGCCCCCCGCGCCTAGCTTGTACTTATCAAGAAGGTCACAGAGCGTATCAAGCCCGCGCTTTTCATTGGAGAGCTTGTCATAGAGATAGAGGAACACGTCCGACAGGTCCTCGTCGCTCCTTACGGGAACAAGTCCGTCTGCGAGCCTTTCAAATTCCTCTCTCGAGCATACCTCGGGGAGCTCGTCCGCCAGAGCCGCGCCTATCATCGCGTCAATAAGATTTTTTGCGATAAGCGCCGCCTCGACAGGGTCGGCTATGCGGTAGGTAGGGGAAAGCCCTACGTCTTCCGCGCACTGACGGAGTATCTCGTTGCAGAAGGAGTTTATGGTGACTATCTTTGCATCCTTCACGCGAAGATACTGCTCTTCAAGCGACCTTGCCAGCGCCCTCGCGCTCTCATCGCAAAGTCCGAGGTGTGCCTGCTGCTCGGCGGCGTCTCTTATCGCGTTCGTTATTTTCCTCTTAAGGTCCGAAACCGCCGCGTTTGTGAAGGTGACGATAAGCATTTTGCCAAGGTCCTTGGGATTGTCCCTGTCAAGAATAGACTGTATTATCCTCTCTGCAAGCGTTGCCGTCTTTCCCGAGCCTGCCGCGGCAGATACGAGCAGGGTGCGGTCGCGCGTGTCTATGGCGAGACGCTGCTGCTCGCTGAACTCAATTTTTTTCTTTTTATCCATATTTACAGGTGTCCTCTGCTTTATATCAAAAATTGCTTCGTGGGCTTTATCACAGGCTCTCCGTCAAGCTCTCTGCACTCACCGATTGCGAAAAATTCGCCCGCGCGGTAGAGCCTTACCTTTGTGCCGAGGTCAAGCCTAATTCCTATTTTGCGAAGATATATCGGGCATCCCGAGGACGCAAGCCTTGCAAAAAAGTCAGGGAGGGTAACCTTGGCATAATCCTCGAATACACGCTCGGTTGGGAGGATTGCCCCCGCGCGCTCGTCGGGTGTCATTGCCTCAAGCTCATCCAGCGTGTAGGCATCCTCAAGCGTGAAGATGCTTGCCCTCGTGCGAAGAAGCGCGCTCATAATTCCGCCGACACCGAGAGCCTCGCCTATGTCGTGGCAAAGCGTGCGGATATAGGTGCCCTTCTGACAGTGAACGTCAAGCGAGTAGTTTTTTTCGTCAATTCGTGTGACCTCTATTGAATGTACCGTGATTTCCCGAGCCTCGCGCTCGACCGTCACGCCTGCTCTTGCAAGGTCGCAGAGCTTTTTTCCGCCCATCTTTATTGCCGAGTACATAGGAGGCGTTTGCTTTATTTTTCCAACGAAGGCACCGATAACCCTGCGCACCTCGTCCTCATCGGGAATATCGCCCGCGTGAGTGTAAAGCACGGTGCCCGTCGCATCCTCGGTGTCGGTCTTAAGCCCCAGGGTAAGGGTTGCTCTGTAATACTTGTCCGAGGTGAGCATATAGTCACTCGCCTTTACCGCCCTGCCGAGAAGAACGGGAAGCACACCCGTCGCCATAGGGTCAAGAGTTCCCGTATGGCCTGCCTTCTTCTCACCGAAAAGATGCTTTACCCGACTTACAACTGCCTGCGAGGTGAGGTCCTTCGGCTTGTTTATAACGATAATTCCTGATTGCATAGGGCAGATGCCGCCTTCCTTAAAATATTTTCTGTTTTATTTTACCATAGCTTTTGCGAAAATTCAAGAAAAGACTTGTCAAAAATAAAAATATATAGTAAAATAGAGCAAAGCGAAAACGCGCTTTTGAAAAGCAGCTTTGAAATGGAGAAAAATTATGAGAGCAGTTATAACCGTAACGGGTAAGGACAAGGTCGGAATTATCGCGCTTGCGAGCGCGGAGTGCGCAAAGGCGGGCGCAAATATCATTGACATAAGCCAGAGCGTGCTTCGTGAATATTTCGCGATGATCATGCTCGTTGAGCTTGACGGGCTTGTTGGCGACTTCAAGAGCTTTGCCGATACGATGAGCAAGGTCGGTATGGAAAACGGTGTCGATATCCGCGTTATGCACGAGGACATCTTCAATACTATGCACAGAATATAATTTCGGGGGTGCGTGATGCTTAATACTCAGGACATTCTTGAAACTATAAGAATGATAAGAGAGGAAAACCTTGATATAAGAACGGTTACTATGGGTATTTCCCTCTTTGACTGTATCAGCGACGATATAACGAGGCTTGAGGAGAAGATCTATAATAAGATTACCGCCTCGGCAAAAAGGCTCGTGTCGGTGTGTGAGGAGCTTGAGGCGACCTACGGTATTCCCATTGTAAACAAGAGAATAAGCGTAACACCGATCTCCTATATCGGTGCGGGGCTCTCACCCGACGGCTTCGTGCGGCTTGCAAAAACGCTTGAGCGTGCCGCCTCGGCGCTTGGCGTAAACTTTATCGGCGGCTTCTCTGCGCACGTGCAGAAGGGCGAGATAATAGGCGCGCACAACCTTATCGAGGCAATACCCGAGGCGCTCTCGGTCACCGAGCACGTTTGCTCGTCGGTAAACGTTGCTACCACCAAGGCGGGCATAAATATGGACGCGGTAAGGAAGATGGGCGAGATAATAAAGAAGACCGCCTTCATCACCAAGGACAGGGATTCTATCGGCTGTGCCAAGCTTGTCGTGTTTGCAAACATTCCCGAGGACAACCCCTTTATGGCGGGCGCCGTGCACGGAATAGGCGAGCCTGATACCGTAATCAACGTCGGTGTCAGCGGTCCTGGTGTCGTTGCCGCCGCTATCAAGGAGGTAGGGCACTGTGACTTCTCGGCTCTTGCCGAGACTGTAAAGAAGATAGCCTTCAAGATTACGAGAGTGGGACAGCTTATCGCGGCAGAGGCATCGCAGAGGCTCGGAGTGCCCTACGGCATTGTTGACCTCTCGCTTGCCCCCACACCTGCCGCGGGAGATTCGGTCGCGGAGATACTTGAGAATATGGGACTTGAGATGGCGGGAACTCACGGCACCACCGCCGCGCTTGCGCTTCTTAACGATGCGGTTAAGAAGGGCGGAGTTATGGCGACCAACCACGTCGGAGGCCTTTCGGGCGCGTTTATCCCCGTCTCTGAGGACAGAGGTATGATTGCCGCCGCCGAGGCAGGCGTGCTTACCATAGAGAAGCTTGAGGCGATGACCGCCGTATGCTCGGTAGGACTTGATATGTTTGCGGTCCCCGGGGACACCTCGGCGGCGACCATATCGGGCATTATTGCCGACGAGATATCTATCGGTGTGGTAAATAACAAGACCACCGCGGTAAGAGTTATTCCCGTATGGGGCAAGGGCGTCGGTGAGTCCGCGGAGTTCGGCGGACTTCTCGGCTATGCGCCTATAATGCCCGTCAAGGGCGAGTCCTGCGAGGAGTTTATCTCGCGCGGCGGAAGAATACCCGCACCTATACACTCGCTGAGAAACTGATGCTTATTTAAAGATACCGATAATAATACGAGGCCGTCCGACAGTCGGACGGTCTTTTTTCTTTTATTTGCCGTTAAGTCCATCTTTGTTTACAAAACCGCGTTATTTTCTCGCAAAATGCGACAGGACGCGCCACCTCTCTTTGATATAATCTACAATAGAATAACAGTATTAAGAGGTATATGCTTATGGATAACAAACGAGATAAGGGCGCTTTTGGCGAGTTCCTTTCGGGGATAGCTAAGCGTCGGGGAAGGGATAAGGAGCAGGGTATCGTCTCGGTGCTGTGCTGTGCGGTGGGCTTTTTGTTTTCGGGATGCCATCTTATATTTGGCGCGTATCCCTTGGGGATATCCTTTGCCGCATCCCTTAACCGCGGTGTGTGGTTTGCTCTTGGCGGTGCGGTGCTTGGCGCGCTTCTTATGGGCAGAGACGGAATTGCTCTTGCGCTCGTCACGGTGCTTTCGGTGCTTCTTCGCGTAATTATTTCCTCACAGAATAAGGGGCGGGCTATGTTCTCTGAGAGCCTTACTCTGCGCGTATCGAGCGCTGCGGTGTCGGGGCTGGTACTTGCTATATATGAGATCCTTCTGCGCTCGCTTTCGCTTACTACCCTGCTTTTCGGTGCCTTCATGACCTTAAGTCCTATCGTGCTTGTCCCGCTGTTTGCCTGTATCCATATCAAGGGTGTCTCGTTAAGGGAGGTCCTGCTCGGCGGTGATACCCCATTGTTCGGAAGCGGCGCGAGAGGGCGTAGGCGCCCATCCCTTATTGCCCTCAGAATATCGGGCGGGAGCTTTATTTTCTTCATCTCGCTTTCGCTTAGCACATATAGCATATTCGGGGTTGACATCTCGCTTATCTTTGCGACGGTGACCGCCGTGCTTCTCGCCAAGCGCTTCGGCGCTCTCTACGGTGCGGTGGGAGGCTTTCTCGCCTCGGTCGGTATAGCCCCGCTTTATTCGGTATCCTTTATGCTCTTCGGTGTCGTCGCGGGCGCGCTCTGTCCCCTGAGCCCGCTTGTTGCTCTGGCGCTTGGCACGGGAGCGCTTGCTCTGTTCTCGGGCTATGCGGGAGAGGTAAGCGGGCTTCTGTCGGTTTTGCCTGAGTGCCTCATAGGAGCTACTCTCACCTACCCCCTCTTGAAAAAGCTGACTGCCGAGCCTATCGCGGATGCATCTTTGGATATAAGACGGCTTGCGAACGATATGGTAGGAACGATGACAATGTCCTATCGCTCATCCTTGGGCGCCGCCGACGATAATATACCGTCTGCCATTGCCGAGCTTTCCTCTCTCGCGGGCGATTTCTTTCCGTCGGCGGCATGGATGGGCTCGGGCGAGGTATCGCTTCTGTCCTCGCTTATGAAGGACTCGCGTGACTATCTGCTGTCTTTGCGCGAGATCGACGAGGAGCTTACCGAGCGTGTCGGCGGAGTGTTCGCCGAGGCGGGCTTTACCGATGCCGTCGTGAGGGTGTTCGGGGGTGAGGAAAAATACCTGCTTGCCGCTGCCGAGGATGCGGGCGGTGAGGCGATAAGCTCGCCTGAGCTCAAGAAGAAAATTGAGGAGGCGACCGACTTGAGGTTCAGAGAGCCGAGGTTCTACCGTCGGGGCGAGATGGTGCTTATGGAGCTTTACCAGGCACCGAAATATAAGCTTCAGTATAACACCGTTTCCGAGGCGGGCGGGGAGGGTGAGGTGTCGGGAGACTCTCTTGCGGTTATATCGGGCGCGGCACAGAGGAGGAGCTTCGTCATATCCGACGGAATGGGAAGCGGAGATGTGGCAAGGGCGGCATCGCAGTTCTGCGTGAAATATTTTGACGCAATGCTCAAAACCTACGCGAGAGAGACTACTCTGGTCAGGCTTTTAAACGGAATGCTGAGAGCCTCGTCGGAGGAATGTCCCGTCGCGCTTGATGTTCTCTCTGTGGACCTATACAGCGGAAGGGCGGGATTTCTCAAGGCGGGTGCGGTCTGCTCATTCATAAGGCGCGGGGATAGCCTTTTCAGAATAAAAAGCGAGACTATGCCCATAGGCGTGCTGAAGAGTGCCGAGGCAGAGCTTGTCGAGGCGGAGCTTGCCGACGGAGACGTGCTGGTGCTTATGTCCGACGGCATCTCGGGCTGCTTTGATGACGCCCCCTGGCTGATAGAGGCTCTGCACGGAGATACCGCCTCGCTCGAGAGCTTTGCCGCGGGCATTGCCGAGGGCGCGAAGAGCAACAATTCTATTAAGGATGATATGTCGGTTATCGCGGTAAAAATTCTGTCGGCATAGCTAATATGACAACAACTATTTGCAAATCACGGTTTGGTTTTTAAAAATTCCGCAAAGGTTTTTCCGTGTGACAGTGCGAATGCGTGATAAATCATTCGCATTTTGGCAAGCGGCGCTGCGGTCTTTAACAATAAAATATTTACGCGAGGGCGAAATTTTACTCATATTTCTTGACAATTTTAAATAAAAATGCTAACATAATATATAGCGAGAGTGTCTCGCAATATCATTCAGGAGGTGTGTTATGAGGAAGGATTACCGTAGCCCAGAGGTACAGCTGCTTATAAAGCTTCAGGATGATGTCATACTTACCTCTGATGATAGCCCCTTTGAGGAGGATGAGGAGGAAGAGGATTAGTTCCCCGCCTCGCCCTTATTAATTTTTTTGATATAATTATTGACATCCCTTGAGTTAGGTGATATAATAACACTATAAAAAATATTTTGGAGGATCCGTTATGGAGCGTATCAAGACTATCGAGACCCGTAAGCTTTGCGAGGGCAACGGTGGATGCGGCGAGTGCCAGACCTCTTGCCAGTCCGCATGCAAGACCAGCTGCGGTATTGCAAATCAGGCTTGCGAGAACACTGCCGAGAAAGAAAGCAAGTAAGAAAAGCAAGTAATAAAAGGCAAATTGAAGGCCTTGATGTTTTAGGCGTTTCTTCTGCTTGGTAAAGAGGTTGCCACAGGTGCGTTATTTGCATTTGCGACAGCCTCTTATCTTTTTGCGGCCAGGCTTGGCGGCCGCACGCGGTGAGGATTAGATTCAGACAAAGGATTTAAAAGGGAAAACAAAAATGATACATCAGTATAAGCTTCTAGGCTATAATATCATACTCGACGTGGCATCGGGTGCCGTACACGCGACCGATGAGGTGTGCTATGAAATGATACGCATAATCGACGAGGGTGGCTATCAGGATATGCTTGAGCTCGCCGAGGTAAGGAGTAAGGTAACGGGTGCCGTAAGAGAGCTGTTCCCGAGGAGTGACGGGCTTACGGATGCCGACCTTGACGAGTGCTACGACGATGTTAAGGCTCTCGTTTCGGCAGGAAAGCTCTTTGCGCCCGATACATTCGAGCCTATCGCGGGTAAGCTTAAGGAAAAGACGGGCGGTGTCGTCAAGGCGCTTTGCCTTCATATTGCGCACACCTGCAACCTCAACTGCTCTTACTGCTTTGCAAGTCAGGGCAAGTACAACGGTGAGCGCGCTGTGATGAGCTTTGAGGTAGGCAAGCGCGCGCTTGACTTCCTTATTGAGAATTCGGGCACAAGGCGCAACCTTGAGGTGGATTTCTTCGGCGGTGAGCCGCTTATGAATTTTGATGTTGTAAAGCGTCTGGTTGCCTACGCAAGAGAGATTGAGGGCAAATATAACAAGAACTTCCGCTTCACCCTTACCACAAACGGCGTGCTTATTGATGACGATGTAATTGAGTTTGCGAATAAGGAAATGTCAAACGTCGTGCTTTCGCTCGACGGAAGGCGCGAGATACACGATAAATTCAGGGTTGACTACCAGGGTCGCGGAAGCTTTGACAGGATAGTACCTAAATTCCAGAGGCTCGTCAGGGAAAGAGGCGGAAAAAATTATTATATGCGAGGCACCTTCACGCACCGCAATCCCGATTTCCTTGAGGATATCAAGGCGATGCTTGACCTTGGCTTCAGAGAGCTGAGCATGGAGCCCGTGGTGTGCGCCAAGGGCGACGAGGGCGAGCTTACCGAGGAGGATTTCCCCATCGTATGCGAGCAGTACGAGAGGCTTGCCGAGCTTATGCGCGAGCGTGATAAGGCGGGCGACCCCTTCACCTTCTACCACTATATGATAGACCTCACGGGCGGTCCGTGCATCTATAAGAGAATATCAGGCTGTGGCTCGGACACTGAGTATATGGCGGTGACACCCTGGGGTGACCTTTATCCCTGCCATCAGTTCGTCGGGGATGAGAAATTCAAGCTCGGAGACGTGTTCTCGGGTGTTAGCAATACCGCCGTGCGCGAGGAGTTTGCGTCCTGTAATGTCTACGCGAGGGAGGAGTGCCGAGATTGCTGGGCAAGGCTCTACTGCTCGGGCGGCTGTGCCGCGAATGCCTACCACGCGACAGGAAGTGTTAAGGGCGTGTATGAGTATGGCTGCCGCCTGTTCAGAAAGCGTATGGAGTGCGCGGTGGCTCTTGCGGTCGCGCGTATGCTTGAGGATAACGAAGGAGCCGATAAATAAAAACAAAAAAGAGACGCTTGGCATCGGTGCGTGCGCGAGGCACCGCCGAGGTAGCGGCTCTTTTAATATATGAGGTAATATGAAAACCCCTATTTATTCGTTTTTGAAAAAATACAGCGTCTCGGGCACGGTGAGGCTTCATATGCCTGGGCATAAGGGCAACGGTCCGCTTGGAGTAGAGGCCCTTGATATCACCGAGGTGCGCGGTGCTGACAGCCTCTTTTGCGCGGACGGAATAATTAAAGAGAGTGAGAGCGTGGCATCCGAAATCTTCGGCGCGCACACCTTCTATTCAACCGAGGGCTCGTCTCTCTCTATTCGCGCTATGGTTTATCTTACCGCGCTTTACGCGCGCGCCCTTGGCAGAGTGCCCAAAATAGTCTCTGCGAGAAATTGCCACAGGTCCTTCCTGTCTGCTCTCGCCCTTGTAGACCTTGAGGTGGAGTGGCTTGACTCCGCGGACGAGGGCTCTTATCTTACCGCGGGTGATGTAAGGGGGGCGTTTGCCGATTATCTCGGCCGAACACCGACCGAGTGCCTGCCAATAGCGCTCTACGTTACCTCGCCCGATTATCTCGGTAATATGCAGGACATAGGCGCGCTCGCCGCTCTTTGCCACGAAAGAGGGATGCTTCTTCTTGTGGATAACGCACACGGCGCGTATCTTAAGCTTCTTGAAAAATCACTTCATCCCATTGACCTCGGGGCAGATATGTGTGCCGACTCGGCGCATAAGACGCTTGAGGCGCTGACGGGCGCGGGATATCTTCATATATCAAAAAATGCCCCCGTGATGCTTGCGGAAAATGCCAAGCGCGCGATGTCGGTATTTGCCTCGACCAGCCCCTCTTATCTTATACTCGCGTCTCTTGATCTACTTAATGAAAAGCTCTTAGGTAGCTACAGAGACGAGCTTCGTGATTTTATAATAAAACTTGATATATGCAAAGAAATGATTACAAATAAGGGTGTAAAGCTTGTTGGCGATGAGCCTATGAAAATTACAGTTTACGCAAAATCAATGGGATATAGCGGTAATATGCTTGCCGATGTATTGCGAGAGCGAGGCATTGAGTGCGAGTTCTCTGACGAGGATTTTGTGACGCTTATGCCGACACCATCCTCGCGCGCGGATATCACCGTCGCCACCGAGGTAATTCTCGGGCTAAAGCCTCGCGCACGGAAGAATTCCGAGGCCTCGGCACCCGTGCTGAAGGGAAAGCCCGAGCGTGTAATGAGCGTGCGGGAGGCGATCCTTTCTGTGCCCGAGAGGGTTCCTGTCAAGCAGGCTCTCGGCAGGGTTGTATGCGATACCGCCCTTGCCTGCCCGCCCGCGGTTCCGATTTTAATGCCAGGCGAGAGAGTAGGCTATGATGCTGTCGCGGTGCTTGAGTATTACGGAATTGATAGCCTGCTCGCTGTCAGGGAATGATGTTGCTGAGGCAAACGGTTTCACTTTGGACGGTATGGCCTAGAATAAAACTATAGAGCCTTGCGGGATTTTCTGCGCAAGGCTCTTTTTTACGAATATTTATTTTCAGCCGAAGGGGTATCGTATTACAGATTTGTTCTTCTTCCTACCTCGTAGAGAAGCTCGAGCTCCGCGTGGCGTTCCTGACACTCAACCCTCATTCTCTCAACGGTTGCCTCGTCAAACCCGTCGAGGTCGCCGTCCTGAAGCTTGCCCTTATACATTCTGTCAAGGATAAGCGCGTAGTTGATATCGTTTGCGACTATTCTTCCGTTACGCTCGCAGATAACGATGTTTGACTCGCCCGCGAGAAGCTTATCAACCGCGTACGCACCCATTGAGGTTGCGAGAACTCTGTCGCGCAGAGTGGGGCTTCCGCCTCTTACGATGTGAGCAAATCTTGCGAACTTGGTCTCAACGCCCGTATTTTCCTGAATTTTCTTTGCGATTGCGGGGGCGAAGTCGGAGCCTACACCCTCGGATACGATAACGATGAAGTTACGCTTGCCGAGCTTTCTTGACATTCTTATCTTCTCAAATACGGCTTCCTCGTTGAAGGGAACCTCGGGAATGAACACCGCGGTAGCACCAGATGCGATAGCTGTATTGAGCGCGATGTCACCCGCGCCTCTGCCCATTACCTCAACGACGTTACATCTTGCGTGAGACTCGCAGGTGTCGCGAAGCTTGTCGATAAGCTCTATTACGGTATTCATAGCGGTATCGAAGCCGATGGTCACGTCGGTAGAGGAAATATCGTTGTCGATAGTACCAGGAATACCTACACAGGGAATTCCGTGCGCGGTGAGGTCGGTAGCGCCGCGGAAGGTTCCGTCACCGCCGATGGCAACGATGCCGTCAATGCCGAAGGCGCGGCAGGTCTCGATAGCCTTCTGCATTCCCGCCTCGGTCTTGAACTCGGGGCAGCGGTCGGAGTAAAGGAAGGTACCGCCCTTGTTGATAATATTGGAAACATCACGGATAGCGAGGGGCTTTATATCACCCTTGATAAGTCCCGAGTAGCCCTTGAAGATACCCATGACCTCAACCCCGCTTGAAATTGCGGCACGCACTACGGCTCTTATCGCCGCGTTCATGCCAGGGGCATCACCGCCTGATGTCAAAACACCTATTTTTCTGAATTCTTTCATTTTTTTCTCCCGAAATTTTTTTGTCCTTACTATTATACACCAATATTTTCACTTTTGCAATTGATTTTTAAAAAATATGTAAGTCATATTTAAAAAATTACGCCTGCCACAGAAAATAAAATATTTCGTGCGCACACAAAGACTTTAAAAAATTTATATATGTAATTGACAAAGATAATATTTTGTGTTACAATATTTTAAAAAAGTACGATACGCTTTGGCACTTGCTTAAGGAGGGGAACGCTCTTGGTTATCGCAATAATAGCCGATGATAATAAAAAGGAACTTATGGCGCAGTTTTGCACCGCTTATTACGGTATTCTGTGCTGTCACCAGCTTTGTGCTACGCACACTACGGGTAAGTATATATCCGATTCGACGGGGCTTGAGATAGAGACCTTCCTTATGGGCTCGACGGGAGGGCTTGAGCAGATATCCTCAAAGATATCCTTCAACGAGATAGACTGCGTGTTCTACTTCCGCTCAACCGATCCGTCAAAGGAGATACACGATTACGAGAATACTCTGCTTCGCCTTTGCGACGTATATAACATTCCTCTTGCGACGAATATCGCTACCGCGGAGGTGCTTGTCACCGCTATTAAGAGCGGAAGCCTTGATTGGCGTGAGTTCGTAAATCCCAGGAGCGAATACAACACTAGAAAGAAGAAAAAGGTTTGATCTTTACGCCGATTAGGGGCTGCCCCGTTTTAAAAAGGCAGCCCCTTTGATTTGATTTAGTGAGGTGGGTATGAGACTTTTTCTACGGTCGGAATTCACATCGCCCGACGATCCCGATACCGAGGTTATCGAGCAGGAGCTTCCCTGCGAGGTAAGGCTTCGGGGCAGAACGTGGTTTATAACCTATACAGAGCATACCGACGGCGGTGAGTGCGAGGTAGCTCTCGCGTACAACGGACGGCGGCTGACTATGGCAAGGCGTGGCGCGGTGAAGGTAACACTCGGATTTTCCCCGAAGGAGAAATTTTCAACGCTGTATACCGTAGGCGGTATGCGAATGAATATGATGACCTACACGACTAGGCTTTCGGGCGAGCTTACCGACTGCGGCGGTGAAATCACGCTCGGCTACGATATGAACGTCGGCGGTGTGCCGAGGACGGCGCTTCTGCGCTTCAAATTCACACCGTAAGCAAAAAAAGGAGGTGCGCTATGACGCAGGCAGAGCTTAAGGAAAGAATTAAGTCGGGCAATATCGGCGGCGCATACCTCTTCGTGGGCGACGAGGATTATCTTAAAAAGTACTATGCGGGACAGATAAAGAACGCGGTACTTTCATCGGGCGGTCTTGAGATATTCTGTCACAGCGTATTTGACGGTGACGAGGTTGCCCTTGACGACGTGCGCGAGGCGATATCGTCAGCGCCGATGATGGCAGACTACAAGCTCGTTGAGTGGCGCTATCCCGATATAGAGACAATGAGCGAGGGTGAGAAAAAGAAGCTTGAGGAGCTTGCTGCTTTCACAAAAGACTATCCCTACTGCGCGCTCGTTATAACCGTGTCACAGGACGGGCTTGAGGCGGGAACGGTGAAGCGCCCGTCAAAGCTTGCCGCGAGGCTTAGCAAATGCTTTGAGCTTGTTAATTTTGAGAAAAGCACCGATGCGGCGCTCGTCGGCTGGCTTAAAAGGCATTTTGATGCCGAGGGCGTTGCGGTTGACACCAAGACGCTTCACGCGCTTATCTTCCGCTCAGGACACGTAATGCAGGTGCTTATGGGCGAGGTTGGCAAGCTTTGCGCCTACGCCAAGGCAAACTCGCTTGCGAAAATTACAGAGAACGAGGTAAATCTCGTTGCGTCGGCGACCCTTGAGTGCGATGCCTTCGCGCTATCGGGAGCTATAAGCGATAAGAACCGCGAGGGTGCTTTCGTTGCTCTTATGGATATGAAGATGCGAAGGATCGAGTCGGGTGCGGTGCTTGCAACGCTCTGCCGTGCCTTCGTTGAGCTTCTTACGGTTGCTATGCTTATTGAAGAGGGCATGAGCGCGCAGGATATAGAGAGGACGCTCAAATGGAATGCGTATAAAATAAAGCTCTGCATTTCCGCGGCACGCTCGTGGGGTGTGGCAAGGCTCGCCTCTGCTACGGCAAGACTGCGTGAGCTTGACGCGCTCTCAAAGTCGGGGGGCATCAGCGGCTTCTCGCCTATCGAGACCTTTATTTGCGAATATTTATAAATATATAAAAAAGAGGAAAAGGAAAAATGAAGATCAAAAGAATTATTTCGCTTATTCTTACAGTAGCGCTTATGCTTTTGGCGCTTACCGCGCTTACATCCTGCGGAAGTGGCGGCGCACACTGGGGCGAGCGCAGCACCGAGGGAAGAACGCTTCGCTATGCGAAAATAACCGTAAAGGATTACGGTGATATTATAGTGCTTCTTGAGGAAAGCACCGCACCCAAGACGGTCGCAAGCTTTCTTTCGCTTGCCGAGAGGGGCTATTATGACGGACTTACCTTCCACCGCGTTATGGCCGACTTTATGATTCAGGGCGGCGCGCCTAACAGCACCGAGAAGGAGATAATGCTCGACTATGTTCCAGGTGAGTTTGCGCTCAACGGCTTTTATAACGACCTCTCGCATCTTCGCGGTACTATCTCGCTTGCAAGGGCTAATGACCCCAACAGCGGCTCGGGACAGTTCTTTATCAACAACGTTGACTATCCCTACCTTGACGGAAGCTACGCCGCATTCGGTTACGTTATCGCGGGAATGAACGTCGTTGACGAGATTACCGAAAATACCGCGAAATACGGAAACTACAACGGTGTTATAAACGACGTGACGAAGCAGGCGGTTATCGAGTCGGTAAGAGAGATTACCGAGGATGAGGCGCTTAAGATAGCAAAATAATTTTAATCGGGACGTCTCTCCCACTGAGGAACGCTCACGAAATTCTCTATGACTTTTATGCCGTATATGGGCAGAGGAGAAACAAAATGAATTCACTTTATATACCCGAAGGGTACGCCCCGCGCCTTGACGTTTACCGCACGCAAAAGGCAATAGCTTTTATCAAGGAGACCTTCCAGAGAAGGCTGGCTGACGCTCTTGGACTTAAGCGCGTGTCGGCACCTCTTTTCGTCACCGAGGCATCGGGACTTAACGATAACCTTAGCGGTGTTGAGCGCCCCGTCAGCTTTGATATTCCCGCCGTGGGCGAATCAGGACAGGTGGTTCACTCGCTCGCAAAGTGGAAGCGCCAGGCGCTGAAGGACTACCGCTTCTACGTCGGAAACGGCCTTTATACCGATATGAACGCCATAAGGCGCGACGAGGAGCTGGACAATATCCACTCAATATACGTTGACCAGTGGGACTGGGAGAAGGTTATCACAAAAGAGGAGCGCACCCGCGAGTATCTTATCGATACCGTCAAAAAAATAGTAGGCGTTATCTGTGACACGAACGAGCTTCTCAAAATAGATTTTCCCGAGCTTTCGGTTGACCTTGTAAGAGAGGTCTCGGTCATCACCTCGGAGGAGCTTCTTTCGCTCTATCCCACCCTCACTCCAAAGGAGCGCGAGTACGCGTATGTGAAGGAGCATAAGACGGTGCTTATCATCGGTATCGGCGGAAAGCTCTCGAACGGTGAGCCTCACGATAGCAGGGCGCCCGACTATGACGATTGGGAGCTTAACGGAGATATAATGTTCTACAACGAGGTGCTTGACCGCGCCTTTGAGATATCGAGCATGGGCATCCGCGTTGACAAGGACAGCCTTATGAAGCAGCTTAAGCTCGCGGGCTGTGAGGACAGGGCAAAGCTTCCCTTCCACAAAATGCTTCTCTCGGATGAGCTTCCGCTCACCGTCGGAGGCGGAATCGGACAGTCAAGGCTTTGTATGCTTATGATGGGCTGTGCTCACATCGGTGAGGTCCAGTCATCTATCTGGGACAAAGCGACCGTTGATGGATGCAAGGCGGCGGGAATTCGCCTGCTTTAAGTCATAAATGTAAATAACTGTTTGAAAATAACGAATTTTTAACTTTAAGGAGATATACTGAAATGAAGTGGACATCGCTCAACGATTTGCGTGAAAAATTTCTCTCTTTCTTTGAGAGCAAGGGGCATATCCGTCTGCCCTCCTTCCCGCTTGTCCCGATAAACGATAAATCGCTTTTACTTATTAACTCTGGTATGGCGCCTATGAAGAAGTTCTTCACGGGCGAGGAGGTACCCCCGAGAAACAGAGTATGCACCTGCCAGAAGTGTATAAGAACACCCGACCTTGAGCGTGTAGGACATACCGCTCGTCACGGCACCTACTTTGAGATGCTCGGAAACTTCTCGTTCGGCGACTACTTCAAGAACGAGGCTATTCCGTGGGCGTGGGAGTTTCTCACCGAGACGCTTGAGATTCCCGCAGAGCTTCTCTGGCCGTCTGTATATGAGCATGACGACGAGGCGTACGCCCTCTGGCGTGACGTGATAAGTGTTCCCGAGGAAAGGATAGTCAAGCTTGGCAAGGCGGATAACTTCTGGGAGCACGGCGAGGGCCCCTGCGGTCCCTGCTCGGAGATATACTTCGACAGAGGTATTAAGTACGGCTGCGGCTCGCCTGACTGTAAGCCAGGCTGTGACTGCGACAGATTTATGGAGATCTGGAACAACGTGTTCTCGCAGTTTGACAATGACGGCAAGGGTAACTACACCGAGCTTAAGCAGAAGAATATTGACACGGGTATGGGACTTGAGCGCCTGGCGTGCGTAATGCAGGGCGTGGACAACCTCTTTGAGGTAGATACCGTGAGGAGAATACTCGATACCGTGTGTGAGATAGCGGGCAAGAGCTATACCGCCGACCGCGATGACGATGTCTCAATTCGTGTTATAACCGACCATATAAGAAGCGCAACCTTTATGATTTGCGACGGCGTTATACCCTCGAATGAGGGCAGAGGCTACGTGCTTCGCCGTATTCTGAGACGCGCCTGCCGTCACGGTAAGCTTCTCGGAATTAACAGAAAGTTCCTCTCGAAGCTTTGCCTCGTGGTTATCTCGCAGAACGAGAGCGCATATCCCGAGCTTGTTACAAAGCGCGATTATATACTTAAGGTTATCTCGCTTGAGGAGGACCGCTTCAACGCGACGGTTGACGCAGGACTTTCAATACTTGCAGGGCTTATCGACACCGCCAAGGAAAAGGGCGAGAGGGTTCTTTCGGGTGCGGATGTATTCAAGCTCTACGATACCTTCGGCTTCCCGATAGACCTTACACGCGAGATTGCCGAGGAGGGCGGGCTCTCTGTAAACGATGAGGAATTCGCGGCTCTTATGAACGAGCAGAGACAGAGGGCGAGAGAGGCAAGAGGCAATATCTCGGGCTGGTCCGACGGCTCAAGGTCGCTTCTCGACACGCTTCCCGAGACCGACTTCGTCGGCTATGACAGGAATGAGTGCTGTGCGAAGGTGCTTATGATTATAGGCGACGGCGGAGAGGTCGACGAGATCAACGAGGGCGAATGCACCGTAGTATTTGATACCACCGTATTTTACGGTGAGGGAGGCGGTCAGGTAGGCGATACGGGCGTGCTTTCCTCTGACGGATGCACCGCTACCGTATACGATACCAAAAAAACAAACGGCATCTACCTTCACGAAATAAGGCTTGACAGCGGTAAAATAAGAAAGGGTGATACGCTCACTCTTAAGATAGACACCGCGCGCCGTGACGCGATAAGAAGAAACCACTCGGCCTGCCACCTTCTTCAGGCGGCGCTTCGCTCGGTGCTTGGCACCCACGTTGAGCAGGCGGGCTCGTACGTTGACGAGCATCGTGTACGCTTTGACTTCACTCACCTCGCGGCTATGACCGAGGCGGAAATTGCCGAGGTTGAGGCTATCGTCAATGCTAATATCCTTAAGGCGGAGGAGTGCTCTACTCTCGTTACCGATATAAATACCGCAAGAGGTCTTGGCGCGATGGCGCTCTTTGGCGAGAAGTACGGCGATATGGTAAGGGTTGTTAAGATAGGCACGTCCTCAACCGAGCTTTGCGGCGGTACTCACGTTTTCTCTACGGGCAATATCGGTCTGTTTAAGGTAATATCCGAGTCCAGCGTTGCCGCGGGTGTAAGAAGAATTGAGGGCACCACGGGTCTTGGCGTGCTTGCTCTGCTTGCCGAGCGTGAGGGACTTATCCTTGACACCGCGAAGGAGCTTAAGGTACAGAACGTATATACCATAGCCACGAAGGCTCAGGCACTTCAAGGACAGATGCGCGATATGAAGCGTGAGCTTGACAGCTTAAGCTCAAAGCTCTCCGAGCTTAAGAGCGCGTCGCTTACCGACAGCATTAAGGAAGTTGGCGCATTCAGGCTTCTCACGGCAAGGGTTGATATGAAGCCCGATGCCGCAAGAGGACTTCTTGACACCGTCAAGTCTAAATACTCAAATATCGTGGCAGTTCTTGCCGTGGTATGCGAGGGCAGACTTAACTTCGTCGCGGCAGCAGGCCCCGATGCCGTTAAGGCAGGCGCACACGCGGGAAATATCCTTAAGGAAATCTCGGCTATCTGCGGCGGTAAGGGCGGCGGTCGCCCCGACAGCGCAATGAGCGGCGGTAAGGATATCTCAATGGTAGATAAGGCACTCGGCGCGGTAGAGGGACTTCTTCCCAAGGCATAAGACGCTTACACTATTTGCTTGACCGAAAGCTAAATTAAATAAAAGGGCTGAGCCATTTGCTATGTTAATAGCTTTTGGCTCAGCCCTTTTGTTTGCTAAAGAAGCTTATTCCTCGAGAAGCTTGAGGTACTCCTTGAATACCGCCTCGGCAATTTCATCGTTGTCCTCGGGGGTGATGTACTGCTCGTCCTCGTCCTCGGAGATGCGGAATACTATTGCCTCGTCGTCGGCAATGCCGTCAAGCTGTGAGCTGTCGGTGGGGGCGAGAATACAGTAATCGTAGTCGCCGTAGGGGATAATTGCAATCTGCTCAAAGGAAATCTTCTTTCCGCTTTCATCATTAAGGATTATAGGCTCGTTATCGTTCTCATCATAGAGCCTGTCAAACAAATCCTTATCTTCGGTTTTCTTTGCGCTCATTTTTATTACCTCACTTTTAGATTATTTGTTTTATGTTATCCGATTAATTTGTATTTTTACAACCGCTTATATAAACAATTATTTACCAAATCGGCGGTTGTGCTTTACTTCAGACATTTACACTGTCAATAAATTTCATAAAGTGCGCTCTGCCGCATTCATCGTCCTTGAACACACCTGCATCGCGAAGCACGCCGACGAAGGTGTTTCCTATCTCGGTCTTGATAATTCCCTCGACGTTGTCCTCGGTAAAGTTATACTTGTCGGCAAAGCGCAGGAACCACTGTTTATGCTTTGCGATTGATTCAACCTCGGCAAAGTCGCGACGAGCGAGTATAGCCTCGCACATATCCGCAATCTCGCCCTTAAGTCTCGCGGGAAGCACCGCAAGTCCCATTACCTCTATAAGACCGATGTTTTCCTTCTTTATATTGTGATGCTCGGCGTGAGGATGGAATACACCGAGAGGATTTTCCTCGGTGGTGATGTTGTTACGAAGCACGAGGTCAAGCTCGTAAAGCTCGCCTCTGCGCCTTGCTATGGGAGTTATCGTATTGTGGGGTTCTCCGTCCGTCTCGGCAAAGACGAAGGCATCGGCATCGGTATAGCCACGCCACGCAACGAGTATCTTATCGGCAAGCTCTACCATACGCTCTTTGTCGGTTGACGAAAGTCTGATTACCGACATCGGCCACTTGACAAGCCCTGCCTTGATATCCTCAAAGCCCGCAAAGGCTATCGTCTTATATACGGGTGCGTTTTCCATAGCGAAGGTGTATCTTCCGCCCTGCATATGATCGTGCGAAAGGATAGAGCCGCCGACTATAGGAAGGTCTGCGTTAGAGCCTATAAAGTAGTGTGGGAAGTGAGTGACGAAGCCGAGAAGCTTTGCAAAGCTTGAACGGTCTATCTTCATTGGAGTATGAATGGACGAAAGCGCTATGCAATGCTCGTTGTAATATACATAGGGGGAATACTGAAGGTACCAGGGGGTGCCTGCCATATCAAAGGGGATCTGGCGAAGGTTCTGTCTTGCGGGCTTTGATACGCTTCCCTCGTAGCCCTCGTTCTCGTGGCAGAGAAGGCATTTGGGATAGCCCGACTGAGGAAGGAGCTTTGCCGCGGCAATAGCCTTGGGGTCCTTCTCGGGCTTCGAGAGGTTTACGGTGATGTCGATCTCGCCGTATTCCGAGTCGACTCGCCATTTGAGGTCGCGGCGTATTCTGTCGCGCCTTATGTAGTTTGAGTCGCACGAGAGCGCGTAGAAGTAATCGGTCGCCGCCTCGGGTGAGGTCTTATACAGAGCCTCAAAGGTGGAGATCACCTCGCTCGGACGCGCGGTGAAGATGCCCATTACCTTGGTGTCAAAAAGGTCTCGGTAAACTACCGAGTTGTTCTCGATAAGACCTCTCTCATATGCAAAGTCGCATATTGCGCCGAGTATCTCGGCAAGCTCAGGTGCATCCGTTGCGTCCACACGCTCGAAGTCACAAAGCCCGAGCAGCTCAAGCAGGCGGTTGGTGCAGTACGCCTCGTCAAGCTCGGATATAAGCCTTGTGCGCTTTGCGTAATCAACGAGAGCTGTGATATAGTAGTTGATATTCATTGAAATATTCCTTTCGGGAGATAAATTAAGCGGGGTGACAAGCATTGTTTACTTTTTAAGCCATTTATCAAAGGCATCTACATTGCCCGTGAAGGCGGGAAGTATGGAAAACTCAAAATTGATTTCCTTCTCGTCAATGCGGTACTCGGGGAGAAGCTCGGGGCCGCAGGAGTTGGTTCCTATGCCCGCGTTGCGGTAGTCGATAATGACGGTGGTTTCCTTGTCCTTAACCAGCTCATAATCGTGCCTTGTGTGCGTGAGAGACATGGGAGTGTAGTGCTGTGCGGTGAAGGAAAAGGCATCGGCAAGGTAGATAAGACCGTGTCCCGCAACCGAGCTTACATCGGCTATGCGGCAGGCATAGTGTGCCGAATTTTCCTGAGGTCTTATGTAATGCTCAAAGTTTTCGTTTACGGTGGTCCTGAAATACGAAAGCCTTGATGCCAGACGCATATCCTGATAGGATTCGTAGGGGCCGTAGCCGAAGTATCTTATGTTCTCATAGCCCTCGGGAAGCGTCATCATAAAACCAAAGCGAGGAAGCATAGGAAGACCGTCGGCGACGGTGGCTTTACAGCCTACATTAATTCTTCCGTCGGCCTCTGCCTTATAGGTAAGGGTAAGCCTTACCGCGGGCGGAAGGGGTGCCGCGCCGAGAGAAAGCTCGGCTACGACCTCGCCCGTGTCGGTCTTGCTTATCGAATAAAGGTGGGGGGTGAGCTTATCAAACTCACATTTAAACCACTTTTTCTTGATATTCATATCGTTGTCGGTGGGGGCGCGCCAGAGCGTCGGCGTTACGGGGGAGGCAAGCATTTCCTCGCCCTCACTTACGATAGAGCTGATAAGGCCCGTGCGGCGGGATACCGTATAGAGGCATTCGCCCACTTTGGCGAGGAAGCCATCCTCACACTCGGTGAAGCCTACCGCGCTTAAGCATTCCGACCTCTTTGGCTCGTTCAGTATAAACTGCCATACGCCGATTTCGTGTCCTATCGGTGCGTAGGATGTAGCTCGGTTTTGTCTTGCAAAGATATTGAGGGTTACGAATTTGTTCTTTGCGACGGGGAAGCCCTCAATCGCGTAGGTGCCCGAGCACTCGGGGGCAATATCAAGCCCGTTAATTCTGCCGCTGTAAAGGGGCTCGCCGTTTTCCTCAACGGTATAGGCGAGCGAGATATCCGAAAGCGTCTCGAAGAAGCGGTAGCTCTTGACTGTGAGGGTGCCGTCCTCATAGGTTATATCAAGAGGTGCCGATACCTGCTTCAGCTCGCGAAGCCCCGTGTGTGGGCGCCTGTCGGGGTAAACGAGACCGTCAACGCAGAAGTTTCCGTCGTTGGGGTAGTCACCGAAGTCACCGCCGTAGGTGTAATTGGGGTTGGCGTATATATCGTCGCCTATTGCTACCGAGTGGTCGGTGAATTCCCACACGCATCCGCCGAAGAAGTTATCGTTCGCGCGGATAAGCTCCCAGTATTTCTTGAGGTCGCCGGGACCTACGCCCATTGCGTGAGAATACTCGCACATAAAGAAGGGAAGCCTTTTATCCTTGCCGACATAATCGTTAACGATAGTGTCAAGCTCGGGATACATACGGCTCTCAAGCTCAATGTACTCGCGGTATCTTGACGAGGGCACATCCGAGTGAACACCGCGCGCCTCATCCTTGTCAATTACCCACGCGCGCCTTGACTCATCCTCTGCGTGCGCAAGCCTTGACGGGTCGCGACGCTTGTAATATTCTATCATAAGCTTGTGGTTGATACCGGGGCCGCACTCGTTGCCGACGCTCCACATAATGATACAGGGGTGGTTTTTGTCGCGCTCGACCATTCTGCGGCCTCGGTCAAGGAAGGACTCCGACCAATCGGGATTATCTACTATAGCGTTTCCGTTTTTGTAAATGCCCATTCCGTGGCACTCGATGTCCGCCTCGTCGCACACGTACAGTCCTATCTCGTCGCATAGCTTGTAAAACCTGGGGTCGTTGGGATAGTGGCTGGTTCTTACCATATTGAGGTTATTCGATTTAATGATATTAAGGTCGCGCCTTATATGCTCCATAGGGGTTGCGTGACCGAGTATCGGGTGGCTGTCGTGGCGGTTGACGCCCTTTGCCTTCACCTTCTTGCCGTTGATAAGAATTACGTTTCCGACGATCTCGATTTTCCTGATGCCGACATCAAGCGTGATGACCTCGCCACCCGAGAGGAGCGTGAGCGTATAAAGATACGGGCACTCGTCCGACCAGAGATGCGGATTTTTGATATTGGCAAGCTTAAGTGTTTTCTCACCCGAAATCACGGCGTCGCCCGAGGCTACGGTCGCGCCCGCCATATCCTTAAGCAGGTAGCTTACCGCGCACTGACTGCTTGTGAGAATATCCGCGGACACCGTGGCGGAGGAGAAATCCTCGCTGATATCGCACCTGACGAAGATATCGTTTATTCTCGCCTTGTCTCTGAAAAGCAGGTAAACCTCGCGGAAGATGCCCGAGGCACGGAACATATCCTGGTCCTCAAGGTAGGAGCCGTCGCACCACTTAAGCACCGCGACTGTAAGAGTGTTCTCGCCCGCGGTGACGAGGTCGGTGATATTGATCTCGGAAAGCCCGTGGCTTACCTGGCTGTATGCCGCAAAGCGTCCGTTTACGAAAAGGTAGAAGCAGGAATCCACACCCTCAAAATTCAGCATAATATCCTTGCCGAGCATCTGTTCCTCGGTGAGGGTGAAGGACCTTCTATATACACCGCAGGGGTTGTGATTGGGCACGTGAGGCGGGTCGACGGGAAAGGGGTAATTCGTATTTGTATAGTGGGGGGTGTCGTAGCCTGCGCCGAGGACGTTCTGCCAATTCATCGGTACATCGATTTTGTCCGCCGAGGCAAAGGAGAGCGACGGCACGTCGGATATTTCGTCTACTGAGGAAAAGTAGAGCAGCTGCCATTTTCCGATAAGCGTCTTGAAGTAGGGCGACTCATCGCGAAGCGCCCTTGCCGCGGATCTCTCGTCGGCATAGGGGATGAAGTATGCGTGAGGCTCCTCACATCCTATATGAAGCGTTTTGTTTGTCTTGTGATAATCGGGAAGTCCAAAAGGCATAGTGTGTCCTCTTTTCTTGAGATTTATCGTATATGTAAATAATAGCTTGCAAATCTAGGCTAATCTTATGCTGATTTCGCCCGAGCAGATTTTTTGTATCTCGCCGTCCTCGAGTAAAACAACAAGGCTTCCGCTATCGTCTATATCCTGTGCCAGCGCACCGTAGCACCCGTTTTGTGTATGCACTGTTATATGTCTTCCTATCACAAGCGAGAGGCTCTTATAAAGTGACATAGCACGGGGCGTATGCTCTGTGAGCGAGAAGAAAAGATTAACGGTGTCGGCGCAAAGACGGTTTATATCAACTGCCCTGCCGTAGGCATCCTCAAGGCTCGTCGCTATGCCCTCTATCTCGCGCGGAAATTTTCTTTTTCTTACGTTAATTCCAATTCCCACTATGGCGCGCGAAAGAGAGCCGTCCTCTGAAAATACACCCTCGGCAAGAATACCCGCAAGCTTTTTGTTTTCAAAATATATGTCGTTTACCCATTTTATTTTTGGGCTTTCCCCTGTCTGGCGCTCTATCGCAAGGCATACCGCAACGCCTGCGGCGGCGGTAATCTCGGAGGGGGTCAAGCTCTTTTTCGGTGTGTAGCAGATGCTCATATAGAGCCCCGCGTCACGCGCAGAATCAAAGCGTCTGTCAAATCTGCCCCGTCCTGCCGTCTGCTCTCTTGCCACGATGACGGTGGGGGGCACACCTGCGGGAAGCGACTTGCCAAGCGCGTTTGTCGAGCTGACACAGTCATATACCGAAACGGAAATACCGAGCCCCCCGTTTAAAAGACCGCTGATTATATCCGCATCAAGACAGGACTCTGACATTCACGCTACCCCCTTTATCAAATTCATATCAATTTTATCACAAAAGCTTTTACAAAGTCAATAGGAGAAGCTGCGAAAATCATCCCATTTTCAGGATTATTTGCGAATAAAATTCCGCCGTCCCGAGCATAATAAATGCATATAAGCTAAGAGGGAGGCTATATGGCGAATTTTTCAACCGATTATATGGCAAACGTCTCGGCGCTCGGTATGGCGCTCGGCTACAAGAGAAATTTCGATATCCTTAAAAAGACCATTGCCGTAGGTGCCGACGAGGTCACCTTTTTCTATATAGACGGCTTCGTTAAGGACGGTGAAATTCAGAGGGTGATGCAGTATCTTCTCGGCAAAAGCACCCTTGAGGACAGGGACGGTACGCTCCGTCTTATACCGTACGTTGAGGTGAGCGCGGTCGACGACTCGGATACGGCAATTACCGCGGTGCTGTCGGGGCAGACGCTTATGCTTGCCTCCACCTTTGGCGGCGGTGGTCTGCTTCTCGACTTGCGTACCTACCCCGCAAGACAGACACAGGAGCCCGAGGGCGACAGGGTGATGCAGGGCGCGAGAGACGGCTTTGTTGAAACTCTTATTATGAATACCGCCTTGCTACGGCGCAGAATACGCGACGAGCGACTTACTATGCGCCACTTTGACGTCGGCGGCTCGTCGCATACCGACATTGTGGTTGCCTATATGGAGGGGGTTGCCGACGCTAAATACGTAAGCGCGGTAATAAAGAAGATCGAGAGGGCAAGGCCGCTTACCCTGACGATGGGTGCGCAGAGCCTCGCTGAAAGCCTCGTCAGGCGAAGATGGTACAATCCCTTCCCGAAGATAAGAACCACCGAAAGGCCCGATACCGCCGCGGCCTCGGTGCTTGAGGGGAGCGTGCTTGTCTTTTGCGACACCTCGCCCGAGGTAATGATACTTCCGACTGCGATATTTGACTTTTTTGAGGAGGCGGACGATTATTCCTTTCCGCCACTTACGGGAAGCTATCTCCGAATTGTGAGAATTCTTATGCTTCTTTTTTCGGTGGTGGTAACGCCGCTTTGGTATCTTTCGCTTGAATATATAGACATCCTTCCCGAGTGGATGCGCTTTATCACCCCCGATACGGCGGGCGCGCTTCCGATACTCGCTCAGCTATTCCTTGCCGAGCTTGCCCTTGACGGGCTTAAGCTCGCGTCAATGAACACGCCGAATATGCTGTCAAACTCGCTCTCGGTGGTGGGCGGTCTTATACTCGGTGATTTTGCGGTGACTGTGGGGTGGTTTTCCCCCGACGTGATATTCTATATGGCGTGCGTATCTATCGCGAACTTCGCCCAGCAGAACCACGAGCTGGGATATGCCTTTAAGTTTATGCGTGTGATCACTCTTACCCTTACTGCAATATTCGGCATATGGGGCTTCGCCTTGGGGCTTGCCGTATTTGCCATAGCCGTTGCCACCAACGTGAGCGTTACGGGCAAAAGGCATTATCTCTACCCGCTTATCCCCTTTGACGGCAGAGCTATGCTTCGCCATCTTCTTCGCAGGAAAAAGGATGATTTCGCCCCTGCAAACAAAATAAACAAATAGTAAAATTTAAATTTGTTGTAAATGTATATTGAAATTCTCCTAAAAGATATGTATAATTATTATGTAAATATATACCTTCGGGAGGATTTTATTATGAAGAAAAGAAATATAGCAATCCGCGCTCTCTCTCTTATGCTTTCGATAGCGCTTGCTGTTTGCGCATTCGCGACGCTTTCGTTTGCCGCGGGCGAGGCACAGGCGTTTGTCAACGCGGTAAATACCTTAAACGGTTTTGATACCGAGACTGAGCTTGAGCAGAAGCACGAGGCGCTTCTTGATGCGGACGAGAAGCTTGACGCGTATCTTGCAATCAGCGGACATACGGTTAACGATTCCGCGGTAAAGAGCGCCTGCACTACGCTTACCCAAATAAAGACGGAAATGTTCATAAAGTATGTCGAGCTTGCGTTTGATTACAACGAGGATGACGATTATCCCAATACCAGAAAGTACCTTAACAGAGCAGAGCTGCTCGTTCTTGAAATAGACAAGACCGACAGAAACGCAAGCGCGCAGCTCTCTACCTATAATTCCATTTGCGCCGAGCTTAAGGAGCCTGAGGAAACCTGCGCAACCTTCATTCTTCGCGTTGAGGAGGCTCTTGCCGCAACCAGCTACGGAGTTATGAAGGAAAAGTACGAGGCGGCGCTTTACCTTGAGGGCGATATCACGCTCGAGGGCTACGAGGGCATTGAGGAGGCAAAGGAAAAGCTTGTCGAAATCGAGACCAAAATAGTTACTGCGGTAATTTCCGCCAAGGGCTTTATCGATGCGGTGGATAACATATACAGCGAGAAAAACGTTATAGTCGGAGTGAATAAGGCAAGGGCCGCTTACAAGGGACTTGACGCAACCATAGACGGCGTTCCCGAGGCAAAGGAAAGGCTTGATTCGATAGTACGCACTCACGATAAGGCTGCCGATGCGGGCAACGAGCTTGCAAAGGAGACCAGCACTCTCGTTTACGCGCTGGTGCTTGGAACGGGTACCGCCGAGGGCAGCGGTGAATTTGATATCGCCGCGTGGTTTTCCGATCTTGTAGACAGCGTTATGGGTATGTTTAGCTGAAACTGAAAACCGACGGGCTGTCTCAAATGCGAATTTGAGACAGCCCTGTTTAAGACAGTCACCGCTTTACTTTAATATTCAATTAATCAGAGCCCTGTAAGGAGCAAAAACAGATGGATTTTCCTATTAAGAATTTCAGACGCGTATTTTCCTGCAACCATAGACGAGACCTGCGCGTAAGGCTTGCCGAGATGAGCTTTACCAGCGACCTTTACGACGGCAACCGAGGCGATCTTTATCCCGTGGTATATAAGCGAGGTGAGCATACCGAGCACTGGGGTGACGGCACCTATACCCATACTGTAAGCGATGGCGATCCCTTCGTCGGCAAGGACGTGTATTCGGCACTTGAGGAGGTCTGGGAGGCAGGCGTGTCTGAGGATGAGAATACACCGCCCAAAACCAGTGATATTGATTACCGAAGAGGCGCGCGCCCTGCGTTTATAGAGCGCTTCTTTGCATCGCTCTCGCCCTTCGCTACTTATAGAATGACGGTGCTTTCGCTTGGTGAATACTCGGAGGTCGGCTTTACCTTTTTCTCAAGCGAGGATGACGGAAGCCTGCGCTACGAGGTGCTTCTTGTGAGGGGTGAGCATTCGTTTTACATTGTCTTTAATTCACCCGAGATGTCAGCCAGCTGGAGCAAAAAGGTACATAAGCTGGATGCGCCCATGACCGAGGCTGATGAGCCCTTTAACCTTGAGGTATCGCTTCGCCCCGGAGCGTTTGATATTTACGTAAGAGATAAGCATACCGTTCGCTTCATATGCTCGTTCGGCTCTGAAAGCTTTAAATGCTCAAATGACGAGAGGGCTATGAAAAATATGGGTGTTGCCCTTCACGCGGGCGGTAACGTCAGAGTGACGGGTATTGACGCATCAATCGACTGCGGGCTCGGTCTTGCGGATATGAGAAGCGTAAGATATGAAAATTCCGAGATTATGGTTGAGGGCGGTAAGGTCTACTTCACCGCAAGCATCCGCCGTATATGGGGTACGCATCAGGGCGTGTTCTCTTGGGTGCCTGGCACCTCTGAGATAGATATGGTGGGCGCGCTCTTCTTTGACGCGGGTGACGGTGTGGCGTGTGACGATGTCGCGACCTCGCTTATATTCAACCGAATGGATAAAAAATGGTATCTCAACGTGGCGTCCTTCTCACACGGACATATTGTCGGAAGCGCATCCTTTGAAAACGACGTGAGGTTTGGCGTAAATACCGTCGACATCAGGCTTATGCCTCTTATGAAGGATATTACGGGTCCCGAGGATGAGCTCTGGCTCGGTAAGGATCACGATGAGGACCCCGACCTTATGTATGATGAAGATAGAGGCAAATGGCTCTATTCAATATGCAGACACGACGGCACCACGAGGCGCTACCGCTATCACTTCTTTGAGTCGGACTATCCCGACCGCGACTTCAAATTCGTAGGCAAGGGAATGATAGGCGAGGAGACAGGCGGTTCTATTATGAAAATAGACGGTACGGTTTACTTCATCTGCGGAAACAAGGCTAAGGGACCGTCGGACTATCGCGTATACAGGTGGGGCGAGTTCGATAAATACGAAAATCTCACCTTTGACTATCCCGACGGTGGCTTCCGTGGCTGGGGAACCATAATGCCTATAAAAATAGGCACGCGCGAGAGATACTTCCATCTCACTTTTGACCGCGTAAGAATGAGTTCCTACGATTGGAGCTACGGTAATATCTACCTCTTTGAGGCAGACAGCAAGAGGCTGTGATGAGAGACGGAGAAATGCTTGATAAGGAGCTTGAGGCGGATAAGCTGAACGGTATAACGCGAGCGTCGGAGCCGACGGGCGGAGTGCCGACGGATACCGCCGAGGAAAACGGGGCGGGTGATCCCCCCGAGACCTGTGAGGTCACAGAGACGAAGCCCGAGGACGAGACTGCCGCCGTCACCGAGCGGGGTGACGGGACAACGGCGGATGCATATATTCCGAAAAACAGGACCGAGAGGGTTATGCTTGCGGTTTATAAAAGCACCGAGCTTACCGCCTCGCTTAAAATATCCTCGATGGCAATCGTTGTTCTGACCGTCTACGCGCTTCTTTACGATCTTGTTCTGGCGCTTTCCTGTGCCGATTATTATCATATCGTCGCGGTGCTGGTCACAACGGGCGTGCCGTTCGTTGCGGTAAGCGTTATGAGACGGCTTCTGAATTCAAAAAGGCCCTATGAGCTATTGCCCTTTTTCAGTACACCGCCAAAGGCGAAGCTGGGGCAGTCGTTTCCGTCAAGACACGTCTTTTCGGTATTCGTTATAGGCTCGGTGCTGCTCGCGAGCAACCTGACGGTCGGACTGCTTTTGCTTCTGGCGGGTATTCTGCTGGCGGCGGTGCGCGTGCTTCTCGGTATTCATTTTGTCAAGGACGTGGCGGCGGGCGCCGTCATAGGCGTAATATCAGGCATCGGCGGTGCGCTTATCTTCGGCCTTTTCGGCTAAGGCAGGCTTTTTGCGAGGAACCTCGGTAAGCACCTTGCCGAGTGCGGATACCGCCCAAAATAAAATTATGTCGCCTGCCCAATGGGGAGGCGGAGAGGAGAATAATATGTTTGTAAGATGGTTGACACAGGCAGGGCTTGTATTTGATAACGGAAGGATAACCGTAATGGTTGACCCCTATCTTTCAAACTCGGTAGGAGAGAGATGCCCCGAGAAGAACAGGCGCATTCCCGTCGACGAGAGTATGTTTGATATTGAGCCCGACGTTATTATTATAACGCACGAGCATCTTGATCACCTTGATCCTGAAACGCTCAAGAGATTTCTTGATAAGGACAGACGGATCACGGTGCTGGCACCCTATAATGCGTATCTTAAGCTCTCTCTGATGGGTGGCGGTCACAACTACGTTATGCTAAGACCTGGCTCGGTATGGTCGCAGGGCGGAATTGCCTTCTATGCGGTAAGAGCCGAGCATAGCGATCTTTGCGCCGCGGGATATATTCTTGACGACGGAAAAAAGACCTACTACGTCAGCGGTGACACGCTCTATAACTATGACGTTATTGACGACGTTATCGACCTTTGCGAGGACGGAGTTGACTTCGCCTTCCTTCCCATCAACGGTGTCGGTAACAATATGAACGCGCGTGACGCGGCAGACTTTGCCGAGGAGATAGGCGCAAAATGCGCGATACCTCTGCACTACGGTCTTTTTGACAGCATCTCACCCGATGAGTTCGATTTTGAGGACAAGCTCGTGCTTAAGCCTTATGAAAGGATAGAGCTTTAAGGGAAAGGGCCTCGTTGGGGCCTTGGGGGCTTCTTATGAGGCATAAGGGCGCCACGCGACAAATACCTCCCTCTATAGGGCAGAGAGAAATATTATTAAACGCAAGGCGGATCGGGGACAGATGTCCTGATTCAAAGCGGGGAAAGTACGGTGAAAATCCGTCGCAACAGCCATTGCCGTAATGGATTTGGTAGACTGCCACGGGCGAGGACACAAGCACGCGCACAGTGCGTGCTTGTGCATATCGCAAAGGCAAAAGAGAGGCTATCAATAATCTTAAGTCGGAATGCCCGCCCGATCCTGAATATATAGCGTTCCTTGGGCATACGGGGGATCCTTATATACAGATTAGTCTCATTTTTAGTAAATGGCTTTCTTGTAATAAGTCTACCGAGAGGGTGCCCTACGGCATCCTCTTTTTGCCTTTTGAATGTAAAAAACAAATACAAACAAAAGGAGTAAGTTTGTGTGTATAATCTTGCGAATACGCACAAAGTTCGAAGAAAATGAAAACAAAGATTTGCAAATCGTTAGCATTTGCGCTGATTTTAGCGCTTGCTATCTCGCTTGTATCCTGCTTTGGCGGTGTCGGAAGCGGTAAGTGTACCGTTGTGCTTGCCGTCGGCGATGAGGTAAAGGAGTACACAGTGGAGCTTGATAAGGTGACGGGTGATGACGGACTTATGCCTGTGCTTCGCTACCTTAATGAAAATGAGGGTGTGGCTCTTGATTATACCGAAAGCACCTACGGAGCTATGCTTAAATCGGTCGGCATTGTGGTGCCCGATGCGACGAGAAATGAGTATGTGAAGATCTACACCTCAAACACCCTTGATTTTGATACTAGCACCTATTTTGAGGAGCTTGAATACGAGGGAACGAGGCTCGGCACATCGGGGCTTGGCGCGTCGGGTATGACGGTTGACGGGGGCGGAATATACTACCTCACCGTTGGTAGCTTCGGGTAATTATGGGTATCAAAAGACCAGCTCTTAAGTGCGCTACCGTAGGCATTATGGCGGCGGCTCTTGAGTGCGTAAAGCTTGCGCTTTCCTTTATCCCGAACGTTGAGGCGGTTACTCTCTTCTCTGCCGTGTTCGGATATTGCTTCGGTGCCCTTGGCGTGATTGCTTCAGTCATATTCGTGCTTATAGAGCCACTCATCTGGGGCTTTGGCACCTGGGTCGTTTCCTATATAATATACTGGCCGACGCTCACTCTGATTTTTGCCCTGCTTGGCGCGCGTAGGAAAAAGAAAGAATTAGACGGGGATATAATGAAAGAAAGGGCGGGTGGCGCGTATCCTACCTCTCTTGTGATACTCGTGACCTGTATTGCGGTAGTAATGACCTTTCTTTTTGGCGTGCTTACATCGCTTGTCGAGGTCGGACTTTTCAGCGGCGCGTTTGATAATTTCCTCTTTCGCTTCGCTATCTACTATGCGCGCGGCGTATGGTTTTATCTAGCGCAAATAATAACGAACCTCGTGGCATTTCCCTTGCTCTTTGTTCCTCTTACGCGCACCGCACTCAGGATAAAGCCGAGGGTGTAGGCGCAGGCATTGAAGGGCGCAAATTTTAAGCGGCAGATACTTACCGATAGGGGTATCTGCCGCTTTCTTTATTAATATGCTTTTTCGCGCTTGCAATCAGAGAAATTTGAGCTTAACCGTTTCCTCGACGATATCAAGGTTTGTGCATATGAGTATGCACCCGCTTTGCGCAATTTTTGCGGGGCGGTTTTCGGGATTTGCTGAAATATAGAGGTTTGCATAGGCGCTTGCCTCGTCCTGCGTCTTAAAGGTTATAAATTCAACGCATTTCGTTCGGTCATTATCCTGAATAAGTGATTGATACGCGGTTACCGTGACGGTAAAATCACCGCCCATTATCTCTATCATTGACGACATCATCCTATTGATTTCGTCAAGCTCATCCTCGGTAGTGAGGACACCCTGAGATACAAGTCCCTTTGCCTTAAGGGCTTCGATGCTCTTATCTAAATCAAACGCCTCGGCACATCCCGCGAGTGATAATGTAAGAATGGTAAGCACCGCTACAATTGATATAAGCCTTTTCATAATATAACTCCTGTTAATTCTTTATATAGGCGGGCTAGTTAAGAAGAAGGCTCACAAGCTCGCGGTAATCAGAGACCAGCTTCATAGACGCGTCACAGGCGAGGAAGCGATCTCTTTTTTCTTTTGCGGATGCCATACCGATAAATCGGCAACCGAAGCTTACGGCACATTCCCAGTCTCTTGGGTGGTCCCCGATATAAAGGGTGTCTGCTGCATCCCAGCCGTTGGTCTCGCATAGGTGCCTTAGCATATAGGGTGAGGGCTTCATTCTTTCGGTATGAAGAGCCTCTCTTCCTATGACGGGGATATTATATTCGGTGATAATATTCGGCGCGAGGCTTTCAAAAAATCTCTCAATGCACTCGGGCGAATTGTTTGTGGCGATAGCGATTTTTTTACCAAGGGCGGGCGCGGTCTTTAGAAATTCAAAAAATCCGTCTACAAGAACTCCTGTCTTGAGCGCCTCGAGTTCTTCCTCGGTCGCCCACATATGAGCCTTTACCAGCAGGTCGCGCTTTATATCATCTGATAAATCGGAATTTCTTATTAACGCAAAAGCATCAAAGGCATCATTTTGCTCTGTAAAGCCGATATTGTAAACATTTGTTAGATTATAAAGCCTTTTAATCAGCCTATCCAGACTATGATTTTCAAAGAGCTTGAAAATCGTTCCGTCAAAATCAAGAATTATATTTGGTTCATTATACATTTAGCTGCCTCTGTCGGGGAAAGATTTTTAATGGCGTGGTTCTCAAGTCCTGCACGGCTCACGATTTCCTTTGTTGTAATGAGATACGCGTTTTCGTGATTTCTAAGGAGCGTTACGGGAACGCTCGGGTCAACGTCTTCCTTGAAAAGCCTTTCAATTGCGTTGCTCTTGTCGCTCTCAAAGGCAAGCATTAAAAGAATATCGGTTGCGAGCGCGGTTTTCAGACCTACGGTATATATCGAGTGGGATTTCTGCTTTGCGTCAATATATTCCCTTGTCTCGTCGGTAACCTCTACTACGCGAGGTCCGTCGTTGACGATATCACCTGTGTGACGCCCGAGATCATATCCGATTATTTCCATATAGGGCGAAATTGATATGCCGTGGATAACGGGTGGGTGGTTGGCAAGATTTTGCGCCGCCGCATCCTCGGGGTCGAGACAGTCATCCCCCTGACCGAAGAACAGAAGTCTTGATTCCTCGGGGGCGCGATTCATCGCCGAGAGTATATTGATGAGGTTTTCCCTGATTGCCCTTACCCTGCTTGTCGGATGGTTCATGCTGACACCGAAGGTTTCGGTATCGTTCATAAGATAGCAGTCACCAAAGGGAGAAGCTGCATATTCGCCTGTCGCAAGCCTGAGCATAGCCTGGAATACTCGCTTGGCGCTTCTTCCTGTCGGCAGAAGAAGCGTTCTTTCGGGACTTACCTTTGCCTTCTCAAAATAAACCCTCGCGGCACATTCGGCTGCCTCGTCTGCGGTGTCAAATGCATAAATTCCCTTCGACCACTGTGTTGTACTAAGCCCTTCGGTTGAGCTTGTGTTCAGCTTGAGGCTGTCCTTCAATCCTGAAAAATTGATACTGTCGGGGCTGAGGGCATTTGAAAGCGTTTCAAACAGTACGCCTTCCTTGTCGCACTCAACCGTCTGCACGAGCTTCAAAAAATATTTAAGCACCTTGCTTTCAGGCTCGGACTTATCAAGCTTCAGCCAGAGTATCGGCTTATTGTAATCGTCGGCTATTGAAACCTCTCTTATTACATGCTTGCTCTTGTCTGCGTGCCTTGTGTATAAAAGTAAAAGGCATCTGCAGTTCTCAACCGCCTCATGAAGCTTCTCGGGCCACAGACCCGCAAGCTTGATGTTCCTCGGTGCGTACCAGGTCTTTATTCCGTTTGCCTCAAGATACTCGGAGAGCTTCAAGACAAAGTCGAACGATTCTCTCTGATAGCTTAAAAATACTCTGTCCTTGCCGTTGGAATATTCATATTTTATATGCTTGCTTTTTGATAGCATATTAAGCCCCTCCTCACCTCTTAAAAAATAAAGAGCCGATGCTTATAAAACCGAAACCGCCTTTGATGTCTGTCCTCTAAGAGCCCTCTTTGATAAGATTATAGCACATCTTGACTTAAAATTCAATATTCTATCATTTATATATAGTGGTGATATACACCTTACGGTGATGATATACAGTCCAGAGGGACTGATGATATACTCGCCTTGTCGAGCTATGCTCGTCAAGGCATGATGATATACAGTCCGAGGGGACTGATGATATGCACCTTACGGTGATGATATACTCGCCTTGGCGAGATATGCTTGTCAAGGCATGATGATATACAGTCCGAAGGGACTGATGATATACTCGCCTTGTCAAGGCGAGATGATATGCCATTGCTTTCGCAATGGATAAAAAAGGACAAAATTCTTTCGAATTTTGTCCTTTTTGGAGCGGGTAACGGGAATCGAACCCGCACGGCCAGCTTGGGAAGCTGGAGTTCTGCCACTAGACTATACCCGCGAGTGTAAATATTATACACCCGCGGAGAATGAATTTCAAGAGGTGTGAGGATTTTTTATGAAAATAAATCGCAAATTTAATAATATGTCATCATGCTTTTTGAGCGCGCCCTTTGCGCGGAATGAAAAAACAATCGAGAATTATATGTGTTTTTTGTTAATAGCAAAGACGATTGGATGTCTATAATGCATTTTCAAGATTGTCTGGGGTAGCTCTTTTGGGATCTTTAAACGAAAAAGGGCTATCTTAATGAGACAACCCTTTCTTGTAATCAGGAATTTATCCTGATTGTATTAGATATGTCAAATGTGAGGCTTGTGCTTATCGTTCTTAAAATAGAATTATTCACATTTATATTATTGTCTCGTTGATATCAATACCATGACTTTTTCGGAACGTATGCGGAACAGTTGTCGAGGTATTTTGTGGAGCAAGTATTATAAAGGCTACAATGCCAACACCTTCTTTGTGCTTCTTCTCTTTCGTTTTCCGCTCTTTCGTTTGCCTCTCGTAATGATAAGAGAGTTCTCGTTTGTTCCTCTCGTTCCACTTTTCGTCTGTGAGCATCTTCCTCGTAGATATTTAATGCTTCTTTCAGGCTATCTGCTCTGCCGTTTTCAATTATTCTAATTATCATTTCTAATTTTTCAAAATCGTGATAGCGTTCGCCTATTCCTGTACTATATAATGCTATGTTTTTGTTGACCGTTTCAAGGTTTTTTTCTAATATAGCGCAAAGTTTCGGGTATTCTACTTCAAGTTCGGCGCGTTTTCTGTCATATTCTGCGCATTCTGCTTGATGCTTTGAAAGTTTCGCTCTGTAATCTGCCATTTTTGTTTTATACTCATCTGAGTATTTCTTGTTCTGTACTTTAACTTCCTCGCATTTTTTTAAGTACGAATTATAATAATAACGGTCGTCTTTGTCAGCTATATATAGATTTACTGTTCCCCATATACAGGGGGCTATTATTATGGCTAAAAAAAGAATTAACAATCCAAGGTTGCTCAATAAAGCAGAAGAAAAAGCGGCTATTATTGCTATAACTTCAACAATCGTTGTTAAAATAGCAAATATAAGGTATTTATAGTTTCTTTTTATCTCTTTTGGGGCTTCTGCGATCTCTTTTACTGGTTCTTTATCAGTGAATGTACACCGTTTTCCTATCTTTTCCTCTACATATGAGTCGACGCCCATATCTATCAATTCTTGGTACGTTTCTTTCTTTTCAACATATTCCTGCAATTTTTTAAGTTTTTCGAGAATGTCTTTCATGTTGTATTCCTTTCTAATATTATATACTCTATAAACCGAGCATACTATGATTATACTCTATTTATAGACAATTGTCAATAGGTAGAGTAGAATTTATAATAATATTTAAAGGAGGGGACATATGATTTCGTACGAGCCGTTTTACAGGACATTAAAGGAAAAGGGTGTCAGTACCTATAAGCTTATCAATCAGTATGGCATCAGCAGAAGTCTTTTGGACAGACTTAAGCATAATAAGCCTATAAGCACTGTTACTGTTGACGATCTGTGTAAGATACTCTCCTGCAGAGTAGAGGATATTTTGATATTTCACGATGAAAATAAATAAAAGCAACCGAGTGTATATGTATAGCTCGGTTGCTTTTTACATTATAATGCAAATAAATATTAACATTATCTGTTATTTAAAATAAATTCCTTGGTAAAGTCCGTCATGCTTTAGCTTGGCTTGTATGGCACAGATGACGGCGTTTTTATCCTTATTCCATTCGGGGGCTGCGAGCATACCGTCGGGGCAATCGCCCGTGATGCGGTGGAGGATAAGGTCGGGGTTTACGTGCGTTATCACATAGGTGGCAAGGCGCACGTAATCATCAAAGGTGATGGGGACGTACTTACCCTCGTCGTAGAGCCGAGCGAGCCGTGTTCCCTTCATTACATACACCGAGTGGATTTTAAGACCGAAAAGCTTGTGCGAGTTAAGGAACTCTACCGTGCGGTGTATATCACCGTCATCCTCGCTTGGCAGACCTATCATCATATGGGATACAACGGGGATTGAGTATTTGTTAAGAATACGCACAGCTTCGGTGAATACCTCGGATTTATAGCCTCGGTTTATCAGCTCTGCCGTGGTGTCGCTTGCGGTCTGAAGTCCAAGCTCAACCCATACGTCGCATCTGGTTTTGTAAGAGGCGATAAGACTTGCGATATCCTCGTTGATGCAGTCGGGGCGAGTGCCTATAGAAAGGACGCGTATTCTTTCGTCAAAAAGCGCCTCGTCATATCGCGACTTCAAGGTCTGTATGTCGGCATAGGTGTTTGTGAAATTCTGAAAGTAGGCAATAAAGAGCGAGTCGGGATTGGAGTTAAGCCCTGCCTCGACCTGCTCACGGATGGAAGCTCTTTCCTCTATATGCTCGCCCGCGCCTCGCTCACCGCAGAAGATGCATCCGCCCTTGCCGCACCTGCCGTCACGGTTGGGGCAGGTGAAGTGTCCGTCGATGCAGATTTTTTTAAGTCTTTGCCCGTATGTGCCCTTTAAGTAAGAGCTTAAGTTGTTATAGAGCATAGCACCTCTCCTTCCCTAAATAAAACCAAAGCCCCGACACTCTATTGAGCATCGGGGATGTTTGGAGCTGCTACCCGGATTCGGACCGGGGACCTCATCCTTACCAAGGATGTGCTCTACCAGCTGAGCCATAGCAGCATTTTTTGCCCTTGCGGACTATTGTATTATAGCAAATGACACTTATTTTGTCAAGATGTTTTGAAAAATATTTTTTCACTTTTTAAAAATACCGAAATGCGGGAAGAAAACCTGCTTTTTGCCGACATATGATACATAGCGCGCTCTCTTGGGCTTTTCTTACAAATCAAGCCCTCGGTGAAGTAAAAAGGATGGAACCTCTACGGCAGGCAAAGAGCCAGAGTGAGCAGGGCGACGAGCGCGGATATAGAGACGAGTGTTCTTACCGCGGCAGGATGAGACCTGCCGCGCGCGAGCAGAAGGTGGTGAAGATGTCCCTTGTCGGCAGAGAAGGGCGACCTGCCGTGAAGAAGCCGTCTTACCACTGACAGGAAGGTATCGAGCATCGGGATGAAGAGAAATAGCGAGGTCTCAAGGGTAAAGCTTCCGTCCCTTGTCGTCGAGAGCGCTATTATCGCGATTGAAAGCCCGAGAAACTGAGAGCCGACGTCTCCCATATAGAGCCTCGCTCTGTATCTGTTGTAGGGAAGAAAGCCGAGCACCGCCGTCGCGAGAATAAGCGAGACGCAGGCACCGAGTGTCCTTCCGTTGGCGAGGCCGAACACAAAAAGCGAGAGCAGCGCTACGAGCGACAGCCCCGAGGCAAGACCGTCAAGACCGTCGGAGAAATTCACCGCGTTGACGGTGAGTATCATCCTTATAAGCATAAAGATGTACCCAAGCGTACCTATAAGCGGAACCCGTACGAGGCCGAAGAAGGAAACGCTCTCGGGCAGAGGAAGAAAGACCAGCGCGACAAGCGCCGCGGCGCTTTGCAGCAAAAGCTTTCCGAGGGGCGCGAGCCCGAAGGTATCGTCAAGGACACCCGAGGCGCACAGTATCGCGCCACCCGAGAGGAGTGCCGAGATGAAGCCGCCCTCACCAAGCGCGATATTGATGCCCTCGTGAAGGGCGAGAAGCGAAACCGATATGAAGGCCGCAAAGAAAAAGGCAAGTCCCCCAAGACGCGGGGTGTCGGTAAGGTGTATCTTGCGCACACCGTCGGGACGGTCGAGCGCCCCCGTCGCATAGGATAGGCGCGCGGTCAGAGGTGTGAGCAGATAGGATATGATAAAGGACAGTGCAGAGAGGACTAGGGCGATAGGCAATATGCGATAAGCTTCCATAACACAAAAAACGAACCGAGCAAGTTGATGCATCGGTTCGTTTTCTCCTATATTTGTGAGAATTTGTAAACACTAAATTACAAAACCTATCTTTTTCTTCACCTTTGAAATCATACGCCTAGCATAGTAATGAGCTTCTTCTGCACCTGATTTCATAACATCCTCAAGGTATCTCTTGTCAGCAATAAGCCTTGCGAACTCGTCTCTTACGGGAGCAAGACCGTCTGCTACCGCCTCACCTACGGCAAGCTTGAAGTCGCCGTAGCCGCGGCCTGAAAACTCGCGCTCGATTTCCTCAAGCGTCTTTCCCGAGAAGGCGCGGTAGATGGTCATAAGATTTGAGATGCCCGGCTTGTCCTCGCCGTATCTTACTACGCTGTCGGAGTCGGTTACCGCGCGCTTGAACTTGCGGATGATATCGTCCTTCGTGTCGAGGATATATACCACCGCGTTCTGGTTTTCGTCCGACTTTGACATCTTTGAGGTCGGCTCGGCAAGAGACATTATCTTCATCGTATCGGTTGAGATATATCCCTCGGGAACGGTAAAGGTATCGCTGTAGGTCTGGTTAAATCTTATCGCAATGTCGCGGGTGAGCTCAAGGTGCTGCTTCTGGTCAAGTCCTACGGGCACGATATCGGTTCCGTAAAGAAGAATATCCGCCGCCATAAGAGCGGGATAGGTAAACAAACCTGCGTTTATATTTTGAGCGTGCTTCGCGCTTTTATCCTTGAACTGTGTCATTCTCGAAAGCTCACCGAACATCGTATAGCAGTTGAGCAGCCACGCAAGCTCGGTATGCTCGGGCACGTGGGATTGCACGAATATCGTGTTTTTCTCGGGAGAAAGACCGCACGCTATGTAAAGGGCGAGGGTTTCGTAGGTCCTCTTGCGAAGCTCGGCGGGGATCTGCCTTACGGTGATCGCGTGCAGATCTGCCACACAGAAGAAGGTCTTGTATTCCTCACCGAAGCGCGAGAAGTTCTTTATCGCGCCGAGGTAGTTTCCTATCGTAAGATTTCCCGACGGCTGTACTGCCGAAAATACCGTCCTTTTATCGCCTGTCATATCATTCACCGTTCCTTTGCGTTGATTATAGCCATAATTACAATTGATTATACAACCGACGGGGATTTTTGTCAAGAGGAAAGCTGATTGATTTTATTTTAAAATATTATTTTATTTATTCAAAATTTGTTTACAATTATGTGTTACAATGGTATTCGAGCGTACTGTCGCCCGTGGGCGGGCGGTAAAAATACAGGAAGGAAACGGCATTATGCCGAGTATAAAAATGGTAAAGGTAGAAAATCTTGTTAAAAGATACGGACAGAATTACGCACTGAACGACGTATCCTTTGAGATAGGCGAGGGTGAGGTAGTAGGACTGCTTGGCCCTAACGGTGCGGGAAAAAGCACGACGATGAATATACTTACGGGTTATCTCTCGTCAACCTCTGGAAGGGCATCGGTTGGCGGAATAGATATTCTTGAGGATCCCATTGAGGCAAAGCGCCTCATAGGCTTCCTTCCCGAGCAGCCCCCCGTCTACGGAGATATGACGGTTGAGGAATATCTTGACTTCGTCTTTGATCTTAAGGGCTGTACCCTTGATAGGACAAGCCATCTTGAGGGGATAATCGCGTCTGTAAAGCTTGGCGACGTAAGAAGGAGGCTTATCGCAAACCTCTCGAAGGGCTATAAGCAGAGAGTTGGTATCGCTCAGGCGCTTGTCGGAGACCCCAAGCTTATCGTCTTTGACGAGCCGACGGTAGGTCTTGATCCAAAGCAGATACTTGAGGTAAGAAACCTTATCCGTACCCTCTCGAAAAATCATACGGTAATTCTTTCCACTCACATTCTTGCCGAGGTACAGGCGGTGTGCGAGAGAGTTATCATTATAAATCAGGGTAAGATAATTGCAGATGAAAAGACACAGGAGCTTACGAGGACCATTGAGGAGGGCTACCATTATCAGGTTAAGATATGCGGACCTCAGCGCGACGTGCTTGCCGCACTCTCGAAGCTTCACGGTGTTAAGAACGTAGTCGCGACGGGTGAGCGTGACGCCGACTCATATGCGTACGTTATAGAGACCCTGAAGGGCGCCGACGTAAGAAAGGCGGTATTCTCGCTTTGCCAGACCAAGTCCTGGCCGATACTCGGGCTTTGTCCTACGGGCACCGACCTTGAGTCTATCTTTATCCGTCTTGTCGATAAGTCAAACGGAGCCGATGACGCTTCCGACACCAAGCAGAAGCGCCGCGCGCACTAATTTGAAAGAGAGGTATTACGAATGCTTGCAATATACAAAAAGGAAATGCGTTCATACTTTACGGGAGTTATAGGCTATGTATTTCTCGTGCTGTTCCTCGCTATAGGAGGCGGCATCTTCTGTCTGTCTACGCTCTACGCTATGACCGCAAACGCATCTAATTATTTCATTTATATGCTTATCTTCTCGGCGGTGGTGCTTCCGCTTCTTACGATGAAGTCCTTCTCGGATGAGCGAAAGACCAAGACCGAGCAGCTGCTTCTCACCGCCCCCGTCTCAATTACGGGTATGGTGCTTGGAAAGTTCCTTGCGGCAGTTACTATGTTTGCGGGCGCGCTTCTTGTAAACTCGCTCTGCTTTCTTTTCCTTATTCCGTTCGCACAGCTTCAGTTCGCGTCGATAATCGGCTCGTTCGTGGCTCTGCTTCTCGTGGGTGTCGTATTCATCGCGATAGGACTGTTTATCTCGTCGCTTACGGAGAACCAGCTCACCGCGGCAATCGGCACGATGGCGGTGATACTCGTGCTTCTCATAATCGGTGTGCTTAACACCTTCCTTCCCAACGATTATTGGCTGAGATACGTTATAAACTGCATATCCTTCTTCTCAAGGTTCCAGACCTTCGTTTCGGGAATATTCGACCTTTCGGGAATTATCTATTATCTTACCGTCGGCGCTCTGTTCGTATACCTTACAGTAAGGACCTACGACCGCCGCCGCTACAACTGATTATGGGCGGAGGATAAAAATGAGCAAATTCAAAGAAAGGCTCGGCGCGCTTGTCAAGGGCGAGGGGCTGACCTCGGGCACGATAACGGCTATCGTAATTGCGATAGTTATTGCACTGAACGTAGTCTTTTACGCGCTTGGAGTTGTTCTCTACACCCCCGACACCGCCGACGATCTTGAGATATCAGGCACCACCGACCGCCTGTTCAGCGAAGAAAGAGTTGGAGATAAGACGGTCACTGTCACCTTCTGTATGGCGCGTGACGATATAATTTCGGGCACCGGCAATACGGCTATGAAGGGAAGATACGTGCTTTCCACGGCAGAGCAGCTTGCCGAAAGATACGACTTCGTATCAATGCGCTTTCTGAATATCATAACAAAGCAGTCTGTGTCGGCTGACGACAGCAGCGATATACAGTACGTCGATATAGACAGATACAGACAGACCGACGCGCTCGGCAAGGAGATACCGCTTCTCAAAAGCTCGGTTATCTTTGAGTGCGGAGATGAGGTCAAGATATTTACCGATACCTATACCAGCGAGGGCTATTCCGACTTCTTTACGCTTGATTCCTCGGGAAACATCATGGCGTACAACGGCGAGGAGGTTATGGCGTCTATGATAGGCTGGGTGCTTGAGGACGAGCATAAGACGGCGTACTTCACAACCTATCACGGTGAGGTTGCGGATATATCCTTCCGTACTATGCTTATCTGCTCGGGCTACAACGTCGAGATGATAAACCTTAAGGAAAGGGAGGTGCCCGACGATGCGGACGTTCTTCTCATTTCCAACCCGAAGTCTGATTTTGAGCGCGCTGCTGTAGGCTCGAATATCAGGACCGAGATAGAGAGAATGCGCACCTACCTTGAGCGCGGAGGAAGCCTCTATGTCGCGCTTGACCCTTACGCGGGAAGATTCCCCGTGCTTGAGAGCTTCCTTTCGGAATACGGCATTAAGATTTCTTCTGCCGAGAGGGAAGGCAAGCATTACAGAAATATCGTAAGAGATACCGACAACGCGATCACCGCCGATTTCTTCACGCTGGTTGCCGACCTTGCAGACTCGCCTCTTGCGGGCGGTGTCTCGGAGGAGCTTCGCAAGTACAAGCAATCGGGAATTCTCGTCAGCAGCTGCGCGGCGCTTGAGCTTTCGGGCGATGCACAGCCACTGCTTCTCTCATCCCCCTCCTCCTCGACCTTTGCGGGCGGTGAGGTGACCTCAGACAGAGGCAGCTTCTGCCTGTCCGCGATATCCTATGCAAAGGATGCTGACGGTGCCGAGGCAGGACGGGTCATGGTTATACCGAGCATATATCTTACCGCGGGTGACGCGCTCGTTTCGGGCGGATACGCCAACAGAGATTTCCTTTACGCGGTGCTTGATACGGTATTTAACTCGCCGAACGTTCCCTACGGATGCAACACGGTATTCTATACGAGTGAGACGCTTGAAAGCCTGACTATGCAGACAGCGCGTATCTTTACGGCTATCATTATGATGATCCCCGTAGCTGTCGGTGCTGTCGGTGTCTTCGTTATCGTAAGACGCAAAAACAGATAAAAAATAACTTATAAAGGTATTAAAATGATTAAAAATCCGTTTGCGGGTAAAAGCACCCGCACTAAAACATTTGCGGTAATAACGCTCGTCGCACTCATCCTGCTTCTCGGACTTAACCTTGCGGCGTTCGCGATGGGTGTCTATGATACCGTATTCCTCGATTTGACAAGCGAGGGGCTATACACCGTCAGGGATATGATGGTTGAGGCCTGCCACGATGTGTTCTATCTTGAGGACGGAAGCCTTCGCGACCCTGGTATAACTATTACCTTCTGCGCGGAGCCCGACGTGCTTTTAGCGAACTACGTGACGCGCCCGATATACTATATGGCGATAGCTCTTGCGGATATATATCCTAACCTTACGGTTAAGACGGTCAATATCACCTATAATCCTACTGCTATTGCCGATTATAAGACTACCTCTCTTACCGAGATAACGGCAAGTGACGTTATAATTTCCTACGGCACGAGATACCGAGTAGCCTCGGCGCTGAGCTTCTGGAACTCCAATGACGACGCTCTTTATTCGTTTGACGGCGAGTACAAGCTTGCGTCTATATTCCTTTCCCTGACGCTCATTAATCAGCCTGCGGCATACTTCCTGACGGGGCACGGTGAGGATTATTACGATTTTAATAATCCCGAGAGCGAGATGAGCCTTGATACGAGCTATCTCGTCGACCTTCTCACCGAGCGCGGGCTTCAGGTAAAGAATATTTCCCTTGATGAGATTTACAAGGCGACAGCCGAGCATAACGCGGCGCACCCCGAGGATAAGCGTGTGCCCTCAATGCCCGAGGATTGCGCTATCGTTATCATAAACGATCCCAAGACCGATTTCCTCTACGACGAGAGTCAGGCGCTGAAATTCGGCTACGTATCCGAAACCGAGATACTCGACCGCTTCCTCACCTCGGGCCGTGGCTCGGTGATGGTGGCGAAGGATTACAGAGTAACGCTTCCCATCTTTGAGGACTTCCTCCGCGAGTGGGGAATGGAGTTTACAAACACGCAGGTCAAGGATGACTCACAGCATATAGTGGACGGCACAAATTCGGGCACCACGCTCGTTGCCGATTACAATACCGACGAGGCAAGCTACGGCTTCAGCATCTACGGTGAGTACGCAACGCTTGAGTCCGCGCCCAGAACTATCGTGGGTGATACGGGCTACATCAAGTGCGCCTTTGACGATTCGCCAAACGTCGGAGAGGCGGGCACTCTTAACGTATCGAGAATTTACGCGCCCTTCCTCTATTCGTCGGATAAGGCGCAGGATTATGCCTACAATGCCGATGCGGATGCCTACGTGGACCTCGCGGGCGAGAGGGGCAGACGTGCCCTTGCCGCCGTGTGCGGAAGGCAGAAGCTGAATGACTTCACCGCGACCTACGAGTATTCCTACCTCTTCTGCGCGGCAAGCGCGGAGTTCTTCTCGGCGTCTCACCTCGGTAACACCTCCTACGCAAACTACGATATCGTCTCGGCACTCGCGCAGAATATCGCAAGGCTTGACACCCGCGCGTCGATTGAGCTTGGTGGAACCTCGCTTAACAGCTATACGGGCTTCGGCGGAAAAATTCTTCTTAACTCACAGATGAGCGCCGAGGAGGTTGAGGTAAACGGCTACGATGAGACGGGACATCTCAATCTTATACGCGTAAATCACGCGCTCACAACTCCGATAATCGTTATCTTCACTATAATAATAGCGCTTCTTCCTATCGCGGTTGCGGTAGTGGGCGTTATCATCCGTGTGAAGAGAAAGTATCTGTAAGGAGGGCATTATGAAGGTTATAAAGAAAAAGAATAAGCCCCTGCTTATAGGAATAATGGCGCTGGTGCTGGCGCTGCTTATCACCGCGGCAATACTTCTTCCGATACTTCTTAACGTTGAAGAAGAGCCCGAGGTAAAGGAGCCCATCACGCTTATGCCAGGTGAGGCATATATAGGCGATAATTCCCCCGCAACCTATTCGCCTGTCGGCGAGAATAAGTTTATGCTGATTGCAATCGACGGCAAGGAGTGCGCATATACGCTTATGCGCCCCGATAAGAGCGTGCAGACGGTTGAGGTCAAGGACAAGGACGGAAATCCGATCCTGAACGAGGACGGCACGAAAAAGACCGAAAAGGTAAGCTATGACGTATTCACCTTCTACTACGAGGATGAGTACGGAGAGCTTCAGGCTTACTACCCCTCGATAAACGAGGCAGACCCCACCTTTGAGTACACCGACCTTTACGCGACCGAGGAGAATTCTCTCGGCTTCACGCTTGATAAGGTCACTTATCTTACCTCGGCGCTCGGCTCTATCTACTTTGAGGAAAGAATAGTGCTGCCCGTCATAACAGATACGATGACGGATGCCGAGCGTGCCGCTGCAGAGGCCGAGCTTCTTACGCAGTACGAGAGATACGGCTTTGAGGCGGGCGGAGATGCAGTCAGAGTAAGGTTTAAGTATATCAACGAAAATGACGAGATGGCATATCATACGGTGGTTATCGGAGACAAGCTTATCTCGCAGAAGGGCTACTACCTTATGGTAGACGAGCGCCCCTATATATACTCGGTCAACAACGTTGAAATGCTTCGCTACGCGTTTGCTGATCTTGTGGAATATATCAAACCCGTGCTTACCGCGGCGGGACTTGAAATAGACGGACTTTTTGAGCCTCTGCTCACCACCGATTACAAGCAGTACGTCAATACCGTTCACAAGGGTGACGGCTGTAAGGAAAAGGGCTGTGAGGGCGGCTGCACCGTGGTTGCCTCAAATACCGACAGAGTGGTTATAGACGCACAGACGAGGCTTCCCTTTGAAACGGATGAGGAGAGCGAAAAATATCAGTCGGGCTATCAGACGGGCGATTACAAGAGCACTATGATAGACCTCGATAAGATTGCGAAGGACGATGCCTACCGCTCGCTTGTTTCCGTGCTGATGGGCAAGGGCGCGGGCCTGTTCGCGAATCCCGTGCAGGTGACGCTTTCATCATCCTCGTCAAGCAGCAAGAGGCTTGAGCTTTTAGAGGGCGTTAGCAAGACCTACACCTATACTATTTACGAGGTCGAGGCTATCCTTACCGACGGCGCCGACGTTACCGCGGCAGGCACTGCGGTGGGAGCTGCCGACCGTATCGTGGTAAGGTACACGCTTTCGGTTGACGGTGTGGCAAAAAGCATATATCCTATGCACGCGGTGCTTGATATGTCAAGCGCGGCAATTCCCGCTGAGGTAAAGAGTGAGCTTACCGCTATCGGCACGGTTGGCGGCGCCGACGGTGTAAGCTTCAGCGTACAGTACAGCGCGGATACCGCTATAAAAAGAGAAATCAAGATGATTGCCACCGACGTTATCGACATCGTTGACAGCAACAACAAGAGCGTTGATAAGGCAACAAACGGCACCACCGTGGTTTACCGCTACTACCTCTCGCTTGACGGCGAGAAAATCGCAGAGGACCTTTCGGACGCCGTTGAGATAAAGGACGGCCTTACGGGTGATGCAAAAAGGATTGCAGACCTCTTCCGCGGCAAGGGCAGGGAAAAGAACTTTATGCTTGAGCTTGGAAGCTTTACGGGCTACTTTGAGGTATTTTCCGAGTTTATCACCTACACCATCAAGGGCATCAAGTATATCGTAAGACCCGAGCCTATCGTATCCTTCGAGTTTGAGCAGGCATCCGAGCGCGATCCCTTCTACGGCGACTCGCTTTATAAGAATACGCTTGAAAACAGCAATCGCATCTACGCGCTTAACTCTACCGTATGCGGACTCGTAGCCGAGATGCTCGGCGGCTCAGGCTCGTCAACGACCACGAGCGCGGGACTTATAGGCCTTAAGACGGTGGATATCGGTATTACCCCCGATAAGCTTGAGAAGTACGGGCTTTACGCGCATACTATTTATTTTGAGATGCCGAGAGGTATCACGGGCGTTGAATACGACGAGAGCAAGCACGGTTCGGTAAACAATTACCTTGACACGCTTGACGATTACGATTTCTACTCGACACTCGGCTTTACGCTCTATGTGAGCGAGAAAAATATCGACGGAACGAGATATATTGCCTCGGAGCTTTACGATATCATCGCAACGGTTGAGGCTGACGATTTTCTTTTCCTTGATTATGACTTCGTTGAGTTCTACGCAAGAAGAAATCTTCTTCTTACCAACGTAACAAATATAAAGAACGTAAGCTTCGATTTCTTTATGGAGGATATTTACGGAAGCTACTCAAACGAGCTTACCCACAAGGCGCTTTACGCGTACGGCGGTAAGATCGTTGAAAAGAGCCAGCTCACAGAGGAGCAGCTTCAGTATGCCTCAAATTACGACGGAATTTTCATTTACACAAAGCCCTCGGGCGAGTGTAGCGACACGAAGTATCTAGGGTATTACAATTCGCTTATGACCACCCTCAAGGTTGACGGAGTGGATTACGGCGGAGCGCTCTTCCCATTCTACGATTCGAAGTATATCGAGCTTGATACGCTCGCTACCTCAAACTTCAAGGAAATGCTCGAAACTATTTTCTATACACAGTATGTCGATAACCTTACAAAGGATGAGCAGGAGCAGGCGTTTGCCGACGGCAAGCTTCTTATGAAGATGACCGTAACTCTCGGTGAGGCGTACGGCGAGGACGAGACCTCTCACGCCGACAAATTCAAGGCGGGAATATATAAGGCAACCTCCTCGTACGATTACGCATACGAGTTTTACAGAGCCTCCGATAGGCGCATTATGGTAAGGATATTCCGCGAGGACAGAGCCACAGGCACGGCGCTTGAGTCGGTTTCGGATTTCTATATCTCAACCTACGCCTTCAAGAAGATAGTAAACTGCTATATGCAGATACTCGCAGGGCAGACGGTTGATAACGAGATGAGCTATCCCGAAAATGCAAAATAATTAGTAAAGAGTAAAAATATACACCCCGTAATGTGTGACGGCAGAGTGCGAAAAGTGCAGAAAAGCCGACACGGGGCGGGGTGTTAAGCCTTTATTTTATGCGATTTTTATATTTTTCCGCAAGATGGCGCAAATTTTAAAAAAATCTTGCTTTTTTAAAAAGAATATGGTATAATAATCGTTGCTATGCAAATCTAATATAAATAATATTAATTTAGAAAGAGAAAAGAAAGATGAAAAGAAGAATTATAGCATTAATTCTCGTCGTCGTTATGCTTGTTGCTACGCTCGTCAGCTGCGGCTACAGCTACAGCAAGGACGATATGGCGCAGTACGGCAGCTTTGACAAGACCGCCTTTGAGGCAGCCCTTAAGGAGCTCGTCATAGAGGACGCGGAGTTTACCACCGATGCCGATACCAGAGCGCAGAAGGTTCTTGACCATATTCAGGAGCTTCTCGTTGCAAAGGTTGATACCGATGCGAAGATAAGAGAGGGTGTCGTTGCAGGAAACGATAAGCTCTATTACTGCTACTACGTTACCGCGAATATTGACGGTAAGGACGTTACTCTCTTCACCGCTAATATGAAGGAGTCCTCCGCCGCAAGCGTTCAGCTCGGTCTTACCGATACCGAGGGCTTCGCGAAGCTCGTTGAGAACGCTTTCACGGGCGTTGACCTCAAGGATATCGCCTACACCACCGTAACCTCGGGCACCGCCGCTACAGGCAAGCTTGCTTCTATCAGCTACACGGTTGAGTACACCGAGACTGTTGAGGGTGTTGAGAAGGTTCAGAAGCTCACCTACGATAACGAGCTCGTTACTCTTGGTGACGCAAACCATCCCGTTGCGCTTAAGCTTGTAGGCTCTACTATCGCAAGCAGCCAGGATTTCGAGGAGGGTGGAAAGAAGTACACCTCCGCAAAGGTTAACTACACCGTTGAGACGGGCAAGGAAACGCTTATCAAGGACGTAACCTACACCGACAGCAAGAAGGTTAAGGATGCCGCAGGCACCGAGTATGAGCTTAAGGGTGTAGAGCTTTCCTATCACGTATATCCCGCATACTTCCTTGAGGTTGAGGAGCTTTCCGCTACTACCGTAATCAAGACTCTTCTCACCGCGCTCAGCACCGAGACCACCGACGAGGACGGAAAGGACAAGACCGAGTATGCGCTTCCCTCTATTGAGGCTAACGCGGAGCTTGCTAAGGCTGTTGACGAGTTAAGAGCAGCACTTAAGACTGCTACTACCGAGTATGACGAGGCTCTCAAGGCTAAGGAGACCGCCGAGGAGAATCTTAAGAAGGCAGAGGGCAACGTAAAGGGCGAGACACCCACCGAGGCCGAGCAGCAGAGCATTGACGCCGCAAAGGACGCTCTTAACGGAAATGCTGATAAGAACATCAAGGGCGCTATCCCCACTCTCAACGAGAAGGAGGAGGCAAAGAACAAGGCAGAGGCTGATCTTGACGCAAAGATTGCCGAGCTTGTTACGGCTATCGGTGAGGACAAGGTTGTCACCGAGTACAAGGATGACGTTTACGAGACTCTGCTTGACGAGTACAATCACGCTATTAAGATGAGCCTTGCTAAGCAGGTATGGAAGAAGATGCAGGAGTACGCTACCGCGACCGTTGACAATCTTCCCAAGGCCGCTATTCAGAGCGCGTATGACAGAATGATTGAGCAGTACGAGTACACCTTCTACGAGGGCAGCTACACGTCGGAGTCGGATTCCAGCGAGTCCAACTACAAGCACTATAACGGTGAGTTCCGCACCTTCCTTGCGGATAAGATGGGCGCTGATTCCTACACCGACGCTAAGCACGAGGTCTGGGCTGACGCAAAGGATTACGTGCTTCCTATCGTAGTAGTTTACACCGTTGCGGCAGAGTTTGACCTCACCGTAACCAAGGATGACATCAAGGCCGCAAAGGACGATACTACCAAGAACTATTCCTACTATGAGTTCTACAACGGTGAGGAAAACGTTGAGGTAGCTATTCAGTTCGATAAGCTTATGAACTCTATTCTCGAGTACGAGGAGAATGAGCAGACGGGTGCCTACGATTACAAGAAGGTTACCTATACCATCGCTGACTAATTGAATTGTGACTGTTTTGAACACCTAATTAAATAAGGTATTTGATACAGCAAAAGCGGGGCTGTTGCAAATTAGCGACCGCCCCGCTTTTATATAGTTTTATTTATAATGAAGAAATTTTGAGAAGTGAACGTATGAAAGAGGTAATGCTGTATACCGACGGTGCTTGCCGAGGAAATCCCGGGCGCGGCGGCTGGGGAGCGATTCTCGTGTACGGAAGATTTGAGAAGGTTATGTCGGGCGGCGAGCGTGAGACTACCAACAACAGAATGGAGCTTACCGCGGCAATAGAGGGGCTTCGCGCCCTGAAGGAGCCCTGCTCGGTCACCCTGTATTCGGACTCAAAATATCTTGTCGACGCGTATAGCGAGGGCTGGATATACGGATGGGAGAAAAAGGGCTTTGCCAAGGTGAAAAATCCTGATTTGTGGGTTTCAATGCTTGAGCTTACAAGAAAGCACAAGGTCACCTTCGTATGGGTGAAGGGGCACGCGGGACACGAATATAACGAGAGATGCGATCGCCTTGCGTGCGAGTTTGCCGATTCCTTTCTTGACGGCGGCGAAACACCGCTATGATGCCGCGCCAACGCTTAATATACCCGAACATATGCTTTGAATGGAGAAATATATGAAAAGAATTATTTCCGCGCTGCTGCTGATTTCGGCGATGCTCGGATGCGCTCTCGGTCTTATAGGCTGTGAGGACGAGACGAGAAGGCTTGATTATCTTAACGATGATCTTTCCAGATACTTAAAAATTGAAAAAAGCGACTACACGGGTTATCCTATTGAGATAGATATTCCGAGCGTCAGCGATATCGAGGTTGAGAACGCTATTCTTCAGGACCTCGCCTCGAAAAAGGGCGGACTACGCTTCGAGGGCGACTATATAAGAAGCGAGCCTGTCGCGGCGGGAGACAAGGTATATATCCGCTACAGGGGTTATACCAAGGATGAAAACGGAACGCAGTATGAGATAGAATCGTCGTCGAACTTTGGCGATTCCTATGACGCCGAGCTTATTATAGGCTCAGGACAGTTTGTTACGGGCTTTGAGCTTGGACTTCTCGGTAAGGTGCCTAATCAGTACAGTAAGTTTGAAAAGTGGCCTGCCGAAAAGGGAGGCAAGGTGCTTGATGGCGACGTGGTATATCTTGACGCGACCTACGTTGTCGATACCGAGCCACAGATCAAATCCGAAATTATCAGAATTGACCTGAGGGACCCGAATATCGAGGATATATGGGGCGTCGGCATACGCGACTATGTAATGGATATGACGATAGGCATAAGCGACACCAAGCCCATCACCTTCACCAGAATTAAGACGGGCGAGCGTGTGACCTTTACCTACGGACATATTGATTATGTAACCCGCTGTGAGGAAAATCCTATAACCATAAACGCGACCTTCCCTCACGATTACCAGGAGGAGAGCCTTCGTAATAAGGAGGTGTTCTTCGACGTGTATATATCCTACGCCGTTCACTACGAGACTGCAACGCTTAACGAAAGCTTCGTCACCGAAAAGCTCGGGCTTACCGCACAGAGGCTTGACGAGTATGAGGGAGAGAGCATTGTCGAAAAGTATCGCTCGTATAAGAGGGCAGAGCTCGAGGCCCAGCGAGAGACCGACATCCGCTATGCCGCGGAGGATTTGATGTGGGAGCATCTCAAAAAGACCTGCGAGATTAAGGAGTATCCCAAGCGCGAGCTTCAGCGTGTGTTCAACGATTACTACTATAAGTTCCAGCTTGACTACGCGCAGAACTATACCACTACCTATAAGAGCGTTGAGGCGTACATAAGAGTTTATTACGGTCTTTCCGAGGACGGTGAGAGCGGTGATTGGCAGGGCGCTATCAACGAGCAGGTGAAGGGAGAGATCCACGAAAAGCTTATCTTCTATTCCATCCTTCGTATGGAGAATATGGTGCCCGACGAGGAAAAGTATAAGGAGATATATGAAGAAGAGCTGAGGCGCGACTTCGAATACTACGGAAAGACGCCCTACGATTACCCCACAGAGGAGGAGTACCTGAAGGCGCTTAAGGACTACGAGGCGCAGATTCTTGAGTACTACGGCGAGGAATTCTACCGCGAGTCAGTCTACTACAACTACGCAAGCGCCCTTATCCTCGACCTCGCGGACATAAGAAACACGGCGGATGCTGCTCCGCAGTAAAAACACGATAAATGCAAATCAATATAGGCAAAACAGGCTATCTCGAAAGAGATAGCCTGTTTTTGCTTGTAGCCTAAGGGCTAAGATTTTTGTTGTGTATATTTTGCATAGCATAATTAAAATCATTTTATTTTTGATGCTTTTTCGGTTGAAATTGCATGTATGAGCGCAGAGGCTTCGGAATATCCGCATTTTTCTGCAGCCTCCTCCAGAGTCGCTCCTTCGTTGCGAAGCATAGTTGCGGTCCTTAAACGGAGCTGCTTTAAGTAGGTATAGGGAGTGACGCCCAGGGCATTTTTAAATTTACGGATAAAGCCTCCGTATGACATAAATGATTTTCTGGCTATATCGCGTATTGAAATATCGGTTGCTATCCCTTTGTGTATTTCTTCAAGAGCGAAAATGAGCAGTTTATCATCGAGAGTCTTAGCGCCGAATTCGGCTATCATTTTATTTGTAAGATAAATAACAGTGGCTTTAAGATATTGGAGCTCGTCCTCCTTGACGTTACACATTCTGCACTGTGAGGCCTCTGCTATTTTGTCAAATACCTCAAATGCTTTATTTGTCACGGGGTCACAGTGCGGATTGAATTCAATAACGTCATTGCTGATTATAGGAGGTATAAGCTCAAAGTTCACGTATGTGTGATTGAGACGGGCCTCTTCGTTCTCATATGATGACCAGGTTGGGATATTATTATATGAAGGAATAAGATATAGATAGCCCTGCTTGAATGAATGCTTTTCGCCGTTGTGATAGTATCCTCCCTCGCCTCCAAGCACATAGACGAAGCGATTAATTCCTCCGCGCACGTTGTTTTTCCACTTGTTACGGTCAGGCACCTTGGTTTTTCCAATGCATTGAATAAAGCAGTATTGATTCAATTGTAATTCTCCTGTTAATTTCTATCAATTTAATATTGATTTTTATCATATCCTATTTTATTGCTATATGATACAATTAAATAGCAGTAATATCATATCACTTATGTTAACTTTTGTCAATATTACATTGGTATTACTTGGATTTTGATTATTATTGTTTGATGTGTTGATGAAAAACTATCAAGCTTTTTAATAATAAAATTTACACAGGAGAAATACTATGAAAAAAAGAGTTATTAGTTTCTTTTGTATGCTTGCAGTTCTCTTGAGCTGCATATCGGGTGCTGTCCCGTTTATCAGCATTGCGTCGGATTATGACGCGGATTCGGTTGTCATCAACGGAAGTGAGCTTCCCTTGAGGCTATGGTATGACGAGGAGGCTCCCGAGCTTAACGAGAATGCCGCGAATCCTGATTTTGATAAGCTTGAGGACGACGGATGGCAGCAGTGGTCGCTGCCTATCGGAAACGGCTACTTCGGTGCCAGCGTTTTCGGCAGGACTGAGACCGAAAGAGTGCAGATAACCGAAAAAACGCTGTCTAATAAATATCAGAAGATCAACGGTTCGGCAAAGTCCTACGGCGGACTTAACAACTTTTCCGAGACTTATATCGACTTTGGACATACTAATTCGGAAGTTACCGATTATATGCGTGATATTGATATGAGCACGGCTATATCGAGCGTTAAGTATACTTACGGGGGTGTAAAATATACAAGAGAATATTTTACATCATACCCCGACAAGGCGCTCGTTATCAGAATTAAGGCGGACACCGCTGGCGCGCTCTCATTTACTCTTCGCCCCACCGTTCCCTACGAGCAGGAATATATGGCAATAGAGGGTGACGGAATGGGAAAAAGCGGTGAGGTCACCTCATCTGTTATAGACGATGCAACCTTCGGCAAGGTTGGATATATTGAGCTTTCGGGTAAGCTTGACTATTATGACGTTGATTTCCTCGGCATTTACAAGGTGTACACCGATGGAGGCACAGTTGCGGCTTCAACTACACAAAATAAATACGGTGACACCGACGGAACTATCACGGTCGACAGTGCCAACACCGCGCTTATCGTCGTAACTCTCGGTACGGATTACGAGCTTTCAAGCGAGATGTTTACAGCGGCCGACGAGGATAAGCCCACCTTTGAAACCACTCTTGAGGACACAAGACGCAAGGTCGAGGGTGATATGGCTGCCATAGACGGGAAGCTAGAGGGAAAAACCGTTGAGCAAGCGTACGATATGCTAAAGCGCGCACATGTTGAGGACCACTCGGAGCTTTTCGGTAGAGTAACCGTCGAGCTTGGATGCGATCCTTCAGATTTTGAGCTTACTACAGACGAGCTTCTTGCGGAATATCAAAATGGATATAAGAGCACGTATCTTGAGACACTTCTCTTCCAATACGGAAGATATCAGCTTATCGCATCCTCGCGTGAGGGCGCTCTCCCCGCAAATCTTCAGGGTGTATGGAATCCCTACAACACCGCGCCTTGGGGCTCGGGATACTGGCACAATATAAACATTCAGATGAACTATTGGCCTGCGTTCTCTACCAACCTTGCGGAAACCTTCAAGCCCTACGTTGATTTTAACGATGCATTTATGAAAAAAGCTGAGGCCAACGCAACGAATAACGTAGACAAATATAACCAACAGATGCTTGGACAAGACGGTGGAAACGGATGGGTAATAGGTGTAGGAAGCTTCCCATATAGCATAGCAAGCGACAGATCCGCAGGAAATCTTGGCTTTACAACGCAGATGTTCTGGGAATACTATCAATATACGCAGGATGAAAAGGTACTTAATGAAATCGTTCTTCCGAAGCTTCTTTCGGCGGCAAGATATATTACCAAGTGCGTAGAGCTTGACGAGAACGGAAACTATCTTGTTTCTCATTGCGATTCTCCCGAGGTTCACGTTAACGGAGTGTGGTATTATACGAAGGGAACCACATATGCTCAGACCTTTGCGTATCTTAATAATTATCACACTCTGAGACTTGCGGAGGAGGCGGGAATCGATCTTACCGATGAGGCCGTGCTATCCACCGACGAGTATTCTGTTCTTAAAACAGTTATGGAGCAGATTAATAAATACGATCCTATTAATGTAGGTCTATCAGGACAGATAAAAGAATTCCGTGAGGAGGATTATTACAGCTCAGTCGGTGATGATCCGAATCACAGACACGTATCGCAGCTCGTAGGACTATATCCTGGAAACGTAATAAATTCCAATACCCCTGCTTGGATAGACGCGGCTCTCGTTACTCTTGAGGGACGCGGGCAGAACACTACGGGCGGTTGGGTTTATTCTCATAAGGCAGGGCTTTACGCAAGAGCCAAGGAAGGAGATGAGGCGCGAGCGCGCGTTGACGAGCTTCTTTCGAGGGTTACTTTCCCAAATCTTTTTACGAGACTTTGGGAGGTGTATCAGATAGACGCGAGCTGTGGTATTACTGCGGGAATTGCGGAGATGCTTCTGCAGAGCAACGCGGGTTATATAGAGCCTCTCGCGGCACTTCCCACTAATTGGAGCAACGGCTCTTATACGGGACTTTGCGCGGAGGGCAACTTTGAGGTCAGTGCGGCGTGGGAAGGCGGACTTGCAAAAACCTTTAATATTCTTTCAAAGTCAGGCGGTGTAGCAAGCGTTGCATATTCGGGTATCGGAAATGCTAAAGTTGTTCGTGTATCCGACGGAAGTACTGTTGATTTTACCGTTGACGGAGCTAACAGAATTTCGTTTAATACCGCAATCGGAGAATCCTACATAATTTCAGGCTTTACTGCAGAAGAAAGGATAGATGCTCCTACCTCTCTTCGCATTGAGAGGGCAGACGTATTCGGTGAGTTTACTCTCGAGTGGGCGGATGTTACAAATGCCGAAAGCTACAACGTATATATGGCGCTTGAGAATTCTCCCACCTATACGCTTATAGGCAACACGCAAAAGACCGCATTTAACTTCTCGCACACCGAGGAAAACGAAAATAAAAGAACGACGTTTGCTATAACAGCCGTAAATACGCACGAAACAGAGAGTAAGAGAGTTCTTTGCTATTCAAATCCCATTGATACCTCGGCGCAAATATACGATTCGAAGGCATATATTATGCAGTCAGGTGAGGTACAAGTGGTAATACAGGCTAATGAAAATGCCGCAAAATACAGGCTTTATTCCCAGAATACCGACGACTCGTATACCCTTTTGGCTGAGAGCGCAACTCCCGTTTTGCGCGCAACGGGCTATGACAAAAATCTCAAGTACTACATAACCGCTGTTGCTTCTTATGATGGAAGCGAATGCGAAAAGGTTGAGGTATCTGATTTTGCAAGCTATGAAACCGACTACGACGCAACGAATGTCTTTGAGGGAAAAAGCTTTGTTCAGAATGACACCTCTAATAAAGCAAAGCCTATAACGGGGTATGAATACTCCAAACTGACTGACGGTATAATTGACACGGTAGTTGTTAAAAACGGAAGATATTCTTCGACAAAATCGACAGAGGCTAACCCAACGTGTGCCGATGCGGTTATTGATCTTGGCGATGAATACTTCCTTAATGAATTGACCTTTTATGTTTATAACAGAACAATAAAGCAGATAGGAACCAATTTTACCGTTGAGGTGTATTCGGGCGGTGAATGGGTCGCCATTGTTGAAGGCTTAAAAAACACAGCTGACTTAACATATACGGCAGGCTCGCCTTCTCTTTCGGACTATTTGGTAATAGAAGGGGACGGAAAGGATAATCACCGTCTCGTGTTCAATCTTAACGGTATCAGAGGAAGCAAAATAAGATTTTACGCAGACGTTATCGTTGATGATTTTATTACCTTCTACGAGGCAGAATGCTCGGGTGTTTTGGTTGAGGACGTATTTGAGTGTGAGGATAATATACTTAACCAAAAATCATTCTTGCAGATAGAGAGTGCGGCTTCGGGCAAAGACACCGCGCCTGCCAACGGCTACGGCTACGAAAAAATGACTGACGGTATACTAGACAGAGCTACTCCCTCCAAAGGAAGATATTCTTCAAAGAAGGGCGGCGCTGTATATGCAATCACCGACCTTGACGGAATATATGTCTTGGATGAAATCAAATTCTATTACTTTGACAAGCGCTTTGACCACGCCGCGGGTACAAACTATACCGTTGAGGCTTATTATAACGGCGAATGGGAGGTCGTAGTAGAAGGAGTTTCTGCCGCAGAGCTTAAAGAATCGCACAACAACTCTACGGATGGGTATATATTCTTCGACCTCAACGGAATCAAGGCTGAAAAAATCAGGTTCTATGCCGAAGCCTCAAGCTCGACGGAATATGTTTCATACTATGAGGTTATATGCTCTGGATATTGCATCGGGGAGCTCGTAGAGGAGGACGGTAATTTATTTATCGGAAAGGAATTTGAAAGCTCTCTGCCCACAATTTCGGCAACTATCAGCGGAGTTCCGTACACATTCTCATATCCTAACCTTACAGATGGAAAGAATTACGTCAATGGTACGGCAGCTAATATGCACGAAGGAAGATTTTCCACAAAGACGGGAGGCTCTGCTGAAGGAATCCTCGACCTCGGAAATATTTACGCTATAGATGAAATAAGATTTTATCCGTTCAGTAAGGATATAGTCAATATGGGTACGAATTTTACGTTGGAGGTTCTTTCTGACGGAATTTGGAAGCCTATTGTAAGCGGCATTGATAATTCGGCAATTTCAACATATAAGCACGATTCGGGCAATTACGTATCCTTCAAGCTTAATGGAATTAGGGCTGAAAAGGTTAGATTTAGCGCAGACGCCAATAGCGGAAAATGCGTAACACTTTATGAAATAGAGTGCTTCGGCTCAAGACTCGTTAACACAACCTACGAGAATGCGTCCGCGAATGCTCTGAGCGGCATTACAGCCACAGCAAACGGTGCTGCGTCTGCCACAAACGCTAACGACGGAATGCTTGATACCTATGTATCAGGCACGGGCACTGACGGGACATACTCGGTGGAGTTTTCATTCGACACCACAAAGGTATTCACGCTGGGAATATATGAGATTATAGATGCAGCCAACCTCGTCGAGGGTGTGCTGTCAAGCGCATCGGATAAGACCAAGGTTGAGATTTACCGTGACGGAATGTGGCTTACCGTATATAACGACGTCGCTTTGGATAATGACGGATATACCGAATTTGATCTATACGGTACGGTATGTGAAAGAATTCGCGTTACTTTTAAAAACAATCGTAAATTTGACGGAGAAAGTACTTACAGATGTGCTAAAATAAGCGAAATCACCTGTACCCCAGGTAAACCGAACGCTGTAGATCGCACACCTCTCATCGAGGCTTATGACAGACTTGTGCAACTTGATATTGCCTCTGAAGCGCACAAGGCTAAAATGGCAGAGTTTCGCGAAAGGCTTGTTAATTTCAGGTTGAGCGAGAGTGATATAATTCCTTATGAGACGGAAATGAATGCTTACTACGAAATGTTAAGCGATAGTGTAATCAGCTACATCCCCAAGTCAAGCATTACTCTCGGCTCGGAGCTTGTATATAACATATACGTTCCCGTGACCGACGAGCTTAAGAGCTTTACCGTAAACGGCAATACCTACGAGGGGCTTGTACCCGTAACGCTTGATGACGGTAAGTCCTA
>JAGBIF010000008.1 GCA_017935065.1 Clostridia bacterium
GCCGTTTGTGTCGCTTATCTTCTCAAATTTGGTTGCGCCATCGCCTATAAGAGTGTCAATCGCGCTTGCGATTTCCTCAGCACCCTCGGTGCCGAAGTAGGTGTAGGCGCTCTTTACATACGCAAGCATATCGCATACAAGCGTCTTTTCGGTTGCCGTAGCACCCTCATCGGCTAGAAGCTTGCTTGCATACTTAAGAATAGAGAGCGTGTAGCTTGCGCTCGCCTCGTCACCGAAGGTGACGGTAAGAGGAATTTCTCTGCCCGCCTCTGCCGAGGGAAGCTCTACCGTAAGACGGTACTTGCCGTCGTTTGCAGTAAGGTCGCCTATCGCATAGGTCTTGCCGTCAAGCGTTATCTCGGTGAGGTATGCGTTTTCGGGGATATAGACATTGAAGATAAGATTTGCGTCAAGGGTGATGCTACTCTTGGGCTTGAAGTCTGCGATAGACTTATCAACAAGCACATAGGTGGTAACGCCTGCATTTTCAGAGGATTTTGCGAACACAAGTCCGTTAAATTCTGCGGTAGGTGCTGAGCCTGCGTTTGCCACAAGGGTGGTGTATCCGCTATTACCCTTTTCAAATGCGAAGCTATCGCTTCTGGGGTTGCCAGCCTTATCCGCACCCGATGCACCGAGCTTGAAAAGCTCAAGCTTTGCCGTATCAGCGCACTTGATGCTACCGCCCTTAACGGTTACTGCGGTGAAGTTCTTTCCGTCATCGCCATCAAGGTTGAACAGAGTTATTTTGCCTGTCGGTGCGATACTTCCGAGCGTGTCGTTCTTGGTAAGGTCTACCGTACAGTTATTAAGCACTACGCTTGCAATGCTACCGTAGCTTCCGCCTGTGAAATTGTTTATGATAAGATTAGTTGCGTTAGCACCTTTAGCGAGTGCAAAGGTTACGCTATCAAACGTGATATTGAATATCGCATTGTTACCAACGTTACCTGCATTGTTGAATATCACAACCGCGTTATTTTTAACGAGGAACACACCGTTCTTAACCGTCATAGTCGTTTCGGTTGCGGTTTCCGAGGTGCTCTTTCCGTATGCCTGAATGATGTGGTTTGTGCCTCTGGTAAAGGTGTTGCCGAGAAGGTCTACTACACAAGTACCAAGGTTATACGGCGCTTGCGAAGCGTTCTGGCACTCGTCAGTAGAGTAATCACGGCGAAGAAGGATTGTGCCTCCCTTTGCCTCGTCCGAGGATACTGCTTGGAAGTAAGAAATATAGGGTGTCATCCTGCCGTTCTTATAAACTGCAAAGGGGAAGAGCGCTTTTGGATATATATCCGAAATTGATCCGTAATTTTCAATCGTCTGTGCCTCACGCGCCGCGGTCTTTGCAGTAAAGAGCGTATTACCTGAGGTGTATGCAAATACTGTTACGGTATTATTTTTGGTTTCTACGACCTCAGTAATAGAGCGTTCCTTCGACTGTGAGGTAAAGGTAGTTGCCTTGCCACCGTAGGTGCCGAAGCTTATTACGTCATCCTCATCATAGGTGAAAAGATCGCCCTTTATAACATTTGCCGCTCTTGTTGAAACTATCGAGCAGCCGTTAAGCTCAAGGTTGAAGTCCTCCTTTGCACCGTTGCCGAAAACAAGCTCGAAGGGTTTTGCATTACCGTCATAATTGATGGTACAGCCGTTCATTACAGCATTAACGTCAAGCCCGGGAACATCCGTTCCGTTAATAGCGCTCCACGCCTTAAAGATGTAGGCTCCCGTTGTGGTGTTGTTGAACGTAAGATTTTCGAACAATACGTCAATCTTCAATTCCTGTGTCTGATTCGGTGACGTATTAAGAAGAAGGAATCCGTTTTTGTTAGAGTTTGTAACGGTGCCGTTCTTCATCGTAATAGACATCGATTCGCCTGCTGCGGTATTATCGAAAAAGCTATTGAAGCCATATTTACCCGAGCTTGTAAGAGTATTTCCGCCAAGGTCAATAATCAAGTCGCCCCTTAAGTCTGTGATACCCGGCTGAGCCGTTGAGGTATAATCCTTCGTCATATAAACCACGCGCTCGGAAGAAGAGCTAAGCGCTACCGCCGCATTTACCGCCGACGCCCAAGTGGTGTATGAGCTAACGTATGCTCCGTCCTTACAGAGTACGAATGGGTTTGTATTTAATGCGGGAATCATACCGTATTCGGTATAAACAGCACCGTCGGCAAAGCTTGCCGCAAAGCTGTCCGTATCATTTTTCGCGCAAAGAACAAGCTTTGAAAGATCATCTGCTATAACGCTTCCGCCACTGATATTAACGTTGGCTGAGCTGACGTTAAAGCCTTCTCCTACGGTTTCATTAAGCTGGAAAAGCGTTACCGTTCCATCAGGCTTATTAGTCTTGAGGTCGAAGGTGCAATTTTCAAAGTTAAGGCTATGGGAAATCGTGACAGGCGAGTTATTGCTTGACGCCATATTAAAGGTTTCTGCCATAAGCTTCGTTGTGTCCGTTCCTTCCGCAAATCCGAAGGTAACACCGTCAAAGTTATACGTAAAAGTTGCGCCTGCACCCGAGGTAGTAGCTCCGAGAACTATAAAGGATCTGTAAGAGCTTCCGTTGAGTATCTTTGATCCCTCTTTACCGAATACGTTAAGAGTTGTTTTGGCATTTGCCGTTCCAAGATTAGTGCTGAAGAAGGGATTGTTACCGGTGGTTACGGTATAGCCGTTAAGGTCGAGGTTTACTTCCATAAGCGTGAGCTTACCCATCGCATAAGCGCTGCTTATTTCAGAGGTGTAGTTACGGCGAAGAATAACGTAAGCGGGCACTTTTTTAGCCGCGCCTGAAATTGCCGAAAGAGCAGGATATGCGCCATCGGTATTTCCCGACCAGGTGCTGTATGCGCCGAGGAAGAAGTATTCGTCTATATCCCTATCATAACCGAAGGTTACAAAAGGATACTTCTCGGCATCTGCATATTCAGCGGGAATAACACCGTAATTTTCGGTCTTACTGCCACCCGCATACAATTCAAGATTGATGGTGAACTGGTTGTCTTCCTTGTAATGCTTATTCTTAATGGTTGAGTACCATTCTATATCAACGGTCTTTTCGTCCCACTGAGATCCTGCAAGCGTGCCGTCCTCGTTAAAATAGAGCATAGCTACCATTCCGCATCCGCTTGAGTTAGCAGCAGGAAGGTCCATCGACTGAGGGTCGATAAGAATTTGAGTTACGGTATTTCCGTTATCGCCGACAAGCTGTGACATTTGAGGTGCGCCGTTGGGAATGTGTCCTGAAAGAACAAGCTCGATATTCGAGTGTCTTGAAACAAGTCTTTCCCAAATTCCATCGGGGTTGTAAACGGGGCCCTCGGGATTTTCATTTGTCTTGTTGTCTGCACGCATATCGGTTGAGCTGTCCCAATTGGGATTGGGCACTGCGGTAACCTGCGTGTCGCCCTCGCCATCTATCGTCCTATCGTGGTAGAGATAGCTGTGCATTGAGAGAATAACCTTATAATCGGGGTTATTTGAAATTACCTCGCCTGCCCAGTCAAGCTCGCGCTCGGTAATACCGAAATCGAGAGTAAGAACAAGCCACTTGGTAGTTCCGAGGGTGAGCTTCATATAAGAGTTATCGTACTTTGTAACACCCCACGAATCAACGTAGAAGCCTGCATTCTCCGAATTAAACTGTCCTCTATAAGCTGCCATATCCTCGCTTGCGATAAATTTGTTGTACGCGTTCGCGCTGTCGTGGTTACCGCGAACGAGGGTGTAGGGAACCTTTACTCCGTTTTCATCTTCTAGATAGGTGTTGAAAATGCGGGTCGCATTCTCCCACTCCCAGATACTCTGATTACCAAGCTCTGTGTCCTTATACTCAGGATAATCGAGGGGGTTGTGCCAGTTTTCAATGATGTCACCAAGTCCCATAACAAGACCGATTTTCTTGGACTCGATATTGTTCTGTATCCAGGAATAGAGAGTATCCATTCTCTTTACATAGCTTGTGTCATTCCTATTTTGGTAGTCAACGAGAGAAAGCGACTGCGTGTCACCGATTACCGCGATAGAATACGCGTAGGTGTCCTTGTCCCTTTCACTCTTCTCATAGAAGCCCGAATACTCGTTTACCTCGCCTGCGGCAACGGCAGGCACGATAAGAGTGATGAGAGCCGCAACGAGCATAATCAAGCTGAGCAAAAGTGCAATAATTCTTGATTTTTTCATCTTTACATCTTCCTTTTCTTTTGGTTTTTTATATTTTAATTTGATTGACAAATTATGATATCGGGTGTATAATTAAGACATCTTATAGGGGGGTACCGCTTATGCGTATTATGGGCTCAAACTTCGGCAATACGCCTGTGTTCACTCATCAGATACACAACAAAAAATACAGGGTTAGCGCGCATATCCATCAGTATGCCGAGCTGGTTTTCGTGCTCGAGGGGGAAATGCGTATCGTCACCGACGGTGTTGAGCAAAGGCTTCGGGCAGGGGATGCGGCATTCTTCTTTCCGTTTCAGACGCATCTGTTCGGCTCATCTGAGGTAAACAAAATAGCTATGTACCTTTTCTCGCCCTCAGCTATGATAGACTTTCTTCACGCGCACGAGGGCAAGGTCGGTGAGGGCGCGAAATTCCGTCCGAGCGAGGCAACCGACACCGTCTTTAAAAACCATATCCTCGGCATTGACGAGCCGTCGGTGTACCACATCAAGGCGTTTTTATACCTCGCGCTTAATGATTATATCGAGCAAAACCCGCTTCGCGAGACTCTGTCGGGCACAGGTGTTGTGGCAAAGGTTATAGAGTATATGAACGCGCACTTCAAGGAGCAGATAACGCTAACGACGGTGGCACAGGCGCTCGGATACAGCGCAAACTATCTGTCGCACTGCATCACAAGGCTCTACGGGCTTAACTTCTGCACCGCCCTTGCCAGCCTTCGAAGCGAATACGCGCGCAAGCTTCTCACCCAGACCGAGAAGTCCATCACCGAGATTGCCTATGAGTGCGGCTTCGGCTCACAGAGAAGCTTTCTTCGGCAGTTCAAGTCAAGCACAAGCTTCACCCCGACTACCTACAGAAGGCGCTTCTTTACAGGCTATGTTGAGCCGCACAAGTCGGTAAGCTGGTAATGTGCGCATTTTTATTCTATCATTTATTCGCTTTATATACCCGACAAAAGTGTATCAGTAAGTGACAAAAACTGATATTTAAAGGCTTCCTTAAGCAAAGTCGGCAGCCCCTTGCCGAATTCCCCCCATTAAAGCGTGCGGGCAAAATATTTATTTTTAATAAAGTGCTTTTATTTTCCCCCGATTTGTGCTAAAATATTAAAGGCAAAATCCCATCAGCCTATACCTGCCATAAAAAAAAGGATGTAGCAAGAGGATATATATGAAAATCGCATTTTTTGACACAAGGCCCTATGACCGCGCGGCGTTTGAGCGCGAGTGTCCCTCGGGCGCACAAATAAAATTCTTTGAGACCAAGCTCAGCGCCGACACGGCAGAGCTTGCGCGCGGCTGTGAGGCGGTGTGCGTGTTCGTAAACGATACGGTTGACCGCGAGGTTATTGACAGGCTCTGCTCGCTCGGCGTGAAATACCTTGCGCTCAGGTGCGCGGGCTTCAACAACGTCGATGTGGACTACGCCTGTGGCAGGCTTCGTGTCGTGCGCGTTCCCGCCTACTCGCCCTACGCGGTAGCCGAGCATACGATAGCTATGCTTCTGACCTCGATAAGAAGAATTCACAAGGCGTATATCAGAACGCGCGATTTCAACTTCAGCCTAAACGGAATGACGGGCTTCGACCTCTACGGCAAGACGGTCGGTGTTGTCGGTACGGGTAAGATAGGCAAGGCGTTTATCAGCATCTGTCTTGGCTTCGGTATGAAAATTCTCGCGTACGATAAATATGAGGACGAGGCGCTTCGGGCAAATCCCGCGGTAAGCTACGTCACCCTTGACGAGCTGTTCTCGGGGGCGGATATAATCTCGCTTCACTGCCCTCTCACCGAGGAAACCTACCATCTTATAAACAGCGAGACCTTGAAAAAGTGCCGACGCGGTGTTGTGATACTCAACACTTCAAGGGGTGCGCTCGTTGATGCAGAGGCGCTTCTTTCGGGAATAAAAGAGCGCAAGGTCGGCGCCGCCTGCCTCGATGTGTACGAGGAGGAAAGCGAGTTCTTCTTTGAGGACAAGTCGGGGCATATACTTGAGGACGATACCCTGGCAAGGCTCATCTCAATGCCGAACGTCATAGTCACCTCGCACCAGGCGTTCCTCACCGAGGAGGCGCTCTCGGCAATAGCGAGGACCACCCTTAAGAACCTCACCGAGCTTGAGAGAGTGGGCGAGTGCGAAAACGAAATATGCTACAAAAAGGGTGGCAAATAACAAAATACTAAAATTCAAATCAATTAAAATTAGCAATAAATACACGCAATATGTAAAGAGAGGTTAGCAAAGAATGTTTATTACGGACGATATTAAGTATGTAGGCGTAAATGACAAGGAAATAGATTTATTTGAGGGACAGTATGAGGTACCGCTCGGTATGGCTTACAATTCCTATGTAATTCTTGACGATATGTGCTGTGTCCTTGACAGCGTGGACAGGCGTTTTTCCCGTGAGTGGCTTGACAAGATCGCAAGCGCGCTTGAGGGCAGGTCTCCCGATTATCTTATAGTTCAGCATATGGAGCCCGACCATTCCTCAAGCATACTTGACTTTTCGGAAAAATACCCCGAGTGTGTGATAGTCGCCTCAAAAAAGGCGCACGCGATGATAGATGCCTTCTTTGAGGGCAAGGTCAAGGCAAAGCGCCTTGCCGTCGGGGAAAACGATACCCTCGCCCTCGGCAGACATACCCTTCGCTTTATCACCGCGCCTATGGTGCATTGGCCCGAGGTAATTGTCACCTACGATGAGTGCGACAAGGTGCTTTTCTCGGCGGACGGCTTCGGCAAGTTCGGCGCGCTTGACTTTGACGATGAGTGGGCTTGCGAGGCAAGGCGCTACTACTTCGGCATCGTCGGCAAGTACGGCGCACAGGTGCAGGCGCTTCTCAAAAAGGCATCCGCGCTCGACTTAAGAATTATCTGCCCGCTTCACGGCCCCGTGCTGAGCGAAAACCTTTCCTACTATATTAACCTTTACGATACCTGGTCCTCATACCGCCCCGAGGACGAGGGAATAGTCATCGCCTACACCTCGGTGTACGGAAACACAAGGAGTGCTGTTGACTATCTTGCCAAGGCGCTCACCGAGCGCGGATGCGCGCCAAGCTCGGTAATAGACCTCGCCAGATGCGATATGGCAGAGGCGGTAGAGGATGCCTTCCGCTACTCGAAGCTCGTCCTCGCGACCACCACCTACAACGGCGACGTGTTCCCCTTTATGAAGGAATTTATAAACCACCTCACCGAGCGCGGATTTAAAAACCGCACCGTTGCCCTCGTGCAAAACGGTAGCTGGGCGCCTATGGCGGGCAAGGTAATGACGAAGATGCTCGAGGGCTCACAGCTCACCCTGTGCGAGACCGTACCGACTGTTAATTGCGCGCTGAATGACAAATCCCGCGCCGAGCTTGACGCGCTCGCGGACGAGCTTACGAAATAAGACCGTGGCATAAGCCGAGGGACATAAGACGAAGGACATAAAATGAAGATTGCTATTTTAGGATATAGCGGTGCGGGCAAGTCAACCCTCGCAAGAGAGCTTGCCGAGCATTACGGTGTGCCAGTCCTGCACCTTGACGCGGTGCATCATCTGCCAGGCTGGCAGGAGCGCGAGCGCGCCGACGAGATAAAAATAGTAGGCGACTTTCTTGACGAAAACAGCGAGGGTGGCTGGGTAATCGACGGCACCTACAAGAAGGTGCTTCTCGACAGACGCCTTGACGAGGCAGACCTCGTTATACTTATGCTCTATGGCAGGCTTACCTGCTTTTTCAGAGCCTACTCAAGATACAGAAAATACAAGGGCAAAATCCGCCCCGACAGTGCCGAGGGGTGTGAGGAGAAGTTTGACAGAACCTTCATAAAATGGCTTCTTATCGACGGCAGAGCAAAGCGAAGACGGAAAATCTTTGACGAGATAAGAAATACCCACAAGGCAAAGGTGCGCACAGTAAAATCCCAGCGCGCCACCGATAAGCTCGTAAAAGAGCTCACAAGCCTTCCCTTGTGATGGGAAAAGGGATGCGGAGCATCCTGAAAGTTTGCGTTGCAAACTCGGGGGACCGCATAAGGTGTACCGTAGGGCGGGGGTTCTACTCCCGCCACAGACGCAAGGCTCTAACTATGACAAATGTTGGGCTTTCGTTTTGCCTTGCTATGAATTTTCGCAAAACGCAATTCAGTGCGCGTTTTGTCGCCAAAAGGCGATACCGAAAATTCGGGTTAGCTTTGGGTGCAAGGCGTACGAGTGCAGATGCGGACAGAGTGCGAAGCGTACACGGCGAGAGAGATCCCGACGCTTTGCGTCGCCCTGCGGGTTCGACTGCGGGCTTTGCCCTCCGCTCAGGATGACATTTCCCCCGCCCTACGGGTGCAAATGCGTACAGAGTGCAAAGCCCCTCACGCCCGAAGGCATTTCACCGCTTGAAGTGCATTTCATTTTATCAACCCGACGAAGTCGGACTTCATCGTGAAACGACCTCATCCACCAAAGGTGGACTTCATCCGCAAAGCGGATTTCATTGCGATGCTTGCATCGCCTCCCCGCCCTACGGTGTACCATTATTCATCATTCATTATTCAGTATTCATTTCGAGCTTGCCTCGCATCGCATTTCTTCCTACAAAAAGCTACACCGTACACACTCTCGGTACGGTGTAGCTTTTGTTTATATTCGATGAGGTTTTTATTTATGAAGTGCGCTTATTTGACTACTTTTATTATCATATCAAGTGCTTTATACAAAAAGCGGGCGTAATTGTCTACCCTCCATCATAGCGCCGTACGCCTCTTTAATTCGCGAGAAATCCGCGACGAGCGAGTGCGGCTTGCGTGGCGGGTCGTCCTGTGTCAAAGGCACGAAGTAGACCGACTTTCTTATAAGCATCGTGGCAATGCTCGTCAGGTTCTGAGACATAGCGTCGTTTGACGCAAGCGCGATAAGCAGAGGTCGGTCGGCGCGAAGATGCGCCTTTGCCGCCATAGTCGCGGCGGTGTCGGTGATACCGAGCGAGAGCTTGGCAAGCGTGTTTCCCGTGCAGGGTGCTATAATCATAGCGTCAAGCACTACCTTCGGCCCCAGCGGCTCGGCATCCCTGACGGTGTGAATTATATCCCGCCCCGTAAGCTCTCTTACCCTTGCGAGGAAGTCCTCCGCGCGAAAAAATCTTGTATCGGTCGTATATACACGCTCAGAGGTAATAGGAACTACCTCCTCCCCCGCCCGCACCAGCTCCTCGAGCGCAACGAGCGAGCGCGAAAGCGTACAAAACGACCCGCAAAAAACATAACCTATCATAATATTTCTCCAGAAAATAACAAGGCAAAGCCTTGCCTACACGGCGGGCAAATATCGCGCCTTGCTTGCAAGGCATATCGACACACCGTAAGGTGTGCATATCGAGTGCGAAGCACATATCGAATTTGCTTTGCCCACAAAGCAAATATATCGACGCGAAGCCTCGCTTCTCCTCCCCGCCCTACGGTGCAAATGCGTACAAAGTGCGAAGCCTACACGGCGGGCAAATATCACGCCTTGCTTGCAAGGCATATCGACACACCGCAAGGTGTGCATATCGAGTGCGAAGCACATATCGAATTTGCTTTGTTCACAAAGCAAATATATCGACGCGAAGCCCCGCTTCTCCTCCCCGCCCTACGGTGCAACCACCCGCTGTGTGCTTTGCCTACACGGCGAGAGAGATCCCGACGCTTTGCGTCGCGGCTACGCCGTTCAACTTCGGGCATAGCCCTCCGTTCAGGATGACATACCCCCGCCCTACGGTATAACCTCTCACGCCCGACGAAGTACGGGCATTTCAAGCTCGGCAAAGCCCGAGCCTTGATACCCAAGCTCGCTCGGAGCTAATTTTCGGCACCGCCTTGGCGGCGAAATGATTACCTCATTCATTTCGCGAAAATTAGAAGCACGCTTTGCGTGCCTTTTCAAGCACGAAGTGCATTTCAAGATTTCGCATTTGCGAAATCATTTCACTGTATAACCCGCATAACGGCTTTTGCCACCGCCCTTCCCGCGCTCTCGGGGAATGCCCTTGCGGGTAGCTGAGGCAGGCTTTCGTGCGGGATTTCCTTCGGGATATTCTCGCCCGAGGCAAGCTCTATAATTTTCGCATCCGCAAGCGGTGCGGGCAGAGGGGCGGTCAGTATCGGTGAGGGGGCGGTATTGATGAGGATATCAAGCGGTGGGAATTCCCCCGAGGTAAGCGCTCCGTAGCCAAGCACAAGCGCCCCCTTTGAGCATAGCGTCTCACAGGCTCTGCCCGAAAACAGCACTGCCTCACCGCCAAGAGCGAGCAGCATACGCGAGAGGCAGGCGCCAATTCTGCCGACACCCACGATGCCTATTCTCATATCCGAGAGCGCTCGTCTGCCGCCCCTCAGAATATACTCCACCGTGCCGAGCGCGGTAAGATATGCGCCCTCTGCTATATATTCCTCATCGCGCGACAGGTCAAGGGTGATAACGCCTCTGTCCGAAAGCGGTGAAAGCATCTCGGCGCAAAGCCCGTAGCAGACGAGCACCTCGCCCCCGCAAAGCCCCGACAGATAATCCTTAAGCAAAATATCCGTACCGCTTATATGCTCACCGTCACGCGAGGTCGGTATCGGCAGAAGATGAACCGCGGTGCAGGACGGGCAGCACACCTCCCTCAGCAGCTCGGCTGCATAGGCAAGCCTTTCGTCGGAGCCAACCGTAATAACATTCATAGCGCTTCTCCTCCCGAGGACGCCCCCTTAGCGTGATACTCTTAACGGAGTATTCACGCTAAACGATGTTTGCCCTTAGGGCAAATGATGTTGCCTACGGCAGTGATGTTCACTGCGTGAATGATGTTACGCCTCACGGCGTAGTGGGCAAACATCACATCATTGCGAGCCTTGGCGAGCAACATCATTACGAGCGAAGCGAATAACATCACTTTTGCATTAGCAAAAACATCACTAACAGTAAAAAACAGGCCCCTTGGCGTACCCTTTATTGTTATTATACGCAAGGCGCGTCTTTCGCGCTACACCCCCGCGCCTTGTACACCTTGCACAATCACAGTCTGTAATATTCGTTCCTTTTGCGAATTTACAACGCTCCTCACTTTAATATATAATATAAACAAAAGATATATATTTAGTTCCAGGAGGCTCTTATATGAAAAAAGGACTAAGAATACTTATTCCCGTGCTCGTTCTTGCGCTTATCGTGAGCGCGTTCTGCATCGGTGCCCTTGCTACCGATGGCAACGAGGCTAAGATCGGCGAGACCGAGTACGCAACGCTCGGTGCCGCTATTACCGCGGTGAATAACGGCCAGGCTGAGGGAAATACAGTCACACTTCTTAAGGATGTTCAGGGTGTTTTCAGCTTCAGCATCAACAAGACGCTGACCGTCGATCTTAACGGACACAGCATCACAAACACCCAAACCGAAAAAGGCAAGCCCGTCTTTGCGGTAAACGCGAGCAACGTCAAGCTCACCTTAGCAGGTGAGGGCTCGATAACATCAAGCTCGCGCTTCGCGCAGATAAGCTCAAACAACGGTGCCGTAAGCGGCTCAACCCTTGACATCAAGGGCACGGGCAAGGGCATTACCGTTACCACCACAGGCGAGGGCGCTATGCTTATCTACCTTGTGGGCGGCGGCGAGATTGAGAATGCCAACCTCATCTGTGCAGGTCCTCTCAACGATAGCAGAAACGGACATATACAGATCCTCTCTGACAGGGTAAGCTTCAAAAACTGCAATATCTATTCCACAATAGACAATGAAAACGTGTTCTATTTTGCGGGCACGGGCGCGGCTACCTCGTTTGATAGCTGCTACGTCACGGGCAAAAAGTTCCTCTTTACGGGTAACTACACCGCGGGTATTCTAAACGCGGATGACTTCAAGGTAATCGATGCTAAGGACAGTATCTTTATCGCCACCGACGGCACCGCAAAGACTACTACCTCGGTATTCAACGCAACTGCAAGCTCGGCGGTACAGTTCTCGGGTACGCTTAACTTTGACAACTGCGAGTGCGCGGCGTACAGAGTATTCGAGACGGGCTGCGCCTCGGGAAAGAGTGACCCCGCAGGCTCGTTTGCGGACGGCTACAACCTTACTATTAACCTAACGAACAGCATCATCCGCTCGATTGAGCACTACAATTCGCCCCAGATAGTGCGCGGACTTATCAGCTTCAACGCCGAGAACTGCTTCCTCAACATCGCGCAGGGCTTCAGCGCGGCAAACACAGACCCCGCAAACAACTGGTCGGATGCGTCGAGAATAAATCTCAAGAACTGCTACCTTAACAAGGATATCAGCTCGGATGCGGCATTTACGCTCGAGAGCGTCGGTATGCTCAACAGAGGCTACAGCTGGTGCCTCTCGGCAGAGTATCCCGATTACCCCTACTACATCTGCCTGACCGCCGATAAGCCTACCTCGGGAATTCCCGCCAAGGTGCTTATTCAGAACGGCCAGACAAAGAGCTATATCAAGGCAGATAGCAAAAAATACTCAAGCACTGAAATGGGCGAGCCCCTTCCTATGCTGGGATACGTCGGCAGTACAAAGTACGAAACGAACGTCAGCTTCGGCGGCGAGATCAATATGAAGCTCGGCCGCTTTGATACCGTGATGGACGGCGACGATTCCTACTACAGATTTACCTACGTTGCCGAGGACGGTACCATTCCCGCCACCCCCACAAATTACACCATACCCTCGGGAAGCGACTCGTACTTCGTTATGGGTGACGACAACAAGCCCGACAACTTCAGCTACGCTGACTACGACGTTTTCGTAACCGACGTTGACATCAAGACGAACAGCTTTGCCACCAACCAGATAAATATCATTCCTCAGTCGCGTTCCTCAAGCGGAACCTCTCACACCGCGGATAAGAACTTCAGAATTATTAACGGCAAGATAGGCGGTCTTACCGCATCGGCGGATACGTGGCATCACATCCAGATGATAATTTACGTTCAGAGGACGAACGTTGCCGCAAGCGGTGACGACGTTGCCTACGTCGACTACGGAAGCACCTACTACGAGGTATACGTTGACGGCGCCAAGGTAACTCTCGGTGACGGCACCGCAGAGGGCAGAGCGGTTATCAGCAACACAAAGACGCTCATCACCGATTCCACCACAGGCGCTATCACAGGACAGAATACCCCTTACTACCAGGGAATGAGGTTCTCTGTCTCGCGTACGGGTAACAGCAATGCGGGAAGCACCACGGGCTCTGAGCTTTGCATTGACAACCTCGTAATCCGCGCGTACGAGAATGCGAGCGACTTCACAAAGGGTAAGCTCAATACCACCACTCTCTATAATAACTCGGGCTACAGCCCCGACAGATCTCAGGCTATATACAAGGGCACAAAGTACACGAACGCAAGCAATATCTCATCCGACGGTACCGCCATCAATATTCTTAACAAGGACGCGGGCATCAAGGTAACCAAGAATATGAACGTTATCGCACCCGCAGGCTTTACCTCGGCAAATATCATTGACTCTACCAACACGGGCTATGCCGACACGGCAAACGGTCTTTTCTACGGTAAGAATACCATCTGGAAGACCAATAAGGCAGAGACCGCTACCGTGAAGGTAGGTCAGACGCTTGATGTTTACACCACGGACGGCACTCGCACGACCTACTACGCGCACAGTGAGCTTTCGGATATGGCGGCACTCAACTCCGCGGGAATTCCCTACGCGGGTGCCGACACCGAGCAGGAATACGGCTGGGTAGTCGAGGGTCTGCTTTCCAAGGCTACCGCAAAGCTTCAGAGAGACGTCACCATCGGTTCTAAGTACTTCACCCTCACCGCAACCGCACAGCGCGAGGTAAACTTCGACCTTAACGGCTATACTCTCTCAAAAACCCATAAGTCAAATATCTTCTCGGGACTGACGAATATCACCTTCAACCTTTATTCCTCACGTCCTGGCGGTGTTCTCAAAACGAGAAGAATTGACACCACTCAGTCCATCAACGGCGGTGCTACCGCATTCTATGTAAACGGCACGGGTGCCGTAATCAATATCGGTGAGTGCAAGGGCGCTGACGGCGACAACCTCACGGTTTACGCGGCTATCTTCTACGACGTATCCTTGACTTCCAAGGATATAGTATGTAACGTAAACGGCGGTACCTACGTAAGATACGTTGCCGACTCAAGAGGTATGTTCTCTACCAGAGGCGAGAACTCGACCATCTACCTTAACGATGCTAACATCCTCGTTACCCGTAAGGAATCGGGCGGACACATCGCGCTCAATATTGAGAACGGCTCAAAGGGCTCTATTATCGCGGACGGCTGTACCTTCTACTCGCCTCTTAAGGGCACAGCATTTGATGAGCCTACCTCTCTGTTCTATGATATAAGCTATCAGGGAACGGCTAAGTTCACCAACTGCTCATTCACGAATATCGCCCTCACAAACTCTCACGCAGAGGCTACTGAGGGACAGACCTCAGCCTCTATGATTTTAGGCGCGGGCAACACCTACAGCGCAACCTGTGACCTTGCTAACTCGGTATTCGAGTCGGGTGTCAGCGCGGCACCTCTTAAGAGCGGCTGGAAGCAGACTTTCGTAGGCGGTAAGACCTCGGTTACGGTTATCAACGTCGCAACCGACCACACCGAGAGTGATGCATACGTCGTAACCAAGGGCTATGAGGGCTCGCTTCCCGCGGGCGCTATCGTACACACGCTTGAGGACCAGGCTTACGTAACTCTCAAATCGGATCAGGCTCTCGTCACCTTCGTAAGAGACGGCAAGACCTTTACCGAGGCAAGGGCAAAGACCGACGGGACGGTTCCCGAGGGCTTTGAGCTTCCCTCGAACAAGGCAGGCGTATATATCTACGCCTACAACCCCACCACCGAGACCGTAAGCGGTGTAACCTACATCACCTATACCGCTGAGCTTTCGCTGGACTTCTCGCTCAAGTCAAATATCTCGCTTGAGGATAGCTTCGTATACAACGTATTCATTCCCAAGGCTCTCGTTGACTCGGGCGATATTGAAGCCGAGATACTCGTCGACGGCAAGAAGGTAACGCTTGACGCTACCGTAACCGACGGCACCGATGTATACTACGCGGTTTATATCACGGGCATTACGGCACCTATGGGCGGCGATGAACATGAGGTAACGCTCACCGTCAACCTTGGCGAGGATGCTTTTACAGAGACTGCCTCCCCCGTATACACCTACTCTATTCCCGCATATGCAAGCAAGCTTCTTGATACAGCGGGCGAAGAGAGCGCTAAGGCAATGCTGGCGAACGTGCTTAACTATGTCAAGTGCGCTATGGATTGGGCAGGCGCGCCCTACACCGAGGCAGACGGCTATACAGCGGTTGTATCCGCACTCGCCGACTATCAGGCAGCGGGCATCACTCCCACCGATACCAGCGCTACCGACTTTTCGGCACTGGCAAAGCGCCCCGATACGCTTGACGTAATCGACGCGGTTACCGCAGCTACCTTCAGGCTCGACTCGACCGTAGCAGTACGCTTCTACCTCGCAGAGAGCTACACGGGCACTCTTACCCTTACCTATAAGGACGTTAACAGCACCGATGTCAACACCGCCTTCACGGTAGAAAACGGTAAGGTAGACGGAAAGAGCTATGTAGAACTGTCGCTTAAGGCATATTACGTAGCAAACGATATTACTATCTCCTTCACAGGACAGAGCGCAAACGCTGATACCGCATTTAACCTTGCGGCATACATCGTCGGTTGTACCGATGCCGAAGCAACCACAGTTGCCAAGGCACTCTACGCCTACGCTACCTCTGCTCTTGCATATCAGAATCAGAAGTAAAATCACCGCATCCCCGACGGACCCCCTGTCCGTCGGGGATTTTCATTGTAGCCTTAAGCGAAAATAAACCACCACTTGGAGTGGTGGAATTAAAGAACTTCAGATACAAGTATTCCCCCTTGTGGTATAATGAAAATGGTCCGCCAACCAAAATCAGAATAACAAGGGGGAATAGTCAGAATGAC
>JAGBIF010000047.1 GCA_017935065.1 Clostridia bacterium
TTACCGTAAACGGCAATACCTACGAGGGGCTTGTACCCGTAACGCTTGATGACGGTAAGTCCTACTACCGCATAGAGGTTCCTATGGCGGCGGCAGAAGCGGCAGAGGATATAATCCTTTCCGTCACTCTCACGGTAGGCGTCGAGGAATTTACAGGCACCTACACTATGAGCATACCCAAGTATGCAAGGAAGTCAATCGCAAATAGCGAAAGCGCCAAGGAGGTAACCCTCGTCAAGGACGTTCTCGCATACATCAGGGCGGCGTACGTATACTTCGGCTCGGAAAGCCTTGAGGCAGTATGCAATGAAATCGACACCATCCTCGCGGGCTACATCTCGGACTTCGCGGCGGTAGAGGGTGAAACCAACATAACTGCAGGCCTCAAGGGTGTTATCACAGTCCTCGGAGCAAAGCCCTCCGTGCGCTTCATTCTTCCTGAGGGAATAAGCGCTGACGGCTACACCTTCACACAGGACAGCAGAACGCTAGGTTACACTACGGGCACCTACACCGAGGACGGCGTGGATTACGTCTATTGTGAGGTAGAGCTTTACGCCTACCAGATGATAGGCGAGATAGAGTACACCGACGGCACAAACAGCGGTAAGTACCATATCAACAGCTATTACAGCTTCGTAACCACCGACGACGCTCACAAGGACAACGCGGAGCTTATCTCGGTAGTAGAAAAGCTCTACAGCTACTGCAAGTCGGCAGATGCCTACAGAAGCTCTGTAACGAAGTAAGGAGGAAGAAAAAATGAAGAAATACACAAATCCCGAGCTTGAGATACTCAATCTCTGTGACTGCGACATAATAACCTCGTCGCAGGGCACCGAAACTCCGACTTACGACGAAACCGACCCCGATTGGCACTAAAATCCTATAAATGTAAATCAATATAGGCAAAACGCGGGCTATCTCTTTCGAGATAGCCCGTTAAATTATTTCATATCAATTCGCAATCTGCTTTTTTCACACTTAAAATATTATGCCTTTACAAATCAATTGTTTGGGATTTGGTTTTTAAGCTTTTTATATCCTCTTTATTATCTTTAAAAATTTCGATTTGTATTTTGCGCCGTCGTCGACGTAGCTGCCGTAGGCGGCGGAGCCTATTCTGGCTTTGTCGTACAGCTCGCTTGCGCGCTTGCGTGAGCATTCACAGCCAAGACCGAATTCGTACATAAGACCGAGGGTATATATTGACTTGGGGTAGCCTATATTCATACACGCGGCGAGGATGCGGTGCGCCTCGGTGAATTTCTTCATATATATAAGCTCGCAGGCGGTGGCGAAAAGGCCTCTCACAGCCTTGCTTCTGCGTCTGATATTAAGCTCGTAAAGAAGATTGCCTGCCTCGACGGTTCCGCCCTCGAGCGCGATTTTCAGATACCTTACCGCATCCCTGTATGAGAACTGCACGCCAAAGCCCTTTGCATAGCAAAGACCGAGCGAATACGCCGCCGCGCTATCCCCCTTACCGTATGCCTCACTGAAGAGGCGGAAGGCATCGCGGGGGCTTCTTTTCGTGCCAAAGCCGTACGCATAGCACTTTGCCAGCGCGCGGGGCGCCGAGGGATGACCGTAAAAGTGAGCTATAACCAGCGACTTGAAGGCCTCTCTTGCCTGTGACTGCGTTACCGCCTCTGCGCTCTCAAGCGTACCGACACCGCGCGTATAGAGCTCGTCTCGGTATGCAAGTATTTCGTCGCGGCGGGTGATTGAGTCCTTGTCACCGACCTTAGCACCCTCCTCAAATATCGCGAGGGCAAGAGCTATATCGGGCACGCCGCTTTCGCTGTGCGCACCGCTGTAATATATGTTACCGACACGGCCGTATGCCGAATACGCGCCTGCCTTGACGGCAAGCTCGTAGTAGTAAAGCGCACGCTCTACATCATAGCCGAACAGTCCGTCCTCCTTAAGGTAGGCGTCACCGAGATAGAGCGCGGCGCGTCCGCTTCCGTTCATCACCGCGGTCATAAGAATACCTAGCGCTTCCTTTGGATCGGCATCGGTACCGACACCCTCTGCCGTAAGTATGCCGAGGGTAGCCTGCGTGTCAAGATAGGACCTGTCTGCAAGGATTGAGATTATCTTGTAGTAGGCGGTATCAAAGCCGTATGCCTGCGCCTCGACCGCAAGCGAATTGAGATATTCGTCATAGTCGGGGAAGGTTATCTCGTCGGGCAGCTCGCTTTTTACCGAGCGGAGCCTGTGCGCAAGCTTTATTGCCGAAAGCGGGGGAAGCTTGAATTTATCAAGATACCATTTTGCGTGTGCCTCGCTTTGGGGTACGCCGATACCGCCCTCATATCTTTTTGCCATTGATACGATAGAGGGCACGTCGTCTGCCGCCGCGGCAAGCGAGCAGTAGTAGGCGGAAATCTCGTCCTCGCCGACACTCTCAAAGTATTCCGCAAGGTCGGGATAGGCGTTGACACACTCAAGCACACCCGAGAACTTTAGAAAGAACGCGCCTGCTGCCTCGCTCGTTCTGCCTACGAGCCTTGAATAGCGGTAGGCGGAAAATGGGTCGTTCTTCTTTGCCGCCGAGAAGTAGAATTTCATAGCAAGGTCAAGGTCGCGCCTTGATGAGTCGGTCCTTTCAAGGAAGCTTGCATACTCACGCTCGCTCTCGGTGTCACCCGCATATGCAAGAAGCTCTCTTGCCGTGAGCGCCTTGGGCTGATTTTTCTTATATATTGCAAGAGAGAGCGCCTCTCTTGCCGAGGCTATCTCATCCTCGGTAGGATGAAGCGTCGCGCCGCAGATAGGGCAGATGCCGCCGTTGAAATCCACATCGTGACGGCAGGAATTACATAGTACCATAAAAACCTCGTAAAAAAATTACTGTATATATTTTATATTACAAAAGATAATTTGTCAACTGTAATAATTGAGCCGTATGTCGGGAATAATCGAAGCAGAGCTTTTTTGTAAAGGAGTAGAGGATATGTTTAATAAAAGCGAAAAAAAGAAAAAGGGGCCTGCCGTAGCCATAGGCATCGCTACACTTGCCGTATACGGTGCTTACAGTATGGTAAGCAAAATCAAGGGAATGACAACCGATAAAATCTCGGGCCTTATGTGCAGAATGAAGAAAAAGAAGGGCGAGGGTGAGTGCGACTGCGAGAGCGAGGATTGTGATTAGTGACTGGTGGCCTGCGGTTGGATGCGGGGCTTTAATTATTCATCATTCATTATATTAGCGGTTTGCGGACGTTTATTTGTTAAGCGCACCTCGGAAGATACGGGGTGCGCTTTTTGTAAATATTAGTTAGCCTATCATATTGTTTATGACGAAATTTACGAAGAAGTCCGAGCCTATTGTCATGGCGGATTCGTCTATATTGAAATGCTCGCTGTGCAGGGGATGGGTGATGCCGAGAGCCTCATTTTTGATGCCGAGGCGTATCATACACGAGGGGCAATATGTAGAAAAGTAGCCGAAGTCCTCGCCTATCATATCGGGGATCTTGTTTATAATTTTTTCCTCGTCGACGATCGTAAGAAGCGTCTCTCTTGCGCGCTCGGTAACCCCCTCGTCATTTATAACGAGAGGGTAGAGCTTTATCGGGAATACAAGACCCCTGCCGCCCGCTTCGTTTGCTACGCGGTCGACTATCTCGCGCATTTTTTTGTCAAAGGTGAAATACGCCGCGTTGCTCGTTGCTCTTACGGTACAGAACATACGGCATTTGTCGCAGACTATGTTATTCGTTTTGCCGCCCTCAACGGCGCCGCACCCGAAGATAAGCTCACCGCCCTCAAATTCATCTCTTGCACGGTTTATCTCGTTATACGCCGTCATAGCCATTTTTATTGCATCGACACCCTCGCTCTGCCTTGCGACGTGCACGCTCTTTCCGTAAAAATCCAGATAAAAGCCGTAGCTTATCGCATTCTGCCTGCCCGAGGAAATTCCTACACAGCCCGCATCGTAGCTTGGGTCCACGTGAAGCGCTATTGCCATATCAACGCCCTCAAGCACACCCGCCTCTATCATAAGAAGCGCGCCCGAGGGGGTGTATTCCTCGGCAGACTGGAAAATTACCCTTACCTCACAGGTGAGCGTATCCTCAAGCTCCTTGAGCCGTCTTACCGTGTCAAGCGCTATTGCGGTATGCGCGTCGTGTCCGCATGCGTGCATTGCCCCCTCGTGCAAAGACTTATAGGGGATATCGTTCGCCTCGCTTATAGGCAGGGCGTCCATATCCGCGCGGATGGCAATCGTCCTGCCCGCATCTCTTTTGCCAAGATACGCGACGATAGAGGATTTGCCGTATTTTTCGGTATACGGAACCCCCATTCTGTCAAGCTCTGTCCTGACGAAGGCGAGGGTTTTGCCAAGGTCGAAGCCTATTTCGGGAATTTTGTGAAGCTCGCGCCTTGTGTTGACTAAATAGTCCATATTATCGCCTGATTTCTTTTTTAAGATTTAGATTTGCGCCGAGGTCAATTCGTCTTACCGTATACGGCAATTTCCTGTACATTCAGGTCATAGGTCTTATTTGAAGCAGTCACGCCGTCTATAATTCCTATTCGTATGTACTGCGCGGTTATTCCGCCCGAGGCTGATTTCAGGTCGACTATCGCCATAGCGCCTGTGGTGTTGCCGTCAGAGCCGCTCGGCACGCTCGCGGCAGTTGTGATAACCGAGCCTGATGAGGTATCGTAGCAGGCCCCGGGTACTATCGACCAGGTCGCACCGTCATTTGAGGTGAATATCTCTATTGCCTGAGGCATACCCGCGGTAGTGTTCGCAAAAAAGGCGAGTGCCGTCATATTGACCTGCTTGCCGAAGTTAAAGGTAACGAGACATTTAAACTGCTCAATGCTGTTTACCGTACCGTCAATAAAGTGCGTGTCACCTATGAAGTTTGATGAGGTGCGGTAGGCGGCATCGTTCTTCCACTTGCCGTCATTGATAACACCGACGCCGTTGGGCGCGGATGAAATACCTATTACCGAAAGACCGTATTTTATATCGGCAATATCCTTTTTCTGTGTCGCGGTGAGTGCCGCGCCCGATTCTGTCGAGTGCGTCTTTCCGCTACTGCCCTTAATACCGCTTGATATAAGCGTTGAGCCTGCGGGTATCTGTGTAAGGAATACGCTTGTCGCGCCCTCGCCCTTGCCCTCTGAGGTAGTCTTATATTTATCGGGGATCTTCAGCGGATTAAATACCGCATCGTGCGCGGCGGTCTGAACGATACGCGCGGTTGCAGGATCAAGACCGAAGGTATAGGGGACACCTATCGGTGACCTTCCCGTAAGCGTTGCGAAGTGGCAGAGCGCCGATACGTAAGTGCCGAGCGCTGACGGATGGTTGTGGTCCTCGGCATAGACCTCTATGGAGGGATAATTCTTATAGATGTTATAAACGCCGATGCCGCCTGGGGATTTGACATAGCCCGTTTCCTTGGCAATGGCATCGTAGACACCCGTCATAATAAAGGTCATTTCCTCAGAGCTTATGCCCGCGTCCGTGAGGGTGGCATGAGGCTGCTTTCTTGAAAACGGCTGGTAGATAATAGGTACAGCACCGCTGTCCTCAACTATCTTACCCATTTTCCTTATTCCGTCGTATATAGTCTCGGGCTGTGTTACGGCGTATGGAGCAGAGCCTTGAAGAAATACGAAATCGTATCCGTTGTTGTTTATCGCATCCTGAGCGGCTTTTCCGTTTGTATCGCTGTAATTTGCAAACTTAAGTAGCCAATATCCGCCTGCAGTTGACTTTTTGACGGTGTAGGAATAGCCCGCGGATGCGCAAATATCACTGAACACTGAGGGAAGATTGTTATTGTCGGTATGGCTGTTTCCTACGAAGAGGATATTAAGATTTTTGTCCTCTGACAGTCCCGTTGTGTATTCCTTTATTTCCTCACCGCACGCACAGGTGCTTAATTTATATCCGCGCTCAAGATAGGTCGGCTCCTGTTCCTTGACGGTGTAAGAGTGAGTGTGGGGGATAGGCGAGGTGGTAAGCGCCTTGTAGGTGTCAGCACTCTTACAGTAGACATAAAAGCGCTCGACAAGGCTGACAAGCGCCGTCTTATTCGCGCCCGAATAAGTGTTTTTTACATAGTCAACATAAGAATTAATGTGATAGGTGCCCACGCTGACACCGCCGCGGTAAAGCTCAACGGCCTTTATCATACGGTGAGCATACAGCGTTATGTCGGAATAATAAACGGTAGTGCCGTTTATGGGCTCGCCACCAACCTCGGCGCTTATCTGTGTACCCTCCGACCTGAAGGTGTGAGCGTCTCGCTCCGCGCGGCTTGCAAAGTAAAAGCGCACTCTCGGTGTCGCGTCAAGAATAAGCGTTGAGCCGATCAGACTGCCAATATCCGATGAGGCACCTGTCACTCTTTGGAACTCCCCTGATGTCCTATCACCGAGTATGTCCTCAACCCTTCGTGACACCTCTTCCTTGCCGTCGGAATTAAAATATTCGTACGCGCTGGCAATATAGGCGAGAATATCTCTTGCCAGAGCCCTTTCCTTTTCGCTGATACCGCCTTCACTAAGCAGGCGCTCAGCATAGCTTAATACCGAAAAATCAAAAGTAAGACTTACGGGTGTGCCGTCAACGGTGAAGTTTGCGACAAGGGTAAGCGTGCGTGCCGCCTCTTTTGCGGGAAGGCTGACGCTTGCCGTATAGCAGCCGTTCTTAACGGTATTCCTGTTGACCGCCACACCGTCAAGCACAGCACCCGTCATATAGCTGTTTTCGGGAAGGTAGACGTTAAAAATAATATCAGAATGAAGAGTGATGCTCGAGCTTGGCGTGAAGGCGATTTTCGCCGTCTTACTGTCGGCAAGCGTGTATGCCGACAGGCCGCCATCCTCGCCCGCGCTCATAAACGCGCCGCTGCCCTTTTCTGTGGGAAGCGTCAAACTCGGGGCGGCGAGGGATTTCTTTTGTAAAAGGCGCGTACCGGTCTCGATGATGACCGACGAGCCGTTATTTTGGTTGACCGAATACAGCGTGTAGCTCGTAAGTGCCCTCTCGCTTATAATTTTGCAGCTCGTAAGCCTGATATTTACACTTGAATTTACCGCCGTTTTATCGGTGTTTTGCGTGACTGTATCGTTTGCGTTAAATATGGTAGTGCCGCTTTTTGCGTGAGTGAGATCAAAGGTGCAGTCTGTGAACTTGAAATTAGTAACGCTGCGCTTATTGCCACTGCCCGCAAAAATTCCGTCCTGAAAGCTTCCCGTCATATTCGTGACGGTATTGCCCTTGGCGAAGGAAAATCTCACGTCCTTGAAGCTTACGTTGAAGGTTTTGTAGGAGGTGTCGGTTGCAAGGGAATATCCGCTGTCAGCCGCCTGGGAATAGGCCGACATACAGGCAATTCCGCCACTGCTGAGGAATACCTGGCCGCCGAAGATGTTGATGCTCTGCGTCCCCGTATTTTTCGCCTGAAGATTTAAAAAACCGCCTGATGCCGACGATATAACCGAGAAGCCGCCGAGGTCAATGTTCAGATTGCCCTTGATGTAGCTCGTGTTGGAATAGGGCGAGCTTACGGTTGCGTTTCGTCTTAAAAGCAGGGTTGTCGCGGTAGCGCCGTTCGTTTTGTACTCGTTGCTTACGGCATCTAACGCCGCCGTCATCGTGCTGTACGCGCCGACGAATTTTCCGTCGGAAAATACCGTGTAGGGGAAGGCCGTCGGGTAGGCGTAGCGTCGCGGTATAGTGCCGTATTTCGTGCTTTCGTTCTCACCGAGAGTGTAGTAGACGTTTTCATTGCTTGAACGGTTGTAGGTTATGCCGAAGGTGAGCGTCTTGCCGTTGGTAGCGGATTTGAAGCTGGTTGAAAAATCCGCGGGGTAGTCGCTCGCGGCGCGGTAGGGGAAGGAAAGGTCAAGGTAGGCGCCGCTTTCGTTCTTTTCATATATTACGCTGTCACCGTTTCCGTTGTCGCGCGGGAATGCGTAGCAGTCAAACGGCTCGTTTGTCGCGAGCTTGAGCTTCGCGCCCTTTATCGAAAGGGTGCCGTCTATTCTGTAGCCCGTATCCTTGAAGCTTACGATATTGATAAGCTTCGGCGCGGACCCTGAGCCCTTCGGGACATTTGTCACAAGGTCGATATAACAACTGTCAAGCGTTACCTTCGCTGTGATATTTCCGTTTTCGGATGAGGTAGCCTTTGCTATTACCTCGGTATTGGTAGCGCCCGAGGCATAGGTTATGCGAAGATTATAGAAATAAAAGTCAAAGTGCTTATCCTTACCGCCGTACCGCTCGTAGTCGCTCGCGGCACCGCTGTCGGTCTTGATGCTTAAATTGACAAGAGCCGAGCTTTGCGTGATAAAGCCGTTTCTTATCTCAAAATATCCGTCACCGTAGCTGTATTTCGCCTGCGCGTTGAATATAGGCGCGGTCGTTGTAAGGGTATTTCCCATAAGGTCAATAACCACAGTGCCGCCTATCATAGAGGTGTTGTTGTAGCCCTGAGTGTTAGTATAATTCTTACGCATAAGAATTACCGCCCTGTCGCTGGGGCTCATATCGTCTGTCCCGTTTTTGCAGATAGCGCCCTTCGCCGCTTGAATAGCGCCCGTAGCCGAGTCGGTGCTTGTCAGGTCGTTGTATCCGCCGACGAGTGTGTATTTTGTCTCGTTCGCAAGCCTTTTCAGCACCACGAAGGTGCTTGACGGGCAGGAGCTTATATCAATGGTCTGCCCGTCGTAGCTTACGGTAGCTACCGCTGAGGAGCTTATGGCAAAAATTCCTGCCGAAAGAGCTATGAGAAGCACTGCCGTAAGGCAAATAAATAAGTTTTTTCTTTTCATAATTTCAGTTTATCTTTCCGTATACGGCAAGCTCAAGCGTATTAAGTCCGCCAAAGTAGGTGTTGGCGCTGTCGGTGATGCCCTGACGGATGGCGAGCCTTACGTACTGAGCGTTAACTCCGCCCGAGGCCGAGTTCATATCAAACAGCACCGCAACGCCTGGCGTCGCGTTATTCTTATCCTTGGGCATATTCGCCATGCTCGAAAGGGGAGTGGTCCCCGCGTTGTAGCAGGCGCTGTCCACCTTCGCCCAGGTTCTTCCGTCATTTGAAACAAGCACGTCCGCTTCCTGCGGGAAGCCGCCAAGCGAGCCTGACATAAAGCCTATTGCGGTCATATTGACCGTCCTGCCGAAGTTCAGCGTGATAAGCGCGCTATACGACTCGTTGTTGTCAAGCGTGCCGTCTGCCGCGTAATGATTTCCCGTAAGAGTTATCGAGGTGCGGTTGCTTGCCGTGCTGTTCCATACGCCGTCAATAAGCTTTGAAAGCACCCTGTCATTGGTCTTTGCGCCTATTATAGATACGCCGTAGCCGATATCGCCAAGGTCGCTTTGCTGAGTTTGGGAAAGGGCCTCGTTGCCGACTGCCGCGGTTGCGGTGGAGCTGACGGTTCCCTTGGTTCCCGTAATATTCGCCGATATAAGAGTTGAGCCCGAGGGTATTGCCGACAGAAGGTTAGAGTTGCCCGAGGCGGTGATGCCCTTGCTTGAGGTCTTGTAGGAGGCGGGCACTATCGACTCGCCGAATACCGCATTGTGTGCTGCGGTCTGAAGCACAAGCGCGGTCTCGGGATCGTAGCCCAGTGTGTAGGAAAGTCCTATAGGTGACTTGCCCGAAATTGTCGCGTAGTGGCAAAGCGCCGCAAGATAGGTGCCGTAATTTGAGGGGTGATAGTTATCCTTACAGTAAAGGTCGATAGAGGGGTGGTTGTAATACACGTCAAGGAAGGCAGAGCCAGCGGGTGAGAGCTCGTAGCCGCATTCCTCGGCTATGGCCTCGTATGCCGCCGCAAGCCTGTACGCGAACTGCGCGTGCGTGTTGTTTTCCTGCGTAAGCGTTGCGTCGGGCGCCTTTCTCGACCAGGTCTGATAAAGAATAACCTCAGCGCCCGAGTCGGTAGCCATCTTACCCACCGCGCGCACGCCGTCGTAGAAGGTACCTGGGATAAGCGCGGGAGTGGTGCTTTGCTCTTGGAGGAATACAAAATCAAAATCGTTATTGTTAAGAGCGTTTGTGAGCTTGGTATTGTATTCCTGCTCGGTAGATGAGCTTGTGTAGGTGTACTGAATAAGCTTGTAGCCGCCCTTTTGCGTGTGAGAGGTTTTCACCACGTAACCGCCCGCGGCAAAGGCATCGGCAAGCTTCTGGTAAAGGTCGTTAAACTGTGTAAAGCTGTTTCCGACAAGGTGGATATTAAGCTCGGTCTTGTCGGTAAGTCCCGTAGTGTATTTTACCGTAGTATATCCGCACTCGCAGATGCTTTCCTCATAGCCTCGGCTGGTGAGCGTCGGCTCGTGAGTGATCTTGGTGTAGCTGTGAGAGTGGGGCGCTTGCGCAAATTCAAGATAGGCAGCTGCCGACTGACAGTATTTCGCGAAGCGCTCTGTGAGAGTAACAAGGGTCGGGCTGCTTTGCGTTTTGGCAAACGCGAGATAGCTTCCGAGCCCGAAGCTGCCCACCGTCTGCGAGCCGCGCTTTACGCTTATTTCCCTGCTCATATCAGCGACAGAGAGCATCATAAAGAGGTAGGTGCCGCGCGAGTCCTTGCACCACTCGGTGTCAAGAGCCTTATTGCCGATATAGAATTTCAGCGTTTTATCGCTTGTGTAAAATCTGATATTCGGAACCGAGTTCAGCGTAAGCTTCACCGCGGATGCTACCGTAGCAGAGGGCTTCTTGTCAGAGAGTGCCGCGGGCATATGGCTTTCGTTATATCCGCTACCGAGAAGCGCGTCTATTTTCGCGATATCCGAATCCGTCCTGCCGAAATAGGCGTAAGCGCTCTTGGCATAGGCTAAAATATCGTAAATGAGTATACGCTCCTTATCGCCCGCACCCTCAAGCCTTTGCGAAAGATACTCGAAAAGACTGTATTTAAGAGTAAGTGAGGTTGTGTCTCCGCTCTCGTTAAGGGTGACACCGACGGTCATATCGTCGAGCATCCTCTTTGCGCCGAGGGGTATACTTATGACGTAGTAGCTGCTGCCCGAGACCGTCTCAGCAGGAAGCTTGGCCATATCGGTGTAGGTCTTGCCGCCAACGCTTACTCTTGTGAGCGCGGAGGTCCCAGGAAGATATACCTTGAATATCATTTCCTCACCGAGGTCAATATCGGTAAACGGTCTGAAGGTAGGATGAGCTTCCTTGTCCGACCTGAGAAGATAAACCACCTCGTCGCCCACCGTGCGGTCGGATATGAGAATTCCCGTGTCCCCGCCGTAAAGGGGAAGGGCAATTTCGGGTGCCTGTGCCGTCCTCTTCAGCCTGAAGCTGGAATGCTCGCTGCTCTTATCAAAGACAACCGAGGTGCTTATTTTCGTATTTACCTTGCGCAGGGTAAAGGCATCAATGCTTGCGGGGAATATAAATTCACAGCCCGACACCGATACGTTCATCTCGGAAATTACCTTTCCTGTGCTGGTAGATGAAGGCGAGGTGTCGTTTGCGTTAAAGACGGTCATACCGCTTTTTGCGTTGGTAAGGTTGAAGGTGCAGTCCTCAAAGGATACGGTATTGCCGACCTTGAGATTGGCGCTTGTGCTGACAAGCTCATCCTGATAGCTTGCCAGAAGCGCGGATGCCGTAGCGCCCTTATCATAGGTGAAGTAAACATCCCTGAAGCTAAAGACGAATTTCTTGTACGAGGTGTCGGTAGCGCTTCTGTAGCCCTCGGTATCCGTTGAGTATGCCGATGACTTGATAAGGGGCGATTTTTTCAGAACGATGCTACCGTTTGAAATGTTGAAAATACCGTCTTTCGTAACGTCTCTTGCCTGCGCGTTTAGAAGCGGTGTGGTGCCTGTGAGGAAAAGCGCCTGATTTCCAAGGTCTATGTTGACCGTGCCTGCGGTCATTCCTGTGTTATTGCATATCGCGCTGACATTTACGTTTGCGCGAAGAAGAACGGTCGCAACTCTGCCACCACCCGAGAGGGCGCTCTGCGCAAGTGCCATAGCACCCGTATCGCCGCCCGAGCTGTCACTGAAAACGGCAGACGCGCCGACAAAGACACCGTCACAGAAAACCGCAAGGGGATTTCTTTCCGCGTAAGAATAGCGGTGCGGAATATCACCGTAGGGCGTTTTGACAGCCTCGCCGAGTGAGTAGAGGGTTATGCTTTTTGACTGTCTTGAGCCAAACTGAAGCGTCTTGCCGTCAACCGATTTGAAGGTCTGGTTGCCGAAGGGGTAGTCTGCATCGGGAATTTCCACGTCGAAGTATATTCCGTCGGCACTCTTTTTATATACTACGCTGTCGTCGGTGTCAAGCGCGAAGCCGTAGCCGCCAACCCCCGTTGCCATAAGATTTACACCGCATACTGTAAGCCTGCCCTTAAGGAGCGAGCTTGAATTCTTAAAGTCGACAATATTCACCGAGGTGATATCGGTGGGAAGGTTGTTCAAAAGGTCAAGCGAGCAGGAAGTAAGCGTTATATCGTAATTTATCCTGTGCGTGCTGCCGAGGCTTCCCGCATAGGCGAGGTATGCCGAGCCGTTAAAGCCCGACGTGAGATTAAAGCAGGTGTTTTCAAAGGTGAAGCTGAAGGTCTTTTCCGCGCTGAGGGTATCGAGCGAGCGCAGACTTAAAAGCCCCGTGCCCGTAGCGGTAATAAAGCCGTCCTTGAAGGTGTAGCGCGACTCGCCGCCGTTGGTTCCCTTGGCGACCGCATCGACTATGGCGACCGAGGTCGCAAGGGTGTGGCCGCCGAGATCGAATACTATCTCGCCGCCGTAAAGCTGTGTAGTATTTGCATATGCGCCCGAGTTCGTGAAGTCGCGCCTCATTAGTATCACGGCAACCGCGCCCGTTTTGCCCACGACCGCGTTCTTTGCCGCCTGGAAGGCACCTATGGTAAGACCGTTTGCCGTATCGGCGGAGGTTTTGCTCAGGTTATTGTGCGCGCTGACAAAGGTGTAGGAGCTATCTGTCGCGCCTTTCGTAAATAGCGCAAACGGGTAGTCATCCTTGCTTGAATAGGCGCTCGGTATGCTTCCGTAGGTCGAGTCTGCCTCCCCCTGTGCCACAGCACCGACTGTGAACACCGCGAATGCGCAGCCGACGAGAATTACCAGAGTAAATATAGCGGCAAGCGCCGATAGCTTCAGTCTGATTGATTTCATATGTTACCTCACCTTTCACGATTAATGCTCTGCTTACGGATGTCAGGAGCTTGTGCGTAAAATAATTTTCATATATATTTTAGCACGCGCAAAAATATATTTCAAGCAACATAATAGATAAAAAAATTCTCATTATTTGCACAAGTTGAACAAGCAAAAAGCACCGTATCAAGGCTCTCGTTTAAGAGAAACCCGATACGGCGCTTTAATTCAAAGCCTCGCAATGCTTGCAAAGTGTAATTGTTTATCCTCGGGAAGTCCTTTGCGCTATCCGTTTTTTTCCTTGACGTCAATCGCGTTAGGGCTATCCTTTGCCGAGAGATTTATCCTCTTTACATAGGGAATAAAGAGGATCACCGCAACCGCCACGGCGATAAGGTCGCATATGGGCGTTGTGAAGGGTATTCCGTAGGAGCCGAATTTTGCGTTGATGAAGAATACGAGAGGGATGTCAAGGCCGCCCTTTCGGATAAAGGAAAGTATCATAGGGCGGGTGCGCCTTCCTGTTGCCTGGAAGATGGCGATTATCATCATAGTCACCGATATGGCGGGGCAGGTAACGCATATTGTGCGAAGGAAGTGCTGGCCGTATTCAACAGTCGCCGCATCGTCAATAAAGAAGCGTAAAACAGGAACGGCTAGTGTGAAGAGCAGAATAGCACCGACAGTCGCAACCGCGATATTGTAAACAAAAGATGTCTTTATAGCCTTTTTCATCCTATCATAGTTCTTTGCGGCGAAATTGTAACCGATAAGAGGAAGGACGCCCTGTGACATTCCGTTTGCTATCGCGAAGGCAAGCGTGTCTATCTTCTTTGCGATGCCCATGCCCGCAATACATTCGTTTGAGTAGCCCGAGACGAGCTTGTTGAGAACGATATTCGACGCCGTGCCCATAAAGAGCAGCACGAAGGAGGGGAAGCCGACCGTTACTACCTCAAGGGCAATGCCGCGGGGGCGGTAGTTTTTAATAGTAGGCACAATAACCGTATCCTTGCGGTTTTTGTATATCAGTACAACGAAGTAAATTACCGCCGCGATGTTTGACACCATCGTTGCGATGGCGGCACCTGCGATGCCAAGCCCGAAGGCGAATATGAAAAGCGGGTCGAGAAGAATATTGAGCACACCGCCGAGCGCCATACCGACACTCGCCTGACCCGCGTGCCCCTCCGACCTTACAAGATGCGCAAGACAGGCGTTCAGTACGGTGGGAACCGCGCCGACCGTAACGCACCAGAGCAGATATTCGTAGCAGAAGCCGTAGGTCAGCTCGTCGGTGCCGAGAAGCGGAAGTATTACGGGCGCGAGCGCGAAAAACAAAAGACCGTAAAGCAGCGCCGATGCCGCCGCGGTGTATATCGCAAAGCTTGCGACCCTTTTCGCGCGCTCTCTGTCGCCGACACCGAGGCTTCGCGATATAAGACTTGCGCCTCCTATTCCGAACAGGTTGGCGAAGCCTGTGAGCATTACGAAGGGCGGCATAGCAAGCGTTGCCGCCGCAACCTGGTTCGGATCGCCGAGCTGTCCTATGAAAAATGTGTCCGCCATATTGTATATGACGGTAATTATCTGGCTGATGATAGTTGGAATTACAAGCGAGATGATTGCCCGCCATACAGGGGCTCGCTCAAAAAGCTCATCGTTATTGACCTTCATTATAATCTTAAGTCCTTCCTTGCGCCTTTGTGGCCTTGCTATGTATTTTAGCACAAAACGGGCAAAAAATCCACTCATTTTAGCAAAGATTTTAAAAAGCTATGTAAGGATTTAAAAATAATGCCCTGTATTCCTATTCCTTGCGATGCATTTTTTAAAAAATAACCGAAAAGAGGCGAAAAGATATAGGAAAAAACTTGATTAGATCTGAGATTTGTGCTAAAATTATCTTATGCATTATAGAAAGGGGTGGCCTGATGAAGATCACACTTAATTCTGTTACTAAAATTTTTCCGTCGCGCTCCCGTAAGAAGCCCGAGCCTGTGGTTGCCGTAAACGATTTTACCTTTGAATTCCCCGACGGCAGACTCGTTGCTATACTTGGCCCGTCGGGTTGCGGAAAAAGCACGACGCTTCATCTTATATCCGGCCTCGAAAAGCCGACGGGGGGCAGGATATTTTTCGGAGATACCGATATGACCGAGATCCCTGCTGAGGGCAGAGGAGTCGGACTTGTCTTTCAGAGCTATGCGCTCTACCCGCACCTGTCGGTGCTTCGTAATATTACCTTCCCGCTTGAAAATCTTAAGGGCGAGAATAAGCTCACCAGAGAGGAAAGGGAAGCGCGTGCGTACGAGGCGGCAAGGCTCGTGCAGATAGACGAGCTTATGGACAGACGGCCGAGCGAGCTTTCGGGCGGACAGATGCAGAGAGTAGCGATAGCACGCGCGCTTGTAAAGCTTCCGTCAGTGCTTCTGCTTGACGAGCCTCTGTCAAACCTCGACGCGAGGCTGCGACTCAGGACACGCGAGGAGATAAGACGAATACAGCGCGCGACGGGTATTACCACTCTTTTCGTAACGCACGACCAGGAGGAGGCAATGAGCATATCCGACCTTATCGTGGTTATGAAGGACGGCGTGATTATGCAGACGGGCAAGCCGCAGGAGGTCTATGACGATCCCGCCTGTCTCTTCGTCGCAACCTTCCTCGGAACACCGCCGATAAATGTAATTTTAGCAGAGGTAAGGGACGGCGGGCTCTATATAGGCAACGCCGAGGTTATGCGGGTTGCGGGCGCGCCTGACGGTGAGGTTTACTGCGCTATACGCCCCGAGGGCTTTGCTCCCTCGGAGGACGGTGCGCTTCCCTGCGGACTAAGCGAGGTCGAGGTAATGGGGCGTGACGTGAGCGCCGTATGCACGCATCCCTCGCTTATATCCGATGAGATGAGAGTGATAATTCCCTCGGACACCGAGCTTGACGCGAGTAGCGATACTGTAAAATTCAATCTCAAGCCTCACAAGGTTTATCTCTTTGATAAGCAAACTGAGAAAAGAATATATTTTGACCTGTGACTGATATTTGTAAATAACTATTGTCATATCTTTATGTTTTGGGTGAAAAATAATGAAATTTAACAAATATAAGGCGTGGCTATATCTTGCGCCAGCATTGGTGTTTCTTCTTGCCTTTATGGTATATCCTCTTATCGATGTGCTCGTGTACTCGTTTGAGGAGGGCTTTAACTCTGCGTCGCAGACCTATTTTGGGGTAGGCTTTTATAATTATTCCTACGTCCTGTCCGATCCGTATTTCCTTTCCGCGGTTGGAAACACCTTCATTCTCGTATTTATAACCGTACCGCTGTCTACCTTCCTTTCGCTGGTTATATCTCTGGCGCTCGCCTCAATAAAGAAGCTTCGCGAGCTTTTTCAGACAGTATATTTTCTTCCCTACGTCACCAATACCCTTGCGGTGGGACTTGTCTTTATGATACTCTTCAGACCGACACCGCACAGCGACGGTCTTGTAAATGCGTTTTTAGGGCTTTTCGGCATCTCGCCGATAGACTTTATCGACGGTCCCTACGCTATGAAGATGCTGGTGCTTTGTCTATACACCGTCTGGACGGTTATGCCCTTTAAAATTCTCGTTCTGACAAGCGCATTGCTTTCCGTCAAGGAGGAATACTATAACGCGGCGAGAATTGACGGCACGCCCAGGCTGCGCATTATCACGAAAATAACCCTTCCGATGATATCGCCCACCCTTTTCTATCTTATTATAACGGGCTTTATCGGTGCCTTCAAGGCGTACAGCGATGCGGTAGCCCTCTTCGGTGTTAACCTTAATGTCGCGGGTATGAATACCATCGTAGGCTATATCTACGATATGCTTTACGGCGAGGGCGGCGGCTATCCCTCTTATGCGTCAGCCGCGGCGATCATACTCTTCCTCATAATACTTACGGTTACGGCAATCAACCTTACGGTCAGCCGTCGCCGTACCTTCTATTAAGGGGGTGGCGGTATGATAAGCAACACTTCTTCAGTCCGCGAGAGCTTAAAGCGACGGGATATCATATTTAATATTTTCGTATACACTCTGCTTGTAATTTTTGCTCTTATCGTTATTTTTCCCTTCTGGTGGATGATTATTACATCCTTTAAGAGCTACGGTGACTATAACGCCGAGGTGGTACCGACGCTTATTGCCGTAAGCCCGACGGTGGAAAACTTCATCAAGGTATTTACCGACGTTCCGCTTGCGAGATATATTCTCAATACGGTAATATACAGCGTCAGCACAACGGCACTTATGCTCGTTATATCCATTCCCGCGGCGTTTGCCTTCGCAAGGCTGGATTTTCGCGGAAAGGATATTCTCTTCACTCTGTTTTTGGCGCTTATGATGATACCCTCGGAGCTTGTTATCATCACTAATTTCGTCACGGTTACCGAGCTTAATCTTCGCAATACCTTCACGGGTCTTATTCTGCCGAGTGCGAGCTCTGTTTTCTACGTCTATCTTCTGAAGGAGAGCTTCTCGGCTGTGCCGAACGAGCTTTATCTTGCCGCAAAGGTAGACGGCACCTCTGACCTTAAGTTTATGCTGAAGGTTATGACACCCGTGTGCAAGCCCACCGTAATCACGGTGACGCTGCTTAAGCTTATTGAGTGCTGGAACGCCTACGTGTGGCCGAGGCTCATTACCGACGAGGAGACACACTTCCTCGTCTCAAACGGAATTCAGCAGCTTCGCGAGAGCGGCTTCGGACGCGAGAACGTCCCCGCTATGATGGCGGCCGTGGTGGTTATATCGGTACCTCTTATCCTACTGTTTCTGATATTCAGAGGCCGTATTATGGAGGGCGTTGCGAGAGGAGGAAGCAAGGGATGAAAAGACTGATCTCAATTATTCTTTTGCTGTCTGTAATGCTCGGGCTTACCTCGTGCCACGGAAGGCTAAAGACAAATACTCAATCCGAGCGCACCGACTATTCAAGGGCGCTCACCGATTACGAGCTTCCTGACACACTCGACGAAAATAAAACCTACAGAATAACCTTCCTCGCAAAGAGCGACAGCAACGAGGTGCAGACGGGAATTTACGAGCGAGCTATAAGGGAATTTGAGGCGCTGTACCCGAATATCGAGGTGAAGCTCTCGGTAGATAACGATTATTCGCGTATATACCAGACGGTAATTACGAATATTCCGACCGACACCACGCCGAACGTATGTATAAGCTATCCCGACCACGTTGCGACCTATCTTACGGGTGATAAAACGGTGGTACCTCTTGACACGCTCTTTACCGATGAGAGGTTCGGTCTTGGCGGCAGCGAGGTGAGGTTTGACGCGCCAAAAAGAGATGAGCTGACACAGAAATATCTTGACGAATGCAGGATAAACGGCAGATACTACGCGATGCCCTTTATGCGCTCAAGCGAGGCGTGCTATATCAACGAGGACCTTGTTCGTGCGCTCGGATATACGGTGCCCGAGGTGCTGACCTGGGATTTCATCTTTGAGGTGAGCAGGGCGGCGACTGCCAAAAACGATGACGGTACGTTTGTTGCCAACGGACAGTCTGTTTTGCTACCTTTTATTTACAAATCAACCGATAATATGATGATTCAGATGATGAATCAGCTTGACGCGCCTTACTCAAACGATGAGGGTGACGTGCTTCTTTTTAACGATACCGCAAGAGATATTATGACCGACCTCTTCCCGTATGCCGACGAGGGAGCCTTCACCACCTTCAAGATAGTATCCTACCCCGGAAATTACTTCAACCGCGGACAGTGTATATTCGCCATAGACTCAACCGCGGGAGCTACCTGGATAGGCTCTGATGCGCCAAGCTCGGATATACCTAAAGAGGATTTCGTAAGATTTAATACCGTAGTGCGTCCCGTGCCTCAGTACGATACCGAGAATATCAGTATGATATCGCAGGGCCCGTCAATCTGCCTTTTCAACAAAAAGGATAAGGGCGAGGTGCTTGCATCCTGGCTCTTTATGCAGTACCTTCTTACCGACGGTGTGCAGATTCCCTACTCGACCACCGAGGGTTACGTCCCCGTTACCGACAAGGCGGTGCAGAGTGCCGAATATAGAGATTATCTCTCGCGTGCGGGTGAGGACAACGAGCTTCATTATAAGGTCAAGCTTGATGCGGTAAAAATGCTTATTGAAAATACCGAAAACACCTTTGTAACACCCGTATTCAACGGCTCTGCCAATCTGAGAAATGCGGCGGGACAGCTCATTGAGGAGGTCTGCCGAGCCTCGCTTTCGGGTAAGGAGGTGGACGGCAGGTATGCCGAGTCTCTCTTCCGTAATATAAGAACGCTCTACCGTCTTGAGCGCGAGGTTGAAGGTATTCCCGCGGGCTCGGTTGCTCTTATCGCGGGTATAGCCTGTGTGAACCTGTCCTTGCTTGGATTTTTCGTCTATAAGTGGATAAAAAAGCGAAAACTTCAAAAAAAGTCTTGACATAACGGCTTCAAGGTGTATAATTAAATAAAAGCAAAATTAAATAAAAACAAAACAAAAAGGAGATTTCAAAATGAAAAGAATTCTTTCGCTTCTTCTCCTCGTTGCTCTTTGCCTTTGCGCTACCGCGTGCTCGGGCGTTATGAGCTACGACGAGTACGTAAAGGCACCTCTTGAGAGCGAGGTTACGATTGAGACCTACGTTCAGGCACACCAGAGCTGGTGGCAGGATAAGGTTACCGTTTATACCCAGGATAAGAACGGCGGCTACTTCCTCTATGAGCTTCAGTGCTCCGAGGAGGACGCGGCAAAGCTCGTTCCCGGTCAGAAGATCAGAGTAACGGGTAAGAAGACCGCATACGCAGGCGAGGTTGAGATCCTCGGCGGAACCTTCGAGTTCATTGACGGTGATACCTACATCGCAGATGCAAAGGACCTTACCGCAAAGCTCGGCACCGATGAGCTTTACGATTACCTCAACCAGAAGGCTATCTTCAAGAATCTTACCGTTGTTTCTATTGATTACCAGAACGGCGCAAGAGGCTCTGATATCTACGTAAAGGTTTCAAACGGCACTGCTGAATTCAGCTTCTGCGTTGAGAGCTATCTCACCTCTCCCACCTCCGAGACCTACCTCGCGGTAGAGGCACTCGCCGAGGGCGATAAGGTTGATATAGAGGGCTTCGTTTACTACTGGTCGAGCGATGATACCATTGACGCCTCCGACGTCAACGTTCACATCACCGCAGTAAGCGAGAAAATCTAATATAAAACCGATTTAATTTATAATCAAAGGACTGCTTCAAGCGCATTTTCGCACTTGAAGCAGTCCTTTTTATTATCTTTTTACTTTATCAATATATCGGCAATCGCCTTGAAGGTCGGATTGTTGCTGTACGCCGAGATGATTTCGCTTTTCCTGCTGTGCGGCTTGGTCCCGCCCTCATAAAGAGGCCTCGGCTCGTCAATAAGCCCCGCCAGGTAGTCTATAGATACGTTATAATACTCGGCAAGTTTTTTGTAATGGCGGATAGGAAGCTCCACCTGCCCAAGCTCGTATCTGGAATAATATTGCTGTGATATATTCAAAACCTCGGCAATTTCCTTCTGGTCCTTGTCGCTGTCCTCCCGTATATCCTTAAGCCTTAAATGAGACATTGTACTACCTCCACCCTAACTCTCAAAAAGGCAACCCGCCCCCGAGAATTAATTTTTGAAAATATTCTAGCATACATTATTTATTATGTATTGACAAAACAATATATATTATGTATAATAATAAATATGTACATAATATAATAGCCAACTAGAACCAATAATTCGGTAACCGCATTGAAAAAATGCAAATGTTCTTTTTTTGATACAAAGCAGTCAATGCTATTGAATGATATTACATGAGATGGTAAGATTGATTAAAAAGGAAAAATTGATAAAAGGAGATTTTGATGATGTTTGAGAAGCTAGGGGCGTTTTTTGCAGGATTCTTAGGTGAAAATTGGAAAGAGAGCATTGGTACAGAGCTTGCTGCAGATCCGCTTGAATTCTTGTTGGCCCTGTCTATTAAGCTCCCGTTTAAAGCAATAAAAGGCATCAAGACGGGCAAAAAATATTCTGCAATCTATAATGAGGTTAACAAGGCTCTTATTGCGCTTGATGCAATAGAGCATGGACTTTTTGAAAAAATTCTTGAAGAGCTTAACGACAATCAGGTTTTTAAGTCTGATAGAGTTTTTTTTGAAAAGATTAAGAGCTTCTTTTCTAAAGAAAAGGGAAGAGCTAATGCCGCTGATGTCAATAGGACATTGTTAAATTCGCTTGACTTTAATGTTGGCGGAATCCTTGAGCTTGAGTGCGTTAAAAATTTAGATGGTGGCAAGAAAAATGCAATCAAAGACGCATTTGAGAAGTTTAGAAAGCTCTTGACCGAGCTTCATAACAACATGCTCAACAATGACTCTCGTATGCTTATAAATGTTATCGATTACAGAATTGGTGACACCGTTGAGTACAGGGTAAGAAGCCTGATGGAAGAGTTCTTCTATTCACCTATTGAGAACGGTTATGAGCCTGTAACCGAATGCCCTATATGCGGAAGACCTACGCTCAAAGGCGCAAGCGGTGAGACTGTTGAATGCGAGGCTTGTCATCATACATATGCCTTAAAAAAGAGGGGGCTCTCCGAAAACGGCGGTGCTCTTAATAAGCTGATTGCAAAAAAGCTTGATGACATTGAGCAGTCTATATCAAGGCTCGGCGGAGAAGTTGCAGAAGGCTTTTCACGTGTGGAGAGCATGATTGAAAAGCTCCCTGAAGAAAACGCCAAAGCATTAATTGGAGCTCTTAACGAATTAGGCGTTTTGAGGTCCGATAAGGAAACCGTGGACACCTGGCTATGGCGAATCTACTCGATTGTTTTGCATATAGAATGCAATTCGTTTAATGACGTCAAAGAAGACGATATCACCCTGGCTAGGAAGTATGTAACAGTTGTAAGCGCCGAGCTGATAAAAAATGGAGATAAAAACTCAGTAAAAGAGGATTTTATTAAACCTTGGGGAAAGGCATCAAAAAAATATGAGCGTTACCTCAAGCGCAGAGCCGCAGGCGATAAAATAATGGCGCCGCTTAAAAGACTTTGGGCGAAGGTTAAGAAACACCCGTGGATTTCATTTGGAACGGTTATCACGATTTTTGCGGTCGTTGCTGTAACGATAGCTACCATCTTTTCCCCCGCAACTCTTATTGATCCCGAAACAGGTATAGCGATGGACGCGTCTTACCACGATAAGACGAAGGAAATGGCTGCCGTTGAGGCGGTTGCAGAAACGTATGCGCTTGACTCCATTGCTAAAACCCATGGTATCAGTGATATCTCGCAGATTGATACGCGTGCGTTTGATATAACCCTCTCCGACAGCACGTCTCCCGAGGTGCAGCCTAAGGCGGAAATTACTATTTCTATCCCACTTACCGAGTATGAGCTTACCGCGAAGGAAAACATACGCGTGTTCCATCAGGGAAGCACCTCTGCGGAATTTATCGAGTCGCGTATAGTCGGAGACAAGGTTGAGTTCAAGACCGACCACCTCTCGGTATATATCGTTGCGGTAGTTCCGTACGACGTTGAATTTGTTTCGGGTGGCGAGGTTATCCTTAAGGATGCCAAGCTTCACGGAAATCATATTGATGTACCTGCCGCCGAGCTTACAGGACACTCTTTCATTTGCTGGAAGGCAACAAAGGCTGACGGCAGCACGGTAAAGCTCACTCCCGACACGAAAAGAGCATATATCACAGAAAATGTAAAGTTTATTGCGCATTATGCGCCCGAAAGCTATACGCTTAACATCTCATCCGATGGCATTTCGACGGCAGGATCGGTAATCCTTACCTACGGTGAGGAGTATACTCTTCCCGAAAACCTGCTTGCTAAAACGGGCTATACCGTACGCAATATCAGCATAGCGGATATCCCTATAAGCAGCAGCGGCGTATGGAATATCGACGTTGATACCGTTCCTGAAATTCAGAGATACATCTATGCGCCTATGTCGGCGAATGAGTATAAGGTTCTGTTTGATCTGAATATTCCCGAGATTTCAGGCGCGAGCTATAATGGCACAGTAGAGAGCCTTGAGTGCTTCTACGACGGCGAGTATGCTCTGTCGAAGTGCCCTATTGATATTGACGGCTGGAAGCAAGTCGGCTGGTGTCTTTCCTCTGACGGCAGTGGTACCGTATATACGGTAGGCTCAAAAATTGAAAACCTGACTGCCAAAGACGGTGGCGAGGTGCTACTCTTTGCCAAGTGGGTGCAGAATAACTACACCGTACACTTTGATTCAAATAAGCCTGCCGGCGCTTCATCCGAAATTACAGGTACGATGGCAGATATGATGCTTAACTATGATGCGGATGCTACGCCTCTTACAAAGAACGCCTTCGCGCTCACAGGTTGGACCTTCCAAGGCTGGAGCACCTCAAGGGATGGAGAGGTCGTATACAGCGACGGCGCATCGGTGAAGAATCTTGCCACCGATGGCAGTATAACCCTCTTCGCAAAATGGCAGGTGAACAGCTATGAGGTTATATTCAATAAGAATAAGCCGACGCATGCGAGCCACGAGGTAAGCGGTACTATGCCTTCGGTTGTACATACCTACGATTCAGCTTCTTCCTATACCATTCCCGAATGCATATATTCTCTCGCAGGCTGGAGCTTTATCGGATGGAGTACAACAGCCAGCGGAGATGTAGTGTATACTGATACACAGAGCGTTAAGAATCTCGCAATAGGCGGTAATATTACTCTTTACGCAAAATGGCGCGCAAATACCTATAAGGTGAATTTTAATAAAAACAAGCCGATAAATGCCAGCGACGAGGTTGACGGCTCAATGCCGCAGGCATCTCTTATCTACGATTCGGAGACTTCTTACACGTTGCCTGAGTCTGCATATTCCCTCACAGGATGGCGTTTTATCGGGTGGAGCACCGCGGCGGACGGTGATGTGGTATATGCAGATACACAGAGCGTTAAGAATCTTACTGTCTCTGACAGTATTACTCTTTATGCGAGGTGGCAAGCGAATACTTATCGCGTAGAATTTATGTCTAATAAGCCTGCCGGTGCTACTCACGATGTGACAGGTATAACCAGGGCCATTACTCTTACCTATGACAGTGCTGAGTCGTTGCCTTCATGCACGTTTGAGCTTGAGGGATATAGCTTTGATGGCTGGAGCACTAAGTCCAACGGTAGCGAAGTGTTATATATCAATGAGCAAACGCTTGTTAACCTGACCCCTGTTAACGGAGATGTTGTGGTGCTCTACGCAACATGGAGCGAGTGCCTTTACAGCATCAGATTCGATAAAAACACTCCTACGAATGCAAGCAGTCGAGTAAGCGGCAGCATGCGGCAAATCTCCTGCAACACTATTGACAATTTCAATTTACCAAGCTGCGAGTATACTCTTGCGGGATGGAGCTTTGTTGAGTGGAACACCTTACCAGACGGATCAGGTGACGGTTATCTTGACTGTGCGGAAATCATTGCAAACGGCTTTGCACAGGAGGGTGATACCGTTTGTCTATATGCAATATGGCAGAGAAACACCTATACTGTAAAATTCAATTCTAATAAGCCCGTCTTAGCAAGCGGTGAGGTAAGTGGCGTTATACCTGCCGTAGAGCATACTTATGATAATGAGAGCTTCTATGCGCTTCCCGAGTGCGGCTTTACGCTTACGGGATGGAGCTTTATCGGCTGGAGCACTTCAGCAAGTGGTGAGGTTATATACACCGATGGGTACAGTGTTAAGAATCTTGCAACAGATGGTGATGTTACACTTTACGCAAAGTGGCAGGCAAATTCCTATTCTATAATTTTCAATTCCAACAGACCGTCACTTGCGAGTGAGGATGTTTTAAAACAAATCAGTCCAATTAACGCAAGATATGATAGCACGCTCGATCTTCCTAAAGGCTACAGCATAAAGGGCTGGACATTCCTTGGATGGGCGACATCGGCAGATGGCGGCGTTGCATACGATGACGAGCAGAGTGTTAAGAATCTTGTAACGGGCGGTAGCATTACGCTATATGCAAAATGGAGTGCAAACACCTATACTGTCAAGTTTAACGCAAACAAGCCTGACCTTGCAGGCAAAGAGGTCGAAGGACATCTCGCAAGCGTTATCCATACCTATGATTCCGAGTCCGCATATGCTCTGCCTCAAAATGGCTACTCACTTGTAGGTTGGGAATTCCTTGGATGGGCAACAAGCAAGGATGGTGAGGTAGCATATTCCGATATGCAGAGCGTTAAGAATCTTGTAACAAGCGGTAGTATTACGCTTTATGCCAAATGGCGTGCAAATATCTATACGGTGACGTTTGATAAGAACGAGCCCGCCAATGCTAGCGGTAATGCGGAGGGAGGTATGCTGCAGGTATCACAGCTTTATGATTCCGATACTCTCTATATATTGCCAAAATGTGCCTATTCTCTTAACGGATGGAGCTTCCGCGGCTGGGCAACGAGCGCCGACGGAGACGTTGTATATACCGATATGCAAAGTGTTAAGAATCTTGCGACAAGCGGCAACGTTACTCTTTATGCAAGATGGCGCGCAAATACCTATACAGTAATTTTTGACTCCAACAAGCCCTCTTGTGCGAGTGGTGAAATTTCAGGACAGGTGAATCCTGTAACGGTTGAATACGATAAGAAGTTCGCTCTCTCCACGGGATACAGCCTCATGGGCTGGAGCTTTGTCGGATGGGCGACATCCAAGGATGGCGTGCCGGAATACGATAGCATGCAGAGCGTCGATAATCTGACAAGCGGGGGTAGTGTTACCCTTTATGCCAAATGGCAGGCGAATACTTACACGGTTTATTTTGATGCTAATAAGCCCAGCAGTGCAAGCGGTGAGATCGTAGGTGCTGTTGAGCCCGTGGTGCATACTTACGATCCCGAGGTTCCTTATACGCTGGAAAAATGCAGATTAACTCTTAATGGCTGGAGCTTCCGCGGTTGGAGCAACTCAAAGACTGGGTGGCCGATTTACTCGGATGAGGCAAGCGTCAAAAATCTCGGAAGCATAGGTAGCGTTACGCTTTACGCAATATGGGAGCAAAACAAATATACGGTTGAATTTGAGGCAAACAAGCCCGAGTCCTCCGAATATGAAGTTGAGGGCGACATGCCGGATATGCAGCTTTCCTATGATGACGCAGCATCGGATAGCGGAATTATAGGTGAGAACGGATATTCGCTCCCAGGTTGGAATTTCCTTGGCTGGAGTAGCTCTCCAACAGGAGCCGTAGCATACAGACAGAGCGATATCTTACACAATCTTACTGCGGAAAATGATGGGGCTATAAAGCTTTATGCAGTTTGGGCAGTAGATCCCTATACGGTAGGCAAGTATGTTTCAAACGGTGCCGTTGTTAAGGATACCGACGGAACTAATTCCTATACAGTCTACAACCGTATTGAACAGACCCCGAGGCTTGAATGCACCGGAAAGGTAATCGTTGATTGGTCCTCCTGCACGGCGGGTGATCATAGCTACAAAAATGCGGTTAATTCCACAGGCTCAAGATACGGTGGAGGCAGCGACGATCTTGATATCGTTTATGGCGTGACCGAGGTATTCTTTATAGGAAACCCTGTGGCGACCTATACCGATTTACGTATCGTTACTTATAATTTCCTCATGGATTCCACTCTTACTCTTCATCTTAAGAATATGAATATTTCCGCAACCAAGAGACCGATTGATTCATGGTATGTGGATTCCGAAAAGGATATCGGCATGTATCTGACTATTGACTGCATAGGAAATAGCAGCATCACCGCAACGGGCGACGGAGCGCCTGCGATAGATAATCGCAAGAACCTGGCCTTCATAGGCTCTGGAAGCCTTGAAATAAAGGCAGGCGATGGTCACAGCTACATTTCTCAAAGCAACGGTGGAGACGGTGGTGACGCCATTATTGCATCTAATGTAATTATTGATATGAGTGGCACATTAACCGTATCCGGAGGCAATGGCGGACATGCATATAATCGCAGCTCAGGTGACAATAGCGGCAATTGCAGCAATGGACGAGGCGGTTATGTTGGCGGTACAGGTGGTGATGCGTTTGCTGTTGAAAGCCTGACGATCATAGCAGGAAAGTGCGAAATTGCAGGCGGTAATGGAGGCAACGGCGGAAGCGGTAGTGAAGGAAACGATTGTCTTAGCCCTTTTCACGAGCACTACGGTGGTAATGGCGGTGACGCCGGTTCGGGTGGAACCGCGGTAAATGCCACGGTACTAACTGTTAACGAGGATGTGGCTCTCAAGCTTACAGGTGGTAATGGCGGTAAGGGTGGAACTCCAGGCGGTATGCACGAAGAAGGATATGAAAATCCTGGCACTCCCGGCAAGGGTGGCTCACTCGGAAGTGCTATATCGTCAACTTGTACGCAAACTATTTCCGAAAATGCGATAACCGATATCAAAGACGGTGAAGCAGGTGCTCAGGGCGAGGGTCTCAATTGGTGTTAACGCAGATTATCATCTAAACCTGAAGAGATCTATAAAAGTCACAGAGCAAACTATTAACTAACCTAAAAAGAGCGGGTGTTTTTTACCAAAAGGGTATTGAGCATCCGCTCGCTTAATTAGAATTGTTTGCTCTATTATTGCCGTATTACACCTTTTTGTATATAATGCGCAATGATAGGCTTTCGGGGTTGTATAATGTGAAAAAATATTTAATATATGTAATATAGGGCATTATATTGTATTGACAGAAAATAAAAAATTATGTATAATTAATATGAATACAATACTTTATTTGGCGTATACGTGTGATAATTTAATCGTTGCAAAATTAATTGAACAGTGCGGTATATGGGGGCATTTGGAATGTAATTTTATGGTAAAAAATACCATGTGTTTCAAAAAATGATACAATAAGACCTATCCCATTGACAGGTTTTTCCACCTTTGCTATAATTGATACACAACGACAAGGAGAACGAAATGTTTTTCAGAAAACGCAAGAATAATCTTCAGCGCGTTATGTGCCGCGAGCCGTTTATCGCCGCATTCAGCGATAAGCCGTTTTACGAGGCGCAGGACGGCGCGGCATTCCCCGATTTCGTATTCTGTGAGTACGACGGACACTTCTGGTGCGTGCGCATCGGAGAGTTTGAGATACTCTGGGGCTTCGGTGACAGGCAGCTTGGCTTTGGTGCCAACGGCAGCGTGATACTCAAGCGCCACAATATGAATGCGGCGACCTTCGATATGAAGGGAATACCCACGACGAGGGTCGGTGAGATAAGCTACATGTTTATCAACCGAATAACCGACAGAGGCAGAGAGGGCTTTGCAAAGTACCTTGAGCCGAGACTTCTTCCTCATATCGTAGATATAGCAAGACGCTCGGGCGCGGACGATTTCAAGACAGCGCTAGCTGAGGAGCTGCCGCGGTGTGAGGCGCTCAGCGAAATGCTTGCCGAGCACGGCATCGAGCTGATGTCTGCCACCGTAAAGTCGGTAATCGTTTACAGTGAATAACTTAACATTTACATAAGGAGAAAATATCATGGCAATCAAAGAAAAGAAGGAATCCTGGTTCCAGAAGCGCACAAGACTCCGCGCCGAGGCCGAATGTGCCGTAGTTGACGCTTGCGTTATTCAGGCGGATTCTAAAAGCAAGGAATCGCAGGTGATTATTTCGGAGCTTGAAAGGCTTGTCGAGACCATCAGAAGCGAGGTCAAGCAGCGCTTTGCCGCAAAAGACGATATCGGTGAGCTTACCATAAGAAAGGAAGAGGCACTGCAGTACGAGCTTGAGGTCAAGGAAGAGCGCCACTTCAAGGAATCGTATATGCGACTCGTTCAGATGCTCAGGGATGTTCAGATGATGATCAACCGACTTATGAGAATGGGTGACTACAAGACGGTTATCCGCATCATTCCCGAAAAGACTCTTCCTAAGTATATTAAGGCTTTGGACAAGGAAACTCTTGAGAAGGTGCTTGAAAAGACCGATGCTATCCGAAAGAAGCTCCAGGACAGGATGCTCGAAATCACGAAGGCAGGCAAGGCGCGTGCCGAGGCGAAGGCCCGCAGCTCGTTCGTTTCGGACTTCGTTGCCGAGAAGGCTAACGGCACTGAGGCTAAGCAGCGTGCCGATCTCGAAGCCTTCATCGCAGGCGGAAAGACCGCAACCGAGCCTGTCGTTCCCGTTCCCGCGGAGGTTGAGACATCACAGACCGAGACCGCACCCGCCGTCAGACCTACCAACAAGGCGTAATCACTAACCCACCCACACTTCACTAAATTACAATTTATAAGGAGATATTACCATGGCAAAGAAAGACAAGGAATTACAGCAGGAAATGGAGCTTGCAGGGCTCGTTTACGACATTACCAAACAGCGCGAGAATCTTGCGGATCTCATTGAGACCTATAGAAGCAATGCCTATGAGGCGGCTAAGATGGGTCGTGACGATTTCGCCAACGAGCTTCTTGAGTCGGCATCCGAGACCAAGGCCTTCATCGAGGACCTCGCCTTCGTCGAGCTTGAAATCAAGACCGCCGCTCTTACCGCTAAGGCGTTCAAGTCTCTGAAGAAGCTTCCCGCGGCTCTCGCGGGTGTAACCGACGTGTTCGCCAAGGGCGTCAAGATTGGCAAGCTTGGTGAGAATCTCAAGAAGCTTCGCGAGACTCTCAAGAATGCCAGAGGTCAGTTTGGCGTTATCAGAGACGCGATAAGCTCGGATGCCGAGCGCGCTCACACATCTCTCTTTGGACGCTCCAAGGAGTCGGGCATCAGCGACAGGGCGAGAGCCTTCTTTGATGAGGAGCGCAAGGCGCTTGAGGCTAAGCTCGCGGTTGAGGGCAGTGCTACCGCACCCGTTGCCGCTCCCACCCAGGCCGCTACCAGCGAGGCTGCGGCGAGAGTTGACGCAATCACCGCCATGCTTGACGAGGAGAAGCGCAAGAAATGAGTGCTTTAGATACCTACGTTGCGGCTTATAACGAAGCCAGAAATTCAGGCAACATAAGCCGCGCCGTCGATATGGGCTCTCGCGCCGTGAGCATTGCCAGAGAGGAGCTGGCTAAGGACAGCAGCTACACCAACAGGGCACACCTTGAGAGCGTGATTGCATCCATCGGAGCGTTTCTTGAAAACCCCGATAGATGCAAGCCGCGCCCCAAGGCGCTCAAGCGCTCGGAGGATCCCGAGGACAAGATATCTGCGACCGACTGGTTTTCAGCACCTATTCCCAGCGTAAAGCTTAAGGATATAGCAGGTCTTGCCGAGGTCAAGGATGCGTTTATAGTCAATATCTTCGCACCCCTGCTTCCGGGCTACAGTGCTATATACAGTAAGTACATGGGCGAGGCGAGAGGCATTCAGGCGCTTCTCTACGGCCCTCCCGGTACGGGTAAGACTCACGCAGTAAGATGTCTTGCGGGTGAGCTTGGCTGTAAGATAGCGGTAGTCAAGATTTCGGATACTCTTCAGAAGTACGTCGGTGAGGGTGCTAAGGTAATTGAGACGGTATTCGAGCAGGCGTCGAAGTACGATAAGTGCATAATCTTCTTTGATGAGATAGACTCGATTGCCTCGGCGCGTGACGGTGACGATTCCCGCAACACCAAGGAGCAGCTTACCACGCTTCTTACGAAGATGGACGGCTTCACCTCGGGTGTTAAGGAGGGACAGATAAGAATAGTTATCGCCGCTACCAACCGCCCTTGGGCACTTGACTCGGCTGTTAAGCGAGGCGGACGTTTTGACACTCAGATATACATTCCGCTGCCCGATTTCGAGGCAAGATGCCAGCTCGTAAGACTTGCTCTTGGCAAGGACGAGAGGGTAGCGAGCAGAGTTGACGTTCCCTGTGCCCCCGACGTATCTGTTGAGGCTCTTGCACAGCGCCTTGAGGGCTACTCGGGCGCGGATATCAAGGCGGTGTGCCGTCAGGCGATAAGCCTTCCCCTAAAGAGAGAAATCGTATCCTACGGCGCAGGCCAGCACAGAGATGACTGCCTCACTATGGATGATTTCAAGGTGGTCCTTTCAAGATACATAAACTCCATCACCGATGACGCGCTTATGCAGTTTGAGGCATACAGGGAGAATATGGAGTTTGATATCGACTACATAAGATACAAGACTAACGACATTATTATAAGACTTTACAACAGGTACGTGAACAAGGCGGACGTCGCCGTTCAGTGGTACGAGATAACCTGGCTCAAGACCTATTGGGATAACGGATTTATTGAGAGCAGCTTCGGAAAGAAGTACGATCTCAGATTCCTCCCCGCGGTCTTTGAGGAGTACGAGAAGAAAAAGCAATAAGCAAAAGAGGAGCTTACAATGGGCTACAGGGATGCCGCGGAGAAATACCGCGCGGATATGTTCATCGCAATCGAAAAGAACGATAGGTCAGCAGGCAGAGAGAATGCTATTGCCTATGCGACGCTTCTGCGTCAGATGGCGGGTATGCTTGATTCCTACACTGATCGCGCCTTTCTTACACGCGAGGCGGATAAGTATGAATATATTGCCGCTATAATCACCAAGTGGGGCAGATGCGACGAGCTCTTTCGCGCCCTGAATGATCCCGCGCCGCACCTTAAGACTAAGGAGGAGCCGAAGCCCGAAGCTCCCATCACCTCAAAAAGCGAGCCTGCGAGGGGGGAGGAGAAGCCTGTGGCACCCAAGCGCCGCGCTGCTAAGAGCAGCGCCGAGTCTGCCGCGAAGGCTCCCGCCCCCTCGGTAGCCGCCGCGCCTAAGCCTGCGGCACCTGAGGCCGTAACGCCCCCCACACCTGCGATCAGCCCGTCTCTCGGTGAGCTTATAGCAGGTATGAGCGCAACGTCCTCACCGAAGAAGGTTACACCTCCCGCACCGAGCGCACCGTCAGGCGGCAGTGAGCCCGCCGTGAGCTCGTCGGGAATCGAATGGATCGCCGATGCTATGGAGAAATACATAGGCTCGGTATGGATCGTAAGAACAGGACACAGCTCAGGCACGGGCTTCTTCATCTCAAAGGACGGACTTTTCCTCACCAACAGACACGTGGCGTATGAAAACGAAGCGCCCGAGCCTAACCTATGGATAGAGTCCGACGACGGAAAGAAGCGCTACCCCGCAAAGATACTTCACGTAAATAAGACCTATGACGTGGCGCTGCTTCAGATTCTGGGACTGATAGCAGACGTGCCCGCTTTACCCCTTTTACACGATTTTTCGACCGTAAGGCCCGGATGCGATATGATGATCATAGGCAACGGTCTCGGTTACGGTCTCGCTCCCATTACGGGAACGGTTAAATATCCCAAGTCAAAGAAGGGCGGAGATATGATCTATACCGCCTTAACCAACAACGGTGACAGCGGCTCGCCTGTGCTTAACAGAGCAGGCTACGTCATCGGCATTCACAAGTCAACAACCAACGCTAAGATCGTCGGAGATACGAGAATTGAGGCAAAGGGTATGTCAAACGCGACGCCTGTATGCGAGATTCTCAAGCTTCTCGACGGTTGGGGCGTAAAAATATAAGAAACGGAGCAGGGAATGAAAACCTTATCAGAGTTAAGAGAATTATTTGTATCGGCAAGAGAGATTGCAAAGGAGGCATCCCCCGAGCGCGCGGCAGAGGCAGCGGGAAAGCTTGAGGGAATATCCACTCATTGCAAGAAGCTCTACGAGGTCAGCAGCTCTTATATGGAGCGCGCCAAGTGCCGCAACCTTTACGAGAGTATTGACAACGTTATCAAGATTCTTCTCGGTGCAGGCTTCTGCAATGAGATAGTAGGCTCGTTCTTCGGACTTATCGACTCGGCAAGAGGCGTCAGCTTCAGCGAGGTAAGCGCGGGGCGCGCTTCAATTAAAAAGGCAGATATTCCCGAAATGCCCGTGACCCCTGTGGCACCTGCTACCCCTGTGGAGCCCGCCACCCCCGTAGCTCCCGCTTTGGCAGAGCTTCGTATGCCTCCCCCTCCGACACCCGCGGCAAATGAGCCCGAGGCGCCCGTGACTGTGGCACCCGTGGCACCCGCGCCTGTGGCAGAGGAGCCCGTATATGCTCCCGCCAAAGAGGACCCCGAGGCACCCCGCGATGCCGCAAGCGTGCTTAACCCCGAGAGCTTTGATGACTTTATCGGTCAGGCTCACATTATAAAGGCGCTCAGAGAAGAGATAGCCGCGGCAAAGATTCAGGGCATCAAGCACCTTGATAATATCCTTCTTTTCGGAAACCGCGGTCTCGGTAAGTCAACTCTTATGAAGCTTATCGCAAAGGAGCTTGGCGTAAGATTTGAGTTTATCGACTGCTCAACCTTTATGAATGATGTAAAGAGCCAGAGGCTCTTCCACGAATTCTTCGTACGTATCTCAAAGCTTGACGAGCCTGTTGTTATCGCACTCGACGAGATACACGCGCTTCCCACCAGACTTCAGTCGGCGCTTCTTACTCTTCTTAACGACAGGGTGTACAGCTACGTCACCGAGAGCGGTACTAAGAATGTACCCATCCGCGATTTCACCTTCCTCGGTGCTACCACCGACTACGATGCGGTGCTTCCCACGCTAAAGGACAGATGCTCAAATCTTACCTTCTTTATGAAGGATTACACGAGAGACGAGCTTTCGAGAATATTCAGAAACAAGTTCCGCGCTATGCGCCTCTCGCTTGAGACCGATAAGATTGTCGAGCAGTGCGTAAACCGCTGCAGATCCTCTATAAGAGACGTAAACGCGATAATCAAGGGACTTAATACCAAGGCAGTTAACCGTAATCACGGTGTGGTTACTATGGATATGGTAGACGAGTATTTTGCCGACAGAGGTATCGACGCGATAGGTCTTAAGGATACCGAAAAGCGTATTCTTGAGGCGATCGCAAACGAGCCCCGCGGATCTATATCCGAGGAGACTCTTGCGGCAAGGGTTTACCTTGATCCTGCAGTCCTTACCAGCGAGCATGAGCCCTTCCTTCTTAAGATAGGATTTATCTCTATCAACTCTAAGGGTAGAAGCCTCACTCAGGCGGCAGAGGACTATATGAGATACGGCTACTTCCAGTATCCCGACGGCCATACGGTAGGCGCGAAGCCCGCCGCGGACGGTGAGATTAAGATCACCGCAGCCCCCGCGGCTCCTGTAGCTTCCGAGCCTGCTAAGCCTGCCGAGGAGCCTGTTCTTCCGCCCCCGCCCGCACCAAAGACAGATCCTAACGGTTCTGATGAATAAAAAGGAGTAACGAATGAAGAAAACTGGATTCATAAGAGGCGAAAGGTTCCGCGATATCCTCATTGAGATAAACGGGAGCCTTCTGAATACGAAGCTTCAGCTTGAGAAGGAGATCATTGACAGCAGTCCGCTCTCCGCGCTTAAGCAGACCTGGCTCGATTCCTTAAACAGATGCCTTGAGAAGCTTGACAAGTGCGTAAGAGTGCTTGTTTTGCTCAACGCTCCCAAGAACCTCGAAAAGAGCGACTCGCTTGAGCTTGAGATTGAGAAAAAGCTCAGGGCTATTATGAAGTACTCGACCGAATATATGAGGTACTACTCGGTGATTTCTGAAATGATCGAGCCTGAGGTCGATGACATCTACGCTCTTATGAACGAATACGTTACGCTTTAACTTAATTTATCAATCTGAATTTTATTTACAAAGGAGATAAGTCTATGAAGAAAATTGAGTATTTTGACCCCAGCGAGGTATCCGAGATTCAGGGAGCATCGGTTCGCGAATTGGCGTTCCCGACCCGTCTTGACGCGACCGCTACCGACCTTGCGCGTAAGGTATGGGCGTTTTCCAAGCGCAAAATCACCGACCGCCTTGGCAGGGTTATCATCGGCGCGGCAGATACCATGACCTCCGCCTTCGCGAGGAAGATAGAGGAGTTTCTCTCCGACGAGGAGCATCTCGCTAAGAACTTCGACGGCAAGCGCCCCACCGACCAGATGATGGCAGACCGTGCGGGCTTCTCCCGCCCCAAGTGGAACAGACTTACCTCTGCGGCGCACCTCGATATCGAGAGAGGTAACGCCTTTGCCGTTGCTATCGCGCTTAAGCTTGACGAGGCACAGACCGCCGAGCTTCTTTACGCGGGTGGCTTCGTTCTCAACTATGAGCATGAGCTCGACTGCGCGATGATGTACTTCATTAAGCAGGGCATCTACGACATCAGGCTTATCACCTCCACCCTTTCGCAGTTCTGCGATATCAAAAACGGCTTCGATAAGTTCACCTTCACCCCCAAAAGCAAATAATCTAATAGCATTGAGTGTCCATAACAGATTAAGCTATGGACACTCAATGCTTTAAAATCCCCCGAACTTGCTACCTCTGTTACCCCAAGCGCAAAATATAGTATATTTTATCTCCGAAAACACAATATATAGTGTTTTTTGCTCCTTTTCAAACGCTTTGTACCACTCTTAACTCCGTCGTTTCCATCGCTTCCAAGTCGGTCTATGGTCAAGAATGGGGTCAAAAAAGCTTTGGGTGGAGCAGCCGCAAAAGGATAGGGGAGAAAAGATTGGTGACTCAAAAACTGAGTCACCAATCAAAGAAAAATTACTGCTGATCGAATAGCCCTTGTTATCATTCATAGCGCACCTCTACTCGCGTGATGGGTTTCAGGAATGCTTCAGTGTTCATATAAAGGTTTTCAAGAATAGGGATGAGGTCGATATATTCTTCCTCTTCTGTCGGTCGTGTCGAATACTTCGCCATAACCACAAGGTAGCCGTTATCCCATTCTTTGATGCTTGTATAGCGTTCAAGGCTTTTGCTGGTAAGGAAAGTGAGAGTACGACCGCCGAAGGTAAAGGTGGTGTACTCACCGATATTACTTAAATATGCTTTCGATTGTTCAGCCATCGTGTTGCTCCTTTCAAAATGATACTATTTCACCATCATATACATTATACCACGATTTTGTGAATAATTCAAGTAGAAAAACAATATATGTGCGGAGATTTTTGAAGTTCAAAATTTGAGTCACTATTCAAAGAAAAAGGGAGGATCGAGTTAACAAAAAGTTATCTGGACTTTCTGCATACGGTGTGATATTGTTGTTGCTAATACCCAAAGGACTATTGACATGAACAGAATATCAGAGGTATAAGATGGAATTATCTCAATGTGAATTTTTAAGAAAGCTTGGAAAAGAAATATGTGCAGCTCGCAAACGGCAAAACATGAGTCAAGCAGAGCTTGCAGAAAAGGCAGATTTGTCGATAACATATATTAGCAAGATAGAGTGCGGACACAAGAATATCAGTGCTTATACTTTGGCAAGAATTACAGAGGCACTAAACGTTCCGTCAAGTGAAATTATAGCAAAGGCTTGCAGAGATAAAACGTCCATCATCAGAGAAGCGGTAGAAGAAGCTTTAAATACTCTGCCTGCTCAAAAGCAAAGAGACGTGGTAGAAATTTTGCGAATTATAAGCAGACTAACAACCAAATAATACCACATAAACAAACGGCGGTATGCACTCGTTTTGAGTTGCATACCGCTATTTTTTGTAAAAAATTGCACTGTCGTACAACCGTTGCCTTATCGTTTATTCCTTTTTATCTTCATTCGTTATAAAATTATAAGCTGTGGTATAAAACTCTGTCTGTATCTGCGGTTTAGGGATTATTCGCAAAGATTTGGTAAAATAATAATACCAAAAACCTAACGCAAGGAGAGTGTTTTATGAAAAGGATTTTAGAACCAAAGAAAATGCAGGAATTTGAATTCTATTTGAGAAACGAGGAAAGGAGTACGGCGACGATTGAAAAGTATATGCGTGATGTCAGATTCTTCATGTCGTATGCTGGGGAAAACGAAATAACCAAGCAAACGGTATTAGATTATAAGAGTAAGCTTGGCGAGACCTACGCGGTGGCAAGTGCTAATTCTATGATTGCGGCAATGAACTGTTTTCTCCGTTTTTGTGGTTGGCATGATCTGTGTGTAAAACAGTTCAAAATGCAAAGAGAAGTTTACTGCTCGGAGGAAAAAGAACTGACCCGTGCAGAATATATTAGATTGCTTGAGGCAGCGAACGCAAAGCATAATGAACGCCTCAATCTGATCATCCAGACAATCTGCGGTACGGGTATCCGTGTGAGTGAATTGCAATATATCACTGTGGAGGCATTGGAGAATGGTGAAGCGATCGTAAACTGTAAGGGCAAAAACAGACGGGTATTTATCGTTCCCGAGCTAAAGAAAAAACTGCTACGTTACGTGAAGGAGCAGAGAATTAGTGCCGGAACGATATTCGTTACAAGAGGTGGAAAGCCCATAAGCCGGCACAGTATCTGGAAGGATATGAAGGCTCTGTGCGAACAGGCAAACGTTTCGCCGAGCAAGGTCTTTCCTCATAACCTTCGCCATCTGTTTGCCCGCACCTTTTACGGTATCGAAAAGGATATTGCCAAGCTCGCCGATATACTCGGACACGCAAGCATCAATACGACTCGCATTTATATCGTTACAACAGGCGCAGAACACAA
>JAGBIF010000009.1 GCA_017935065.1 Clostridia bacterium
AATAACTTAAACGATGCTCACGCATATCCATTATAACACGAACTTTGAACTCTGCACTATAACTTTTTTGTTTTTCTCCTTTTTTACCCATAAAAAATATGCACCTCCAAAAGTGTCCAACTTTTGGGGTGCATATCATAAATCCTTCTATTCTTGCTCTTGTTTTTTCTTCTGTCGGTAAAATCTCTCTCGCTTTTGACATATCTCGCCTTTGGCGAGGAATGCAAAAACATATCGAGTGCGTCAGCACATATCGAGTGCGTCAGCACATATCGAGTTTGTATATCTCGCCTTGGCGAGGTATGCAAACCATATCGAAAATCCCGTGAGGGATTTATCTCGACGCGTGTTCTCCGCCGAGGATAACACGCTAACTTAAGCGTCACATACACGCATAGCATCCATAGCCTCACGCCTGTCGGGGGCACCGAAAACCGAGCTTCCCGCAACGAGAATATTCGCGCCCGCCTTGGTAAGAAGATGCGCGTTTTTGGGACCTATACCGCCGTCGACCTGTATATCAACTGCAAGATGGCGTCTTTTTATTTCCTCGCTTATTACCCTTACCTTGTCAATGGTTTCGGGTATGAGAGACTGACCGCCAAAGCCAGGCTCTACCGTCATAACAAGTATCATATCGCACTCATCAAGGTACGGAAAAACCGCCTCGGCGGGTGTCGCGGGCTTAATAGAGAGTGCCGCAAGCCTTCCTCTTGCCCTTATTTTCGCGAGCGTCTCACTTACACAGTCGGTAGCCTCAATATGGAAGGTGACGATATCCGCGCCCGCATCAATAAACCTCTCGACATATCTTTCGGGCCTGTCAATCATAAGATGCACGTCGAAAATCATATCACTCTTTTTTCTTAAGGCAGAAATAACGGGAAGTCCAAAGGAAATATTCGGTACGAAAATCCCGTCCATAACGTCAATATGCACCATATCGGCTCCGTTTTTCCTGATATCCTCTACCTCCTCGCCAAGCCTTGTGAAGTCACAGGCAAGCACAGACGGTGAAATTTTAATCATAAGGTCCTCCTTAAAAATGCAGTAGCAATTTTAAATATTTTAAATATAATATAAAGAGAATTCGCGTATTCGGTCCTGTGCCCGACAGTAATAAAGCAGGAAGTGTGAGATTTAGCCCCGACTGAATACGCATATACCTTGCGTTTTATCCGACACAGTCGGGTAAAGCGCATTTTGCTTTTACCTTTTATATACCGCGCATACCGCGTGAGAGGCTACTCCCTCACCGCACCCCGTAAAGCCAAGCCCTTCCTCGGTGGTAGCCTTAACATTTACTCTTTCCTTATCGATTTTAAGCGCAAAGGCAATATTTTCACGCATAGCGCTGATATACGGGGCGACCTTCGGGCGCTGAAGCACGAGGGTTGCGTCGATATTCGATATCTCAAAGCCCGCGCTCTTTACGATCTCCCTTACCCTTATCAAAAGCGAAAGCGAGGAAATTCCTAAAAATTCTTCACTGCCATCGGGAAAATGTCTGCCGATATCGCCCTCGCCGACAGCGCCGAGAAGCGCATCCATTATCGCGTGAATAAGGACATCCGCATCCGAGTGACCGAGAAGTCCTCTTTCATAGGGTATCTCTACTCCGCCGAGTATCAGGCGTCTGCCCTCTGTGAGCCTATGCACATCATATCCGTGACCTACTCTGAAATCCATATCTACCTCAAAATTTATAAAATATTTAATAGCCCGAAAATTCTCCTCCGAGCCAAGTCCTCTTGTCGGGTATTTTTTGGCAAGGCGGAATTTGGGCAAGGGCTAGCCCTCGCCCCTTTGCTTCAGTATAAATTCAGCAAAGAGAAGGTCCTGCTCCCTCGTAAGCTTTATATTCCCGTTTGTGACATATACGGGTGTGATAGGAACACCCATACGCTCAAGGCGCATATTGTCATCGGTAATTTCCAAGCTGTCACCACACGCGGCGAGCGCGTCGCGGTAAAGCGAATATGAAAAGCCCTGCGGGGTTTGTACGGTAACTAAACCCGTCCTGTCAAGCGTTGAGACTATCGCGCCCTCCGAAAGCCTCTTTACCGTATCGGTAATCTCACAGGCGGCACACGCGGCACCGCATCTGTAGGTCTCTTTTGCTATTTTATCAATATCCGACGGAAGTATCAGGCACCTGGCGGCATCGTGAATGAGCACCGCCTCACATCCGTCACCCACCGAAAGAAAGCCTCGTCTTGCGCTTTCCGCACGCGTTTTACCGCCTATGACTGCTGTGCATTTTTTTGAAATCTTCTTAAGAATTCCGCACACGAAATCATATTCGTCCTCCTTGTGGACAACGACTATTTCATCAACGCACTCGGCAAGATCAAACTGCAAAAGGCATCTTTCAAGAACCGATTTTCCAAGAATTTCAAATTTCTGCTTCGTTTTTTCTCTCGAAAAACGACTTCCGCACCCCGCGGCAAGTATTATCGCCACGGTATAGGGATGAGAGGTGTCAGTCCTCATCGGAAATATCACTCCTTTTGTTTGTGAATTATACCGCTTATTTTCTGTAGTAGACAAAATGCACCGTGACAGTGCGCATCTCGCCGCCACTTTGTATATCGGGGCCCTTGATGATAACTCCGTCACCGCTCATAAGATAGCTTGCCTCAAGGTCGCGTATCTTGCAGGAAAAGAGCCTGTCTCCCGAGGAATCTACAATAAACTCATCCCCGTGGATGCAAAGCGCACCGCCTCTGCCGACAACATCCTCGTTTCCCGCCCTTTGCTCGGTCACGTATTTTATGCTCTGTCCGTGAAGCTCCTTTGCGCGCTTTAGTCTGAACTCATAGCTCGTAGGATCGCTTTTTCTTTTGAAAAGCCCGAAAAGCAGTGCCATTTTTCCCTCCAAAATATTTACTAATAATATTTTAACACACAAAAGGAAAAAAAGAAAGAGCTTTTTAAAATTTTTGCTCTCCCCGAATTTTTGTATCTCACTTCAGCTTTTGCTCCTTAAAGCGATGCTGTACCCCAAGACGATGAGGCCACTTTGGGGACGGCTCCCCACACCGCACCGATCATCTCTTGCGGATTTGCGCGTTTTTTACCTCACACTGATAGAAAATACGGCTTGTATAAGCCTTTTTGGGGCTTTTCTTATCCTCATCCCCACCTTCCCCCACGGGGCTTTAAAAAAAGCTTCAAAATTTTCAATAAAAGTTTAAAAAAGCTATTGACAATCGCCTATAAATACTATATAATATACTCAATGGGGCGAAGTGGGGCGAAATTCCTCAATAACCCTTAAGCGAACAGTCTTAAAACAGTAGCTTCCCTTTTGAGGTCGGTTTTAAGAGTGATTTTTAGCAAAGGCTTCATACGAAGGCCGATTTAAAGTGCGAAAGAAAGGAGATACGGTATGTCATTCGTCGGTCACTACACCCACACGCTTGACGCGAAAAAGCGAGTATTCATTCCCGCGAAGTACCGCGAAGAGCTTGGAAGCGAATTTTATATCACGAGAAAGTTTGACCCGTATCTTTCCATCTACACCGCAAAGGATTGGGCAGAATTCGTCGATAAGATTGCTTCTCTTCCCGAGACGGTTGCGCACGAGCTTCAGGATTTCATCCTGGGCGCCGCACAGAAGTGCGTGGTTGACGCAAGCGGAAGAATAGTGCTTGACGAGGACCTTATGAAGCACGCGAAGATAGACAAGACGGTTGTATTCTCGGGCGCGGGACACAATATCAGGATCTGGGCAGAGGATGTCTGGCTTGAGCGTGAGGAAAAGCGCGACCTTGAGGACCTCAGACGGCGTCTTGAGGGCTTCGGGCTTTAAGGTGACGGTATGCCATCTATTCCCTTCTCTCACACATCCGTGCTTCTTTACGAGTGTATAGAGGCTCTTAATATAAGAGACGGCTTCACCTACGTTGACTGCACCACAGGCGGCGGCGGACACTCGTATGAGATTGCAAAGCGCCTTGGGGATAATTCAAGGCTTATATGCCTTGACCAGGACACCGACGCGCTCGCGAGCGCTAAGGAAAGGCTTAAGGAATTTTCGGATAAAATAACCTTCGTAAACGATAACTTCACCAACCTTGACCGAGTGCTTTCGGAAAATAAGGTAGACAACCTCGGCGGTGTGCTTGCCGACCTTGGATGCTCCTCCTTCCAGTTTGACTGTGCCGAGCGCGGCTTCAGCTACAAGAGCGAGGCGAGGCTTGATATGAGAATGTGCAAGGATGCGCCTCTTTCGGCATACGAGGTTGTAAACGAATACGGCGAGAGCGAGCTTGCGAGGATAATATACGAATACGGCGAGGAACGCTTCTCAAGAGCTATAGCAAGGCGTATTTGCGAGGCAAGAGCGACAAAGCCCGTAAAGACCACCACCGAGCTTGCCGATATAATCAGGTCGGCAATTCCCAAATCCTCTCGCAAGGACGGCCCCCACCCCGCGAAGCGGAGCTTCCAGGCAATAAGAATTGAGGTAAACCGCGAGCTTGACGTGATCGCGCCGATGATAAACTCCGCGCACGACGCGCTGGCCCCCACGGGAAGAATAGCCGTAATTTCCTTCCACTCGCTTGAGGACAGGATAGTAAAGACCGCCTTCAGGTCGCATATGAAGGGCTGTATCTGCCCTAAGGACTTCCCCGTGTGCGTATGCGGTGTCAAGCCTACACTTACCGATATTACAAAAAAACCGATACTCCCAAGCGCGGACGAGCTTTGTGCAAATCCAAGATCAAGATCAGCAAAGCTTCGCGTTGCGGAAAAGCTATAAGCCGAAGAGCTAATGAAATTTACTTTAAAGGAGAACATAAAAATGACCGAGAAGATTACTTACGGAAGACTTTATTCAGATATGGTTAAGCTTTTTGCAGTTAAGCAGGACGGCAAGGATGACGTATGTCTTGGTGATTATATGAGAGGTCGCGCGAGCGAGTGTAAGAGAATAGAGACCGAGCGCGCCCAGAAGCTCCTTGAGAAGCGTGAGAGGTCAAATCTTCCCGTTGCAGTAAAGAAGCAGAACGAGACACACGCAATTACCGCTCTTTTCACCTATGTAAACGAAAGGCTTACTGTAAAGCAGGCGCCCGTACGCGATAAGACTATAAGAAGATTTCCTCTTCGCACAGTTCTCTCCTCTGCCTTCTGCGCGTTCATTATGTGCGCGGTTATGGTATGCTACGGTGTGATAGGCACGAGAGGCGGGGACACCTCCAGCATCGTAAACGAGCCTAAGTACGAATTCAGCGAGGAATATACCGATACTCTCGGATACGACGAGTATAACGATATTTTCTGAAAGACGGCATAAAGCAAAGAGCTTTTTAATAAGATTAAGGGACAGGACCTGGTTCGGTTTTGTCCCTTAATCTTTTTCTTTTTGGTGAAATAAGTGAAAAAATATTCAGAAAAACGGTTTACTAGATATAAGACGAGAGGTCGCATAAGAACAGTCAGCATAGGCTTTCTTTTGTTTTTATCGCTTCTTGTATATAATCTCTTCACCCTGGGGATAGTCAAGGCCGAAATCTACCGCGAGAAGGTAAACGAGCAGATTACCACATCAACAAAAATCTCGGCAAGGCGCGGAATTATATACGATAGCGAGGGCGTGATACTTGCAAGCGACAGAACGGTATATCGCGTATTTACCTCAACGAAAAGGCTGAAGGCCTTCAAGGCAAGCACGGGACGGGACGCGGTAGGGGTGATTTGCGAGGCAATGGCTCCCCTGCTCTCACTTGATAAGGATAAGCTATATAAAAGGCTGACTTCAAGCCCGAGCCTTGATATTACGCTGAAGCGCGCTATCAGCGAGGATGAATACAAGGCTCTGCTTTCGGCAGTTGACAGGCTGTCCCTGCAGGGAGCGCTTGCGGTTGAGGCAACAAGCTCAAGATACTACCCCGAGGGGACGCTTCTTGCACATGTTCTTGGCTTCGTCGGAAGCGACAGTCAGGGGCTTTACGGGCTCGAATACTATTACGATAAAACGCTCACGGGCGAGGCGGGTTATTATCTTTACGGCAAGGACGCAAACGGAAACGAGCTTCCCTCGGGGTTTACCGATATAGTAGAGCCGAAGGACGGTAATTCGCTTGTGCTTACGGTTGACACAAGGATACAGAGCGCCCTTGAGGGGATACTTGAGAAAATAAGAATTGAGCAAATGACATCCTCGCGCACAGCGGGGATATGTATGGATATCAAAACAGGGAAAATATTGGCTATGGCAACCTCCTCACCCTTCAATCCGAACTCTCCCTACGAGCTTGACGCGGTATCGCAGGGCGCGCTTGACGCGTCCGGACTTACAGCGGGCACCGACGAGTATTTAAAGAAAAAAAGAGAGTTGCTTGAGCTTTCCTGGTCAAACAAGGCGATAAGCGAGACCTATGAGCCAGGCTCTACCTTTAAGATAGTGACGGTGGCATCGGCGCTGGACTCGGGGGCGGTGTCGGTTTCGGACAAATTTTCCTGTGTCGGCTATCTTGCGGTCGGCGGATGGCATATAAGATGCCACAAGGCAAAGGGGCACGGCTCGGGCTTTGACCTCGCCTACGGACTTCAGATGTCCTGTAACCCCTGCATGATGACGGTAGCGTCGAGGATGGGGGCGGATAGCTTTTACGAATATGTAAAGCGCTTCGGTTATCTTGAAAAGTGCGGAATAGACCTTCCGAGCGAGGCGGGAAGCATCTTTCACGACGCCGATAAGATCGGCACGACCGAGCTTGCCACGGCATCCTTCGGTCAGCGCTTCAAGGTATCTCTGCTGAGACAGCTGACCTCGGTGTGCGCGGTAGCAAACGGCGGTCGGCTTATGAAGCCCTATATCGTGGATAGCATAGTCTCACCCGAGGGCAATATTATAAGCAAAACCTCGCCTACCGTCATAAGACAGGTGGTAGACGAGAGTGTGGCAAGGACGGTAACCGACATACTTGAGGCGGGAACAAGCGGTGACGGCGGTGCCAAGAATGCGGCTGTCGCGGGCTATAAGATCGCGGCAAAGACGGGCACCTCACAGAAGTTTGACGTGCTTGACGAAAACGGAAATTCATATCTGAGAATAGGCTCGTGCGTCGGCTACTCGGTAAACGAGGACGGCGGCGGTATTGCAGTAATAATTATGACAGACGAGCCTCAGGGCTACGTCAAATATGGAAGTGTTACCGCGGCGCCCTACGTCAGCGAGCTTCTATCCTTCGCCCTTCCCTATCTCGGCTACGAGAGCGCGTGTCAGTCTCTGGAAACCGAAATTCCCGATATGCGCGGAATGAGCCGCTCGGATGCCGAGACGCTTCTTAAATCAATGAAGCTGACCTATGAGATCATAGGCGACGGTGAATATATTACCCGCCATACGCCAAGCGGGTATGAAAAAATAAACGAAAGCACAGCGCGCGTAATACTTTATACGGACGAAAGCGAGGCCTTCGTGACGGTGCCCGAGCTTCTCGGTATGGAATATGAGGGGGCGGTCAAGGCGCTTTGCGAAAAGCGGCTTAATATAGGCGCATCGGGTGCTGTAAATCCCGAGGGATGCACGGTAATATCACAGTCGGTGCCCGCGGGGTGCGTGGTGCCCCTCGGCAGTATTATTGATATTGAAATAAGCTATCTTGAATTTGAGGACTGAGGTGGTAGCGTGAAAATTATGTAACATCTATTCTTTGGGATAGCCGTTTTCACGCCCGAATTTTCGCGATTTGGAGCCTAATTCCAAATCGTCACGCCAAGCGTGATACCGAAAATTCATCAACAATTTGTGCGGTCGCCTATGGCGACGGAATGGAGATTAAAATGAAAATTAAGGATATTCTGGACCTCCGCCCCAGTGACCTTTCCGAGACCGAGGCTCTCGGAATAACGAGACTTCCCGACGAGTGCCTTGACGGGTTTATTTTCTTTGACCTGCCGAAAAGCGACGGGGGGATGCATAAATTCAAAAGGCTAAAGGGACATCCCGCCCTCGTGGTATGCCAAAGAGATAGCGAATATAATTCGGGAAATTATCCTATAATATATACGGACAACGCAAGGCGCGAGTACAGCATTGCCCTCTGTCGGTATTTCGGTGTGGATCTATCAAAAACAAGACTTATCGGTGTTACGGGAACCTGTGGAAAAACCACAACGGCGACCTTGATTTACGAGCTTGGAATGAGCATGGGGCTTAAGGTCGGGCTTATCGGCACGGGAAAGATCTTGATAAACCGAGAGATCATTACAGAAGATAGCTATTCTATGACAACTCCCGACCCCGAGCTTCTCTATCCCACTCTTCGGCGTATGCAGGATATGGGCTGTGAGCTTATCGTTATGGAAGCGTCAAGCCACGCGCTTGCACTAATGAAGCTCGAGCCGCTTAAATTCGATATCGGCATTTTCACAAATCTATCCGAGGAGCATCTGGATTTTCACCCCGATATCGAGGACTATTTCAATACGAAAATGCGCTTGCTTGAAAAATCAAAGCTCTCTATTATTTCAAGCTCCAGCGAATACGGCAGGCTGGCACACCTACGCTTTTCGGGCAAATCGCTTTTGGTAGGTAAGAGTGACGGGTGCGATATGCGATACGAGGCGTGCGAGTATATCGGCGGCGGTATGAGCCGACTTGTAATTCGGCGGGGTGATGACACTGCACAAGCAATCAGCCCTCTTGTCGGTGAGTTTAACGCCTACAACATACTTTGCGCGCTATCCTGTATGATGGCGCTGGGATATGAGCTTTCTTCGCTTGTGCCACACCTGAATTCAATACGCGCATCGGGCAGAATGTCGGTTACCGAGCGTGGCGGAATACGGGTTATAAGAGACTTCGCTCACACACCCGATGCGCTTTTGAAACTGCTTGAATTTGCAAATTCAATATGTATTTCGGGGCAGAATATAATCACGGTGTTTGGGTGCGGCGGTGAGCGAGACAGGCTCAAGCGCGCAAAATCCCTACAAATAGCCGCCTCGCACTCATCATTTGTCGTAGTAACCTCTGACAATCCGAGGGGCGAGGGGCGCGCGAAAATTCTCTTTGATATGCTTGATACTTGCGAATATAAAAACCTCTCGATAATGCTTGACCGAGAGGTGGCTATTAAATACGCGATAACGCGCGCCGTGGCGGGTGACACTGTAATTATTGCAGGCAAGGGCGATGAAAAATTCATAAACGAGGGCGGCGCTTTAATTCCGTTTTCAGAGGATGAAATAATAGCTCGGGCGCTTTTGGGAAAGGACGGAGTATGAGAATAAAGCTCGGCAGGCCTCTTATGATGTCTGATATAATCAATACGCTTGGTATCAGAGGGGGGGCGATGGGACTTCCCCCTGAAATTTCATATATCACGACCCGCTCATCTCTTTGCGAGCGCGGGGACCTTTTTATCGCGCTTGTCGGGCAAAGGTATGACGGGGGCGATTTTCTTACCGAGGCCAGGGCCCGCGGTGCGGTCACGCTTTCTGAAAGATGCGAGAATACCGACCTTACCGTAAGGGACAGTGAGGAGGCACTGCTAAAGCTTTCGACACTCTATATATCGCGCCTTACCTATTTGAAAGAATGTGTCGCTATAACGGGAAGTGTCGGAAAAACCACCACGAGAGAGCTGATACACCGCCTTACCGAAAAATCGCTTCGCGTGCATTCGACAAGCGGTAACCTCAACAATAAAATAGGCGTACCCCTGACGGTGCTGACAGCTCCCTCGGATACCGAGATACTGCTTCTCGAGGCGGGAATGAACCGCGCGGGTGAGCTTAAGTGCATCTCGGATGCAATACACCCGACGCTCTCGGTTATAACGAATATAGGCTCATCGCACATAGGGTGCCTGGGCGGGGCCGATATGGTAGCGAGGGCAAAGCTCGAAATACTCTCGGGAATGAAAAAAATTCGTGTGATTACACCCTATGGGTGTAAATATACCGACGAAGCCGAGGGCGCAATTACCGTCAGCGTCGGAAGATCATCAGCGGATTATCAGCTTCTTGCGGACGGGGGCAAATTCAGCTTTTTAAAAGGGGATGCGCCTATTTATTCCTTTTCGCTTGATTATTTCGGCGAGCATATTCCCTACTGTCTTGCGCACGCGCTTGCGGTTTGCGACAGGCTTGGCATTACAAACGATAGTATACGCGACGCCATACAGCCTGCCATCACCTCTCTTTCTAGAATGAAAAGAATTGATATCCTCGGCATAACACTGCTTGACGACAGCTACAACGCCTCGCCCGAATCGGTAAAAATGGCGCTTCGCACGCTCTCGCTGGTAAACGCGAAAAGGCATATCGCGCTTCTCGGCGATATGCTTGAGCTTGGCGCGTATACCGAAGAATATCACGAGCAGATCGGGCGCGAGTGTGCCGAGCGGTGCGATTTTCTTATAACATTCGGTGTTTTTTCGGAATTTATTATAAAAGGCGCAAGGTCTTATGGAATGAGGGATGAAAAGATAATAGGCTTTAACGATTATCTAAAGGCGAACGCGTGCGCCGAGGCGGTGCTTGGGTTGCTTTCGCCAGGTGATGCCCTTCTTATAAAGGCATCCCACCGAACGGGGCTTACTGATGTCTTAAAAATCATAAAGGAAAGGCTGGGTATCGGCGAGTGATGGATAGCTATCTTCCGCTATATTTATTTACTCTCGCGCTCTCGCTTGTGGCTTGCGCGTTAATACTTAAAAATATTATACCGAGGCTAAAGAGGCTTGCCCCTCAGCCGATACTGACAGAGGGGCCTCATTGGCACTCCTCAAAATACGGCACGCCGACTATGGGCGGTATAAGCTTTCTTTTTACGGGCGCCCTTTGCGCTATCATAGCCGTGGCTTCTCTTATGCGCTCGGGCGCCAAGGATGAGGCAATTTCGCTTTTGACGGTTATAGGCTATGCCACCTTAAGCGGTCTTATAGGTGTTATAGACGACCTGACAAAGCTTCGTCACAGGGAAAACGCGGGACTTTCGCCAAAAGCCAAGCTGATTTTACAGTCGCTTTGCGCGATAGCGTTTCTTTTTGCAAGAGCAAAGCTTCTTTCCGAGGGGACCAGCCTGTATTTTTCCTTCGGTAGCTTTGATATCGGCCCTCTGTATTATATTTTAGCATTTATAATGCTAATCGCTACTGTAAACTGTGCTAATCTTACCGACGGTGTTGACGGTCTTGCCTCGGGGGTTGCCTTCGCTATCGGCATTTGCCTATTCTATATTTCCTTTTCCGCAAGGGCGGACGTGGCGGTTATGTCGGTAATAGAGATTGGAATATCACTCGCCTTTCTGTTCTTCAATCTCAATCCCGCAAGGATTTTTATGGGGGATACGGGCTCGCTGTATTTCGGGGCAATTCTCGGCGGGTGCGCTATCTGCCTCGGAAATCCTCTTTTGGCAATGATACTCGGCTCGGTCTATCTTATCGAGGGCGTGTCCGTAATTATTCAGGTTGCCGTATATAAGCTGACCTCGCGCCGAGTGTTCAGGATGGCGCCTATTCACCATCATTTTGAAAGGCTTGGCTTCAGCGAAAACAGAATAGTTATCGCCTTTATGCTCGTAACTCTTCTTTCTTCCCTGCTATGCCCGATACTGTTTTTATAATATGGTAAACGAAAACAAAGCCACACCTTTAAGAATTGATATTTCGCTTCTTCTGCTCACGCTGGTCATATCGGCTGTGGGAACGCTGTTTGTCTTTTCGGCGGGGATGCCGTATGCCGAGGCAAGATATTCTGACGCATACTTCTTTATAAAGCGTCAGGTTACCTTCCTTGCCATCGGCACCTCGGTAATGCTTCTTGCGTCAAGGGTCCCCTCCTCGACCTATAAAAAAATCACGCCCGCGCTATATATTATTACACTCGCTCTGCTTCTTACGGTTCTGATATTCGGTCTTGTCGGAAACGGCGCCAAGCGCTGGATATCAATAGGGCCTATCACGCTTCAGCCCTCGGAAATCGCAAAAATGACCTCGGTTATGGCGCTTGCATACTATTTTTCAAAAAATGAAAAAAGAGCGCTCTGTCCAAAAAGCCGTAAGGAAAGCTTTATCTACGGAACGCTTCTTCCGATAGCAATTATCGGCGTGCCGATGCTTCTCGTTATGCTTCAAAAGCATCTTTCCTGTATAATCATACTCGGAACGATAGGTATTCTTCTCATCCTCGTTGCGGGGGCTGACGGTAGGTACATAGGAATGGCAACGGCGGGCGGTGGGGCAATGGTTACGGCGCTTGCGCTCTTTACCGATTACACGAAGGACAGAATAACCGTCTGGCAAAATCCTGAGGCATATAAGCTGACGGGTGGCTGGCAGACCCTGCAGGGGCTGATGGCGATAGGCTCGGGCGGTGCCTTCGGTGTGGGCTTTGGTAACAGTGTGATGAAAAGATGCTACGTATCCGAGCCCGCAAACGATATGATTTTTGCCATCGTATGTGAGGAAATCGGCTTTGTAGGGGCAATTTTCATACTTTTTCTCTTTTTTCTTCTTATCAGAAGATGCCTGATGCTCGCCTGCCGACTTGACGGAATATTTGAAAGGCTCGTGACGGCAGGTGTCGCGATACAGATAGCCACGCAGACGCTTCTTAACGTGGCGGTGGTAACAAATACTATACCGAACACGGGAATATCGCTTCCCTTTTTCAGCTACGGCGGTTCAAGCCTGATAATGCTGTTTTTTGAAATCGGTATGCTTCTTTCAATATCAAAGGAGGCAAGAGCTTCAAAATGAGGTATGCTATATGAAAATTCTGTTTGTCGGGGGCGGAACGGCAGGTCATATAATGCCCGCCCTGTCAATAGCCGAGAGGCTTGCTCCCTCGGATACCGCCTACTTTATCCTTCGCGAGGGTGGCAGAGAGAACGAGCCCGTCTATAAGGCGGGCTATCCCGCATATCACCTGAAGGTGTTCTCGCTTTCGGGCGGTATATTATCAAGGCTTAAGGGCATATTAGCGCTTCCCTCGGCTAAATATAATGCGAAAAGAATTATAAAAGAGATAATGCCCGATGCGGTTTTCGCGACGGGCGGATACGTCAGCTACCCCGCGCTTTCTTCGGCAAGGGGGCTTGGGATACCTACCGTAATACACGAGGCAAACATAAAATCAGGGCTTGTAACAAGGCTTTTCGGGAAATATGCCGACCTGCTTTTTCTACCCGAGGGCACGCTTGATACGGGGCTTGCGAGCTTACCTCAAGCGCACACTTCGGGCACACCCGTAAGACGGGCGTTTTTTGAGTTGGGATACAGCGAGGCAAGGCGGGCGCTTGGCATAAGTGAAAATCAAAGGCTGATTATTTCTCAGGGCGGAAGCCTCGGTGCCGACAGGCTGAACTGCGCCTGTCTTTCGCTTATGAGAGGGCTATGCGCAAAAACGAAGGATATAATTCATATCCATTCCACGGGTGTCAGATATTTTGATAAGGTAAAGGCCGAGGCTACGGATATATCGGCGCACGCCGAGAGGTGCAAAATCCTTTCTTACCTTGAAAATATGCCCCTCTATCTTTCAGCAGCCGACCTTATAATCTGTCGGGCGGGGGCATCCAGCATAGCCGAGCTTAAGGTCTGCGGTACACCCGCGATACTCATCCCCTCGCCAAACGTAAAGGATGACCACCAGAGCAAAAACGCCCTCGGGCTTCTTAAGGGCTCACCCGCCTTGGTGATACGCGAGAGCGAGCTTACAGATGAGCTTTTATATGACAGCGCGCTTAGGCTTCTCAATGATAAATCATTGAGAAAATCTCTTTATAAAAACACGAGAGCTAAAAAGCTGATGCAGGATGAGGCACGGAAAATACTAGATGAGATAGCAAAGCTCGTTTAAATATTTAGTTAGATTTAGTAATTATATATAATATTAACAATATTATTTTGGTAAAAATGTCAAATTGCAAAAAAACTCTTGAAATTGCCCTCAAATTATTATAAAATATTTAAAGGTATAACTGTTTAAATATATTTGAGGAGAGTTACAATGGAATTTGATTTTGATCCAATTTACGACAGCGCGGTTAAGATTAAGGTCGTAGGTGTCGGCGGTGGCGGAAACAACGCTATCAACCGTATGATCCAGACCAACATCCGCGGTGTTGAATTTATAGCAATAAATACAGATAAGATGGCGCTTGACACATCCTGCGCCGCAAAGAAGCTCTGCATCGGTAACAAGACCACAGGCGGTCTCGGTGCGGGCGCAAACCCCTCCGTCGGTAAGGCAAGCGCTGAGGAAAGCACCGAGGACATCAAGGCGCTTCTTGATGGTGCCAATATGGTATTCGTCACCGCGGGTATGGGCGGAGGAACAGGCACGGGTGCCGCACCCGTCGTTGCGAAGATAGCGCGCGAGATGGGTATTCTCACCGTCGGTATCGTTACCACTCCCTTCTCCTTCGAGGGCAGACAGAGAATGGCTAAGGCAAACGGCGGTATTGACGAGCTCGCAAAGTACGTAGACTCGCTTATCGTTATCCCCAACGAGAGACTTAAGCAGATCGAGGCGGAAAATCTTCAGCTCAGCCAGGCATTTGAGATTGCTGACGACGTGCTTCGCCGCGGTGTGCAGTCTATCTCGGACGTAATTAACTTTCCAGGCTTCGTTAACCTTGACTTTGCGGACGTTACCGCAATAATGAAGGGCGCGGGCTACGCGCATATGGGTATCGGCTCGGCAAAGGGCGAGGGACGCGCAAAGCTTGCCGCTACGATGGCAATTTCATCCCCCCTGCTTTCCACCAGCATCTCGGGCGCTACGGGTGTGCTTATCAGCATCACCGCCTCTCACGACCTTCAGCTCAGCGAGGTATACGAGGCATCCGATATGGTATACAGCGAGGCTCATCCCGATGCGAATATCATCTGGGGACACACCTTCAACGATGACCTTGACAATGAAATGCGCATAACCATTATCGCGACAGGCTTCAATAATGAGAAGTCCGCTACCCCCGAAACACAGGGACAGGCAGTACCTCAGGGTATGCCAGGCGTACCCCCTATGGGCGGTATGAGCCCCGCGGCAAATCAGGGCTTTGCACCCCAACAGCCATACGCTCCCCAGCAGACAGGCTATGCGCCCCAGACACCTTATATGGGACAGCCCTACGCCCAGGGACAGTATTATCCCCAGGGACAGCCTCAGTACTACGCCCCGAACGGTGCGCCCACCTACGTATATCCTACCGAAACCGCACCCAAGGCAGAGCCTGCTGTTGCACCTACGGTAGCTGAGGCACCCGCGCCCGCACCCCAGCCTGTGGCGGAGCCTCGCGCAGAAGCTCCCGCTGAGACTAAGCCCTCGGCAAGCGCGGACGAGGTTTTCGGCACACCCGCACCCACCGCACCTGAGGCACCCGCACCTAAGGCAGACGAGACTGTCGCGCAGAAGGCGTTCAGCGATTACGACAGCTTCATCTTCCAGGAAATAAAGCGCATAAAGAAGAACTGATAAGCTCTCTTGTCACAATGCTCTGAATATGAATTCGCACCACCCCTAAAGCGACCTCGCGTATTTGTAAGCAGACATTTTAAGAGCTTTATAAACCAATAAAAATCGGGCAAGAATAATCTGCTTTCTTTGCCCGATTTTTAAATATTCACTATTCCGCATAGCGTGAATTAAGACGGTTGAAAAGTTTGATAACTCAACTCGCGCCATTTTTCGGTGGAAAACTCGAATCGTTTTTTCTATCCAATTCCGTTATGAAAGCGAGCTTTCACCCCGATTTCGACCAAATTTTACAAATTTCCCCCTCGCAAAGTTTTCCACCTTGTGAAAATGTAGAGCTTTTGCGGTGAAAAACCGCCTGTTTTACACATTGTGGATAACGGTACACCTATTCATTCATTATTC
>JAGBIF010000010.1 GCA_017935065.1 Clostridia bacterium
GTCCAGGGTTCGAGTCCCTGAGGGTGCACCAAAGATTTCGTATTTTTTGCATTCTACGGCACTTGACATCTTATCTAGCAGCAACTGACACTTAATCATGTGGGTAGGCAATGCAAGCATTGCGGGGTTCGAGTCCCTGAGAGCGAGCTTGCTTGCAAGCTCGGAGAATAGCCTCTGGCTATTCCTGTGCACACAAACTATTCCTCGATAGCTCAGTCGGCAGAGCGCATGACTGTTAATCATGATGTCACTGGTTCGAGCCCAGTTCGGGGAGCCATATGAGGTTGGATTTTCCAGCCTCTTTTTTTGTTTTACTAAAGCAATTAACCAGTGACATCAGCTTAACACTCATTATTTGCTACGCAAACAGACTGTGAATTTGCTGTGCGAGATTAGTTTTTATTTGAGTGATAAGCAACAATTAAAAACCGACAAATGTTGTCGCACGACGCAAGATACCGCCAAGGCGGTATACACGAGTCACCGCTTCGAGCCCAGTTCGGGGAGCCAGAAAAAAGCACTTCGAAAGAAGTGCTTTTTTCAATGAAGCGCACCTTGCGGTGCATGAAAAATGAAGCAGGGCTTCGCCCTGTGAAGCGAGCCTTCGGCTCACGGAGAAGTTAATGTGCGCTTCGCTTCATGCGAGCCTCGGCGAGTGCTTCGTGGCGCAACGCGCCGCTTCGTGTTTGCGAAGCAAACGCTTCATTGACAAAGCTTTGGCTTTATGATATACTTTATTAAACACGACAATGCAATTCAAGAGAGAATAATCAAAGAGAAGAAAGAGTTAGAGGAGCAGATAAAAAGAGAAGAAATGGGTCTAAAATGAGCTGTTTCCTGAGTTGTCATTTTGACCTCCAAACACAGAAAAAAGCACTTGCATTATTTTATAATTTTTGGCGTCAGGAATGGCGCCTTTCCCTTTTTTTGCATTTATATTGAAATTGCGATTTGTTTATGCTATAATTTAGAAACTGCAGTTTTTTGCGAGCGGGCATAGAATAAAATTTTATAAATTTTGAGGTGTATTATGGAAAACAAGGTAATCTTGATATCAATTGACGGAATGAGGCCCGACGGACTTATGGGATGCGGAAATCCTTATATTCAGAAGCTTCTTTCCGAGTCCTCCTACACGCTTTCGGCAAGCACGGTGTTCCCCTCCGTGACGCTTCCTTGCCATATGTCTATGTTCCACAGCGTAAGACCCGAGCGCCACGGCACTACCACGAATACCTATATGCCTCAGGTGCGTCCTATCGCGGGAATTTTTGAAGCCTTGAAGCAGTACGGAAAGACCTGTTGTATGTACTACGGCTGGGAGCCGCTAAGGAACATAGGCAGACCTGGCTCGCTCGTTACCTCGCGTTATATTTCCGCCTATTCCGAGGCTCACGTGGACGGACTTCTTACTGATGCGGCTTTTGAATATATAAGCGCAAAAAAGCCCGACTTTTGCTTCCTGTATCTCGTTGATACCGACGAGATTGGCGGACACGATAACGGCTGGATGACCGATGCCTATCTCGGTTGCATAAGCTACGCTATCGATTGCGCGAAGCGTATGATAGAGGCGTTCGGTGACGAATATACCGTAATAATTACCGCAGACCACGGAGGTCACGACAGATCTCACGGCACGGACAGCCCCGAGGATATGACGATACCTATGATATTCCGCGGAAAGCGCTTCACGCCCGCCCGCGAGCTTGACGGTGTAAGCATCCTTGATATTGCTCCCACGGTGGCTGATATTATCGGCGTTCCGCCCGCACGCGAGTGGGAGGGTAGATCGCTCGCAAATAAAGAATAATAGCATATAACAGAGGCTTCGAGTATGCGTGGTGTCTTTCGTGCACTGTGCGTATTCGAGGGCTCTTTTTGCTGTGCCCTTCATTTTTTCCTTTTCCCTTGATATTTCCCAAGAATTTATGTATAATATAATCAGTAAACGAAAAGCGAGGCAGTCGGTATGATTGATATTAACCGTAGCATAGGCAGACTTTTGCGTGCTGACAAAGAGCTTGCACCGTACGAGTCGGATATACGCATGCATCTTCACCGCTACAACGAGAAAAGGCGCGAGCTTGTCGGAGAGGGTGAGCTTTGCGAGGTCTGCAACGGATATTTATATTTCGGCTTTCACAGGACACCCACGGGATGGGTGTTCCGCGAGTGGCTGCCTGGTGCCGATGCGGCTTGGCTTACGGGTGATTTTAACGGCTGGGATAGGTATTCTCACCCGCTAACAAATATAGGCGACGGCGTATATGAGATAAGGCTTGAGGGCAGAGATGCGCTTGCGCACGGTCAGTTCGTAAAGCTTATCGTCGGCAGAGAGGGGAAGAGCTTTGAGCGAGTGCCCGCATACGCAAGGCGCGCTGTGCTTGACGAGCGTGACGCAAGGCTTTGCGCGCAGATATGGATGCCGAATGAGGAATTCGTATGGACTGACGGCGACTTTTACGGCAAGCGTCGCCACAGATCCCCCCGCATATACGAGGCGCATATAGGTATGGCGCAAGAGCGTGAGGGCGTAGGCACCTACCGCGAGTTTGCCGATATAACGCTTGAGTGGATAAGCCACGCGGGCTATAATACCGTACAGCTTATGGCGATACAGGAGCATCCCTATTACGCATCCTTTGGCTATCAGGTAACGGGATTTTTCGCCCCATCCTACCGCTACGGCACGCCCGAGGACCTTAAGTATCTTATAAACAAGGCGCACGGAATGGGCATCTCGGTATTGCTTGATATCGTGCATAGCCACGCCTGCCCTAACGAGGGTGAGGGGCTGAACCGCCTTGACGGCACCGACGGGCAGTATTTTCTCGAGGGTGAGCGAGGCTGGCACAGCGCGTGGGGAACGCGCCTGTTCAACTACGGGCGAGGCGAGGTGCTTCATTTCCTTTTATCTAACCTTAAGTATTGGCAGGACGAGTTCCACTTTGACGGCTTCCGCTTTGACGGAGTTACCTCTATGCTTTATGAGAACCACGGCCTTGGCGTTGCCTTTACAAATCTTTCGCAGTATTACTCGCTCAATACAAATGTTGATGCCAGAGTATATCTTATGCTCGCTAATGAGCTTATTCACACTGTGAATAAAAAGGCGATTACCGTAGCAGAGGATATGAGCGGTATGCCTGGGATGTGTCTGCCTCTTGAAATGGCGGGCTTCGGCTTTGATTTCAGGCTCTCTATGGGTGTGCCCGATATGTGGATAAAGCTGATAAAAACCCAGCGGATGGAGGATTGGAGCATGGGCTATATCTTCTCGGAGCTTTCGGGCGGTCGCGAGAACGAGGGCAGTATCGGCTACAGCGAATCCCATGATCAGGCGCTCGTCGGTGATAAGACGATAATGTTCCGTCTTGCCGATGCCGAGATGTACACGGGTATGCAGAAGGGCTATCACACACCCACGATGGATACCGCAATCGATATGCATAAGCTTATAAGGTTTTCGACAGCGGTGCTTGCCAAGGACGGCTATCTTAACTTTATGGGCAACGAGTTCGGCCACCCCGAATGGATAGACTTCCCGAGAGAGGGCAACGGCTGGAGCTATAAGTATGCAAGGCGCCAGTGGTCGCTTGTAAGAAATCCCACCTATAAGTACGATTGGCTTGCCGAGTTTGACAGGGATATGATAGCGCATCTTCGCCGCTATTCGGTACATTCAAAGAAAAAGGCGCGCGCGATATGGCTCGATGAGGCAAAAAGCCTTATGATTTTTGAGCGCGGCAATATAATTTACGCGATAAATTTCCACCCAACCTGGTCACAGGAGCACGCCTTTATCTGCACACAGGGCGTAGAGGGTAGCAAATTTAAGGTAGTATTTTCGTCCGACAGATACGAGCACGGCGGGCAGGGTAGAGTATCGACCGAGCAGGAATATACCGTAACCGATACCCCGTTTGGCAAGGGCTTCTTTATATATCTTCCCGCAAGGTGCGCTGCCGCGCTGAAGGCGGTATCGGATAAATAGAAGCTTCGGTCCCAGGTTATTAAGTATTAAGAATTCGTCAAATATATTTACCCTTTTACAGTAAAAAATGAAGAGCGAGGTACCCATACCTTTGGGAAGCCTCGCCCTTTTTTTGTTTTTATATGAAGTTACACCTGTAATTTTTTTATAGTCTGCACAAGCCCCGCAAGATAATCGAGAGAAACGCCATAATACATTGCAAGAGTTATAAAGTGATGCATTGGCATTTCGCGCTTTCCGCTTTCATATAGCTGATACTGCTGTCTTGTTATATTTAATACTGATGCAATATCCTCTTGCTTTTTATCAAAATCCTCTCGCATATCCTTAAGTCGTTGATAATAGTACATAAGCCTTTTCTCTAATTAATTTTGTCTACAAAATCGCGAAGAAGCGAAAGTCCCCTCAGCACTCTTTCTCTTGAGGTTGCGAGATTAATTCTTATAAAGTATCTTCCGCACTCGCCGTATTCGAGGCCGTCACATACATAAAGACCGCCCTTTTCGCGAAGCTCTTTTGTGAAGCTTACGGAGTCCATACCGAGTGAGGAAATATCCACCCAAAGAAGATAGGTTGCCTCCGAATTGTCAGCTGAGAGTCTCGGGATTTCCTTTGCGATATACTCTGTGGCAATACGCTTGTTTTCATTAACGTAATCAAGCATAGCGTCAAGCCACGCCTCGCCCTCGGTAAGCGCCGCAAGATTTGCGCACACGGCAAAGGCGTTGGGCTCGCCCACCTCGTCGTTGTTGAGCGTGCGGTACACCTGATGACGCAGGGCGGGATTCTTAACAACCGCAAACGCTGAGCAGAGCCCCGCTATATTAAATGCCTTCGAGAGCGAAAGCAGAGTAACGCTTATTTCGTAGCAATCGTCCGAGGCGGAGGCAAAGGGAGTGTATGAGCGCTTGGGACGGGTGAACTCACAGTGTATCTCGTCAGAGATTACCGTGACGCCGTATTTTTTGCAAAGCGTACCTATCCTGCACAGCTCATCCTTGGTGAACACTTTTCCGACAGGGTTGTGAGGATTGCAGAGAATAAAGAGCCTCGTCATAGGAGAGGAGAGCTTTTCCTCAAGGTCGGCAAAGTCTATCTCGTATCCGCCGTCCGTCCTTACAAGGTCATTTGACACAACCCGCCTGCCGCTGTTCAGAATAGAGTTGTAAAAAATATTATATACGGGAGCCTGTATAAGCACGCTCTCACCTGGGTGTGTGAGCCGTCTTACGAGCGAGGAGATTGCCGCGACAACACCCGAGGAATATACCATATACTCGGTATCAAATCTGAAGCCGTGGCGTCTGTACCAGAAGTCCGACACCGCCGAGAATAGCTCGTCTGGCGCATAGGTGTAGCCGAATACGCCGTGCTCGGCACGCTTGACTATAGCACTCTTCACCTCGGGCGCGGTTTCAAAATCCATATCTGCTACCCACATAGGGAGCGCATTTTTATCGCTGTCCCACTTGTATGAGTAGGTGCCTTTTCTGTCGGGTACAATATCGAAATTATACATAATGCCTCCTATATGACAACTTTTATTTTCAAAATGAGGGGGTTAATTTCTCGTCTTAACTACTGTACTATTTGGGTTGCAGAATTTTTGATCGAGAATGATTTCACCTATACTGTCGGCATAGATATAGCCTGAGGCAGGGTTTTTTACGCTCACTATATTACCTATAACGGTAGCCTCAATATCCTTGCAGTACTCAAAGCAAAGGTCGGTATTTATAAGCTTGCAGTCAACAAGCTTAAGCCCGTCAATATAGCAAAGCCCCTGATTTGACTCTATCGTGCAGTTGATGAAGGTTATGTTTTTTGAGTTCCACGCAAGATACTCGCCTATAATCACCGAGTCGCGCACGGTTACGTTTTCGCAGTTCCAGAAGGCGTCCTTTGAGATGAGCCTTGACGAGGAGATTTCAATGTCGCTGGCACCGTCAAACGCATAGTTTCCCGAGAGCATAAGCCCCTCGGCGCGTACTCTTTTTGCGCACTTGCCGAAGTAATCACCCGTAGCGCAAAGCGAGCTTATCTTGATATCGGAGCAGGACCACAGGCTTTCCTGTGCATACGGCATAGTGCAATCGGTGAGAGTAATATTGCCCGAGCGCCTGAAGGTTTTCGGTGCGTCAATCGTGCAATTCTTCATCGAGATGCCGTCGGTGTACCATATTCCCGACCTCGCGCTTTGAAGAAGCGTAGTATCCCTGACCTCAACCCCCTTGCAGTTCCAGAGCGGGTATTTCCACTCAAAGATACAGCCCTGAAGCCTGATATCAGAGCTTTCCTTAAGGTGCGATTCACCGTTTCTGAAAACGGTATCGTATATATCAAGTCCGCGCGATGCATACAAGGCGCGCTCGCCCTCAAAAATTTCACCTGTGATTTTTTTCATTTTATCTCCATTCCGCCGCCGTGGACGACCGCACAAATTGTTGATGAATTTTCGGTATCACGCTTGGCGTGACGATTTGGAATAAGGCTCCAAATCGCGAAAATTCGGGCGTGAAACCTGCTATCCTAAAGAATAGATGTTACAAACTTTCACGCTATTCTCCACATTACAAAAGTCCTATTAAGTCAAACAAGGGTACAAGCGCAAAGGGCAGGAAAAGCGCGGGTGTCATATTTGCGGTCTTAACGCTTGTGATGCCAAGAAAGTTCGTTCCTATAAATACTATTATGAGCGAGCCCGTCGCGGCAAGGTAGGTAACCGTCGCCTCGGGGATCGCGCTTACGAAAAGCATAGCTATTAGGGTAAGTGCACCTTGATATAACAGCATAGGTATTGCCGAAAAGGCAACGCCTATTCCAAGCGATGCGGCAAGCATAAAGCAGGCGATAAAGTCTATCGTTGCCTTTGCGATAAGCGTGCTGGGGTCTCCCACCGCGTCAAGGATCGCGCCGTTTACCGCCATTGCGCCGACAGATATCATTATAGTTGAGCTTACGAAGCCCTTCGCAAAGCTACCCCGTCCCGTCTCATCCTTGACGAATTTTTCCTCGAGAGCCGCCCCGAGCTTGTTCACCGCACGGTCTATGTCTATAAGCTCGCCTATTACGGTGCCTATAACGAGCGAGAGTATCATTATAATGAACTTGACAAGCCCCGCGCTCTCAAACACGCCCGCGACAGGGGGTGCCGTAACGAGCGCGCCGTCAATTCCTATGTATATTACGCAGATGGCGACTGCCGAAAAGACCGCGTTTTTTATCCTCTCGGGAATTCCGCGCTTGATAAGCGCGCCGAGAATGCCCGCGATAAGCACCGCCAGAAAGTTTACTATGTTGCCTAAAAATGGCATTTGTATCACCTCGGTTTTTGCGTCAGAAATTTATTTTGGTTGCCACGCCCTCTGCTATCACGAAATGTGAAATAAGGTGGGTGCCCGAATATTCAAGAGCCGCCGCAAGCCGTCTTGTCGCGAGAATATCCTCGTCGGATGCCTTGGCAAGCCCCATTGGATGATTGTGCGCGAGGATTATTCCCGCCACGCGGTGCCGCCTTGCGAAATCAAGAATGAGCCTCGGCAGTATTTCAGAGGCATTGACCGTTCCCTCGCAAATCATCTCGCAGGAAAGAAGCCTGCCGCCGTCACCCATCGCAAGAGCTATGACCTGCTCTCTTGACGAGTAGGAAAGCTGTCCTATGAGAAGCTCGGAAAGCTCGCCCTCGCCGTAGCATCTTCCCGTCTGAAATCTATCGGTTATCCGCCTTGATGCCAGCGCGGGTAAAAGGGCAAGAAGTGCTTGAAGGCCGACCGAGCATACCGACGAGAGCATTCTCATATCCGAAAGCATAGCGGAAAAAAGACTTCCGCAGGCACGCCTTATCTTTAGAAGCTCGGCATCCGCATCCTCACCGAGCAGGTCGAAAAGGGTGCCCATAGCTAAAGAAAGCTCACCGTCCTTAGGCGGGTATGTATTATCGTCCTCACCGTTTAGTATCTCGGCCCTGTTAGTAAGGGTATCGTAGCACGCGTTGCCTGTAATTACGTAATTTGCGCAAAGTGTAATGCCCACCGACGCCAGCGCCTCGCTCACAAGCTTTGCGCTCTGAAGGTCGCCGTCCGTAGGAAGGGCGGGACCGAATGGGTGGCTGTGCGCAACAGCTACCGCCGCGGCACCCCGTTCAACGGCGCGGCTGACGAATGCAGAGGCCTTAATTCCGCCCGAGGAAAAATCAAGATTGAAAAGCGTGTCGGTCGCAATAGGACTGCCCGCGTTATCGAGTGATATCATTACCGTCCTTGCGCATTCGTCACGGCATAGCTCGCTTACGGCGTAGGAGGACAGCGGAGCACCTCGGGAAATTTTCGTCTCGGTGACCGCCTTCAGCGCGTCGCACACGGCGGCGGTCTGTCTGATAAATCTTGCGGTGGCGACACCGATGCCCTCGGTGCGTAAAAGCTCCTCCTCGGTGGCGTTTAGCACCCCGTCGAGGGAGCCGAAGCTACGGAGCAGTGCCTTTGACGGGGGATTTGTGTCCCGTCTTGCGTTGGTATAGTAAAGGAGCATCTCAACAAGCTCGTAGGTGTCAAATACACGGTGCGAGAACTCTAGAAGCTTTCGCCTCATTCTTTGCCTATGGCCCGAATGCACATTGTCCTGCATTTCTGCTCCTTTCTGAATATAAGTAAATAATTGTTTACTTATTCCTCGTATTTTTTGTACTTTCTTAAATTTTCAAGGCGACCTTCTTCGGTAAGGTCATGCGGTACAGGTATAGCAAATCCCTCGGGCTTCTTTACCTCTACCATATTGATAGGAAAGCCCTTTTCGGAAAAGCTTATTTCGTACTCGGTCCTCACGTTTTCACCGTTCCACTCGCTCCTGTGAAGGTCGCGGGTGAGCTTCACGGGGGTGAGGCCAAGCTCGTCCAGCTGTGTCAGCGTGAAATCGAAAAGCTCTACATTGTCGGTCTTGAAACGAAGTCTGCCGCCGTCCTTAAGCAGGCTCATATAAAGACTGAGATATCTTGCGTGGGTGAGCCTTCTCTTTGCGTAGCCCTTCTTCGTCCAGGGGTCGGAAAAATTGAGGAAGATAGCATCTACCGTGCCATCAGCGACAAGCAACGAAAGGTTGTCCGCGGTGTTTACTATAAAGTGAAGATTTTTTGGCGCCCCGCACTCGTCTATGCTTCTTTTAAGAGCTTCAACCGCGAGGGTGACGCAGTCGCTGACCTTTTCCATAGCATAGTAATCCACCTCGGGATTTCTCTTTGCCATCTCGATAGCGAAGCCGCCCTTGCCCGCACCTATTTCAAGCCATAGCGGACGGTCGGTCGGCGCGGGGGCCTTTGCAAGCAGCTCGGCGCAGGCGAGAAGCCTTGCCTCGCCGTTTTTCTTTTTTCTCATTCTCATTATTCTTCACCGCCTCCCGCGTTTCCTCGGCTGAACTCCGCAAGCGTGAGCCCAGGGTTATCCTCAAGCACCCAGCGGATCGCCCACTCGCTCGTGAATATAAGCAGATTATTGCCTCTGAAGTCCTGCACCCACTTGGTTCCGTGGGAAAGCTTTAGTGTTTTGGGATCAAGCCCCTCGTTGGTTATCCATCTTATCTGCTCAAAGGCAAGATTGTTCCGTCTTAAGTCACAGCCGTATTCGTTCTTAAGTCGGTACTCGAGCACCTCGAACTGAAGCACGCCGACAACGCCGACGATAACTCGCTCAAGACCCGCACCTGGCTCAAAGAATATCTGAATAGCACCCTCCTGGGCTATCTGATTCATACCCTTCGCAAACTGCTTGCGCTTCATAGAGTCAACCTGTTCAACCATGGCAAAATGCTCGGGCGCAAAGGTAGGTATTCCCTCGAAGGTGATTTTTGAGCCTCGCTCACACACCGTATCACCGATTGAGAAAATTCCTGGGTCAAATACACCGATAATATCGCCCGCGTACGCCTCGTTGATCACCTCGCGCTCGGACGCCATCATCTGCTGTGGCTGTGAGAGCCTGAAGCTCTTCTGTCCCTGTACGTGGTAATACTCGCGATCACGCTGGAACCTGCCCGAGCATATACGCATAAAGGCAATTCTGTCGCGGTGCGCCTTGTTCATATTCGCCTGTATCTTAAAGACGAATGCCGAGAATTTCTCATCAAAGGGATCTATGCTTACATCTCCCGCTACACGGGGAAGCGGTGAGGTCGTCATCCTCAGGAAATGCTTAAGGAACGGCTCGATGCCGAAGTTGTTAAGCGCCGAGCCAAAGAACACGGGCGAGAGCTTTCCGTGCCTTACCGCGTCGAGATCGAAGTCAAAGCAGGCGCCGTCAAGAAGCTCTACCTGCTCGCAAAGCTCCTCTCGCATAGCCTCGCCGATAAGCGAGTCAAGCCTCTCGGTGTCGGCAATGTCGCAGTCAATGCCCGAAATGCGCTCACGGCCTCTGTGCGAATCGTCAAAGGAGAGTATCTGTCTTGCCTCTCTGTCATATACACCGCGGAACTTCTGTCCGCATCCGATAGGCCAGTTCATAGGATAGGTGCCAATGCCGAATTCCTTTTCAAGCTCGTCAAGAAGATCGAAGGGGTCTCTCGCCTCTCGGTCCATCTTGTTGATAAAGGTGAAGATGGGAATATCACGCATAGCGCAGACCTTGAAGAGCTTTCTCGTCTGAGGCTCAATACCCTTTGCCGCGTCAATAACCATAACCGCGCTGTCCGCCGCCATAAGTGTACGGTAGGTATCCTCGGAGAAGTCCTGGTGTCCAGGGGTATCAAGAATATTTATGCAATACCCATCGTATTCAAACTGAAGCACCGATGAGGTTATGGAAATACCTCTTTGCTTCTCAAGGTCCATCCAGTCGGATACCGCGTGCTTGTCGCTCTGCTTGCCCTTGACAGAGCCTGCCGAGGCAATAGCGCCTCCGTAGAGAAGAAACTTCTCGGTAAGCGTGGTCTTACCCGCGTCGGGGTGGGATATAATAGCGAATGTGCGCCGTCTTTCTATTTCACTTTTAAAATTCTGCATACTCTATTCCTTGTGTTGTTTTTTCTTATTTTTGTCAGTAGGTAAACAAAAGATGTCAAAGAAGCTCCATTTTGCTTCTTATTGCCGCATCCATATCGCTCTTATCTTCAAAAGTTCTTCTCTTGTCCTCGACTGTCTCAAACGCCCTGTAATAGCGCCCTCCAAGCTCAAGAAGCGCCGAGGCGCTGAAATGAAGATTGTCGGGATTTGAGGGAAGCCCCTCGGCACTTGCGTATGCGGCACGGGGCGCCCTTCCCGCAAAGCTCTTAAGCTGTGCGTTCAGAAGCGGATAGCCCTTAAGCGAGGGACATTCCTTGAGATTCTTGAGAAAGTCACCGAGACCGCCGACGATAATCGGTACATCGGGCGCGCCGATTTCCTCGCGAAGCGCGCTCATCATAGAAAGAAGCCTCTCGCAGTAATCGTGATGTCTGCCCTCGCTCAAGTCCGCCTCACCCTGATGCCAGAGTATAGCAACAAGATTTGAGGTGCGGAGCGCAAGCTTCGTCATATTTACCGCGTTGTCAAAGAGAAGTCCGCCTCTTTGCCACTGTGCAAGAGAGGTGCCGCCGTCGGCGCAGGGAATAAGGCCGATATCAACATTCCCGTGCGCGCTTGCGTATTCGGTGGCAAAGCTCTCCGCAAGGCAAACGCCCGCCATCTCTCGGTCGGGATTTATCGGTCGGTAGGCGTTAAGCCAACGCCCGTTTCTCAAGACCTTTATTCTGCCGTCCATATTGTTTATCGGGGCGACCTCATCGCACCTTCCGCGCCCCGCCATATTCGATTGTCCTATAAGAAGAATGGAGTGTATCATAGCCCGAACCTCGTTTAGCCCATAATTCAACATTCTATATTCTACCACAAAAGCCCAGCATATGTCAAGCGCGCGTGTAATATTTTATTGACAAGTGACGGGAGGTGGGGTATAATAAAACAAAGAGCGAACGGAGGTGGGGATTATGAGCGGTGCACGCAAACTTTTATACATAATGCGAGGCTTTCTTTGCGTAATTATTGCCCTTGGCATATCAAAGCTTGCCTATCTTAATCTTATCTGGATTTCAACACCGTTTGATTCTGTGTTCAGACAGCTTCCCGAGTGGGCGATGAAGCTCGTCTGTGCCTTGGCGTTTCTTTTGGTCTATAACTCTCTGGTTCATTTTTTAACTCTTTACGACAGAGAAGGGAGAGATAACTTTCTCTCCCAAAAAAGAGAAATCGAATTTCCGCGTGAGCTTCTTCACATCATTAAATCTCCCGTCTTTATTCTTGAGACTGTAAGCGCGCTTTTTACGGTAACCGTCCTCTCGCCTCTTGGCGCGATATCCGAAATCGTCGGTGTGTTTTATATTGACACAGAGCCCTCGCGCTTGGTTGAAATTATTCTTCCTCTTGCGATTTTCCTGCCTCTGTTCTTTCTTTTCGGTCTGTTTACAAGATACGACCTCAGAAGGTATTTTATAAGACTTGCGATAACCGACAGCCTCTCGGTGCTTGAGAGCAAATTCAAAATGGCGCTTCGCATCTTCGCGATATTCCTGCTTTACCCGACCGTTTTCCCCTACGCACCCCTGCTCGTCTATGTTGCCCTCACCTTTGTGAATATCTTTGTTTCACTCTCGGCGCTTCTCACCGCACTGGGGCTTATACTTGCAATAGTATTTTTAATTGCGCTTACCGTTTTTATTGCCTACCTCAGGGCAATAAGAGCAAGGCTACGCTTCGTCAAGGGGCTTGCCCATATTGCAAGCGAGCGCGGTTTTGAGTTAAGTGAGGTAAGGCACCCTGTAAGCTCCTTCTTCAGACCGCACGAGGGGGTGAGCTTCACTCTCACAAGAGGCAAGGAGAGATTTGACTGTCGCTTTTTATCCTGTGTATGGCGGGGCGCGCCGCTATACTTCACAAGCGACCGCCACGCATATATTCTTCACAGGCTCGGCACGAAAAATCACCATATCTCGCTAAACCACAATCTTAATTGGCACTTTACCTCCGAGGGGGTGAAAATAGTGCTTGTCAGCACCCTTCCGAAAAGGACCCTCGCCATAGCGCAAAACGGCTCGACAAGACCTCTTGACCCAGGGGATAAAATATGGGATGCCGTGCTTTACGATCCCGACACAATGCTTGCGGCAATCGACAGAGACTGCCTCGGCAGAACGAATTGATTTAGTAAATAAGAAAAAGCAAAAGCAACACGTGGGCCATTTCGGCCTTCGTGTTGCTTTTTTTGAAAATATCCTATAAATGCAAATTATAATTTACATCTGTCCCTCTTTAAGGATAAAGTTTTGCGTTTTTCGTGTCGCGGTATTTGAAAGGATTAGATGCCTGAGATAAGCAAAGGCTTATACTCTGTCTCTGTTTTCTCTCGTAATCTTTTCAATAAACTCGTCAAGCGTCATTGTGGTTGTCTCGGCGGTATCACGGTTACGTATAGAGACCGTACCGTTTTCTGCCTCCTGCTGACCGATGATGACCATATAGGGCACGCGGCCTACGACCTGAGCCTCTCTTATCATATAGCCGATCTTCTCGTTTCTGTCATCAAGCTCGGCGCGAATTTTCGCAGCTCTCAGCGCCTCGTAAACGCTCTTGCCGTACTCGGCGCACTTCTCGGAAACGAGAAGAACCTTTGCCTGTGTGGGCGCAAGCCAAAGCGGGAACTTACCCGCATAATGCTCGGTAAGAATACCGATGAAGCGCTCGATAGAGCCGTAGCATACGCGGTGTATCATAATCGGACGCTGCTTCTCGTTGTTCTCGTCGGTGTACTCAAGCTCAAAGTTAAGAGGCATCTGGAAGTCAAGCTGTATCGTACCGCACTGCCAGGTTCTTCCGAGAGTATCCTCAAGGTGGAAGTCTATCTTCGGGCCGTAGAATGCGCCGTCACCCTCGTTGATAACGTAGGGAAGTCCAAGTCTGTCAAGAGCGTTCTTAAGTCCGTTGGTTGCCGCCTCCCAGTCCTCGTCACTACCCATGCTGTTCTCGGGACGGGTAGAAAGCTCTACCGAGTACTTGAAGCCGAACTTGGAATAAACCTCGTTTATAAGATTTACAACGCCTACTATCTCGTCGGATATCTGCTCGCGTCTCATAAAGATGTGCGCATCGTCCTGATTGAAGCAACGCACTCTGAAAAGACCGTGAAGCGCGCCCTTAAGCTCGTGACGGTGAACGAGGCCTATCTCAGCTACTCTCATAGGAAGCTCGCGGTAGGAGTGAGGCTGGCTTCTGTAAACCATAACGCCGCCAGGGCAGTTCATCGGCTTGATGCAGTAGGTCTCATCGTCGATGAGCGTCGAGTACATATTGTCCTTGTAGTGATCCCAGTGGCCGCTCGTCTCCCAGAGCTTGCGGTTCATAATAAGAGGGGTGCTTATCTCAACGTAGTTCTCACGGGTGTGAAGCTCGCGCCAATAGTCGATAAGCGCGTTCTTAAGAAGCATACCCTTGGGAAGGAAGAAGGGGAAGCCGGGAGCCTCGTCCTGAAGCATAAAGAGACCCATTTCCTTACCTATTCTTCTGTGGTCGCGCTTTTCAGCCTCCTCAAGAAGCTTTAAGTAATCGTCAAGCTCCTGCTGTGTCTTGAAGGCGGTGCCCTTTATTCTCGTGAGCATCTTGTTGTTCTTGTCATTCTTCCAGTACGCGCCTGACTGTCCCATGATCTTGAACGCCTTAAGCGCCTTGGTATAGGTGATGTGAGGACCCGTACACATATCTACATAGTCGCCCTGCTTGAAGAAGCTTATCTCGGCATCCTCGTCAAGGTCGCCTATATGCTCAACCTTGTACTTTTCGCCAAGCTCCTGCATATACGCAATAGCCTCCGCGCGGGGAAGAATAGAGGGACGAATGGGAAGATTTTCCTTGGTGATCTTCTTCATCTCGCTCTCGATTTTCGCAAGATCCTCGTCGGTAAGCTTGGTATCGCCGAGGTCTACATCGTAGTAAAAGCCCTTCTCGTTCGCAGGTCCGTACGCGAAGTCCGCGTGAGGCCAGAGCCTCTTGATTGCCTGCGCCATAATGTGCGCGGCAGAGTGGCGGAGTATATGAAGCTCCTCCTCGGGAGCGCACTCGCCGACAGTACCGTCCTTGTAAATAACCTTCATTGTCGTATCTCCTTTTTCGCAAATAGTGCGTTAGTTTATTTTTGTATTGCAATTCCGTCCCGCAAAAGAAAAAGCCCCCTGCCGACATCTTTGCCGCCAAGGGTGCGTATAGCACGGTTCCACCTTGATCTTTAACTCTTTTTTCATAACGCAGAAATATCGCGGCGCGCCTTGCTACCGGCGGCGGCTCGGGAGTGGTCTTCGGCTATGGCGCGGCATAGGGACTTCCACCGTGCGTCCCCCTCTCTGGTATGCGCAACCAAGGCTTACTCTTTCCGTCTTAGCCTTTACAGATGCATTTTAGCACAAAAAAATACCGTTGTCAATAGCAATAAAATATTTTGCCCTGCAAGGTGCTAGAAAATATGCTATATAGTAAAAGCTCACCGCAAGCACAGGGTCTTGCGGTGAGTGAAGCAATTCAGCCCAAAAAGCTCGGCGCGGGCATTCAAAAATTACCGAACAAGCTACTCAAAGTATTTTAAAAAGTCCTCGGGACGGTATAGCTCGGTTACGTAATCACAGCCACCGAGATGTATCTGAGGCTCAATAAGCGAAATGGATATATAGCTGTCATCGTCATAAAAAACGGTGAAGCCAAAATCATATCCAAACTCATAATTATTTTCGACGGGCATTAAGCACAGAGCGTCTATCTGATCGAGAAATTCCTCTTTCCGAGCGCCGTTTAATTCGATCACGTGCAGGCCGTCCTCTAAAATGGTGCGACCTGTGATCTTTATTATTCCGTCTCGCCTTATTTTGTAAGGCCCCGTAATTGACTGCTCGGGTTCCTCGGTTTGCTCGGGTTCCTCGGTCTTCGCACATGAGCAAAGCAAGCTTAAGGTAAGAATTAAGGTCAAGAATAAGCACAGAAGCTTTTTCATTGCAATACCTCCTTTCGGCTAATTATATTATATCATTTTTGTATGCCCTTGTCAATATCGCCTGTTTCAAAGACTGTGGCACAGGCTAAAGCACAGACATAACATATCGGCTCTGTGCGGATGGCTTTTTCTGCAAAATACGACTTATATCTATTTGCGAAGTAAAGGATAAAGTAAAAATCTCGTAAATTCTTGCGTCAGTAGTAATATCAATCTTGACAACTTCGCGCGTATGTGCTAAAATGTTTGTAATATAAATCTTTTTGCGAGGTAAACAAATGCTTAAGGTTGAAAGAATAAGCGTATGCAATATGGAAAACGCCATAAGAGGCGCGAGAAACCCGATGAACAGCTGGGCGAGAATGGACAGCTGTTACGACGATAAGGGAAATTTCGTGCTTGGGGCAAACGATCTTGCGCTCGCGTCCCGTCTCGCAATGGCAGGAAGCGACCACAGAAAATTCCTCCGTCAGGTGTTCGTGTCAATGGACATAACCGCGCCGCTTTATTGGTGGAAGGAGTTTGATACCTACAAAGTAGGTACGGTTGCAAATTCAACCTCTACTATGCATAAGGTCCACACCAAGGAATTTTCCCGCGAGGACTTTTCCTGTGACAGACTTACCCCCGAGGGACTGCGCGTGCTTGATAAGCTCATTGCCTTCCTCGAGGACGAGAGGGTGAAGTTCAACGATACGCAGGACAGGGGCCATTGGCATAACATAATCCAGCTTCTTCCCTCGTCCTTCAACCAGATGCGTACCGTCAGCCTCAACTACGAGGTGCTTATAAACATATACTACGCAAGGCGCCATCACAAGCTTGCCGAGTGGCATACGCTTTGCGATGCTATCGAGGGGCTTCCTTACGCAAACGAGCTTATACTCGTCAAGAATAAGGATGATGTTGCAAACTGACATAAAGAAGTATTAAACTAAAGGGCTGTGGCACAATTTTTCTGCGACAGCCCCGCTTTCGCTTGATTTTTTAAGTAAGCGCGCCGATGTCGGGCACTTGATGAAGCGACAAGCGCCTATATAACCTACAAATTTTTTCACAAGGAAAGACAAAAAATGAAGGATGGATTTTTGAAGGTCTGCACCGCATCGCCGACGGTTACTCTCGGGGATATCGGGGCAACGCTTAAGGAATGCGTATCTCTTGCGAATGAGGCGACGCTCGGCGGAGGCGGAGTAATTCTTTTTCCTCAGCTGACCTTAACCTCAGCGACGCTCGGCGATCTTTATTTTCAGAGTGTCATTACCGACGCGGCTATGCGCGCGCTCGGTGAGTATGCCGACCTGACGAGAGAGCTTGATATTATAAGCGTAATAGGGCTTCCCGTAAGACGCGCGGGAAATTTATACAGCTGTATGGCGGTGGTATCCTCGGGCAGGGTGCTGGCGCTTATTCCCAAGCGTATTTCTGACGGCGTATTCTCATCGGGCGTCGGTGTCAGCGACAGTATAACCGCGCTCGGCTATGAGATACCCTTCGGCTGTGACCTTCTTATTGACCTCGCCTATCCCGAGGGCGCATCTCTTACGGTTGCGTTTGCCGACGAGGTGCTTTCCTGCGAGTCAACGCTCGCGGATGCGGTAAAGGCGGGTGTCGGGCTTGTTCTTTGCCCCGATGCTTCCCCTGTAAGCTGTCTTGGAAGCGCGCCCCGCGCACAGCTTCTTCTTGCGGAGAGCCGCCGACTTTCGATAGCACTTGCCTATTCCTGCACATCGCTCGGTGAGAGCGGTACAGACGCGCTTTATTCGGGTGACAGGCTCATATGCGAGTGCGGTGAGAGGCTTTGCGGGGGGGATGCGCTCTCGGGCGTTAAGCTCTCGTCCTCCGAGGTCGATTTTGAGATTATATACGGAAAAAGGCCTCGCTCGGTGACACCGCCACGCATAAGCTACACCCGCATCGGTGTGAACAACCGCAAGCAAGATGTGGTGCTTACAAGAAAATATCCTAAGCTTCCCTATGTGGGCGAGGGGGATACCGAGGCGCTCCTTCGCACGGTAAAAATACAGGCGAACGCCCTTGCAGGGAGAGTTCAGCGCTCACACTCAAGGACTATGGTAATAGGCATCTCGGGCGGACTTGATTCCACCCTTGCGCTCATTGCCGCGGTTGAGGCGTGCGATGTGCTTGGCATATCCCGCGACAGTGTGATAGCGCTTACTATGCCCTGCTTCGGAACCAGCAAAAAGACACGCGGAAATGCCGAGCTTCTCTGTGAGGCACTCGGTGTTACGCTTAAGACGGTGGATATAAGAAATGCCGTCCTTGGGCATCTGTCGGACATAGGTCACGACACCGTGACACCCGACGCTACCTTTGAGAATGCGCAGGCAAGAGAGCGCACGCAGATTTTAATGGATACGGCAAATATGTGCGGCGGTATCGTGGTCGGTACGGGTGACCTTTCCGAGCTTGCCCTCGGCTTCTGCACCTATAACGGTGACCATATGTCGATGTATTCGGTAAACGCAAGCCTTCCCAAGACGCTTATGCGCAGGATAGTAGGCGAGTACGCAGAGAGAATAAAGTCGGTGAACGAGCCTGCATACCGCGTGCTTACCGATATTCTCGAAACACCCATAAGCCCCGAGCTTCTTCCGCCCGATAAGGCGGGGGATATCGCGCAATGCACCGAGGATATCGTAGGCCCCTACGCCCTTCACGATTTCTTTATCTATTACTTCATAAAATACGGCTTTTCGCCAAGAAAGCTTCTTCGTATTGCAAGGGATAGCTTTGCCGATGAATATACCGAGGATGAAATAAAGAGAACGCTTATAGTATTCGTAAGGCGCTTCTTCTCATCTCAGTTCAAGCGCTCCTGCGCTCCCGACGGCCCCGCCGTTACCGAGATATCCTTCTCACCAAGGGCTGGCGCGGGATTCTCAATGCCCTCGGATGCGCTTTGCGCTGAGTGGCTTCGCGAGCTTGAGGATTAGACCTAAATGTAAAGTGTAATTGTCAAATGGAGATGAAATGACAGATATATTTGATTTGTTTAAGAAAATTGAGAGCGCTCCCGCAAGAGCCGCAGGCCCTGTAACTCATCTTATCGTGGGGCTTGGAAATATAGGCGCGCAGTATGAAAAGACCCGCCACAACGCGGGCTTTATGGCGCTTGACCTGCTTGCCGAAAGGTACGGTGCCAGAGTAAACAACGCGAGATTTCACGCGCTTGTAGGCGAGGCTACCGTAGGCACTCACCGCGTACTCTTTATGAAGCCCACGACCTTTATGAATAACTCGGGGCTCGCGGTAGGCGAGGCGGCGGCCTTCTATAAGATACCGCCCGAAAATATCATAGTTCTTGTTGACGAGATAAGCTTTGACCCAGGCTTTATGCGTATTCGCAGAAAGGGCTCGGCGGGCGGTCACAACGGACTTAAAAGCATTATAGCGGCTATCTCATCCGAGCAATTTCCGAGGATCAAGCTCGGCATCGGCCAAAAGCCCACCCCCGAGTATGACCTTGCCGATTTCGTGCTTTCAAGAATGCCCGATGAGGATATAGCGAGGCTTAGCTCGCTCTCCGATGCGGTTGCCGATTCGGTGGCGCTTATGCTTGACGGAAAAATAGACGATGCAATGTCGAGGTATTCAAGGTAATTCCTTCACACTTCATACGATAATTGAATGAGGCTATATGAACTCGATTTTAACTCTCATCAGGCAGGACAGGGAATATTATCCGTCCGTCGACTGCCTTATGTCCCAAATCAGCAAGGACGCGCCGCTTCCCGTATATATCACGGGACTTACCGACGGTTCTGCCTATCACTATGTAGCGTCCCTGATAGACGATCTTACCTCTCGCGGTATAACGAAGCATCTTATTTTAGCATCGACCGACACAGAATGCGCTACGGTCTGCAATATGCTGAGGGCACAGGGCATACCCGCTATGCACTTTAAGCCCAGGGACTATGTCTTTTACAATATTTCTGCCTCTCACGACGGCGAGCGTGAGAGGCTTTCGGTGCTTTCGGCAATACTTTCCGAGGACACACTCACGGTTGTAGCCACCCCCGCGGCCGCGGCAAGCTTTACCGTCCCGAGGGAGGTGCTGGGGGCTCTTATCAGAACCTACCGTGTCGGTGATGAGGTCAGTCCCGAGACGCTTGCCGACAGCTTCACGGCGCTCGGATACGCAAAGGTCGGCGTGGTTGAGTCGGCGGGGCAGTTTGCCAGACGTGGCGGAATTTTTGACTTCTTTTCGTCGGGTGACGAGTATCCTGTAAGGGTTGAGTTCTTCGGTGACGAGATAGACCGTATAGCGGCATTTGACCCGATAACGCAGAGGACGGTAGCACCGCTTGATTGCTTCGGCACATCCCCTGCCGTCGAGGTTATGCTTGACACCGCCGCCACTGAGCGTGTGCTTGGTGTAATCGACCGCCTTATCTCGTCCGCGAAAAACGAAACCATGATAGCAAGCCTTATGAGCGAGAAGCAGGCGCTTCTTTCGGGCGGTACCCTGCTTTGTAGGGATAAGTATCTCGGTTATATTTACCAAAGCAGAGAAACTCTGCTTGATTATATGAGGGGTGCTGCCGCCGTCGTTATAGGAACCGCCGAGGGTGAGGAAAGCCTCAGGCGCAAGCGAGACGAGCTGTCCGAGCAGTTTGGGATGCTCTTTTCAAGAGGCCTCGTTCCCTCTGAGGCTAACCCGCTTCTTATGTCGGGCGGCGAGTATTCAGGCTCTCTTGACGGCTATCCCACCGTTCATATTAATCCCTTTGCCGCGGGGTCGGGCAGACAGCTTGCGGGGCTTTTCGGCTTCCGCACGAAGCGCACCGTAGGCTATGGCGACAATAACTATTCGCTTCTTTTTGAGGATGTTCTCACCTATCGCAAGGCGGGCTATAAAATCATAATAGCCGCCCCGACCAGACAGGGCGCTCTCTCGCTTAAGGAGCAGCTTGAGGGCGACGGTGTTAATATCACCTTTACCGAGGGCGAGCTTGATATAGGTAAAATCGTCGCGGGGGATATCTATCTTACCGTGGCAGAGAGCTTTGGCTTTGACCTCGTCGGCCCTAAAATAGCGCTGATATCCACCGAGCGCGACAGCGGTGCGGCAATAATGTCCGAGCGCCGCGCAAGGCGTATTCTTCGGCGCACGGGCGGAAGCAGCGCCAGGCTTATGAGCCATAACGACCTCTCGGTTGGCGATTACGTAGTTCACGCAAATTACGGAATAGGCCTCTTTGAGGGCATACAGTCGGTAAGAGTTGAGGGCGTGCTTAGGGACTATATCACCATCCGCTACGCGGGCACGGATAAGCTTTTCGTTCCCTGTGACAGGCTTGAGATGATTAGCAAATATATAGGCGCAAGAGAGCGCGACGGCTCGGTAAAGCTATCCAAGATGGGGGGTGCCGACTGGCACAGAGCCAAGAGCCGCGCGAAGGCGGCGGCGCAGGACGTCGCGAAAAAGCTTCTCACTCTCTACGCGCAGCGCACAAGCACGGATGGCTTTGCCTTCCCCGATGCGTGCGAGCTTGAGGACGAGTTTGACGCGGCGTTTGAATACGAGCTTACCGACTCGCAGGCGGAGGCGGTAAGAGATATCAAGAGCGATATGATGAAGCCAACGCCGATGAACCGACTTCTTTTGGGGGACGTCGGCTTCGGAAAGACCGAGGTAGCCCTTCGCGCGGCATTCAAGGCAATTCTCGGCGGCAAGCAGGTCGCAATGCTCGTTCCTACCACAATTCTTGCGCTTCAGCATTATCAGACCGCCCTTGCCAGAATGCGCGGGTATCCCGTCAAGGTTGAGATGCTCTCGCGCTTTCGCTCGGGCAGAGAGCAGACGAGAATACTGAATGACCTTGCAAGAGGAAAAATAGACCTGCTTATCGGCACCCACAAGCTTCTTTCAAAAAAGATAGAGTTCAAGCGCCTCGGGCTTCTCATAGTCGACGAGGAGCAGCGCTTCGGTGTTATACAAAAGGAAAGACTTAAGGAAATGTCGGTCGGTGTCGACGTGCTGACGCTGTCGGCAACCCCCATACCGCGAACGCTCAATATGGCGATGAACGGAATTGCCGATATGTCAATTCTTGACGAGGCGCCGAGTGACAGAAGACCCGTGCAGACCTACGTAATGGAGCATGACGATGCAGTTATATTCGATGCGATAAGGCGTGAGCTCTACCGCGGCGGACAGGTGCTGTATCTTTACAATAACATTGATACTATAATCTTCGCTATGGACAGAATAGTGCGCGAGATACCCGAGGCGCGTGTCGCCATAGCGCACGGACAGATGTCTCACGAGGAAATAGAGGATATCTGGCAGATGCTCGTAAGATGCGAGATAGACGTGCTCGTATGCACTACGATAATCGAGACGGGCGTGGACCTTCCGAACGCCAATACTCTCATTATCGAGAATGCCGACCGAATGGGACTTTCCCAGCTTCACCAGATAAGGGGAAGAGTGGGAAGAAGCGAGAGGCAGGCATACGCCTACTTCACCTACCGTCCTGGCAAGGCGCTTACCGAGGTCGCGACGAAGCGTCTTGCGGCAATAAGAGAATATGCCGAGTTTGGCGCGGGCTTCAAGGTTGCGGTGCGCGACCTTGAGATAAGAGGTGCTGGAAATCTTCTCGGCAAGGAGCAGCACGGCAACATTGACGGTGTCGGCTATGACCTTTACGTAAGGCTTCTTGCGGAGGCGGTAGCCGAGGTGAAGGGTACACCCAAGGAGGCGCGCACCGAGTCGCAGGTGGATATAAAGGCAGAGGCATATATACCCGAAAAATATATAGCGAGCCAGGCACACAGAATGGAAATGTATAAGAGGATATCCGATATTGCGGTGCCCGCGGATAAGCTTGACGTAAGGGATGAGCTTATTGACCGCTTCGGTGAGCCACCGAGGTGCGTTGAGACGCTTCTTTCGGTGGCGCTATGCAGGGCGCTTCTTGAGGATGCGAAAATAGACAGGGCGCGCCTTGCGTCAGGATATATCAGGTTCTGTTGCGCCAAAGCCGACCTTGACGTGTGGTCGGAGCTGTTCTTAAAGTACGGCTCAAGGCTTCGCGGTGTATCGGGCGACGCCCCCGTTGTCTACAGGCTTTCGGGCGGTGAGGATCCGATAGAGGCGCTTGAGAATATTATGTGCGATTATTATAAGGCAAAGCACGGCTGTTAAGCTGAGGCGGAATAGAGGAATTTATGAAAAGAATAAAGGTAATGCCTAAAAAGGCAAAAAGAGATACTGCAGCGCTTACAAAGCGCGTACTGTTAATAAGTGTTTGCATTTTGCTGGGATTGGTTATGATCCTGGGTGCCACTCTCGGCATTGTAAGCGGTGTCAGGCGCGCAAGAGCGCTCGTCTATTTTGACGGAATAGATATAAGCGAGGGCGAGGCAAGATACCTCGTCAGCTACTACAAGGCGCAGTATATGGCAAATCTTTCGCGGGGCGGTGTTTCGGTAAGCGATACCCCCGAGTTCTGGTCAAGCAAGGTCCTTGGAGATAGCACCTATCTTGACTACCTCAGAATAAGCACCGAGTCATATTTAAGACAGCTTACTGTCGCGAATAAGATATTTGATAAGAACACCTCACTCACGGGCAAGGACAGGGATAACCTGAAAATAGCTACCGAGGAAATTCTCTCATACCGCGCGCAGGGCTCAAGGTCGACCTTCGGTGAGCTTTGCAAGAAATACGGCTTTGATTATTCCGACTTCGTCTCTGCCACCGAGAAGATATACAAGGGCTGGTCGGCAAAGACTAAAATCTTCGGTGATAAGGGCGAGAATATGTCGCTGTTCCCCGATTACTGTGAGGAGTTCCTTGAATATTACACTCACGTTGACCTTCTCTTTATCAGGACCGAGGAGGTATTCGTCTACGATGAGTCGGGCAACCGCGTAGTGGATGATGACGGCAGCTATAAAACCCGACCTCTCACAGCCGAGGAGGTGGCAGAGCGTGAGGTGCGCCTTGAGGCCGCGCGCCGCGCGATAAACGGTATCAACGCGGGCTCGGTAACACCCGAGAGATTTTACGAGCTTCTCGCGCAGTACGGCGAGGGCGATAAGTCAATGGACGAGAGTGGCTACTACTTCCACCGCGAGAGCGAGTACACGAAGGAATTCTCCGAGGTCTTTGACGAGATAGTGCTTGCCTCATACGAGCTTGAGGAGGGAATGTGTTGTGAGATTGAGTGCGACATCGGCAGATGCTTCATAAGGCGAGTGCCCGTCACCGACGGCGCGTACCTTAAGACAGGCGCTGTCAAGGATTGCTTCTCGGACTTCTATTCGCTCACTTCAGACCTCGTCTATCAAAGGCTTATCGACGAGGACACCAAGCTGGTAGAGCTTCGCGACATCTGGTCAGTAATCGACCTTCAGGCGATACCCTACAATACCGATTTTGTAGCAAGACTTTAATAGTTAGCGTGAATACTCCGTTAAGAGTATCACGCTAAACGATGTTTGCCCCTAGGGCAAGTGATGTTGACTTCGTCAGTGATGTTCACTTCGTGAATGATGTTGTGCCTTCGGCACAGTGGGCAAACATCACATCATTGCGAGCCTATATTTGCGTAGCAAATGGCGAGCAACATCATTATGCGTAGCATAACATCACTTTTGCGTCAGCAAAAACATCACTAACAGAAAGAGAGGACATTTCGGTGATAAACCGTTTTGTTCTCTCTTTCTGCTTGTATAAGGGTTTGGGTTTAGCCCATTCTGTATTTGTCCAGACAAATGCGATGCTCGCACTTAGTATAGTTTTCAAATTCTCCGCTAAGAACATCACCCCTCGCGGAAAGACCTTTTATTATTAACAATTCACCTTTATCAGAATTACTCTTTTTCCTGCCTTTTTTGCGTAATCCAGAGTATATTTCGTGCCCCTTGAATAGCCGTCCCAGATAATAAGCGCCACGTCGCACAGCTCGACCATCTGCTCGTTTCGTTTGAGTGGTGCGAGCCTTCCGTATCTGTTGTATTTCGGGCGCAGTATAAGCTTTGACAGCTTCCTTCTATCGGCATACAATTCCGCAAGGGTGTCTATTCCGCTAGCCCCACCTGATATTATAAGCTCTGTTTCTTCAGGAACATACTCATCGAGGTTGAACTCGGTTATACCCCGTGAGCCTGCAATAAGCAATCTCATTTCTTTATATCCTCATAGTAGATATTATAAAATACCTAATGTTTACTATATAATACCATATAACAATTAAAAAGTAAATAGGGTAAAATATTTTTGTCAGGTTATAATGACAAAAGTGAGGATCGATTAATGATAGATAGCCAGTATAAAATGAATTTAATCAAGATAGGCTTGAAGATATCCTATTACAGAAAGCTTCAGGGTATGACTCAGGAGGAGCTTGCGGAGGCTTGCGAGCTTTCTTGTGGCTATGTGTCACAGCTTGAGGCGCCAAACTGCTTTTTCTGTCCGTCACTCAAGACACTTTTTAAAATTGCCGAGGCGCTTGGAACGACGGTATCAAAGCTTACCGATATAGAAGATTAATAGATCCGCTTCTATGGCTATATAAAAGAGACAGTATGCTTGCATACCGTCTCTTTTGCTTTTATTAATTAGTTCATTGAAAATTTACTCGTTTTCCGCTTTCTCGGTTGTATTTTCCGCGTGCTTGACGGTGAGAATAAGCAGGGGCACGAGCGCTATTACGATAAGCGCCACGCCCGCGGCGGCAAGGAAGATCTCGGGCGCGGGGATAAAGCTCGTTGTCATCGCGTCGGCACCCGCGTCGGGGAGGGGAATATTCCTCGCGCGGTTTATCGCGTTTCCGACGGTAGGGCCTACGAGCATAGGGATAAGCACCGCGAATATCATCCTGACACCCTGAAGCTTTCCTGTATCGGCGGCTGGTGTGAAGTCACGCGTGAGCGCACCGCACAGGGCGGAAATGAAGATATAGCCGACAATCATAACGAAGCCCGATAAACCGAAAAGGATAAACAGCGCGGTCTTGTCCATACCCTTCATAAGGTACATAAGAAGAAGCCCGAGGGCAAATACACCGCCCGCAATATACATAAGGTGCGCCTTGCTGTATCTGTCGGTGAGCCTGCCCAAAAAGATATTTACGGCAGCGCCGAGCGTTATCGCAAGTCCGAATATTATACTGTATTCAAGCACGCCGAAGCCAAGGTAGGTTCTCATATAGATAATAAGGTAGGGCATAAATATCTGGCAGGCGATGCCGTACACGCAGGTGATTATAAGCGTCATATAGAACGCGGGATTTTCCCTAACGCTTGATGGCTTGAAGCCCGTGAGCATATCGCGAAGAGTGCCGTTTTTCGTAAGGGTGTCGCTGTCCTTTATCAGGAAAAGTCCAAGGATACCGCAAATTGAAATCACAACACCGAGGCATAGGAATACAGTAGAATACCCGACTGCCTCGACGATAATGCCAAACGCGCCCGCCACGATAAGCATTGACGCAAGAGGAAGAATGGCAACCACGCTCTCAATTCTTCCGCGTATCGAGGGCTCGGTGTTGTCGGTCACCCACGCCGAGAATGCCGCATCGTTTGCCGTCGAGCCGAAGAGCGTCATAATGCAGTCACCGACGATAGCCGTCACAAGCGCCGCCTTGACTGCCGCCTCACCCGAAAGACCGAGCATCGCGCCAAGCACGTCGGGCTTTATAAAGCCGAAAAGCGCAACCGTCACACCCCAGATAATATAACCTATGCTGATAAACGAGCGGCGGTTTCCAACCTTGTCGGATACCGTACCCGCAATAAGCGTGACAAGCGTTGCCGCAATACCGCTTAACTGCACCATAAGAGTGATAGCGTCAAGGTTAGGCTGAATTTCGTCAAAGACGAAAAGATTGAAGTACATATTTTCGACAGTCCATGCAATCTGACCGATAAGACCGAATAGCAAAAGCACAGTCCACTTGTTCTTACTGAAAATTCTCTGCATAATAAAACCTCCCTATATGCTACATTATACTAAATATATCCGCCCGTGTCAATAATGACGCAAAAACGCCCCCCAAAAAGAAGAATTTCGCCCCCGCGAAATTCAACCATAATTATTCATTATTCACTATTCATTATTCATTACACCAACCGAAGGTTGCATAAAAAACACCCCTTGACAAAATACCCCCAGGGGGTATATAATATTTATATAGAAAGCTTTTAGCCGTGAGGTGAAAAATGGAAAAGAAATGTACCTGTGAAAGAAAAAAGCACCGCAGTGAGGAGGTAAAGCGCCGACTCGTGCGCCGACTTTCAATAATTGAAGGTCAGGTAAAGGGCGTGCGCGGAATGATAGAGGAGGACGCCTACTGTCCCGATGTGCTGACGCAGATTTCGGCAATAGGCGCAGCGCTTGATTCGCTCTCGCGTGAGCTGCTCTACTCTCACATAAACGAGTGCGTGGCGGAGGATATACGGGCAGGCGTCGGGGATGCACCGCGAGAGCTGTGCGAGCTTGTTGGGAGGCTGATTAAATGAATGTGAAAAGAGAATATAAGGTAACGGGAATGAGCTGTGCCGCCTGCTCGGCAAGAGTAGAAAGGACTGTCGGCGCGCTTGACTCGGTTGATGCCTGCGAGGTAAATCTTCTGCTCGGCACGATGAGTGTTGCGGGGGATGCAGAGGACAGTGCTATAATAAGCGCCGTGCGCGATATAGGCTACGGCATCGAGCCGTACACAGAGCCGTCGCGCGCTGACGGCAAGGGGGCGGGGGAAACGAAGGAGGCCGTCCTTCGCGAGCAGCTTTTACGCCTTATCCTATCACTTCTGCTGCTTACCGTGCTTATGTATATATCAATGGGGCATCTTATGTGGGGCTTCTATCTGCCGCCCATACTGTCCGAAAACCCGATTGCGATAGGAATAGTAGAGCTTCTTTTGTCGCTTGGGGTAATGATAATAAACAAGCGCTTCTTCGTAAGCGGCGCTAAAGCGGCATTGAGGCTTACCTTTAATATGGATACGCTGGTAGCTCTCGGCTCGCTTTCATCCTTTCTTTACAGTCTGGCGATGCTCTTTCTGATGACTCACGATATGACCCTTGGCAACACCGCTGCGGTACACGCTTCGCTTCACGGGCTTTATTTTGAGTCCTGCGCTATGATACCTGCGCTTATATCGCTGGGAAAGCTTCTTGAGGAGCGCGCCAAGGGGAAAACGACTGCCGCCATTGACGGGCTCGTGCGCCTCGTGCCCCGTACGGTAAGAGTGATAAGAGACGGCGAGGAGAGCGTAATTGACGTAAGTGAGCTTCGGCGCGGTGATATCTTTGCCGTAAGGCGAGGCGAGGCTGTCGGTGCCGACGGTGAGATAACCGAGGGCGAGGGCTCGTTTGACGAGGCGTGCCTTACGGGCGAGAGCATACCTCCTGCGAAGGGGGTCGGAGATAAGGTGTACGGCGGCACTAATCTTACGGCAGGCTACGTCAAGGTGCGCGCAACGGGCATCGGTGAGGAAACGGTTATCTCCAAAATCATAAAGACCGTAAGGGAGGCATCCTCAAGCAAGGCTCCCGTGGCAAAGCTTGCCGATAAGGTAGCGGGCGTATTCGTGCCCGTCGTCCTCGCCATTGCTTTTATCACCTGTATCGTTCATTTGATTATAGGACAGACCTTTGGCTACTCGCTCGCAAGGGCGGTGTCGGTGCTGGTTATTAGCTGTCCCTGCGCGCTCGGTCTTGCCACTCCTACCGCGATAATGGTAGGCAGCGGTGTCGGTGCGGGTGTCGGTGTGCTTTTCAAGAATGCCGCGGCGCTTGAGATGGCAGGCAGAATAAAAATTGCCGCAATAGATAAGACGGGAACCGTCACCGAGGGAAGGCCCTCTGTATCCGATATTATTCCGATTTCGGTAGATAAAAACGAGCTTATCACCCTCGCCGCCTCGCTTGAGGCAAAAAGCGAGCATCCCCTGGGAGTGGCAATTGCCGAGAGCTTCGACGGCGAGTATCTTCCCTGCGAGCATTTTTCACAGGGGCTGGGCGGTGTCAGAGGCACCGTTGGCTCAAGGCGCATCATAGGCGGTAACCTTGAGTATATCGAGAGGGAGGCTGCAGGCACCGTCACCGACGATATAAGAAAAACGCTCGAGCTTATATCGGCAGACGGCAAGACCGCGCTTCTTTTCGCGGAGGAGGGAAGAGTGCTGGGCATTATCGCTCTCTCCGACAGAATAAAGGAGGACAGCGCCCACGCTATCGCGGAGCTTAGGCGAATGAATATCAGGACGGTGATGCTGACGGGTGACAACGCCGCGTGTGCAGAGAGGATCGCAAGGGAGGTCGGCATTGACGAGGTCTTTGCGGGTATATTCCCGAGCGAAAAGGAATCTCGGGTGAGAGGTCTTATGAGTGAGGGCAGAGTGTGTATGATAGGCGACGGTGTAAACGATGCGCCCTCGCTCGTTACCGCGGACCTCGGAATTGCTATCGGAGCGGGCACTAATGTCGCGATAGATTCCGCTGACGTGGTGCTTGTGGGAAGCACTCTTACCGATGCGGTAAACGCTCTCGCCCTCGGCAGAAAAACGCTAAGGAATATAAAGCAAAACCTGTTCTGGGCATTTATTTACAATATAATAGGCATACCCCTTGCCGCAGGCGTGTTTATACCGCTCGGGCTCACGCTTGAGCCGATGTTCGGCGCGCTCGCTATGAGCGTATCGAGCTTTATCGTGGTAATGAACGCCCTTCGCTTAAACCTCTTTAAGCCGATAAAAAATACAAGTGAAAATAAAACAAATGAAAACAAAACAAATGAAAGCGAGAAAATAATTATGAATACCGTAACTCTTAAGATTGAAGGAATGATGTGCCCGCACTGCTCGGGCAGAGTAAGGTCGGCACTTGAAGCCCTCGAGGGTGTCAGCTCGGCAGACGTAAGCCACGAGCGCGGCGATGCCGTCGTAGTAACCGACGGCAAGGTAGACCGCGCCACCCTGGTAGCCTGTGTCACCGAGGCAGGCTATAAGTGCGAGTAAAGGCGGAAAACATAAAGCTTTATGGCCAAAAAGTCCTTCTTTTAAAAGAAGGACTTTTTGCTTTACACTCTTATAACCTTAATGGGTTTTTTTACCGATTGCGCGTATTTTATGGTATATGCCGTACCTCTGGATTGTCCATCCCATATAATTAGCACCATATCTGACATATCAACCATCTCTCTGTTTCTCAAAAGAGGCGCTCTGCGACCGTAAATATCATATCTCGGGCGCATAATAATTTTAGATATTTTACGCTCATCCGCATAGCCCTCAGCGAGGGTGTCTACACCGTTTGCTCCGCCGCTGATAATAGTATCCACATCATTTGTAATATAAGGTGACAAATCGAAATCAGTTATGCCGCGCGAGCCCGCAATTAAAAGCTTCATAAAAGAACAATACCCCCTTTTTATATATACCTATATAAGTATATACCAAAATAGAGAGATTGTCAATTGGGTATATATTCTATAGAATGTATATCAAAGGAGAGGCATAATGGTAAGATTAATTATTGACAAATATATAGACGGGCGCGGTATTACGCGTTATGAGCTGGCAAAGCGTACAGAGGTTAAGTTTCAGACCATAGACCGTTATTATAAGAACCGCGTTGTTCGTTATGATAGCTATATACTCGACCGCATATGTCAGGTGTTAGATTGTGATCTGTGTGACATAATTGAATATGTAAGGGATGAGAAGTAGAGCTTCTCATAAAAAGGCAGTACCGAGTGCGGGGCACTCGGTACTGCCTTTGTTTATTCATCAAAGAAAAGCGTTTTGTGAAGGCCGTCGTAGCCTATGACGGTGCCTGAAAAGCGCTCCTTAAGCCTCGGCTCGCACGCCTCGGGGTCGGTTACCACGGGGCTTAAGTGCGTCAGCCACAGCTCTTTTGGCTGAAGCGCCCTTGCGATGCCGACTGCCTCGCCCATCGTGAGGTGACAGACCGTCTCTGCCTTTTCAAGATAACCGTCATCGTCATACATTCCCTCAAGTATCATAAGGTCAAGGTCCTTGCCGAAGGTGTAAATGTTATCGACAGGCCTCGTGTCGGTGGCGTAGAGAATTGAAAGCCCGCGCCGCTGCTCGCCGCCCAGGTCGGAGGCGTGAAAGCCCTCCACGTCCTCTCCTCTTTGCAGAGTGCCCCAGAGCCTTTTGGGAATACCAAGCTCACTTGCCCTTTGCGGGTTAAACTTGGGCGGTCTTTTCAGGTCTATGCGGTAGCCGTAGCAGTCAATGCTGTGCTTAAGCCTGAAGGCGCTCACGGTAAGACCTATTTCATTAAAGGTGAGGCTATCCTCTTTAATTTCGGTAAGGATTATTTCAAAGGGAAGCTCGGGCGCTATCACTCTTGCGGCATCGACAGCTTTGCGAAGCCCCGCGGGGCCGTAGATTTTGAGAGGTCTTACCCTTCCCTCAAGACCGAAGGTAAGTAAAAGTCCCGTAAGACCGCAGATATGGTCGCCGTGAAGGTGAGTAATGAGAATTACGTCAATGCTTGAATACTTAACCTTTTCTCTGCGAAGCGCCGTCTGCGTGCCTTCACCGCAGTCCAAAAGCATCGCACTGCCCGAGTAGCGCAGAAAAAGCGAGGTCAGCGCGCGATTTGGAAGCGGCATTACACCGCCCGCGCCGAGCAGACATACGTCTATCATATTTTTTCTCCTGTTATTCTATTACAAAGGATTTTGCACCCTCTGTGTGATTGAAGGTAAGCGTCATACCGTGAAGAAGCTCCAGCGAGGAAAGCGCGGATACCGAGTCATACTCTGCCGTAAGAAGGACACGGTCGGTGACGCCCATCGCGGTTGCTACCGCCTCCTTAAGCGCCAGCAGGATATATCTGTCAGCGTACACATACGCATCGTAGCGGTTGAGGCTTGCCGTGTTTGCGCTTCCTGTGTATAGGGTGGGCGTACCCTCGGGGCGGTAGAGCTTAGCCTCGTAGTAGCCTTCGGGGATACCCGAGGTACCGTCGCTCAGGGCGCCTAAGGTATAGACCAGAGTTGTGCCGAGGTGCTTTATCCTGAGCGTGCTTCCCTCGAGGGTATAGGATGCATAGCCGCCCGTAAGTCCGTCGGGGGTGAGGTAGGGGTTTAGGATTGCGGTGCCGTTTTCAAAAAGATATGCTACCGTAAAGGGGGACAGCTCGGCGGCGGCAGTACTCTCGTTAAGATATATTCTAGTGTAGCTCTCGTCCCTGCCGCTGTCGGCGGTAACCCTTAGCGTAACGGGAAGGGTGTAGTCGCTCTTTAGTCTGATATATACCGTGTATTCGCCCGACTTGGAAATTCTTCCGTCAACAAGCTCGCCAATGTCTGTGACATCAAGCATATCCTTCGTTATGGCAATTTCGCTGTAAGGTAAATTAAGGTAGTCAAAATGCCATATTTTAGCCACTTTTCCGACAAGCTCCTCTTCAAGGAATTCGTCAAGCGTGTCACCGATAACTGCAGTATAGCTTCTCTCAAGCTCAACACTCTTGATATTGCTTCCGTCGCTAGCGTATATTGTGACCGTATCTGCCGTAACCTCGCCTGTATCCATTATACCGTCACCGTCGTAATCGTAGAAAATTTTGACGGGATAGCCTCCCGAAAGATTAAAATTGATGCTGCCCTCGTAAATCATAGAGGCAGAGAAATCAGGGACGGATAAATCATCGGTTGAGAGAGTGTACCTTGTGCCGTAGCGCGTCCTTAAGTCAAGTGTAAGGGACAGCGAATTGATATTTGCAACACCGAGCCCAAAGCAGTTTTCCGTAAGTGAAACACCGACGAGCGTTGATTCTGTGCCGTCATATACCTCAAGCAGGATAAGTCCGTCACATTCGGCCCCGAATACACTGCCCTCAAGCACGAGAGGCTTTGGCGGATGGGCTGAAAAGGTATATTGCGTGCCGTCAAGCTCGCGGAGCATTGATGCCTCTATCGGTATATCTGCCGTGTAGATATACCTTCCGAGGGTGAGAGAAAGAGTAGCGTAAAGCCCCAATTCCTTGGGTATATCCGAAAGCGAGGAGGATACGCCGACAGCCCCCGTGACGCTCGGTGTAAGCGACAGGGCGGTGTAGGGCACCTCGTCAACCTCCCGAATGGGCAGTACCGTAAATTCGCATCCTACACTCTCGTTTTCCTTAAGCGAGGCATAGGCGGTAAAGCTTACTCCCACGCCCCTGTAATCCGAAAAATCAAGGCTGATATCCTCGTTTGATACGGGAGATACTCTGCCCGCCGCCGAGGTGGCGAAAAACGATGTAAATATTTCATCGGCAACAAGCGCGCCCGAAGCATCTGCCCGCATAACCGTATGCGAATGCTCGGGCGAGAGCGTCTTTATCCCGTTTGCGTGAATACTGATAACCTCAAGCCGAAACGAGGTTGCGCGCCCGCCGTACTTAACCGCGCATCTGTAGGTCCCGACCGTATTCAGGTCGGGTGCCGTGTGAAGCGTGTCGATGATATACATATCCTCCGTAACGCCTATAAACTCGGCATCCCCGTTTTCGTATATTACCTTAATTCTGACAGGCTCCGTATTGCCTACCGTGCGGTAGGTGTCGTCAACGTATTCTATTTTGTCAATGCCAAGAGGCGTTTTGTAGCTTGTAACCTCACTTGTGCCGTCTGTATATGTTACCGTCACGCGAAGCTCACGCGCGCTTCCCGAGGACACGACCTCGCCGACGACGCTGCCGATACGCTTGGCATCACCCGAAAGCACCGAGGTGTGCTTCCATACACCCACACCTACACATTCGTAAATATAGCCCGTATCGGTATTTACATAAATATCCCCGATGATAGCACCGTCAACCATGGCGCTTATCGCCTCGCCCTCGCCAGATACGGCGGTGCCCGAGTGGCACTTAGCCCCTCTCGCGCCGTCAGCGGGCGTGAGCATCACCCAGCCGTCGGGTGTGAGCTTATAGACCTGCTGTGTGGTCTCGTCAAGGTAAAGGTCACCGACCGAGGCCTTGATACTGCCGTCAGGCACGCCCTCACCGACAAGCCAGCTGCTCTCACCGCCACAGGCGGTAAGGCACAGGCAAAGCGCTATTATAACTAAAAGGAAAAGAAGAAAAATCTTTTTCATCAGTAAGCCCTCAAAATCTTTAATAATACAATTTTACCACCAAGAGCCCATAAAGTCAATAAAAAAATTGCGAGGGCTCGCGGTGGAATGATCGCCCTATACGAATGAAAACGGCAAGGACGCTTATGATGCGCCTTTGCCGTTTTGCTACTATTTAAAATTTATTACATTATCCTTGCGAAGAGGTTATCGCTATTGCTCCTGTAGCTCTCGCAAAGCTTTCTGTCTGCCTCGGCATCGTTGCCGAGATAACGGTCAATAAGACCGCCAAGATAGAGTGCCTTTGCGTGCCGAAGCCTTTCAGGCTCTTCGATAAAGGGCATAAAGAAGGGTGTCGTCGCAAAGAAGCCGTTGTCCTTTACATTCTCTATACCGCCCCATATGCGGATATACCTTGTCATAAGCGCTTGGCTCTTGAAGCTCTCGCCGAGCTTGTCATAGGAGAGCGCCTGATAGTAGGGAAGCTCGGGCAGATGCATATTAGAGAAGTATTCGATCTCGGTAGAGGAAATGTATCTGTAGATCCCGTTTGCCTCATCCACTCTGCCGAGCGCCTCAAGACAGAGCGCCTCGCGGTAGCGCAGAGGTATGAGCTTGCAGTGGTTCCATATTCCCGCGCCAAGGCTCTGAGGAAGCACCTGACCGCGCTTGCAAAGCTCAAGTGCCTCGGCATAGCGTCCAAGCTTCATCTGTGCTATGGCTTTGCAAAGATATGCGTACATATACTGGTCGGCAACTGCATGCTCACCGCCCTCACAGGGAACGAAATCGCGCGAAAGAAGGGTAGAGAGCGCCTCGTCATACTCACCGTTCTGGTTGTACGCCTTTGCAAGCTCAACGAGAATATCCTCTCGCGTGCCGTTATGCTTTTTGATAAGAGCGATCCTTTCCGCAGGGGCTATGCCCATCTTGCTCATAAGCACTACGGTCTCGTAAAGCAGCTCGCCGTCATCGGGGCGCTCGTTCATAAGCGCCTTCATAATCTCAAGCGCCTCCGCCTTGCGGTTCAGATGGCTGAAGTAGGCTACGGCAAGATTGCGCCTTGCGATATAGCAGGAGCCAGAGCTCTCAAAGAGCCTCGCCGCGCGCTCGTATTGGCGCTTGTGGTAGAGGATACAGCCAAGAAGCATTCTCGCTTCCTCGGTGTCCTGCAGCTTTAGCATTTTTATCTCAAGCAGGCGGGACGGATACGCCGCGCCGAGGGGCGTCTTAAGAGCGTTCTCTACATCGGCGGTGCCGTCAAGCGAGAGCTTATTTTTAAAGTAGGCGAGCGCATAGTGTACCATCTTGTCTGCACTCTCGGGTCGCTCTGCCTTCAATCCCTCAAGAAGTCTTACGGCATCCCCGTATCTGCCCATAGCGTCAAGGTCGGCAGCAAGGTCGAGACAGGTCTGTGTCGGATTGCTCATAAGAAGCGAGTAGAAGTCCTCACACCCCGAGATAAATCTCGTAAGGTGGTCAAGCGGGTCGGTGGCAAGAGTAGCGTCGGCAACCACCTTCGCCTCGGCGATGCGTCCATCCTCCTTAAGCGCAAGCGAAAGCACCGCATTTGCAAGCGAATTGCGTCTTCCGTAATCAAGCGCCCAGGTTGCGTGCCTTATTGCCTCGGGGTAGTCCTTTTTTCTTATATCAAGCAGGGCAATTCTCGTCATTGCCTTGCCGACGGAGTCGGCGCAATATGCCGCCTTGTAGTAGTAATCGTAGGCTTCCTTGTAATTTTCGTCAGCCTCAAGTATCCTTGCGTATACGTAGTATGCCTCACCGCTTTGCGTGCGGGTGTTGTAGGCGGTAAGCTCGCGAATAGCGCGCTCGGCATAGGACCTTGCGCTGTCATTGCGCGCGTTGTCAAGCTCAAAGCCTGCCATTGCGATAAGAGAGGGAATATGAGCTCTGTCACGCTCAAGAGCGCGAAGCCAGTATGCGTCGGGCTTGACCGCGGGATCACGGTACTGATCTACGTGCACACCCGCAAGGTAGAGGTCCTGCGCCGAGCTCATCTCGTCTGCTATCGGCATATCGGTAATAGGCTCGGGCATCGTGTGAGTGTCGTATTTTCTTTCGGTATATTCAGCGACCGTTCTGCCGTCACAGGCGGTAACCGATACGCTTACAAATTCAGGCAGGCTGTCAAGCTCAAAGCGTGCGCATTTGTCGGGGGTGAGAGTAAGGGTAGTATCAAGATATACCTTCTCCCCGCAGTACACCTTAACGCTTGCGTTTTCATATACCTTGCAGGTCTGAAGAAGCAGAGAGGGCTTGCTTCCCTCACGGCTCACACGGAACGCGCAGTTAAGGTTTGCGAAGGTAGGCGCGCCTATCTCGGAGATGGGATACCAATACTGTGAGAATTCCTTCGTCTCGTAGGGCGCAAGCCAGGAAAAGTTAGGCTGGTTGTCGGAATACGAGCCTGCCATAAGCTCAGCGTACTGACCGTCGGTGTCTGTAAGGGCGTTTTCCCAGGATTTTGAAAGCTGACCGTATGCCCAGGTAAACATCTTCTTACCGGGTGATATGTGGTGATCGCCGATATGTACTACGCCGCACCCCTTGCCGTGATCGTAGCCGCCGAAGAAATCGTAATCCGAGGCACTTGCGAAGTAGGATGTTGCTTCCTTCGTATTCTTATGCCAGGAAATATCTCTCGGCTCATACATAGGAATACCGTTAAAGACACCGTTTGCCGCAACGGGAAAGGAAATTCTCGACTTGAGGTAGTGGAAGTTTACATAGGTAACATCCTCGGGGAAGAATATCTGATAGGTCTCGTCGACGGGCACCGCCGCATTTTCCCACCAGAGGAAGGAGCGAGCCGTATCGGTGCGGTTGTAAAGGCGCATTCTCGTCTCAAAATACTTTGCGTCGGGGGTAAGCACGATGCTTACCATACCCTTCATACGGTCAATGGGATCATGCTCGGAAAGGTGGCAGGCAACGCTTCCGTCGGGATATTCCTCTACGGTATAGTCGCAGGGCATAAAGCCCGAGGCGCGGTGGTGGAAGGGCCAGTTGAACTCAACCCCGCCCGATATCCACGAGCCAAGCACACCGATAAGCGCGGGCTTGATTACGTGCTGCTTGTAAAAGAAGTCGTAGCCTGTGGTCTTATCGTAGGCGCTGTATATTCTGCCGCCTATTTCGGGAAGCACGACGACGCTTATATAATCATTCTCAAGTCTTACCGCGATATATTCTCTGTCGACGCGGTTTACTCTGTCGGTTGCGCTGACTATTTTGTTAGGATAGGGATCACCGCTTGATCTCTGATGCACGCGGTTTTCCGCGAACATAGGAAGCTCTTCTGCTGCAGGCTCAAGGTAGGTGGGAAGCACGAGGGTTTCAACTGTGATAGTCGACCTGTTCATTTTCATTTTTTTCTTATCCTTTTCTTCTTGCTTTGTTGACATGCGTCACAAGTTATGCTATACTTCAATTATAATGATTTTTTTATTGCCTGCAATATAATAACCTACGGTGTTTTTATAAAATCTTACTGTCCTGAAAGGAAAAACGATGAAAAGCGAGCTTACCGTGCCCTATAACATTACCTGCGGCTACTTTGACTGCAGCAGCTTCCGCCAGCTCAAGGTCTCACCCCAGCGCAGATGCGAGACCTTTGAGGTCGAATATTTTTTAGAGGACGGAAAAAATACCTTTTCCGACGGTGTCGCCTACCCCATACGCAAGAACTTCGTGCTTATCTGCACCCCTGGCGAGGAAAGATACAGCGAGCTGCCCTTCAAAACCAAGTATTTGAAATTTTCCTGCGAGGGAAAGCTTGCTGAGGTGCTTCGCCACGCGCCGAAATACTTCCACGTATCAAACAGCATCGAGGCAAACGAGCTTCTTGACAGTATAGCCTCTCTGTGCACACTTAACAGATGGGACTCAATACTTCTTCACGGTAGGCTTCTTACCTATGTATCCCTGCTTCTTTCCGAGGCAAACCGCCAGAGGCACCCCGATGCCTATAAGAGCAGGACGGTGAGGGATGCCGAGGAATATATAAAGGAGCATTTTGCCGAGGATATCAAGCTCTCGGATATCGCGTCGGCGGTGAATTTAAGCCCTAACTATTTCCATACCCTCTTTTCAGAGGTACGCGAAATATCCCCGCGCGAGTATCTTGAGAATTACAGAATAAAGGTAGCTCAGGAGCTTCTTCTCACAACCGAGCTTCCCCTCTCGGAAATATCAGCAAGATGCGGCTTCAGCACCCAGCAGTATCTGACGAGCGTGTTTAAGTCGCGCACGGGAATGACACCGACCGCCTTCCGCCATCAGCAACAGAGTAAGTATATAATATAGTAAATTTATTTATAAAGAGTGATAGAATATGCCGAATATAATCAGAATAGATGCCCTGGGCGCGCCCGAGCTTGACATCTATATAAGACTTACGGGCGGTGAGCTGCGCCATAGCGTGGAGTGCGAGAGAGGAGTGCTTATCGCGGAAAGCCCCACCGTAATTGAGGTGGCGCTCGAGTCTGGACTTACCCCGCTTTCCCTGCTTACCGACGAGAGACTTCTTTCGGGGGATGTCGCGCGGATAACCGAGCTTCTTCCCGAGGGCACGCCAATATACGTAGCGGACGGTGAGCTGCTTCGGAGCATAACGGGCTTTCCGCTTACACGCGGTGCGCTTTGCGCTATGCAGCGCCCGCCCGAGGCAGACCTTACAGAGATACTTGCCTCGTCAAAAAGAATTGCGATTTTAGAGGAAATTGCCGACTCAACCAACGTCGGTGCGATAATCCGCTCGGCTGCCGCGCTCGGTATTGATGCGGTGCTGATGACCCCCACCTGCTGCGATGCCTATTGCCGCCGCGCGGTAAGAGTGAGTATGGGTACGGTCTTTAAGCTTCCCGTGGCAAAAATAGGAAAAAGCCACACCGACTGGAAGACCGAGGGAATTGACCTTCTTCACAGGATGGGCTTCAAGCTTGTCGCGATGGCGCTTACCGACAGGTCGGTAGGTCTTGACGATAAGAGGCTTAGGGCAGAGGAAAAGCTCGCCGTCGTGCTTGGCACCGAGGGCACGGGGCTTGATAAGGAAACGATTTCGCTTTGCGACTACACCGTAAAAATACCGATGGAAAGGGGCGTCGATTCGCTGAACGTCGGTGCCGCCGCCGCAATAGCCTTCTACGCCCTGACAAGATAAGACGAGACTGTTATAAGTTCAAAATCCAAAATAATATAAATATTTAAGACAAGCATAAAACGGGCGGTTTTTGGTCTATAATTGATTAAAAACCGCCCGTTTTGCGCCGTCTTGCGGGAAAAGCAAGAAATGGTTGACAAAATTGCAAAAATGTATTATAATCATTGTATCTGCGCAATTTTGTACCGCAGGTAAAATTTTGAAAAGAGACAGCATATTTATGGATAATTATGTAATATATACCGATTCCGCGTGCGACGTTTCACCCGAGCTTCTTTCGGAGTGGGGAGTGTCCTGGTCGGAGCTTACCTTCAGGTTTAACGGTGAGGATAAAGAGTATTTGAATTATGCGCTTCCCGCGCGTGAGTTCTACGATAAAATGAGAGGGGGCGGTGTCGCAAAGACCTCTGCCGTAAATATAAGCAGCTTTGAGAGTGCCTTTGAGGAAATACTCAGAGACGGCAAGGACATCCTCTATATCGGATTTTCAACAGGCCTCAGCACGACCTGTAACTCTGCTGCGGCGGCAGCGAAAAATCTCGGTGAGAAATATCCCGAGCGCCGTATACTTACCCTTGATACAAGGTCGGCATCCCTCGGCTTCGGTATGCTCGTATGGTATGCAAAGGAGGCAAAGGCGGACGGCGCTGATATTGATGAGTGCTACGCTAAGGTAGAGGCTCTTGTCCCTGCACTCTGCCATTGGTTTACGGTCGAGGACCTCGTCTATCTCAAGCGCGGCGGCAGAATAAGTGCCGTAACTCAGATCGTCGGAAATATGCTGGGCATAAAGCCCGTGCTTCATATGGATGATCTGGGACACCTCGTCAGCGTATCAAAGGCAAGAGGCAGACGCGGCTCTATCGCGGCGCTTTGCGACAGATATAAGGCACTTGTAAGGGATACCGACGCGCCCGTATTTATTTCACACGGCGACTGTGAGGCGGATGCGTTTGTACTTCGTGATATGATAGAGAAGGCGGGCGGAAGGGTAACGCTTATTCAGAACGTTGGCCCCGTAATAGGCGCTCACGCAGGCCCAGGTGTGCTTGCGCTCTTCTTTGTCGGCAAAGAAAGATAACTAGGAAGATAGCTATGATTGATAATAAGATTAATAACGAGGTTTCCGCACAGACGGAGACTGCTACAGGAAAGCCCGCATCTTCCACGAAGCGGACACCCGCGGCAAAAAAGCCCCCACGCAAAAAGGCGGCTAAAGGGACTGTAAAGGCGGCAGAGAAAAAGCCCGAGAAAAAGACCGAGAAAAAGCGTAGCGCCCTTGACGGTCTGCGCGCCCTCGGCGGAAGGCTTCTTGCGAAGATGGCAAGAGGCGGCGCGGCAGAGCTTCGTTCAAATGCCGAGGAGGTAAACCGCCTCAACGTATTCCCCGTTCCCGACGGTGATACGGGCGACAATATGAGTATGACTATCGACAGCGGTGTATCGGCTCTGACCGAAAACGAGAGTGACGATATATCCAGCGTAATGAATACGCTCTCGCAGGGAATGCTTATAGGCGCCAGAGGCAACTCGGGCGTTATCCTCTCTCAGTTTTTTGCGGGAATGGCAAAGGGACTTAAAAACGCAAAAAACGCAAACCCCAGAATTTTAGGCAAGGCGCTTGCTGAGGGCGTTGAGCAGGCGTATTCAACGGTTATGTCACCCACCGAGGGTACGATACTCACGGTTGCCAGAGAGTCGGTCGCGTATGCAAATTCGAGGCTTGACGCGAACAGCACCGTCGGCACGCTTTTCCACGACCTCGTAGGTGAGATGCACCGCTCGCTTGACCATACCCCCGAGCTTCTTCCTCAGCTTAAGGAGGCAGGAGTGGTAGACTCGGGCGGCGCGGGACTGCTTTATATAATGGACGGCTTCAACCGCGTGCTTAACGGCGAGGAGGTTGAGGAAATAGATGCATCCCCCGAGAGGGCAGGGAAGCCCGCCGTACCCGCGACAGGTCGCTTTGATGCCGACAGCGTTATGGAATACGGCTATTGCACCGAGGCTCTCGTTCAGCTTATGAACGCGAAGTGCAAGCCCGACGAGTTCGATATAGAGGCGCTTCGTGCCTTCCTCGCCGCGCTCGGTGACTCTGTGGTTTGCTTCAAGACTGATACTATCGTAAAGCTTCACGTTCATACGATGACGCCCGAGCGCGTGCTTGAGTATGTAAGGCGCTTCGGTGAGCTTATTACGGTAAAGATTGAAAATATGTCGCTTCAGCATTCGGACACCCTTAAGGATAAGCCCGAGGATGAGCAAGAGAAGCCTTCAGGCGAGGCACCGATAAGCACCGATAAGAAGCGCTACGGCGTAGTCGCGGTATCAAGCGGTGAGGGCTTTGACAGTCTCTTTACCGAGCTTGGCTGTGATGCGATAGTCAGAGGCGGGCAGACGAACAACCCCTCTGCAGGCGACTTTATCGAGGCGTACGGAAAAATATGCGCCGAGGTTATCTTCGTTCTTCCCAATAACTCAAACATAATGCTTGCCGCGAATATGTCCTGCGAGCTTTATAGCGAGGCGAAAATAGTTGTAATTCCCACAAAGAGCATGGGGGCGGGCTACGCCGTGCTTTCCACGCTTGCGCTTGATGCGGAAAACCCCGACGAGGTGCTTGCGGGCGCTACCGAGGCTATCGAGGCAGTAACCACGGGCTACGTCTCACCCGCGATACGCGATGCGGATATGTCGGGAATTCATATTACACAGGGCGACTTTATCGGCATAGTCGATAAGGAAATAGTGGTAAGCGAGGCGAGCATGCTCTCGGCATCAGAGGCGCTTCTCGATAAGCTTCTTGACGGCAAATATATGCTCACCGCCTTCATAGGTAAGGATGCGACCGACACCGACAGACAGACGCTCGAGAGCTATCTTCAGGAAAAGCACCCCGAGGTAGAGTTCTACTTCACCGAGGGACTTCAGGACATCTACCCCTTCATATTCGTTGCGGAATAAAGCAGAATTATTCCTTCATAGGGGACTTGTGGTGGTCTTATCAAAACTCTGCTTTGTATTAAAGCTCAACCGAATTTTCGGTATCGCCCTAGGCGACAAAACGCGTACTGAATTGCGTTTTGCGAAAATTCATAGCAAGGCAAACCGAAAGTCCGACTTTTGTTATAGCGAGAGCCTTGCATCTACTCATCCACCGCAAGCGGTCCCCCTTCCCTCACAAGGGAAGGCTGAAATAAATTACGGGCTATCGCAAAACATATGCGATAGCCCGTTTCTTATAAAGTCTCTTTGAAGGAAGCATTATAGACCATATCCATTTATATGCCTTTCGGGGGTTAAAGGGGGAGCTTTGGGCGCCAAAGCTTCCCCTTACCAACCTCTCTTACCCCCTATATTCCTCACCCAGCGCCTTGAAGGCGGGGAGGGAATTAACCACTCTTTCCTTGTCGACACAGTAGGCAATTCTTACATAGCCCGTGACACCGAAATCGTCGCAAGGGACTATGAGAAGCTCGTGGCGCTTTGCGCGCTCGTAAAGCTCGTACGCATCCCCGCTGGGCGACTTTACGAAAAGGTAGAACGCGCCGTCGGGCTTTACGCACTCGAAGCCGTATTCGGTGAGGGCGTTATAAAGAATATCCCTGTTCTCGCGGTATACGTTCACGTCAACCGAAAGCCCCTGGCATTTTGCTATAACCCTCTGGAAGAGCGAGGGCGCGCACACATATCCGAGCGAGCGTCCCGCACCGCATATAGCGAGGTAAAGCTCACTCGCATCGGAAGCCCTCGGGCATACGGCTATGTAGCCTATTCTCTCACCTGGAAGCGAGAGCGACTTTGAGTAGGAATAGCACACCACGGTATCGTCGTAAAGGTTCATAAGATAGGGAACCTCAACGCCCGAATATACAAGCTCGCGGTAGGGCTCGTCAGCGATTAGGTAGATGGCTCTGCCGTATTCCTTTGACTTCTTGCGAAGAAGCTCGCAAAGCGCATCAAGCTTTTCCCGCGTGTAAACGACACCGCTGGGGTTGTTGGGCGAGTTTACGATAATTGCGACTGTGTTCTTGCCGATTTTCGCTTCAAGGTCGGCAATATCGGGCTGAAGCGTGCCCTCGCAGGGTGTGCTTATAACAAGCTTAGCACCCGCGTTCTCGACGAACACTCTGTACTCGGTGAAGAAGGGCGCAAGCACCACTACCTCATCACTCCCGTCCTCAACTATTGCCGAAAGCGAGATTGAGAGCGACGCCGCCGCACCGCAGGTCATATAGATAAGGTCCCTTGGCATATCGACACCGAAGCGAGCCTTGATGCTCTCGGCAATCACACCGCGCACACCCGCGTCACCCTGTGCCGAGGTGTAGCCGTGAAGCGCAACCGAGCTTTCGCTGTCAAGAAGCTCCCTTACGGTAGCGTTAAGCTCGGCGGGCGCGGGCACAGAGGGGTTGCCAAGGCTGAAATCAAATACCCTCTCAGGCCCTATCTCGGCACCTCTTACCTTGCTGTATTCAAATATTTCACGAATGATAGATCTCTTGCTTCCAAGACCGAGCATTCTCTTGTTTATACCCATTTTATAGTCCTGCCTTTCGGTGAAAAAATGTTACTGAATTTTAAGAAGCCTCTTTGCGTTCTTTGAAAAAATCTTTTCCTCAACCTCGCGTGAAAGACCGTACGAGCGCAGAATTTCCACGTCACCCTTGATGCTTGACCAGGGCGAGTCGGATGCGAATAATATCTTATCCGCGGAGTGCTTTTCCACAAGCTTTGTAAACAATTCTTTGCTTGTGGCGCGTAAAACATAGGCTGTGTCGAGATATAAATCCTCGCCCGCTATAGTATCAAGCACTTCCTCTACCATCTCGTTTGCACCAAGATGCGCAAGCACGAGCTTAGGATGGCGCACGCGCTCAAGCAGGCGAAGAATACGCCTCGGCGTGCATTTTACCTCTTCGTCGGGAAAGCCCACGTCAACACCCGAGTGGGTTACGGCGATAAGGTCGAGGCGCTCTGCCTCTTTTATGATTTCAATATATCCCTCGTCATCAATGAAGGTGCCCTGATAGTCGGGGTGAAGCTTTACACCGAGAAAGCCAAGCTCCTTGATAAGGCGCATCTTGCCCTTGATATCCTCACACGCGGGGTGTATTCCCGCAAAGGAAATAAGACGGGATCTGTACCTCTCGTTTATCTCGCAGGCGAATTTCGTGATGCTGTCGAATTGATGGGGGGCTGTGACTACGGGAAGCGTCACCGCGATATCGACACCCGCCTCGTTCATTCTTTCAAGAAGCCCTGAAACCTCGCCCGTCGAGTAGGCGGGAATACCGCCCTTCCCCGAGAGATGCTCTATCGTTCGCCTTGCGATCTTGTCGGGGAAAATGTGAGTGTGAAAATCTATAATCATTTTTTAAGAGTACCCTTTACTTGATATGTATAAGGTCCTCACAGCCGACGGTAACAACACCGTTTTCATCAAGAATTTTGTCTACCTTCTCGGCATCCGACGCCTTAAGCACAACATAGGCGTTATCGTCCTCAATCGAAAGACCGTACATATACTCGATATTCACACCGCTGTTGTCGATAACCTCAAGAAGCTCCTGAAGGCTGCCTACGCTGTGCGGGATCTTGATAATCGAGATATCCGAAAGCAGAGAGGAGAAGCCGCCCTCCGCAAGCCTTTCCTTACCTGCCTCGGGCTTGTCAACGATAAGGCGGAGAAGTCCGAACTCGGTAGTGTCGGCAAGGCTCAGGCTGAGTATGTTGACGTCGTTCTTCTTAAGGACGTTAAGCACCTCGCACAGTCTGCCCGTTCTGTTTTCGATAAAGATGGTTAACTGCTTTGCAAACATATTATTTTCCTCCGTTTAATCAGTAAAGCTTACGCTTGTCAATTACGTGAACTGCCTTGCCCTCGCTTCTTATAAGCGTCTTGGGCTCGACGAGCTTGATCTTTGCGTTAAGACCGAGCGCCTGGTTGATAATGTGGCCTATCTTCTTGTTGAGTGCCTCGAGCGCCCTTACCTCGTCGGTGTAGAACTTGGGGTCAAGCTCAACCTGAATTTCAAGCGTGTCAAGGTTGTTTACGCGGTCTACTATCATCATATAGTGAGGTGTGACCTCCTTGCAGTCAACGAGCGCCGCCTCAACCTGCGAGGGGAATACGTTTACGCCCCTGATGATAAGCATATCGTCAACTCTGCCCTTGAAGCGGGAAATTCTCGCGCTCGTTCTTCCGCACTCACAGGGGGTACGGTCAAGGCTGGTGAGGTCCTTGGTCCTGTAACGGATAAGAGGAATACCCTCCTTGGTGAGTGTCGTGAAGGCAAGCTCACCGAGCACTCCGTCGGCGACGGGGGTAAGGGTCTCTGAGTTAAGCACCTCGGGGTAGAAGTGGTCCTCGCATACGTGAAGTCCCCTGTGGAACTCACAGTCGCAGGCAACACCGGGGCCCATAACCTCGGACAGACCGTATATATCGTACGCCTTGATGCCGAGCTTTTCCTCAATTTCGTTACGCATCTTCTCGGTCCAGGGCTCGGCACCGCAGATAGCCGCGCGAAGCTTTATCTTGTCAAGAAGCCCCTCGGCCTCAAGCACCTCGGAAATGTGAAGAAGATATGAGGGCGTGCAGGCAATTGCCGTAGCACCGAAGTCCACCATCATAGTGGTGAGCTTCTTGGAGTTGCCCGTGCTCATAGGAACGACGGTAGCACCGATGTTCTGAGCTCCGTCATGTGCGCCGAGACCGCCCGTGAAAAGACCGTAGCCGTAGGCTACCTGGATAATATCGTCCTTGGTAATGCCCGCCATAGTCATACATCTTGCAACGCACTCCGCCCACACGTCAAGGTCGCGTCTGGTATAGCCTACTACGGTAGCCTTGCCCGTAGTACCGCTTGATGCGTGAATTCTTACGATTTCGGTGTTGGGCACCGCAAAAAGTCCGAAGGGGTAGTTGTCGCGAAGGTCGTCCTTGGTGGTAAAGGGAAGCTTGGTTATATCCTCAATTCCCGAAATATCACCGGGAAGAAGCCCTACCGCCTGCATTTTCTTTCTGTAAAACTCTACGTTGTGATAGACGTAATTGACGAGCTTAACGAGCCTTTTGCTCTGAAGATGAGACATTTCGTCTCTTGACATACATTCCTTGCTTTCGTTCCAGATCATTGCTATTATCCCCCGATTATTTAAAGTTATACCCACGGCAGAATGCCGCCTTGTTTATATCCACGGTCTTGGGCGGTACGGTGGCAGCCACGGTATCAAGCCATCTTTCCTCGGAAAAGCCGATATGAGAGGCGCCGAAGCCAAGCACCACCGAGTTCAGCACCTTGCTGTTGCCGAGCTCCTTTGCGATTTTAGCGCCGTCAATAGCGTATACTCTGTGCTTATCCGACAGCGACTCGAGAATTCCCTCGGGATACTCCGCCGCGCCGATGACCACCGTCATAGGCTCTATTTTGCAATCGTTTACGATAAGCACGCCGTCCTTTTTGAGGAAGTGGCTGTATCTTTTCGCCTCAAGGCGCTCAAACGCGATAATCACGTCGGCACAGCCTTCCTCAACCACGGGCTCAAAAACCTTATCGCCAAATCTTACGAAGGTGACGACCGAGCCACCTCTTTGCGCCATGCCGTGCACCTCGGATATCTTTACGTCATACCCCTCGGCAAGCGCCGCCTTACCTATAATGCGTGAGGTGAGCAGAGTGCCCTGACCGCCAACGCCGACAATCATAATATTTTTAGTCATTTATCTCACCTCTTTTTTAATCGCGTCAAACTTACATCTCGTCATACAAAGCCCACAGCCGTTGCACATCGTCTCGTCTATTCTTACCGTACCGTCACTGTTCTTGCTCATAGCGGGGCAGCCTATCTTAAGGCAGGCGCCGCACTTCTTGCACTTGTCGGCGTCGACTCGGCAGACCTCGGGGAATTTCTGTCCCTTAAGAAGCACGCAGGGTGACTTGGTTATAATAACGGTAAGCGTGTCGGAGGCTACGCTTTCCTTGATAACTCGCTCAAGCTCTGCCGTATCAAAGGCGTTTACCTCAATTACCCTCGGCACGCCGATAGCCTCGCAGACGGTCTTGAAGTCAATAGCGTAGGTATCCTCGCCCTTAAGCGTCTTACCCGTAGCCGCGTGGTCCTGATGTCCCGTCATACCCGTAGTTCTGTTGTCGAGTATCATAACCGTTGCGGTGGACTTGTTATATACCATATTCACAAGCGAGTTGATGCCCGTATGCAGGAAGGTCGAGTCGCCTATTACCGCAACCCAATTCTTAACGTATTCCTTGCCGCGCGCCTTTTCCATACCGTGAAGGGCGGAAATCGAGGCACCCATACAGATGGTGGTGTCGATGACGCTGAGGGGAGCTACCGCACCGAGCGTGTAGCAGCCGATGTCGCCCGAGGCGTGTATCTTAAGCTTGTTAAGCACCGAAAAGACGCTTCTGTGAGGACATCCGGGGCAGAGGATAGGGGGACGCGCGGGGGCATCCTGCTTATCAAACACAGCCTCGTCCTTGCCGTATATTACCTTGCGAAGCATATTCGCGCTGTACTCGCCCTGTACCGTGAAGCATTCCTTGCCGTGTACCTTAAGACCGAGCGCGCGTACCTGCTCCTCGATAAGAGGCTCAAGCTCCTCGAATATGTAAACCTCCTCGACCGAGCCTACGAAGTCCTTTATAAGCTCGGGGCACAGGGGATTGACAAGACCGAGCTTAAGCACGCTTGCCTCGGGGCAGGCTTCCTTTACATACTGATAGGCAACGCCCGAGGTGATGAAGCCAAGCTTGGAGGAGCCTCTCTCAATTCGGTTTACGAGAAGAGCTTTCGCATCGTAGGAGAGCCTTTTCTCTCTATCCTCAACGTAAAGATGTCTGCCTATTGCCGAGGCGGGCATCATAACGTACTTTTTCATATTTCTCTCGTAGGGCTTGTCGGCAACCTCAACCCTGTCGCAAAGCTCCACCGCGCTCTGTGAGTGAGCAAGCTTCGTAGTCGTTCTTAAAATTACGGGTGTATCGTATTTCTCGCTCAGCTCAAAGGCATACTTGACGAATTCCTTTGCCTCACCGCTGTCCGAGGGCTCAAGCACGGGCACGTGCGCCGCGCGGGCTATCATTCTGGTGTCCTGCTCGTTCTGAGAGGATGCAAGACCTGGGTCGTCGGCTACCACGAATACCGAGCCGCCACCTACACCCGTGTAGGAAAAGGTGTAAAGCGGGTCTGCCGCTACGTTCAGTCCTACATGCTTCATACAGCAAAGGCTTCTCACGCCCGCTATCGACGCGCCTATCGCGACCTCTGCCGCGACCTTTTCGTTGGGCGCCCACTCGGTGTAGACCTCGTCGTATTTTGAAAGATATTCCGAAATTTCCGTGCTCGGTGTACCTGGGTAGGCACTCGATACCTTCGCGCCCGCCTCGTATACGCCGCGGGCAATAGCCTCGTTGCCGAGCATAATTGTTTTCTCTGCCATTTTATTAACCTTTCCGCACACGGCCCCGTGTGCTGTCATCTTAATCATTTTATGCCGCGCAGGTCGCGGATTCTCTTTGCCTTGCCCTCGAAGCGCTCAAGGGTGTTCGGGGAAACGAGAGTTACCTTCGCGTCAAGACCGAGTACGGTTTTGAGCTTCTCTCTTACCCGCCTCGTTATATCCTCAAGCACCGAGAAGGAGTCGGTGCTGGTAAGAAGCTCAACTCTCACCGTAAGCTTATCGTTGTAGCCCTCGCGCTCAAGCAGGATCTCGTAGTGAGGACCAAGCTCGGAAAATCCAAGAACGACCTCTTCAATCTGGCTTGGGAATACGTTTACACCGCGTATCTTCAGCATATCGTCGGACCTTCCCGAGAGATTTTCCATACGGCAGAAGGTTCTTCCGCAACGGCACTTTTCATAATTGAGCCTAGTTATATCCTTCGTTCTGTAACGGATAAGAGGAAGCCCCTCCTTCTTTATGCAGGTGATAACAAGCTCGCCTCGCTCACCCACAGGAAGCACCTCGCCCGTCTCGGGGTTGATGATCTCGGGGATAAAGAAGTCCTCGTTGATATGCATACCGTCCATATACTCGCACTCGCCCGAGACACCGGGACCCATAAGCTCGCTCATTCCGTAGTTTGAGGTTATAAGCATATCCTCGCCCCATACTCTGTGCATCTCGTCGCGCATAGCGTCGGTGAGCATCTCGCTTCCGACAAGAGCTATTTTGATATGTAGATCGCGCTTGGGGTCAACGCCCATCTCGCCCGCAACCTCGGCAAGCCTGAGTGCATACGAGGGTGTCGCAACCAAAAGCGAGGTCTCAAAGTCCTGCATATACATAATCTGCTTCTGTGAGTTGCCCGTAGAGGAGGGAATTATCGTCGCGCCGATATTCTCAAGCCCGTAGTGAAGCCCGAGCGCGCCCGTGAACATTCCGTAGCCGAAGCATATCTGCGCGTAGTCCTTCCTCGTAGCTCCGCCCATACATGCGATGCGCGAAACGCACTCCGTCCAGGTTTTGAGGTCCCCCTCGGTATAGCCGACGACGGTAGGCTTTCCCGTAGTACCGCTTGACGCGTGTACTCTGACCAGCTCCTCGCGCGGTACGGCAAAAAGACCGAAGGGATAATTGTCGCGCAGGTCCTGCTTGGTGACGAAGGGGAGCCTTGAGAGGTCGGAGAGCGATTTTATATCCTCGGGGCAAACGCCCGCCTCGTCCATCTTTTTTCTGTAGGGTGCTACCCTTTCGTAAACGCGCGCTACCGTTTCCTTAAGGCGCTCAAGCTGAATAGCCTCAATTTCCTCGCGCGACAGAGTTTCTTCCTTTGACCAAATCATTTCAGTATCTCTTTCTTACAGTAAATATTTCGTGTTAAGCTATCTCGTCCTCGAGTGGCGAGTTAAATGCGTTTTCAATGACACTCTCCGAGGGCGCCCTTGTAAAGAGGCTCACAAGCGCCGTCAGCAGGAGCGAGGATATCATACAAATGACACCGATAAGGGGGGATGACTGCATACCGTACTTCAGCGCCGAGCCGAAGCTTAAGTCGGTATTCTGGGGATTGATATATCCGAGCGTTATAACGAGAGTGACGGTTATGACGAGCGAGGATATAATCGAGGTATACACCGCCGCCTTCGTGACACGCTTCCAAAGAAGTCCAAGAACATAAGGCCCGATAAAGCAACCCGCGAGAGTACCCCAGCTCACACCCATCATATACGCGATAGCCGCGATACCAAGCTTCTCGTTGAGAATAGCGAGCACCACCGATATAAGCACAAAGACGAGAGTGAGGGCTCGCATAACGAGATTTACCTGCTTATCCGTAGCATCCTTTTTGATAGAGCCCTTATAAAGGTCCACCGCGATGACCGATGCCGAGGCAAGCGATACCGACGAGAGCGTAGACATTGACGCTGAGAGGATAAGCACCGCGATAACACCCGTAAGCCCCGCGGGGATAGCGAGATTGAACATAGTAGGTATGACCGCGCCGTCGGGAATACCCTGTGTCTCGGGGAAGAAGAAGGAAAGCGCGCCCGTGAAGTAGGCGACAAAGCCGATTATAAGCGCAAACGCGGTGCTTACGACAACACCCTGCGTTATCGCCTTCTTATCGCGTATCGCGTAGTATTTATGTATCGTCTGGGGAAGCGCCCATACACCGAGCGAGGTAAGAAGAATGAGTGAAATAAGCGATACCGTGCTTCCGAAAATACCCTCACTGCCCGCCTTGCCAAAGGTAAACCAGCTGTCCGCGATAGCCGAGATATCCCAATTCACGCGCTCGTTTGACATAAAGAAGATAACCATAAGGATAACGCCTATTATCATAATTATGCCCTGAATGAAATCCGAGAGGGCGGTGGCGAAGTATCCGCCGAAGAAAAGGTATACGGCGGTAAGTAGCGCAAGCGCTATCATAACAGCCCATCCAGGAATACCGAATACTATCTCAAAAAGGCTGGAAAGGCCGTTGTAGACCGATGCCGAGTAGGGAATAAGGAATATGAAGATGATAATTGACGATACTATCTTCAGACCGTGACTGCCGTATCTCTTTTCAAAGAAGTCGGGCATCGTCTTAGCACCGAGGCGCCTCGTCATATTCTTCGTGCGCTTCGCAAGCACCAGCCAGGCGATAAGCGTGCCTATCAGCGCGTTTCCTATTCCTATCCACACCGAGGCAAGACCGTAGGCTCTGCCAAACTGTCCCGCATAGCCTATGAAGATTACCGCCGAGAAATATGTAGTGCCGTAGGCGAAGGCGGTGAGCCAGCCGTTAAGACCGCGCTTTCCCGCGAGAAGAAAATCGTCGACCGAGCCCGAGCGGTTTTTGGTATAGACCGCAACACCGACCATAGACAGCGCGTATAAAATAAGAACGGTAATATCAATCGCCATAATAAGTCCTTTGCCTTTATGAAAATATAAAATACAGAGAAATTATATCACACGTACACGCGAAAGTCAATTCCTTTCGCGCAAGTTTTGACAAAATAAACGCATATCCGTCAGTCGGGCGGTAGCCTTCGCTACGAATATGCGTTTATTTATTCACATTAAAGCTCTTTATCAAATAGCGCGTGGGTGAGCGCATCGCACACGGCATCCGCCATAAGCGCAAAGCCCATATCGTTAGGATGCGTTCCGTCAACCGTGCATATCTCGCGGTAAGGCCCGCGGAAGAGCGCTTCACCGTCTACGAAATAAAGGTTTTTGTCGCCCGCCGCTATTCCCTCGCTGTAAATATTGAATAATACCCCGCGTCGCTCTATGCTCTGTGGCTCGTCAAGCTTCCTGAAGTCGGGCTTCGTCATCATAATGTAGGGCATATCGGGATGCGCCGCCCTTACCGTTCTGTACATATCCCTTGCGGTTTTGTCAAGATGCTCGGCGCTCGGCGCGTTGTGGTCGTAATCCGAGACGAACGCGCACATATCAAGAGATGCCATATAGTCGACAATAGCCCTCTCGCCACGCCCGTTTCCCGAAAAGCCGAGGTTTATAAAGTCAAGCCCGAGCCGTCTTGCGACTATACCCTGATAGGAATTACCTGGACGGCTTGCGCACCCGCCCTGGGTTATAGAGCTTCCGTAGTAGACCACGGGGTGCGCGTTTTTGTATTCTCTGCCAGGGCCAAGCTCAGAGCCCTCTGCAACGCCTATAAGAAGCCTCTTTACCCCGCAGTAAAGCGGGAAGCTTACCGTGTAATCTCTCATCCTGCCGCCTCTTACCGCAAGCTTTGACCTGTATACACCGTTCGGGCGGTAGGGAGGCAAAAAGGAGCCGCGGTATTCCGAGGACAGCTCGCCGTCCTCATAAAGGTCAAAGCCCGCGCTTCCCGAAAGAGGCATATGCACCATCTCTTTCGCGCCCGAAAGCTCTGCCTCTATAACGATGTAGGGCGAGCTTGTCGAAAAGCGCACTCTGCCCCCCGCCGTGTCAAGATACAGGCCCTTTACGCCTTGGCTTACATTTGCCGCGACCTCGTCGGGAAGCCTCTTGAAGCGGTCCTGATTTTTATAATCGTAAAGCCCGTACACTCTGAACGGCTCGTTTCTTACGTCGTAAAATACGGCACCGCCCTCGTCCTTATACTCTACCGAAAAGTTTTTGTCTATCTTTGAAATATCCATAGGAAAGCACCTCGCATCACTCTCTTGAATTTCAATTATAACATAAGAAATGTAAAATGTAAACCCGAAAAGCGCATAAAATTCGGGCGGAATATGACCGCTCCTAGCAAGAAAGTCATATTCCGCACACAGAGGCGTTTATTCAATATAAACGGTTTTGCCGAAGGTCGGCTTTACCTCTTTGTCATAGGCTATTACCCAAAGCACGGGTATATTGTCCGCCAGCCTCTCGTCGGGGAAGGGGGCATAGCCGTCCGTAAGGATGATTATGCTCTTCGGGGGATTGTCGCTCATCTTCTTTTTTACATATTCAAAGATGATATCAAATCTCGTACCGCCGCCGCCCTTGGGCCTGATTGCCTTAAGGCTCTCTACCGAGTCGAAGGGCACGGGCGGAACCACCACGCCGTCAAAAAATCCGAGAAGCCCCGCAAGCTTTCCGTCAAACATATCAATAGCGCCCTTGATTTCGGAAAAGCAATCGGTGATAAGTGCGTCCGACATAGAGCCCGAGGTATCTATCATAAACAGGATGTTTTCAACCCTTTCCTCGGTATCGTTGTAGTCGGGAAGATAAAAGCCCGTACCGTCAAAGCGCCTGTCGGGGGGCGAGAAGGAATAATCGCATATCTCGGTATCAATGAACTCGTTAAGAATGCTCCTCCAGTCGCATCTGGGGTTTTTCAGCTCGTCAAGGTATCTTTCAACCGCAAGCGGAACGAGACCTCTTGATTTTGTCGGGTCCATAATGCGGATTGCCGCTTCCGCGTTTGCTACTCTCGAGACAAGCTTATCCTGAAGAAGCTCGTCCTTTGAGGTGCCCCACCTTTCGTGGTTGTCCCAGGTGTCACCGAGCGCACCCTTGCTGTGTCCGCCGCCCGCACCCTGATTTTTACCGCCCTTTGCGCCTTTACCCTTGCCCGAGCCACCGCTTTCACCGTCTTTGTCCTCGTCGCCGTCACCCGAGCCACTGCCCGAGCCGCTGCCTGTTGCCGAGCCCTTGCCTTGAGCCCCGCCCTTTGCGCCGCCTTGCTTTTTTGCCTTGTCAAGAAGCATAGCGTAGACCTGTTCGGCGGTAAATTCATAGCCCTCCTTACCGTCGGGGGTAAGGTGCATAGACTCGCCGAAGCGCTTTAGTGTGATGCTATCCTTATTCATACCGTTTGCCTTAAGTATGTTGGAGTTCACCACGATATCGCAGGCAATATTGAAGATATACTGATCGTAATCGGTTCCTCGCGTGCAATGCTGAAGTGCCGCGTGAAGCGTCTCGTGCATAAGGATGAAATCAACCTCACTGTCCGAGAGCGAATCGAGAAAGCTCGGTGAGAACATTATCCTCTCGCCGTCGGTCGCGGCAGTTTCTATGTCCTCGTTTATCGAGAAATCCATCTGCATAAGCAGCATACCGAAGAAGGGGTGAGTGTTAAGCACGCGCATTCTCGACAGAAGCACCCGCCTCGCGTACTCGCGACGCTTTTCATCGGTAAGGGAGGATTTTGTATCCGTCATAGGTATTTACCTGCCTTTGAGAGCCACTTGGCAAATGCGGGGATTTTCATAAGCTTGAGCTTATAGCCGTCCTCAAGATACATATAGTTCTTCATAAGAACGGCGGAAAAGTCTGGCGGCATCTTGAACGCGTAATCAATGCTTGATGCGATTTTTGTCAAGTTATCCTTACATTTTCTCGCATATTCTGTCATAGAGGAAACGAGAGCGTACAGCACATCTGCCGTCTTTGGTATATCGTTGCATCTGCCCGAGAAGATGTCGTCAAGCGAGGGGAGCCTTCTGTATACGTCGCAGTAGCTCTTGAATTCTATTGCCGTGCCTATTCCGACAAGACCGCATATCGCGTGGTAGACCGAGCTTACGTCATCACCCGCAACGAGAATGAGATTTGATACCATTTCCCAGGAACGGGGGGTTGCGTAGGCGAGGTCGTCCGCCCTCGTTTCGTTTAAGAACAGGTCGCGCCTGAAGGATAGGAAGCCCGTTACCTTCGAGCTTATTCCGCGCTTGACCGCCCACTTCATCCAGGAGTCAAAATCCGCGCATATCTCAAAGTGCATAAGACGGTTTGCCAGCGCCCTCGGCATCTTGTAGGCTACCGACTTATCGGTGATGCGGTTGCCTGCCGCGATAACTATGCAGTTCTCGGGAAGCTTATGCTCGCCGATAACTCTGTCGAGGGTGATCTGGTATGCCGCCGCCTGCACCGACTGTGGTGCCGCCGATATCTCGTCAAGAAAGAGAATATTGACGACCTCTGCCGACTCGTCCATTTTGAAAATCTGAGGCTTTAACCATACGGCAAGGGTTTTGTCCTCGTTTGCCGTAGGTATACCGCGAAGGTCTATGGGGTTGAAAAGAAGAAGCCTTACATCGGTTACGTGTACCGACTTGCCCGTTCCTTTCTCTATTTTCTCGGCTATCTGGCGCACGCCCTGAGATTTACCCACACCTGGCGCGCCCCACATCATAACCGAGGGCACGGTTTTTACAGGAATGCCCGCGTTGATTACCTTTATATAAATATCCGAAAGCGTGTCGACCGTCTTGCCGACCGAAAGGGTCGGTATGTTGCTCTGTGTGTTGTTTGTTGCCATATCTTATTTCACTCCCAGCTTTTGGTCAAGCTCTGTAAGCCTTGCCTTGTAGTATTCTATTCTTTCCTGATAATTGTTGGATTTCTTAAGCTCGCTCTTGATACCGCGCTCTCTTCGTTTAAGCTCGGCATCTGCCGCCTTAAGCATCTCAAGATGCTTTGGGAGCGAATCAAGCTTGTTGTCGATACGGATTATAATACCCTTGTCGCTCTCGCCAAGCTCAAGGAAGTATCTTCCGTCGCGCACGAGGAATATATAGGGTGCCGAGCGCATCATACCCGCGGGGATAACGATATCAAAGCCGCGGTAGCAGGTAACGGTGCGTTCCTCGGTGAGAAGCTCGCCGTCCCTCAGCGCCTCGGATATAATATCGCGAAACCCGTTCTTCTCTTCCTTTGTAAGGCTGTCCTCGCCCTCGGCGGTAAGATACTCAAGGTCGTGCTCGCAGGCGGCAATAAGCCTTGCCTGACGCGCCTTCTTCTGGGGGATCGAGGCAAGCTCGCCCGAGAGCGACTCGCGTTCCTCGGCATCCCTCGACATAAGAAGCTTGAACTTCGTGAGCATATTCGCGCACTCTATTCTTTCCTTGATAAGAGGATTTCCGATAGCGAGAGCCTTGATCTCGCCGTAATTCAGCGACATCTCACCTACGTCCTCAGCCGACCTGTCGGTGACGAAGCCCGAGAGTATATCCTCAATAAAGCGTTGCTTGGTCTCGAGCAGCTGCCAGGAGTAGGCGTCAAACGAGCCCTCGGTCACATAGCGGTAGATCTCAACGCTCGGGCAGGTGTTTCCCTGGCGGAGAATTCGTCCCTCGCGCTGGGTGACGTCACTTGGGCGCCACGGAAGATCTATGTGGTGCATAGCCACAAGACGCTCCTGAACGTTGACACCCATACCTACCTTGAAGGTAGAGCCGATGAGTACCCTTATCTCGCCCTTGTTTACCCTCGCGAAGAGCTTCGTCCTCTGAGTGTCGGTGGTTGCGTTGTGAACGTATTCGATTTCCTCGTTCTTAACGCCCATAATAACGAGAAGCGAGCGAAGCTCGTCATAGACGTTAAAGCCCGCCTTGGGGGTTGAGGTATCGCAGAAAATCAGCTGTGCGCACCGCTCGCTCTCGGTCCTGAAATAGACGTCGGCAACGCGCTCGGCACACTTGTAGACCTTAGAGGAGGTGCTGAAGCATACGCTCGGGCGCACGAGACGGATATCGAGCGCCGCCTTACGCCCGTCGGTGGTGATAAGCAGAAGATTGTCCTGCTTCCTCGGCACCTGGTGACGTCTTACCATATCCGCGCGCTTTGATATATCCTCAAGATACATAGCGAAATCGGCGGTTTTAGGCACAAGCACGTCGGTGTAGCCCGAGAACTCGGGTATCTCGTTGGTCTTGTCCACCTTGTGGAAATCTGTCACCGAGGCGAATATCGCGGTAAGCTCGGGGAGGTTATTGAAGCGCGAGAGCCTCGTCGCCATACGGAAGCTTGAGGTATCCACGTCAATCTCAAACTCGGTCTGCTTCTCGGCAAACATACCTACCCAGGAGTCAAACGCGCCAAGCTCAAGCAGCTCAAGCTCGCCGTGCTGAAGGTATCTCTGCATCGTAAAGACATCGCTTACCGAGTTGGTAATGGGCGTACCCGTTGCGAATATCACCCCGCGGCCGCCGTTGCTTCGCTGCACGCAATGCACCTTCTTGAGCATATTCTCGCACTTCGAGGAGTAGGTCTCGCTGACACCGAGAATTTGCATCTTGGTCTCAAGCTTGATATTCTTGTAGTTGTGCGCCTCGTCAAGAAACAGAGTGCCGATGCCGAGGTCCTCAAAGTAAATACCGCAGTCGTCCTCGCTCTCGCCGTCCTCGCCCTCACTCTTTCCGTCACCGATAAGTCCCGCGGGCTTCGGTGCCTCGAGCATAGGTAGGGTGCTCTCGCCCTTTGCCTTTTTCAGGGCTTCCTCAAGCGTGTGCTGACGGCGCTTAAGCGCGGAGGTAACCCGCTTGGGATCGTCAAGCGCCTTGTCTATCTCGGCCTTCTTTTCCTCAAGCTCGCTTATAAGGTAGTCGCGCGACAGGGGAATTCTGTCAAAGCAGGAGTAGGGGATTATGATAGCCTCGAAGTCACCGTCACGCATAAGACGAAGAGCTTCATCACGGCGCTTTGGGGTGAACATAGCGGGTGTTACTGTGAGAAGCTTCGCATCGGGATAAAGCTCGTGATAGGAGTCGGTCCACTGCCCTGTAAGCGAGTTCGGGACTACATAGACATTCTTTTTTGATACCCCCATACGGCGAAGCTCGTGTCCTGCCGCAACCATAATATAGGTCTTACCCGCACCGACGTCGTGTGCAAGCAGGGTATTTTTAGAAAAGAGTATTCTCGCTATCGCGTTCTTCTGATAGGTGTAAAGCGAGATGCGCGGGTTAATATCGGGGAGCGCTAAAAACGCGCCGCTATACTGTCTTGCGACGACACACCCGTACCTCTCGTTGTATATTTTCTCAATAGCGGACTTTCTCTTAGGCGAGTCAAATATCCACTTCGCGAATTCCTCGAGAATGAGCTTCTGCTTTTCCTGTGCCAGCACCGACTCGGTCTCGTTAAGAGTGCGCGTGGTCTTGGTCTTACCGCCAACGCGGGTGGTATTCGTATCGTAGACGGTGCATATTCTTTGATTGAGGGTGCGCTCGATTATCTCAAGCGCGTTCATAAACCGCGTGCCAAAGGTAAAGCAAGAGAGCGTTCTGCTCTTACCGTAGTCGTATCTTGACTTAAGCGGTATTTCCCACGAGCCCGTCGCAAGGTCGTGCTTCGTGCGCAGATAATCCTTTGAGTAGTAGCTTGCGTGGGCTGCCTTACCGAGAAGATGCGCGATAAACTGGTCAATTATCTCGGCGGGAAGCCAGGGTGAGCCTATCGTAACGTATATCTCATCCGAGTGCATCTTTTTAGGAAGCACCTTCTTGAGTGCCGTGATGTTTCTCTCGAAGTAGCCGCCGTGCTTTTCGTTTGCTTCCTTTGCCGCCCTCAGCTTTTCAAGGATGTTGCCCGAGAGATACTCGTCAGCGCTCTCATAGCCGAGGTAGTAGCATTCTTCCCACTTAAGAGGGTTTTGATAGATTGCCCCGCTTCCCTCAAGGGCGGAGATAACCGTTCTCATATCCTCACCGCAAAGCCTGCTGATATATTCAATATCAACCGAGGCGTAGCGGTTAAGACACGCGATAAAGGCATCCTCGATGCTCATACTGCCCTCGGTGGCACCCCCGTCCTCGGGGGCATTGCCAAACGCCTCGTCCCAGTCAAGCGAAAGAAGCTCGTCGTCGTCTGTAAATCTTCGGGTCATCCAAATTTTCCTTTCATATTATTAATTTCGCGTGCGTAGATATATTATAAAGCACCCTTTGTGTAATAAAACGGACACACGCGTTTTTCAGATGGGAGAATAGTATAACACAGAGAATAGGTATTGTCAAGGCACTTTTGGCTCATTTTCTGATACAATAAAACAGCGCGCCCGCAGGATTTGCAGGTCTATCGTTTTTTGATACAGAGACACAGGATTTTTAACCCTGGGGCAAGAGCCCTGCCTGCCCCAAGGGGGTGTGTGAGTATGTATGGGGCATATAAAAAACTTTTGATTTTTTTAGGAAAAGCGCTTGACAAATTTTTACTTTGGGTATATAATGCTTATCGTAGTTAGCGGGTGCTAACTCAAAAAATGATAGGATAAGGGAGACACGAAATGACTCTTCGTGACTGTGAGGTTGGAATAGAATATACCGTTTCTGCCGTCAGTACGGACGACGCGGAGCTTGAGTCCTTCCTTTTCTCGCTCGGCCTTTATACGGGTGAGCCTATTACCGTCATCTCGCGTAAGCGTGGCGTATCCACCGTGTCTATCAAGGACGGCAGATATTCGATAGATAACGCGCTTGCCGAGGCAATTTCGGTAAAGTAAATAAAAAGCAGTGCCTCGGCACTCGTTTTTTGTGTCCTGTGAGTTAGCAGAGGCTAACCCTCGGCGAAATTTATTTTGCCCTTGAGGTTAGCAAATGCTAACCCTCGGCAAATCCAAGCGTTATTTAATTTTTTATTACATAAAGGAGAAACGCAATGAGAATTGCACTTGCGGGCAACCCGAACTCGGGAAAGACCACTATGTACAATGCCTTGACGGGCAGAAACGAGAAGGTCGGAAACTGGGCGGGCGTTACCGTAGACAAAAGAGAGAGCCACATCAGGGGGCGCTTTTACCGCGGGGAGGGCGAGCTTATCGCAGTAGACCTTCCTGGTGCCTACTCTATGTCGGCATTCACCTCGGAGGAGAGCGTTACAAGCGACTATGTTAGAAACGCAAGACCCGACGCGATAATAAACATAGTTGACGCGACTAACCTCTCGCGCAGTCTGTTCTTCACCACAGAGCTTCTTGAGCTTGGTATTCCCGTGGTAGTCGCGCTCAATAAGACCGATGCCAACGAGAAGAAGGAAAACCACATTGATGCTACACTTTTGTCAAAGAAGCTCGGCTGTCCCGTAATTGAGACCGTATCCACCTCAAAGCGCGGACTTAAGGATGTAATTACGGCGGCAATGGGGGCAATAGGTAAGGGACAGGTAGCGCCCTATACCGATGCCACATCCCCCACCGATAAGGAGTCGGCAGAGGCGTGCGACCGCGCAAGATATGAGTTCGTAAATGCCATTGTCCGCGAGGTTGAGGTCCGTAAGGTGCTTACCAAGAACCGCAACTTCCAGGATAAGGTAGACGATATCCTTACCAACAAGTGGTTCGGTATTCCGATTTTCGCGGGAATTATGTTTCTCGTATTCCTTATCTCGCAGTGGGAATTCGGTCCTGGCGTGCTTCTTGCCGACCTGCTTGTAGGCTGGCTTGAGGCAGGACAGGAGGCGCTTGCGGGCGCTATAAATTCGGATAGCATCTGGGCATCAATTCTCATTGACGGTATTATCGGCGGATTTATAGCCATAGTAGGATTTTTACCGCTGGTTTGCGTAATGTACTTCCTCATTGCGCTTCTTGAGGACTGCGGATATATGGCAAGAGCAACCGTCGTTCTCGACCCTATATTCAAGAAGGTCGGTCTCTCGGGTAAGAGCGTTATTCCCTTCATAATCGGCACGGGCTGTGCAATTCCTGGTGTTATGGCGGCGCGCACCATCCGTGACGAGAGAGAAAGACGCACCACCGCAATGCTCGCGCCCTTTATGCCTTGTGGAGCAAAGCTTCCCGTTATCGCGCTCTTTGCGGGCGTGTTCTTCGGTGACGGTGCTTGGGTAGGCGCTATGATGTACTTCGTCGGTATCCTCATTATTCTGCTTGCCGCACTTCTTGTAAACGCGATAAACGGCACTCACAAAAAGAAGTCCTACTTCATTATGGAGCTTCCCGAGTACAAGGCACCCTCGGTTGTAAAGTCGCTTAAGACCATGGCAGACAGAGGCTGGGCGTTCATCGTCAAGGCGGGAACTATTATCCTTGTATGTAACTTCGCAGTGCACGTAATGCAGAACTTCGGCTGGAGCCTGCAGGTGGTAGAGAACGCGGACGAGAGCATTCTCGCAACCATCGCAGCCCCCTTCGCATACCTCTTCGCGCCTGTTATCGGCTATGTATCCTGGCAGCTTGCCGCCGCGACGATCACAGGCTTCATCGCAAAGGAAAACGTAGTAGGAACTCTCGCGGTATGCTTCGGAATTACAAACCTTATCAACCCCGACGAGCTTGTTATTGAGGGCGGCGCGCAGGTGAGTGAGATAGCGCAGGCATTCGGCATGGGTAGCGGAGGTGCTATGATAGCCGCAACGGCACTCGCCTTTCTCTGCTTCAACCTCTTTACACCCCCTTGCTTCGCGGCAATAGGTGCTATGAATTCAGAGATAAAGAGCAAGAAGTGGCTCTTCGCGGGAATAGGACTTCAGTTCTCGGTAGGCTATACGATAGGCTTCTTGATCAACTTCTTCGGCTCGCTCTTCACGGTAGGACTTAAGGGTGATGCGTGGACATATATCGTAGGCTGGGCAATAGTGCTTGCGATAGTTGCGCTTTACACCGTAATTATCATAAAGAGAAATAAGCAGGACAGAGAGCCGAATACCCCAACTCTTGAGGCTGTAAATGTCTAAAATGACAACGGAGGCTTACATTATGGAACCAATTGACATCATAATTCTGATTGCCATCCTTCTCATAATAGGTGGCGCCGTAGCATATATTATAAAGGCAAAAATGAGTGGCAAGCGCTGTATAGGCTGTCCCGAAAGCGCCACCTGCAAATCATCCTGTAGCGGCAGCTGCAGCACCTGTTCTTGCGGTTGCGGCACCAAGCTTCAAACCGCGGAGAATAGCGCCGAGAACACCGCGAACGCTACCGCACAGGATAGCCGAGATACCCTATCCAAGGACACAGAAGCCACCCCACCACCCGATACCCCTGATGTCTCGGACACCAAGCCCGAGTAAAACAAAAATAATTATTGACTGCAAAACGGCTGCAAGGAAGCTTCCTCGCAGCCGTTTTTGCCCTTAAGTGCCAAAAAGTGTAAAAAATGAAAAAGTGTATCTATGGAAAAGTGTGAAAAATGCTTGACATTTTACACTAAGTATGATATGCTTTAGTTGAAAGGACGGTTATTATGGAGCGTAAAATATATAAGGAGCTTCTTTCGTGGAAGCATAGCGAGGACAGAAAGCCTCTTATACTGCAGGGAGCGAGACAGGTTGGTAAAACCTATATACTGAATTATTTTGCAAGCCGTGAGTATGCAAACTGTATCTACTGTAACTTTGAGCGTGAGCCTGCGCTTGTCGAATTCTTTTCGGATCTTGAGCCCAAAAATATAATAAAGAAGCTTTCGGTATATAAAAGGCGTGAGATATTTCCCGCGCACACTCTGATAATTTTTGATGAGATTCAGGCGTGTCCTCTTGCCATTACCTCGCTCAAGTATTTTATGGAGGATGCGAGAGAGTATCATATTGTGGCGAGCGGCTCGTTGCTCGGAGTTTCCGTAAACAGGGCGGACAGCTCGTTCCCTGTAGGAAAGGTGCAGTTTCTGACGCTCTATCCGCTTGACTTTGAGGAGTACCTTATGGCAAGAGGCGAGGGTGAGCTTGCCGCTCTTATAAGAGAGCGCTACGATAGCGGAACACCCATGGAAACGCTTTTTCACGAGCGCGCTCTTGACTATTACAGGGAATATCTTTTCGTTGGAGGAATGCCCGAAGCGGTTGAGGAGTACAACAAAAACAAAAGCCCCGATCTGGTACGAATTATACAGAAATCCATTCTTGAGGCTTACCATAACGATATGGGAAAATACAATAAGCAAAGTGAAATTCCCAAGACGAGAATAGTTTACAAAAGCGTCAGCACTCAGCTTGCGAAGGAAAACCGCAAATTCCAGTACAAGGATATAAAAAAGGGTGGCAGAGCCTCGGAGTTTGAAGCCGCGATAGAGTGGCTTTGCCTTGCGGGAATTGCCGCGCAGAATTTTCGTGTAGAGCAGATTATGCTGCCGCTTAACGCGTATAGGTCACTCACCGATTTTAAATTCTATATGAGCGACGTCGGACTTCTTTGCGCCAGTCAGGATATCTACTATGATGATATAATACAGGATAATGTCCTGCTAAGAGGCTTTAAGGGCGGTCTTGCGGAGAACTACGTTTTCAACCAGCTCACCTCGAGCGGCTTTCCTCTTTATTATTGGACGAGCGGAAATCAGGCAGAGATTGATTTTATAACGAGAATAGGTAGCGATATTGTTCCCATTGAGGTAAAATCCGATACGAACACCCGTTCTCGAAGCCTTGCTCTTTATATGGAAAAGCATAACCCGAGCTACTCTGTGAGGATTTCGGCAAAGAACTTCGGAGAGGAAAACGGAATAAAAAGCATTCCTCTTTATGCCGTTTTCTGTATTAAAAAATAGCTTAAATACGCTAAAAAGTCATCCAAAGGAAAAATCCCCGGGATGACTTTTTGCTTTAAAATATCAGAGCTTCTTCAGCACGTCAAGCTGCTTTTGTATTCCGTTGATAAGAGCTATGCGCTTTTTTGCGGTGCTGGCATCTGTATCAACACGCCCGACAAGATAGTCGATTGAAACGTCAAAAAAGTCGGCAAGCCGTATAAGTGCGTATGCGTCGGGCATTGTTTTGCCCGTTTCATAGTTAGATATCGTGCGCTGGTCTATTCCAGTTGCGGCGGCAAGATCGCTTTGCCGCATATCTCTGTCCTCGCGAAGGTCCTTTATTCTATTTTTCATACAAAGCCCCCCGTGATTTTATAATTAATTTTACCATAAAATTGGTATATATGTATTGACAGACCAAGAAAATGCGTGTATAATTATTATTGTACCAAAATATTAGTATAAAGACTTCGGTATGTAAGTTTTTGCATTGGTATAGCATTAACACTTTATTATCTATTAGGAGTAAGTTGTATGAAAAAAACATTATGTTTAGTATTTGGTTTTATTTTGATCTTGTGTAGTGTTCTGCTATGCTCATGTGGTCAGAATGGTGAGGACGGCATTAAAAATGACGGAAAGTTTGAATATACTTTGTCGGTTGATGAAACCTATTATATTCTGACATCAAATAAAAATAAAAATGCACAGAACGTAGTTATCGAGAGTACGCACAAAGGACTTCCGGTCAAAACCATAGCATCAAAGGCATTTGTTGGGTGCATGTCGATAAAAACTATTACCGTACCTGACAGTGTAAGCGTAATTGAAAAAGGGGCTTTTGCCGGTTGCACAGGTATTGAGGAAATTTCTTTACCGTTTGTATTTGGTAATAAAGAAGGGCAGTCATATTTTGGCTATATGTTTACATTCGAGCAGTATCCCGGAAACTCTTACGTTCCGAACACGTTGAAGAAGATAAACATAACGGGCGGAGATTCTATAACAAATGGCGCTTTCTCAAATTGCGATTATGTTAACGAAATATCCATTGCTAACACGGTCACAAGCATAGAAACGTCAGCGTTTCGTAATTGCCAAAATCTAATTACTATAAATATTCCTAACAGTGTCAAAACAATAGGCAACGACGCATTCGAAGGATGTGAGTCCTTGAAGAACGTACACGCTCAGGATTTAGTCGGTTGGTGTCAAATAGGTTTTTCCAACCGAGAAGCAAATCCGTTAAAATACGGTAATTTGTGTTTAAACGGCAGTGAAGAAGTGATTAAGACTCTTGTGATTCCCACAGAAGTAACCTCGATCAATTCGTATGCTTTTTTTGGTTGTGATTCCATAGAAACGGTTGTTATACCTGATAGTGTGACGAGAATTGGACGAGGCGTTTTTGGTGAATGTACTTCTATTTATAAGATTGAATTACCTTTTATTGGATACAATGAAATGAATGGACAAAACGCGATTTTGGGTAGTATTTTTGCTGACGAAAATACAAACACATCATCTTACGATTATAAGTACGTTCCCGAATCCTTAAAAACAGTTGTTGTAACAAATTCAACTTCTATCCCGGCACTTGCCTTTAATGAATGCCCTAACATTAGAAGTATAAAATTGCCGGATAATTTAAAAACTATTGGTAACTTCGCTTTTGCAGAGTGTGTGTCGCTTACCGGCATTACAATTCCTGAGGGGGTAATAACAATCGGAAACAATGCTTTTCAAAATTGCACGGCGCTCAATGATGTGAACATACCGAACGGTGTTATGACGATTGATGAAGAAACATTTAAAAACTGTTATAATCTTTCAAAGGTTAAATTGGGCAGTGGATTAACTCAAATAGGTAAATCGGCATTTTTGAAGTGCAGTGCTATTCAGGAAATCATCTTGCCGCAAGGTCTTGTTTCTATCGGAAGTATTGCTTTTGGGGCGTGTTCTTCTCTTCGTAAAATCGTTATTCCTAAAAACGTGAACTACATAGGATCGCAGGCGTTTGCAGAATGCTCTTCACTGACGGAAGTAACTTTTGAAACTGTTATAGGATGGAAACTGTATGATCATCCAATCTCGAGAACGTGGATAGACATCGATTCGAATTTAGCATCAAATCCTGTGGTAATGGCGAAACATTTAAGAGATGATTACAGTAAAAAATATTGGGGACGGTAACATATAAACGCTTTCGGGGCGCGGGACACTTTGGCTTCAAAGTGCCCCGTTTTTCTTTCCGCCCACATTGCTCTAAGCCCCCGCAACGCACTTACCCATATATAACCCACCCCCCTATACGCCTTCGGGGGTGCGGGGGTGCTTGGGCGCCAAGCATCCCCGCTTTTTTTCCTCTTTACACTTGCGCTCGGATATAATTTGTGATAAAATAAAGAAGTAAAAATATTTTGGGGGCGGATTATGGGTTACCGTATAGAAAGAGACACGATGGGTGAGGTGCGTGTTGACGAGAACAGACTTTTTGGCGCGCAGACACAGAGAAGTCTTGAAAACTTTAAGATAGGCGAGGACAGAATGCCGCGCGAGGTCATTCTTGCGATTATCAGAATAAAGCTTGCTTGCGCAAGAGCAAACGCAAGGCTTGTTCCCGACAGAATGACCGAGGAAAAGCTCTCGGCTATCGAGCACGCGGCAGAGGAGCTTCTTAGCGGTGAGCTGTGGGACGAGTTCCCGCTCTCGGTCTACCAGACAGGCTCGGGCACGCAGACCAATATGAACGTAAATGAGGTAATAGCAAATTTCGGAAACAGGCTTGTGGGAAGGAGACTTCTTCACCCCAACGACGACGTAAATATGTCACAGTCGTCAAACGACGTCTTTCCCTCGGCTATGCATGTGTCGGCGGTGTGCGCAATGGCCTCTCTGCTTGTAGCGCTTGACGGACTTATCACAGCATTTTGCGAGCTTGAAACAAGGTCGCAGGGAATAGTGAAGTGCGGCAGAACTCACCTTCAGGATGCAACCCCGATAGCATTCTCGCAGGAGGTAAGCGGCTGGCGCGCAACGCTTGAGGTTGACAGAGGACTTGTCGCGGGCGCTATGACCCCGCTTCTTAAGCTAGCCATAGGCGGTACCGCGGTCGGTACGGGACTAAACGCGCCAAAGGATTTCGATAAAGAGACCACGCGGGAGCTTTCACAACTTTTAGGTCACGCATTCGTACCCGACGAAAATAAATTCCACGCGCTCTCGGCAAAGAGCGAAATCTGTAATGCCCACGGTGCGCTTAAAACGCTTGCCTGCGACCTTGTCAAGATAGCAAACGATATTAGATGGCTTGCCTCGGGACCGCGCACAGGCCTCGGTGAGATAACGATACCCGAAAACGAGCCAGGCTCGTCAATTATGCCTGGAAAGGTAAATCCCACCCAGTGCGAGGCGGTAACGATGGTGGCAGCTCGCGTAATGGGAAATGATACTACTATTACCTTCGGCGCATCACAGGGTAATTTCGAGCTTAACGTATATATGCCCGTGACAATATACTCGTTCTTAAGTTCCGCAAGGCTTCTTACCGACGTTATGGCAAGCTTCACTAAAAACTGTGTGTGCAGAATTACGGCTAATAGCGAGAAAATGAGAACAAATCTTTACAATTCGCTTATGACCTCCACCGCGCTTACACCTTATATCGGATACGATAATACGGCCGCCGCGGTGCATCTTGCTCACGAAAAAAATATGACCCTGAAGGAGGCGGTGCTGTCGCTCGGTCTTATGAGCGAGGAGGATTTTGATAAGCATTACCGCCCCGAGGAAATGATATAGGAAGGATGTGCACAGTATGGATATCAGAAAAAAATCACTTGAGTGCCACTATGAGTGGGGCGGTAAAATAGAGGTCAGGTCGCGTGTGCGGGTAGAGAGCAGAGAGGACCTCTCGCTTGCCTATACCCCAGGTGTCGCGGAGCCCTGCCTTGCAATACGCGACAATAAGAGGCTGTCCTTCTCGCTCACAAGGCGAAAAAACCTCGTTGCGGTTATAACCGACGGCTCGGCGGTGCTCGGGCTTGGTGACATAGGCCCGCTTGCGGGTATGCCCGTAATGGAGGGCAAATGCGCACTGTTCAAGGAGTTTGCCGACGTCGACGCCTTTCCCATTTGCGTCGGGAGTAAGGATGTTGACGAGATAGTTAAGACGGTAAGCCTTATCTCGGGCTCATTTGGCGGCATCAACCTTGAGGACATCGCGGCACCCAGGTGCTTTGAGATTGAAAGACGGCTCAAGGAGGTATGCGATATACCCGTATTCCACGATGACCAGCACGGCACGGCAATCGTGCTTGGCGCGGCGCTCATTAACGCACTTAAGGTGGTAGGAAAGTCACTCGGCGAGGTCGGGATAGTGATAAACGGCGCGGGTGCCGCGGGTACTGCAATTTGTATGCACCTTCTCTCGCTCGGTGCTAGGAATATTACGGTCGTCGACAGATTTGGAATAATCCGCGAGGGGGATGATACACTCTCGCCCGCCCACCGCGAGCTTTCGCTTCTAACCAACCGTAAGGGGCTTGCGGGCACGCTTGCCGATGCGCTCGCCCTTGCCGACGTATTTATCGGAGTGAGCGCCCCAGGTGTCGTAAGCCGTGAGATGGTAGGCTCTATGGCAAAGGACGCTATTGTGTTCCCGATGGCAAATCCCACCCCCGAGATTATGCCCGAGCTTGCGCTCTCGGCGGGAGCTAAAATCGTCGGTACGGGAAGAAGCGATTTCCCCAACCAGATAAATAACGTGCTTGCATTCCCTGGAATATTCCGCGGCGCGCTTGATTGTCTCGCAAGCGATATAAATGAAGAAATGAAGCGCGCGGCAACCTTCGCGCTTGCGGCCTATATACCCGAGGACGAGCTTTCGGTGACGAATATCATTCCCTCGGCCCTTGATAAAAACGTTGCCTCGGCGGTGGCCCGTGCGGTTGCCGATGCCGCAAGGAAAAGCCGCGTTGCCCGCGGATAAGCCAAGAATTGCTAACAGTTACTTACATATAGCTGTTATATTTAGCAAAATCGAGCGAAATTTCTTCTTAAAATTTGCCTATCCCCTGAAAATTGGGGCTATCTCAAATTTTCGTTTGAGACAGCCCCATAAGCTTATAATAAGTAAAAACGAAAAAGGAAAAGATATGAAAATTTTACATACGTCCGACCTTCATATTGGAAAGCGTGTAAACGAGTTTTCAATGCTTGACGACCAGAGGCATATTCTGAATGAAATTCTTGGGATCGTAAAGAATGAGCGCCCCGATGCTCTTATTATAGCGGGCGACGTCTACGATAAGAGCATACCGTCTGCCGAGGCGGTGACGCTTTTTGATAAATTTCTTCTTGAGCTTTCGGCACTGTCCCTGCCTACGTTTATCATCAGCGGTAACCACGATTCGCCCGAGAGGCTGGGCTTCGCATCGGGGCTTATCGGTGAGTGCGGAATACATATTCACGGCGTATATGAGGGTGCCCTCGGACACTTCACGCTCACCGATCGATACGGCCCTGTCAATTTCTATACACTTCCGTTTGTCAAGCCCACCCACGTAAGGCGCTATTTTCCCGAGGCGGATATAGAGAGCTATACCGATGCCGTCCGTACGGCGCTCGACGGTTGCCCCGTGCGTGATGACGAGCGCAATATACTTATCACGCATCAGTTCGTCACGGGAGCCAGCCGTACCGAGAGCGAGGAATGCTCGGTCGGCGGCACAGACAACGTGGATGCCGAGGTGTTTTCCCGTTTTGACTACGTAGCGCTCGGGCATATTCACCGTGCGCAAAGGGCAGGGGGAGAGAATATAAGATACAGCGGCTCACCCATAAAATATTCCTTTTCCGAGGCGGGGGATAAAAAATCCGTAACGGTGATAGAGCTTGGCAGGAAGGGCGAGATATCCGTCAGGGAAATCGGGCTTACACCGCTTACCGATATGGCACAGATACGCGGAGAGTATAACGAGGTAATATCCAAGAGCTTTTATGAGGGGAAGGACTTTCGTGACGCGTATCTTCGGGTTACGCTTACCGACGAGACGGATATCCCCGATGCTATAAGCAGGCTTCGTACCGTCTACAAAAATATTATGCTTCTTCAGTATGACAACACCCGCACGAGACATTCATCTGAAATCGGTGCCGCATCGGACGTTGAGGAAAAGAGCCCGCTTGCGCTTTTCACCGAGCTTTTTGAGGCGCAAAACGGCAGAGCTATGACCCAAGAGGAGCTTGCCTGCATTACGAAATATATAGAGGAGGTATGGCGATGAGACCGACAAGGCTTACGATGTGTGCCTTCGGGCCATACTCAAATACCACCGTGCTTGAGCTTGATAGGCTCGGCGAAAGCGGGCTTTATCTCATTACGGGCGACACGGGCGCGGGCAAGACTACTATCTTTGACGCGATATGCTACGCGCTTTTTGCCGAGGCAAGCGGAGAGGTGCGCGACGGCGCGGGGCTTCGCTCAAAGAATGCCGACGCAAGTGTAAAAACCGAGGTTGAGCTTGAGTTTGTTTACAGGGAAAAGAAATATACCGTAAGGCGAAGCCCCGAGTATATGCGTAAAAAGACAAGAGGCGAGGGCTTTACAAAAGAGGGTGCCTCGGCAGAGCTGATCATGCCTGACGGCAAAAGAATTACGGGCGTTAAGGAGGTAACGGGCGAGATAACAGCACTTCTCGGTGTTGACCGCGCGCAGTTCTCACAAATAGCAATGATTGCTCAGGGCGACTTCCAGAAGCTTCTTCTTGCAAGGACCGAGGACAGAAAGAGAATATTTGAGAAGATATTCAATACCGAGCTTTACGCTACGTTACAAAGAAGGCTTACGGATGAGGCAAACCGCCTTTACGGTGAGTATAAGGGTCATGCCGACCTGATGGCGCATACCTTAAGGACGGTCCGTACCGCCGAGATGACCGAGGAGCTACAGGCGCTTCGGGACAATACATACAAGCCCGAGGATGCGGCCAAGCTTATTGAAAAGCTGATCGAGGCGGACAAGCTTCTTGAGGAGCAGTGTGCGGCAAGCAGCGGTGAGACGGATAAGAAAATCAGCGCGCTCGAGGCAAAAGCTAAGACGCACGAGAGCCTTACCGAGCTGACACGCGCTCTTGATACCGCAAAAGAGGAGGCGGCGCGTCTTAAAGCGCGGCGAGCCGAGCTGCTTGCCGCCTGCGATGCCGCAAACGCGAAGTCAGACGATATAACCGCCCTCACGGAAAAAATAGCAAATATTACCGCCACCCTCGAGAGCTATGCCGAGCTTGATGCCGCGCGGGATGAGCTTCAGGCGCTTGCCTCGCAAAGGCTTACTCTTGCGAATGAGCTTTCGGCCTTGGCCTTGAGGCGCGAGGAGCTTGCAGAACAGATAGAGACAGATGAAAGCAGGCTTAAGGCGGCGAATGACGCGGCGCTTAGCGTAGGGGATTTAAAGGCACGGAAAAATGAGCTTGATACGGCACTTTCAAAGTACGGGCAGGCACATGACGAGCTAGACGGTATTTTGAAAGAGGACCAAGAGATTTTTCTTCTCGATGAAAGATACCGTAGGGAGCTTTCAAAGTCTCAAGCGCTTGCCGCCGGGCTTACAGCGCTTCGCACCGCTTATTTTAATGCTCAGGCGGGTATTCTTGCACAAGGGCTAAAAGACGGCATGCCCTGTCCCGTGTGCGGCTCTGCCGAGCATCCCGCGCCGTGTAAGACGGTTGACGGCGCACCGAGTAAGCAGGAGCTTGATTTCGCCGAGGGGGAGGAATTAGCGGCAAGAGAGCAGGTAAATGAAACAAGCGGAAGGCTCGGCAGAATGCGAGGCGCGCTTGACCAAAGGCGAAAGACGCTTCTGCAAAGCGCGAAGGAGCTTTCAATTGAAAATGCAGAGGCGTATCTTGCGAAAAATGAATACGGTCCCCTTCGCGAGCTTATCGAGGATGGAATAGCTAAAACGCGCGCGATGCTCGACGAAGCGGCTTCGGCACTTCGCGAGAGCGAAGAAAAGGCGCAGCTTTGTGATATGCTTAACGAGACTATTCCCAAGAGCAGGGATGAGCTGGAGAGATTGCAGACGGGTGAGAGGGAAGCACAGGAAAGACTTGCATCTCTTGATGCCACCGCCACCGAAAGGACAAAAGCTATAGATGCACTTTACGCAAAGCTTGAATATAAATCGAGAGATGAAGCCAATATAGTAATCAATTCTTTACAAAAAGACCGTGATATCCTTGAAAATGAGATAAAGCTCGCAAAGGAAAATCTTTCGAGCTGTGAAAATGATATTTCAAAAAATGCGGGTATCATAGAAAGCACCGAGGGGCAGATATCAAGGCTTGAGCCTGTGGATATAGACCAAGTGCGCGAGCAGCTTTGCGAGAGCAGGGAAAGAAAGGAAGCTCTGCTTTCTGAGGCTAAGGCTATTCATACGCGCATCGAAGGCAATTCCAATATCCTAAAAGAGCTGAAGGAGCTAATTCTAAAGTATAGCGAAACCTATAAGAAATACACGGTTGTGAAGGCTATTTCCGACACCGCAAGCGGTAATGTGACAGGCAAGGAAAAGCTCTCGCTCGAGGCCTACGTGCAGGGCGCGTTCTTTGACAGGATCATAGCTCGCGCAAACCTTCGCCTGCTCGGAATGACCCACGGTCAGTATGAGCTTAAAAGACGGCTTGAGGCAGAAAACAGGAGCGCAAAGACGGGGCTTGATCTTGACGTTGTCGACCACTACACCGCGACAGAAAGATCGGTCAAGACGCTCTCGGGCGGTGAGACCTTTATGGCATCGCTCTCGCTTGCGCTCGGGCTTTCGGATGAGATAATGTCGCGCGCGGGAGGCATTAAGCTTGACACGCTTTTCGTTGACGAGGGCTTCGGCTCACTCTCGCCCGATAGCCTTGACGCGGCGATTGCGGCGCTTCTGTCGCTAGAGGAGGGAGGCCGTCTTGTCGGCATTATATCTCACGTCGGCGAGCTTAAGGAGCGTATTGAAAGACAACTTATCGTTACTAAAAATAAAAACGGGCAGAGCAGCGTCAAAATTCAGCTCTGATATCGGGGCAAAGTGGGGACATTTCATAACGGGCGCTCTCGGGCTTTTTCGCCAATATCGGCAGCTCTTATGCGTAAATGCGCGCGGGATATTGACAAAGCCCCATGATTAATGTAAAATATTTTATACGGTTTTGAGTACCGAATACTTATTCTCGGGAGACTTATAATGAATAAAAGTAAGCTTTGTGAGCTTTGCTATAAGCTCACGCAAACCGTGGCTGAGGAGCTTGGGGTCCGAGGCATTACGGCTAATATATTCACCCTGGCGGCGCTTAGGCTATACAACGATGCTAAGTGCGGTGCCTTGCCCGATGAGATCAAAAAGACGCTGGGCGATGAGCTTGAGGAGCTTGGCAGGGTGCTTTCGCGCTACGGAGTAGACGTACCGAGGGCTATGTCGGAGCTTAAAAAATGCATAACCGACGGAAATAAGCTGTCGGGATTTCTTGATGTATATAACTTCAACACACTTCCTAATAAAATCGCGAAGGATCTAGAGTATGGCGAGGATGACGAGCTTACTCTGCCCGCTTTTCTGAAGTACATATTTATGAACCCCACCGATGCCGTTAAAGAGGCGGTGCTGTCGAGCGCTGCCGAGGATACAGACGGCTCGGGTGCGGATGACCTGTTGCGTAAGAAGCAGGAGATTGCTAAGCTGTACGAGCAGATGCGTAAATGGGCAGGCAGGGTCGGCGAGGACGGTGAGGCAGACGAGGCCGAGAGTGAGGCCGAGGGGCTTGACTTGCCTAGTGACGACGAGCCAGCCGACGAGCCAGCCGACAAGCTTACCGCAGCACTTCTTGAGACGCAGCGTATAAGAGACGCGCTCTTTAAGAACGTATTCGGACAGGACGGAGCTATAAACGCGTTTGCAACGGGCTATTTCCGCTCGCTTCTGACCGCGCACGGAAAAAAGAGAAGCAAGCCCTCTGCCTCATTCCTTTTTGCAGGCCCTCCCGGTACGGGTAAGACCTTTATCTCGGAGACGGTAGCCGAGGCGCTCGGCCGTCCCTTCAAGCGCTTTGATATGTCGGAGTACAGCGACCACCAGACGGGTCCCAGCGCGTTTATCGGCACGCCCAAGGGCTACACCGCGACAAGACCAGGTATAGTGACGGGCTTCGTGCACGATAACCCCAATGCGGTTATTCTCTTTGACGAGATAGAAAAGGCGCATCTTAACGTAATTCATCTCTTCCTTCAGATACTCGACGCGGGCAGACTTCGCGACGCGCACTACGAGGAGGAAATTGATTTTACCGATACCATAATAATCCTCACCACCAACGCGGGAAGGTCGCTTTATGAGGATAACGCCTCCACCACGCTTTCCTCGATACCTAAAAAGACGGTTATAAAGGCACTCGGTGAGGATATCAATCCCAATACGGGGGCACCGCTTTTCCCCGCGGCTATTCTCTCGAGATTTGCCTCGGGCAACGTAGTTATGTTCAACCACCTCGCGGCAAACCACCTTTATACTATAACGAGGCGCGAGCTTGAGAAGAACGTCGAGCTTATCGAGGGACAGTCGGATCTAAAGATCACGGTAGATGACAGGGTCGCGACGGCACTGCTTCTTGCCGAGGGCGGAAGCGCCGATGCAAGAGCCGTCTGCGGACGTGCGGGCGCATTCTTCTCGGAGGAGCTTTTTGAGCTTCTTCGCCTTTTAAATCAGGACTCGGAGGAGTCGGTGGCAAGGCTTGAGAGGATTGACGTATTGATTGATTTTACAGGCGCAAGCAAGGAGGCGTCCGACCTCATTAAGAACGAAAGGACACCCGAAATTCTTGTGTTTGCCGCACCTAAAACCGTTGAATTTTGTAAAGAAAAAATTACAAATGCCGTTGTTTGGGGCGCGAATAATATAGACAAGGCAAGGGATATTCTGTTTAAGCACGATATATCGGTCGTGCTTTGCGATATATTCTATAAATCCAAAAAGAGGGATGCCGATTCCCGACTTAACGCGGAGGACGTGACCTCTCTCGGGCGTGATTTTATGAACCTTGCGATAGAGGCATACGAAAAGGCGGTTTACGTGCTTGCCCCCGAGGGTGAGATAAGCGACGAGGAGGAGTATTCCTTCACCGCAAGAGGCGCACGCGGTATTATCGCCTACGATTCCGTGCATTTTTGTGAGGAGGTGCTTTCCGCCTGCGATATAGCCTACAAGCAGGAGGGAATGAGAAGGCTCGCACGGGAGAACAAGCTTCTCTCGTACAAGACCTATCAGGAGCTCAGTGCCGACGGCACCCACGCGGCTATCACCGTCTTTGATATGTCGCTTAAGGTTTCGGCAACCTCTACCGATTCGAGGTTTATGCTTGACGGCATTTCAAGACCTCGCATCAAATTCGATGACGTTATTGGCGCGAAGGACGCGAAAGACGAGCTTGGATACTTCGTCGAGTATCTCAAAAACCCCACAAAGTATATGCGTATGGGTGTAAGAGCACCCAGAGGCGTGCTTCTGTACGGCCCTCCCGGCACGGGCAAGACTATGCTCGCCAAGGCGGTTGCGGGAGAGAGCGACGTTACCTTTATTGCGGCAGAGGGAAATCAGTTCGTTGATTCGCTCGTCGGCGGGGGTGCGAAAAAAATTCACGAGATATTCAAGACCGCAAGGCGTTATGCTCCCTCTATTCTCTTTATTGACGAGATAGATTCTATCGCAAAGAGCAGAATGAATTCCTCATCGAGCTCGTCAGATACCCTGAACGCGCTTCTTACCGAGCTTGACGGCTTCAACGTTGACACCTCGAGGCCCGTGTTCGTGCTTGCCGCGACAAACTTCGGCGTTGATGCGGGAAGCGAAGCGCCCGCGCTCGACGTGGCGCTTATGCGACGCTTTGACAGAAGAATATATATCGACCTTCCGACTAAGGACGAAAGGCGGCTTTATCTTGAGAAGAAGCTCTCGGGCAATTCTATGATTTCCTTAAGCGAGGAGCAGATAGCCTCGATTGCCGAGCGAAGCGTGGGAATGTCGCTGGCATCGCTTGAGAGCGTTATCGAGCTTGCTATGCGAAACGCCATCAAGTCAAGGACGGGCAAGGTTGGCGACGAGGAATTTGACGAGGCGTTTGAGACCTTCGGTTACGGTGAAAAGAAGGAGTGGGATCCCTCTGAGCTTACCAGAACCGCCCGTCACGAGGCAGGACACGCCCTGCTTGCATGGCTGTCGGGTGAGAAGCCGAGCTATCTTACCGTTGTCGCGAGAGGCAATCACGGCGGATATCTTCAGCACGAGTCTGACGAGAAGAAGGGAAGCTACACAAAAGAAGAACTTCTTTGGATCATAAGGACATCACTTGCAGGCCGCGCGGCGGAGCTTGTCTACTACGGTGAGGAGGGCGGACTTTCAACAGGCCCCTCTGCTGACTTAAGGCACGCGAGCCAGCTTGCCGAGAACATGCTTACATATTACGGTATGTATGAGGATTTCGGGCTTTGCTCGCTTAAGACGGGTCCCTTTATCGAGGGTGACGTGCGAGGCAAGGTGAATTCTATTCTCGGTGGGGAGCTTGCCACCACCAAGAGGATCATAGAGGACAACCGTGAGGCTATCGACGCGCTCGTCTCTGTGCTCGTCGATAAGAACCAGCTTCGCGCCAAGGAAATAGACGCCATTCTCTCGGCTCACGCGAAGAATAGTATCAAAAAATGAGCGCCGTTTTACTTGACAAAGCCAAGCTTGGTGTTATATAATATAACCGTTGATGACGGAGTGACGCTTTTGCTTCCGTTCAATAATTATTTTACTTTGGAGGATTTTTAAATGAGCAACGTTAGCGCAAGGAAAATATACGAGCAGCTCGTGAGGACGCTTAACGAGAAGGAGCTTAATTTTGCACAGGACGACGACGAGATGACTGTCAACGCAACCATCACCACCGAGGACCTTCCCATTCAGTTCGTAATGCGCGTTATGGAGGACAGGGACGTGCTTCAGTTCCGCTCTGTGCTTCCCATCAAGTTCCCCGAGGACAAGAGGGTTGAGGGTGCGGTAGTTACTCAGATCGCGAACTACGGTATGATAAACGGCTCGTTCGATTACGATATCCGTGACGGCGAGGTAGCGTTCAGAATGTCTACAAGCTTCACCGAAACTATGCTTTCTTCCGAGCTTATCTGGAAGATGCTGGGTGTTTCCTGCTCGACTATCGACGCCTACAACGACCGCTTCTTTATGGTCGCGAAAAATATGATGACTGTTGAGCAGTTCATCAAGGCCGACGAATAATCGGGAAATAATTTAAGAGGGCTGACCTTTGCGCGGGCGCAGAGGGGAGGCTTCGGGGCGGCGCACATCCTGTTCCTATCGGGAAGGCTTGCGCCGCCCTTTTAAAACCCGTCCGCGGGTGCGCTTTGCCAAGTCTCAGAAAAGCATCGGCTATCAGCGCGGCATTGAAATTCCGTTTGTACTTTTTTATTTTTGGAGAGCTACACTCTCTGGCAGAGGTGAAATGACTAAAACAGAGCTGTTAAGAAGACTTATAGACGAATCCTCGTCCACCGTATTCTTCGGTGGGGCGGGTGTCTCGGTGGCAAGCGGTATTCCCGACTTCAGAGGGACGGGAGGACTTTATACCGAGTGCCCCGAGGACAAGGACCCGCCCGAGGTGATACTGAGGGGCGATTATCTTTTCTCGCGCCCTCGGGATTTTTATTCCTACTACGTTGGTAATATGCTATATCCCTACGCCGAGCCGAACCCCGCCCACAGGGCGCTGGCATCGCTTGAGAAATGCGGTAAGCTCTCGGCGGTGATAACCCAGAATATAGACGGGCTTCATCAGCAGGCAGGCTCAAAGAGGGTGATAGAGCTTCACGGCTCGGTAGAGCGTAATTACTGCACGAGGTGCCAAAGGACATACTCACGCGACTTTATTATTGACGGTGCTATGAGCATAGGCGGCGTGCCTAGGTGCGAGTGCGGCGGCACCGTACGCCCTGACGTTACGCTCTACGGTGAGGCGCTCGATACCGAAAAATTCTATGACGCCGAGGAGCTGATAGCCGAGTGTGAGCTGCTTATAGTAGGCGGCACCTCGCTTACCGTGAACCCCGCGGCATCGCTTATCGAGGCCTATATGGGAGAGAGGCTGGTTATTATAAACAAGAGCCCGACACCGTATGACGATATGGCATATCTTATAATAAGAGAGAATATTGAGGATGTCTTAAGCGAGCTTGTTTGATGCCATATTGTAAAATAATGTTGGCATAAGAAGCTTTAAGACTTGGAGAATTTGTATGATGGACAATAGTGGATTTGAGATAAATGACGGTGAGCTTATAGGCTATGATTCGGACGAATGCTTTATCGTTATCCCCGAGGAGGTCAGAACTATATCCGAGGAGTGCTTTATGCTCTCGGATATTACCGACGTCCGCCTGAATGACGGGTTAAGAGAGGTGCGTCAGGGCGCGTTCGCCTATTGCTACGCTCTTGAAAACGTTATATTCAAATCGGGCACCGAGGTAATAGAGGACGGCGCCTTTGAGCAGTGCAACGCGCTTCGGCATATCCTTCTTCCCGATGCGCTGAAATACCTTGGCGACGCGGTCTTTGACGGATGTATGGAGCTTGAATACAACGAGCACGGGGGCTGTAATTATCTTGGAAGCAGTGATAATCCCTATCTCGTGCTTATGGAGGTCGATCCTCAGCTTTCGGGAATTCTTTTCGTTCACGAGGATTGCCGTTTCATATCCTCTTGTGCCGCAATCAGCACCGAGCGACTCGTCTCGGTCGTGCTTCCCGAAGGACTGCTTTCGATAGGCGAGGGCGCGTTTGAGGACTGCACCGCCCTTCGCGATTGCATTTTACCCGAGAGCGTCAGGCGGATAGGAAAGGACGCCTTTTCGGGCTGTCCTTCTCTTATGCATACCCACGAGGACGGATGCCTGTATATGCCGTCGAAGGTGAACGCTCACTTTGCCTTTATCCGTACCGATATCGACCTTGGCAGGGATGCCCTGACTATTCCCGAGGACGTTGCTCTGCTTGCCGACGGCGCGCTTTTGGGTACAGACATCCTTGCCTGCGAGATACCCGAGGGAATAACCGAGCTTCCGAAGGAGCTGTTCGCGCGCTCGAGAGCACTCACCTGTGTGCTTCTGCCGTCTACCTTAAGGAAAATATGCAAGGGTGCCTTTACGGAATGCTCTCGGCTTGAGGCTGTCAATCTTCTCGAGGGGCTTTGGGCAATAGGCAGCTACGCCTTTTCGGAATGTAAATTGCTTGACGGTGTCTATATTCCCGACAGCGTCACCGATATCGGATACGACGCATTCAAGAAATGCTCGGCGCTTACCGAGATTTATCTTCCCTGTGGGCTGAAAAAGCTTCCCGCGGGCTGCTTTGCCTCGACGGCGCTCGTCGAAATCGCCCTTCCCGATTCGCTTAAGGTAATAGGCAGAGACGCCTTTGATAACTGTCATAAGCTCAGGCGTGTCATCCCGGGTGTCGGGCTTCGTGAAATATACTCAAGCGCCTTTGAGGATTGCACCGAGCTTACCGAGGCACCCCTTACCGATAGCATCACCTATATCGGTGACAGTGCGTTCAGTAATTGCTGTAGGATAACCTCCATCACCATACCCAAGTCCCTTGGGGGACCTATCATGTCAAGAACCTTTCAGGATTGCTGGGGGCTTAAGGAGATTACCGTTCCCGAGGGCATAACCGAGTTAGGCGAGCGCGCCTTTATGGATTGCTCGCGCCTTGAGAAGGTGAGCCTTCCTGAGAGCCTGATCGGGATAAATTCAAGGGCGTTTTCAGGCTGCCACGAGCTTCGGGAACTCAATATCCCAAGCGGTATTGAGTTTGTCGAAAGGAGCGCCTTTGATATGTGTGATAAGCTTCCCTACCTCGACGTCGGGAGCGTAAGATATCTTGGCGATCTCGACAATCCCTTCGCCTGCCTTGTTTCGGCGGACGAGAGCTTTACCGCGGGGGAGGGAATTGTATACGGCACGAGGATCATAATGGAGTCTGCCTTCAGCGGGTGCAGTCTTACCGAAATAGATATTCCCGACACGGTGGTTTATATAGGTGACAGAGCCTTTGCCGAGCTTGACCTCACGGAAATAACCGTACCCGACAGCGTTCTTAAGATAGATATGAAGTCCTTTGAGAAATGTGGCTCGCTTGTTGCGGTGCACGGTATGAGAAACGTCAGGTCGATAGGCTATGAGGCGTTTTCAGGCTGCGGCTCGCTTTGCTCGGTCGATTTCGGAGAACGGCTTGAGAGAGTGGAGGCCTTTGCCTTTTCGGGTTGTTTATCGCTGTCGGCGCTTGAGCTTCCCGATACCGTCGAGAGGATAGACGAGTATGCCTTCTGCGGGTGCAGGTCGCTTCCCTCGGCTAATCTTAAGTCGGTGAGGTATATTCTCGACGGCGCGTTCAGCGAATGCGCGGGGCTTCATAAGGTAGAGATGAATTCGCTCAGCGCTGACGTGTGCGACAACACCTTCCGTGGCTGTGAGTCGCTTACCGAGCTTACCGTTGGCGAGCGTGTGACCGAGCTTTCGCCCCGCGCGCTTCTCGGCTGTAAGTCGCTCACCCGAATAAATATCCTCGGTCTTAGTACTGTAATTCCCGACCGTATTCCCGAGGGCTGTCCCGACACGCTCACCTATTATATCAGGCGCGGGTCGCTTGCCGAGGTTTTTCTTAAGTTCAGGGGTATGAAATTTGAATACCTTGATGATGAGAATTAGCGCATTGCTTCATAATACACCGCATAATGAACACTATTATTTACATAAACGATAAGGAGTAGCTATGCTTACTGTCAACGCTGTTAGTGCCGTCTGCCTTATTCTGATGATGATATGGCTTCTGTCGGTGCTGGTAAATCTTCTTTCTGGGGCAAAGCCCAGAGCCGAAAAAATAGCCTACATAAGGAACTTCAAGCGGGGCAAGGGCGTTCTTATTTATCTTTTCACCCTTCCGCTTTTTACCGTGGGTATTTCTTACGTGGGAGTACCCTTCCCCGAGGTTTTATTCAGGAGCATTAAGCAGGTAGTCGAGCTTGTAATACTCAAATACGATACCTCATCCGTAAGCGTGCTTTTATCCGAGAGCGCCTTCTATTCCTTCGTGCTTTATACCTCGTTCTTTCTCGTTGGTGCGAATGCTCTTATGTTCGTTTTCTCACTTGCGAGCCAGCATCTGTCGAGCTTCTTTAACAACCTTTATTTCTTCACTCTCTCGCTTCGTGAGCGTGTGATAATCATAGGTAATAACGAGGGGAGCCGTGCGATATACCGAAGCGAGAGCGCTCGCGCGAGGATAATTGCCGATAAAATGTCCGACGGCGATGCCTACTCGCTTTACAGCGAGGGTATAGCCTACCGTCAGGTATCGGATTTCGGCGACCTTATTGACAGAATAATCAAAAAGGCGCTTCGCTCATCCTCACGCACCTACGTTATTCTGAATTCGGACGACAAGACCACCCTTGAGCTCTGCCGTCTTTTCATAAGTAAAATGAAGGCTATGCCGACGCATATGAGAGAGCGCTTCTTCGGTGCCTTACACATATACGCCTTCGGCGACCCGAGATACCGTGCCATTTACGAGGACGTAGCAGGCGATGCCTTGGGCTCTGTCAGCTATGTAAATAAATATCAGCGCGTGGCGATGGACTTTATATGTGACTATCCCTTCACTCGCTTTATGACGGGCGAGCATATTGATTACGAAACCTCCTATGTCAGAGAGGGCGTTGAGATAAACGCGCTTATGATCGGCTTTGGAAGGACTAATCAGGAGATATTCCTGACCTCGGTTGCCAACAATCAGTTTATTAAGGCAGGCCCCTCGGGTGCCGTCCTGAAGCCTGTAAGATATTATATCTTTGATAAGGATCACGCGGAGAATAACAAGAACCTGAATCACACCTATAACAGATACAGAAACGAGATGAGAGAAGCCTCGCCTGATTTGTACCTGCCCCTTCCCGACCACCCCGCAAGCGAGAGCTTTCTTAAGCTTGACGTAAACGACACCGAATTTTACAAAGAGATAAGACGGATCGTTACCGAGAGCGAGAGGCACGTCAATTTCATAATAATCGCCTACGGCACCGACCTTGAAAACATTGATATGGCGCAAAAGCTGCTGGAGAAGCGGCGCGAGTGGGGAGTAGGCAGGCTTACCGTATTCGTAAAGGTAAGAGAGGATATCGGAGCTGCCGCGGGGCTTCTTGACGAGCCCGACCTTATAATAATAGGAAACGAGAGCGAATGCGTATATGACGTAGAGAGAATAATCTCACCCGAGACCTACCGTATGGCAAGGCTCCGTGACGGTATCTACGCGCTCGAGTATGAGATTACCGAGGGCAGGGCAGACACCCTTACCGAGGGAAGGGTGGCGGATATCAAGGCGCGCTCGGGGCGCGATTGGTTTGTCAAAAAGACCGAGTGTGAGCGCGATTCCTCGCTTTACTGCGTGCTTTCGCTGAAGTCAAAGCTTCATATGATGGGGCTTGATTATCTGCCGAGGCGTGACGGTGAGGGGCTCTCGCGCGAGGAATACCTTGAAATCTACGCGGGCGCTGACCGACCTGACGATACGAAATACCCGATAAAGGCAGACGGAAAGGATATAATTCACTACACCAAGGACTTTGCCGAGGGCAGACGGCGGGATATGGCAATTCATGAGCATCTGCGCTGGAATTCCTATATGATATCGCGGGGAATGATACCCGCGACGATAGACGAGATACTTAACGAGACGGTGGAGTGCGGCGGCGATATAAGGCACACGAACGGTAAAAGCTATACCCTTCGCCGTCACGGAAATCTCACTACCTTCGAGGGGCTTGTCAGCTTCAGACGGATGGTGGCTGAGCGCGAGGGATGTGATGAGGGCGAAAAGGACGTTATTAAGTACGATTACCAGATACTTGACGATGCCCATTGGCTGCTTGATAAGATGGGCTATATGATAGTAAGGCGCAAGGATGCGATATAACCGACTGTTTTTTGCATATTACCGAGCTTATGTAAACAGTTGCTTTCAAATAGGAGGTACAGAGCGTGAAAAATGTAATTCTTTCAAAGCTTTCTGAAATTGAAATCAGAGAAAATGTAAAAATACTCTATGCCGTAGAATCGGGAAGCCGAGCCTGGGGCTTTGAGTCACCCGACTCGGACTATGACTGCCGATTTATCTACGTGAGGCGCCCCGAGGATTATCTTCGCCTTGATACCCTTCGCTACGTTATCGAGTGGCAGCTTGACGATACTCTTGATATAAACGGATGGGATATCGTAAAGACGCTCCGTCTTTCCCACAAGTCAAATCCTACGGTTTTTGAGTGGCGCGCCTCACCTATCGTCTACCGCAGGGACCCTCTGTGGGAGGGCATATCCTCGCTTATTTCGGAGTATTTTGACAAGCGTATGCTTGCCACTCACTATATCAGCATGGCGAGGCGGAATATTGAGGCCTACCTTAAGTCCGATTTGGTTAAGATGAAGAAATATCTCTACGTCCTTCGCCCGCTTCTGTGCTGTCGCTACGTGCTTGAAAAGGAGGCACCGCCGCCTATGCTTATGAAAACGCTTACCGACGAATACCTTTTCGGTGAGGTAAAGGAGACCCTTAATGAGCTTCTTCTTAAGAAATCGGTGACCTCTGAGCTTGGTGAGTGTGCGCACATTCCTGCACTCGATAGCTTCATAGAGGGTGAGCTTTCTCGGCTCAATGAACAGGTGGCGACACTTAAAAGGTCTCTGCCACAGCCCTGGGACAGGATGAACGAGGCGTTCATCTCGCTTCTGTCGCAGGCGTGGGGCACAAGATAAATGCTATATACCGAGGCTCTGAAATCGTACAAAAGCAGTGAGGAAAGAATATGAGGTGGATTCTTATAACAGGCGCTATGGGCGGTATGGGGCGCGCTACGGCAGAGGCGCTTCGTCAGGGTGGCTACGGGGTAATCGCTCTTGACCGAGAGTGCGGTGAGGCTTTGGATACCGACAACCTTAAGCACATAAGCGCGGATATTACAGACGGCAATAGCCTGTCCTTGGCATATGAGAGAGTATGCGCTATAACCGATAGCCTCTATGCTGTCATTCATTTTGCGGGCGTGTATATGCTGGACTCGCTCGTTGAGATAGAGGATGAGCGAATAAGAAAAATATTTGATGTTAACCTCTTTGGCGTCTATGCGGTAAACAAGACCTTTCTTCCGCTTCTTACCGAAGGCAGCAGGATAGTGATTACAACAAGCGAGCTTGCCACACTTCCGCCGCTTCCCTTTACAGGCATCTACGCGATTAGCAAGGCGGCGCTTGACAGATATGCATATTCCTTAAGAATGGAGCTTCAGCTTCTCGGCATACAGGTATCGGTGCTTCGCGCAGGCGCGGTCGATACGGGAATGCTCGGCGCGTCTATGGCAGAGCTTGATAATTTCCTTGAGAAAACCAGGCTTTACAGGACAAACGCCGCTCGTTTTAAGAAAATCGTAAACGCGGTTGAATCAAAATCGATTCCGACAGGAAGAATAGCTTCCCGAATAGCTAAAATAGTAAATAAAAGAAGCGCGCGCTTCGCGTATTCAATAAACAGAAATCCGCTTCTCAGGCTTTACGGCATAGCGCCGTCGGCTTTGCGCTTTTTCGCAATCAGGAAAATTCTTAAGTAAGGCTTTTTCATAACCTACTATTATACACTATAATTTTTCAATAAATATAAAGAAAAGGAGGAGGTGCATATGGCACAGTACAGTGAGCTTATTAAGAATTTTGAAAGAATAAGAGCCTATATGCGTGAGTTTTACGTCTACGGCATAAAGAGCCGCGAGGACTATACGGGAAAGAGCGCGAGGACCTACGATGACGAGCGCCGCCGTATCGAGAGCTGGCTCGGTGAGCATATGGACTATGTCAGGACACCGTTACAAAACATAGAATTAAGAGGTAAAATATAATGATAGAGATAATAGGCAAGTACAACACTGCAAAGTGTTATGCAAAGACCTTTGACGACGGCGCGCGCGAGCAAATACTCGCTATCTGCGATATGCAGGAGTTTGCCTCGTCAAAGATAAGAATAATGCCCGACGTTCACGCGGGCAAGGGCGCTACTGTCGGTACTACTCTTACCGTTACCGATAAAATAGTACCCGCTATGGTAGGCGTTGATATCGGATGCGGTATGTACACCGTCTACCTTGGTAAGGTTGATATAGACCTTAAGAGGCTGGATGAGGTCGTACATACTATTCCCTCGGGCAGAGACGTCTGGGAGGGCAGACAGGAGAGATTTGATCTCACCGAGCTTCGCTGTTACAGAAATCTTAAGGACTCAAAGCGTCTTGAGCGCTCGCTCGGCACTCTCGGCGGCGGTAACCACTTTATAGAGATAGATGAGGATGACGAGGGCGGTAAGTATCTCGTTATACACTCGGGCTCAAGAAACCTCGGCACTCAGGTTGCCGAGTATTACCAGACCTTGGCGGTTGACCTCAACCTCGGCAAGGAGGATTTCTTCCGTAAGAGAGAGGAGCTTATAGCCACCTACAAGGCAGAGGGCAGACGCACCGAGATTCAGGCGGCGCTCAAGGCTATGGAGCGTGAGTTTGCCGCGAAGGAGCCATCCCTTCCCGCATCGCTCTGCTACCTATGGGGCGACTTTATGGCTGACTATCTTCACGACGTTGATATCTGTCAGCGCTTTGCGGTGAGAAACCGTTCGCTTATGGCAGAGAAGATACTTGTGGGTATGGGTCTTACCGCGCTTGACTGCTTTGAGACCATACACAACTACGTCGACATTGAGAAAATGATACTTCGTAAGGGTGCCGTCTCGGCAAAGCTCGGTGAGAAGCTTCTCATCCCGATAAATATGCGTGACGGCTCGCTCATCTGCATCGGTCGCGGCAACGAGGATTGGAACTGCTCTGCACCCCACGGCGCGGGCAGACTTATGTCAAGAACCAAGGCGTTTGAGCAGCTCTCAATGGATGAGTACAAGGCGCAGATGGCGGGCATCTATACCACTTGTGTTGTGCCCGACACCCTTGACGAGTCGCCCATGGCGTACAAGAATATAGATGAGATAGTTGAGTGCATTACCGACACTGCAGAGATAATTCAAAGAATTAAGCCGATATACAATTTCAAGGCTACCAAGTAAACAAAGATTTACAAATTCATAAAATAGAGGGTGATAGCGTGAAAATTACGTAACATCTATTCTTTCGGATAGCAGGTTTCACGCCCGAATTTTCGCGATTTGGAGCCTAATTCCAAATCGTCACGCCAAGCGCGATACCGAAAATTCATCAACAATTTGTGCGGTCGCCTATGGCGACGGAATGGAGATTAGCGTGAAAATTACGTAACATCTATTCTTTCGGATAGCAGGTTTCACGCCCGAATTTTCGCGATTTGGAGCCTAATTCCAAATCGTCACGCCAAGCGTGATACCGAAAATTCATCAACAATTTGTGCGGTCGCCTATGGCGACGGAATGGAGATTAAAATGCTTGAAGGAAAAACAAGTGTAGCAGAGAAGATAATCAAAAGAATACGCGTGGTGGGCGGCATTTACAGCATCAAAAGACTGCCGATAGGCTCGCATCACTACGTGATATCCTTAAGAAAGGATGATACAAGGCAGCTTCCCGAGCGTGTGAGGGATATATTCTCTGTAATATGCACCGCGCCCGAGCTTTGCGATAGCTCTGTAAATGACGGTGTGCTGTACGCGCAATTCGGGGATACTGTGCTCACCTTCCTGATAGAGCTTTACGGCAAGAGCGCCGACAGATACGCGTACGCCCTGGGTATGCCCGTAATAAACTACCTTAAGCGTATGCCTACCGACCTTGCGCTGAAAAGATATAAGCAGCTGACAAGGGAGGAAAAGCGCGCGGTTGTCTCGCTTTGTGAGCGCCTTGAGCTTGAGATACCAAACCCCTATAAAAGATTTGTGCAAGCCCTTCCCGTAGTTGAGAGGTACGGCAGTCACTGGGAGCTTTTTTCTGATATACACGGAAACAAAAGCGATGAGTTGCGCACCTATTATACCGAGGCAAAGAGCCTTAAGGCGGGACTTTACGATATACTTGAGATAAACGAAGCTAACGGTGTCTATGCCTATTTTCCCGATATAGACGGCTTTGCGCTCGGAGGCGAGGACGCTGACGGCGAGCCGATTTTAGAGACAGAGCTCACACGCCTTGAGTTTGATACGCTCTTTAAGGCAACAGTAAAAAAATTTAGAAAAGTATAAAAAACACGCGGCGTGTACCGATTATAGGACACACCGCGCTGTATAATTATTATACGGTTTATATAGTGTACCGCTTTTGCCGTGAAAATAATCAAAACCCGAAATTCACACGCTCGGGGCAATGAAAAAAAGTAAGGAGAGTGATGCTATGTCACTTATTGAAACGAGCAGATTTATCTCGCTCGTGCTTCGTCACAAGCCGTCGGCGGCAGGCATTACGCTTGACTGTCACGGCTGGGCAGACGTTAACGAGCTGATTGCGGGTGTAGCTAAAAGGCACCCGATTGATATGAGACTGCTTGAGAAAATAGTAGAAAACGACGGTAAGGGCAGATATTCCTTCAGTGAGGACAAGACCAAAATCCGCGCAAATCAAGGCCACTCGGTCGACGTTGACGTGGAGCTTGAGGAGCTGACACCGCCCGACGTGCTTTACCACGGTACGGCAGAGAAGTATATCGGTTCTATACTGAAATCGGGGCTTGTCCCGAAATCCCGCCTCTATGTGCATCTTTCACGCGATACCGAAACCGCTATCAAGGTTGGAAAAAGGCACGGCTCGCCCGTTGTCCTTGCGATAGATGCAAAAGCAATGTCAGAGGACGGAGCCGTATTCTATATCTCAAAAAACGGCGTCTTTCTTACTAAGGAAGTTCCGCCAAGGTATCTTAAGCCGATAAGCACCGAGAAATAACCGAAGGGAGAAGTCCTGTGACCTACATAATTTCGGATATACATGGCGAGTATGAGTTGCTCCTTGAGCTTATGGATAAGATAGGCTTCTCGGATCGCGACCTGCTTTACGTCGGGGGCGATATGATAGAGAAGGGTGATAGCTCTGTCAGGGTCTTGGAGCTGCTTCGTGACAGACCGAACGTCAGATGCATCCTCGGAAATCACGAGCAGGCATTCCTTGATTACTATCACCACCTGATGAGGACGAGCGAGGATTACGAATGGGTACTGTCCGAGCTTAAAAAATACCTTGGCACTGACGGTGAGCTTCTCACGTGGGATACCGTTGATTGGCTGGAGGCTCTGCCCTATTATATTGAGACGGATGATTTCATCCTTGTGCACGCGGGGGTAGGGCTTGACGGCGAGCAGAGGGTGCTTCCGCTAAAGGAAACACCGAATGAAATTTTTCTTTACGACAGAGGCTTCAAGCGCCCCGATAGAATTCCCAAAGACACAAGGTGCGTATTCTTCGGTCATACGCAGACCTCTGCCGTGTCCCCCTCGGGTAAGGACGAAATCCTTATTTATACCAAGGCAGGACAGATGCTGTACGCCATCCCGTCGGATGCGGAAAAAGCAGGGGCTGCACGGAATACCGTAAGCATAGAAGGGCTTGCCAAGGTCCACCTTGACCTCGGCACTTATATAAGCGGAAGGCTCGGCGCCTTTTGCATAGATAACTGCACCGCATATTATGTAAGCAGATGAGAATAACAGGCTATTTTGTCAACTAATAATTACAAATAATAGGAAATTAACGGAGAAAACAATGCTTGATAAGAAAACGGTTTTGAAGCAATACTTCGGACACTCTGAATTCAGAGACGGACAGGAGGAGGTAGTTGACGCTATAATGCGGGGCGAGGACGCGCTTTGTATTATGCCCACAGGCGGCGGTAAGTCTATATGCTATCAGGTTCCCGCAATGCTGCTTGAGGGAATGACCGTAGTGATATCGCCCCTCATTTCCCTGATGAAGGACCAGGTAAATGCCCTGACGCAAAACGGTATTGACGCGGCTTATCTTAACAGCTCGCTTTCCTACACACAGTATGTAAGGGTGCTTGAAAACATAAGGCGCGGCATCTACAAAATCGTCTACGTCGCGCCCGAGCGCCTTGCCGTTTCGGACTTCGCCTCTGTTTGTCGGGGAATAAAAATAGACCTTCTGGCAGTAGATGAGGCGCACTGTGTCTCTCAGTGGGGACAGGACTTCCGTCCGAGCTATCTTAAAATAGCCGATTTCGTTAACACTCTCGGCTGCCGACCGAGAGTAGCCGCCTTTACCGCTACCGCCACCGCGCAGGTCAAGGGGGATATTGAGTATTCACTTAGGCTTAAGTCGCCCTTTCGCATCACCACAGGCTTTGACCGCCCGAACTTAAAATTTGAGGTCTTAAGACCGAAGCATAAATTCGACGAGCTGCTCTCTCTTTTAAGAGCACGCGCCGATAAGTCGGGAATTATCTATTGCTCAACCAGAAAGACGGTTGATGAGGTCGGAAAAAAGCTGTGCGAGGCGGGCTTCTCTGCAACCGTCTATCACGCGGGGCTTGACGATGACGTAAGACGGCAAAACCAGGAGGATTTCGTTTACGACCGAAGGAGCATTATGGTTGCGACGAATGCCTTCGGTATGGGCATAGATAAATCAAACGTCTCTTACGTCATCCACTACAATATGCCCATGGATATTGAAAGCTATTATCAGGAGGCAGGCCGTGCGGGCAGAGACGGAAATGCCGCCGATTGTATTCTGCTTTACAGCAAGGGCGACGTTATGACAAATCAGTATCTGATAGAGCATTCCGAGCCAAACCCCGACCTTACCCCCGATATGCAGGAGCTTATCAAGGCGAGGGATTACGAGAGATTGAAGATGATGACCTTCTACTCTACCGCATCCACCTGCTTAAGAAGCTTTATACTTAACTATTTCGGTGAAAAATCCTCGGGCTATTGCGGTAACTGCTCAAGCTGTCTTACTCAGTTCACCGAGGTGGATATAACGGCGGATGCGAGGAAAATTCTCGCCTGCATAAGCCAAACGGGCGAGCGCTTCGGTAAAAAGCTCATATGCGATATCATAAGGGGAAGCAATCGCAGGAAAATAGTAAGATGGGGACTTGACACGGTGCCCGCCTACGGTGAGCTTGCGAGCCATAAGGAGCCTCACTTGAGGGCGATACTCGATCACCTTGAATATGAGGGCTATATCACATCAAACGCGGGCAAATACCCAACGCTCTCACTCACCCCCAAGGCAGAGCCCGTTCTTTCGGGCGAGGCTAGCGTGGCTATGAAGATAGCAAAGCCCAAGGCGCCCGATGTGCGAAGAAGCAAAAAATCAACGAGGACCTCGTCCGCCGAGACGGCAGCCGCCGCCACCCCCGACCAAAGACTTTTTGCCGAGCTTAAGGCTCTCAGGCGTACCATAGCCGATGAGACAAACGTCCCCGCATACATAGTCTTTACCGATGCCGCCCTTCTCGATATGTGCAAAAAGCACCCCACCACCCGCGAGGGCTTCCTGGCAGTCTCAGGCGTCGGCAAAGTCAAGCTAGACCTCTTCGGCGACAGATTTCTCGAGCTTCTGATAGCGCACAAAAAGGATAAATAATCACACAAAGGGTACCCCACCGAATAGGCTCGGCTGAGTACCCTTAACGCTAAAACCCTACATATATGCGTGATGTCCTTAAGGACAAATCGCGCATCGAGATAAATCCCTTGTGGGGGCGATATGTTGCCTCGAAGGCCCTGTCAAGTCGCATAGTCGAAATGCGCGTGAGCGTAGCTCACTTCATTTCTCCTTGCTTGGTTGACTTCGCCTGTTCACACCCACTACCCCAAATTTTGCTTTGCAAATTTGTTGTAGTGGAATGGTCGAGTGTTCAGACCACCGCACCAAGAGCAAAAAGTCCTTAACCGAAAGAACTCGGTTACTCGACTTGAACACTCGAAGGCCCTGTCAAGTCGCATAGTCGAAATGCGCGTGAGCATAGCTCACTTCATTTCTCCTTGCTTGGTTGACTTCGCTTCACAAAAACAGTTATCAACTGTTTTTCGCTCGCTCACCCCACTACCCCAACTGATTAATATATCTTTTTTTTGCCGTTTTTGCTTTTTCTAGCCCTTTCTGCTACGCAAAAACGGCTTTTTCATACTCTCGTGACATCTTGTCTCCGTGTACTCCGGATCTGTTTATTGTCAAAGATGTGGTCAAATCCGAGTGCCGAATGATTGATATGTGGTCATGATTTCGGGGCGGTAGAAGCGCTCGAAAATCGCTCCGCTGGCAGAAAAGAAAAATGCCGAGAGCAGAGAAGAAACGCATTAATTGCCACATGTGGTCACCCATCTGGAAAGAGCTGATAAACATGTGGTCAGGCAGATCAGAGAACACCTACATCCTTCTTCCGGAGGTGTTGTATTATAACTTAGTACAGTAGATTTGTCAAGTAGGTTACGGAATAAAATTAGCACTCAAAATTTGATACGCAGTAAGCAAAGAAAAGTAATTGCGAAATTGAACCGACAGTACATTGTCAAAGAGTTTTAGATTTGATATTTCAAGAGATTAAGCGAGGAAATAAAAGAAAATCGGAGGTTCGGTTGAACCTCCGATTTTGGTCTCGGTGGAACATTGCGTCACTCGGCGTGTTCGATCGACGAGCAGCAAACGCGACTGCTTGCTCGATAGAGCAAGCACGAAATATACGGCGTACGGGAGACAAAACATAGTTCCCGCCGACATGGTTTTTGTTAAGGCTTTATTTATACTACTTGTTAGTATTTTTATTTATAAATGACCTGATAACTGATTTTAGTATAATTGTTTGACGAGACGGTTGTTTTAAGATTGGTCCATGATTTATTACCATCTGTAGTTGTTATTGTTGTTTTTGCTCCAGGCGATAGAGCTTCTGGTAAAACAATCCTGGATGTATAATAATCCAATTTGCCACCATTGCTAAAATTGATTGTTGTCTGGAAAGATCTTAATTCAGTGATGTTCTTGTGTGTATTATTTTCAATGGTCATTGTTAGCGCGCGCGTATTTGGATTGTAGGTAAAATTAAAACTACATTCTGTGTTGTTTTCGCTTTTTATGCCTCTATATTTCTCTTGTTTGTATCCTGAAAGAACACGTATAGATGCATATTCGAATTCTCCTCTTAGATTTTGTCCCAATGATGATATCGACTTTAAAACAATAATTTCTTTGTTGCTTTCTAAATCTCCTAAATTGTGGGTTTCGCTATAACTATCGAATAAACCTTTATTTCCATAATATGTTATTTCTATTTTTACATCTTTCGCGCTATATTTTGAGATAATCGTGTTTTTAATTTCTAATGCATCGCTGTCATCGTAAATAAACAATAAGTCATCTGAAGATAGTTTGGCAGTATATTCGTTTTGTTTATGCAAATAAATGCCTGTTATTATGCCTATAATAATTATTACTAAGGAGAAAAAAACAAGGACTTTTTTACTTTTTTTGTTGTATGAATGTTTGGGATTTTGCTCACTTTGATTTGAACCGCAATTAGGACAATAGTTAGACTCATTGTCGATTGCATGTCCGCATTTTTGGCAGTACATTATTGAAAGCACCTTTCTGAATTTTATGGTAGCAAATACAAAAATATCGAGTGTTCATTTTTAGTTATGAACACTCGATATGGTCTGAGTGAAGTGACTTGAACACTCGACCTCCACTACCCCAAAGTGGCGCGCTAGCCAACTGCGCTACACCCAGAAATTGCTTTTTTAAGAGGTGGTACTCCGTCAAGAGTGCCGCGGGGTGGATGCCTCTTACAAAAACCTAACATATTATATCACCCTTTTTTTGAAAAGTCAAGGGGTTTTACAAAAATGTTTTTGAATAAAAATATACCGAATTATTTATGTTTATATGCCTTGCAAGCAAGGCGTGATATTTGTTTTGGTGAGAGGCTTTGCACCACGGTGCGCGACCGCACGATTGTAGGGCGGGGGAATGTCATCCTGAGCGGAGGGCAAAGCCCGCAGTCGAACCCGTAGGGCGACGCAAAGCGTCGGGATCTCTCCCGCCGCGTAGGCTTCGCACTCTGTACGATTGTGCACCCGTAGGGCGGGGGCGATGCAAGCATCGCGTTGAAATGATTTCGCAAACGCGAAATCTTGAAATGCACTTCGTGCTTGAAATGCTCGAGCTTTGCCGAGCTTGAAATGCCTGCGGGCGTGAGAGGCGAGGCGAGCTCGCAATGAAATCCGCTTTGCGGATGAAGTCCACTTCGTGGATGAAGTCGCTTCGCGATGAAGTCCTGCTTCGCAGGGTTTCGTTTAAATATCACAGCACCGCGTCATTTACGGTGGGGAGCTTGGGGACCGACTCGCGGTATTCTCTGGGGGTCATGCCCGTCTGCTCCTTGAATTGACGGTAGAAGGTGCGCTCGCTGCCGAAGCCGCACTCAAGCGCTATGTCAACGATAGTACGGGAGGTGTTTTTGAGCAGATAGCTCGCCGCTTCCATACGAAGCATTGACACGAGGGTAGAGAAGCCGAAGCCCGCCGACTGATTTACGCATCTTGATAGGTACTTCTCGTTGTATCCGAGCGCCTGCGCGGTGCCCTTTATGGTGAGAGCCTCGCTCTTATGCTCGTTTACATATGCCACGACCTTTGATAAAACATTGTCGTCAACGCTTTTCTTGAAGAAGGGTATTTGCCTTGCGTAGTCGCCTATTATATTGTAAAGGAAGCCCTTTACCTTGTAGTAGGAAAGCTTGCCTGTCCTGACCGTCATAAAAAACGGCTCGTACTCGGCGGGGTTTACCGAAAAGACGGCGCGCTCACCCATATTCTTCTCGTTGGGCGCGAAGAAGGACTGTATCAGCGAGGGCATAAAGTTAACTCTGAAATATTCCGTCCCCTCGCGCCTGTCATACGCGTGAGGCTGAAAGGGGAAGAGAAGCGCGCACCTGCCCGCGGTGATATGCTCGCTTTCCCTGCCTTGAAAATGAAGGACTATCTCACCGCTTGTGACGAAGAGAAGCTCCGCCGAGGGATGAATATGAGAGAACATGCGGCACTCTTCCGAGTTGCCGAGAGCCTTACTATGCTCTTTAGCTAAAAAAGAGACCGATAATTTGTGCAAATCGTCATAATATTTCATAAAACACACCTCTATAAGTAACCTTTTGACATATATTATACCATCTGCTGGCATACGAAGTCAAGGCTTTTATGGTAAAATCATTATTAGACAGAGTATTTATACAATACCGTTTAAGTTAGTAAGTAAGATAAAAAAAGAAAAGGGAGAACTTTTATGAAGAGAAGAATTGTACTCAGTATTCTTTCACTTGCACTTCTGCTCGGTCTCATCCTTGCCATTGCCATTCCCGCGCTTGCGGTTGGCGGCGAGGTGGCAGAGTCCGACTGGATAAGCGCGCCCGCCACCACGCTTAAGAAGTGTACGGGTGACGGATGTGACCACGAGAACTGCTACGCCTATTCCTTTGCGGTGATAGGTGATACGCAGAACCTCAATTACCACGATATCAACAACGGCACCACTCATATGAAAACGCTCTATAAGTGGCTTGTTGATAACAAGGACGCAAAGAACATACAGTACGTCCTCGGTGTCGGTGATATCACTCAATCCTGGAACCGCAATTACGGTGACAAGCTGACAAACGAGTGGATAAACGCCGCCGCTGCCGTCTCGCTTCTTGACGGTAAGATAGGCTACTCGCTCGTCCGCGGTAACCACGACTTCAGCGATGCGATAAACGGCTTCAACGGCGTGTTCGGTATCGGTGACAAGCCTGCAGGCGGTGTTGATAACCAATACTACGAGGACCTTCTCGCGCTGGCGGGTACAAATGACAGTCAGGGCAGACCTATGGCAGGCTTCCGTATCGAGGGTAAAATCGAGGAAACCTACCGCAAGGTGACTATGGGTAACGATAAGTACATAATAGTAACGCTCGACTGGCATCCTATGTCAAGAGAGACCGACTGCGTTACCGATACGGCTGACCTTTGTGTTATAGGCGATTACTGTACCGTTCACCACACGGCAGCGGACTGCACCGCAAACCCCGCGAAGTGCGTTATCAAAAACGGCTGTAAAAAGCACAACAGCTTTGTAAACGGAACGACCTTCTGTAGCTTTGAGCCTTGTACGGCAGACTGCGATAAGCACGATTCGCTCGGCTGGCTTAATAAGGTGCTTACCGACAACTCGGATTACACGGCTATAATCACTCTGCACTCATTCATTATGCGCGACGGCTCTACCGTTGACGATATCGAGGACGTGTTCCCCTATGAGAACGTGAATAACGCCTCTCGCCCCAATTGGCACGAGGTTGCCGTAACGGGCGGTAACGTATCCCCGAAGCAGCTTTGGGACGAGGTGCTTTCCAAGCACGCGAACGTTAAGCTTCTCTTCTCGGGTCACGTTGACGAGGATAACTTCATCACCACTCAGCTTAAGGGTGACAACGGAAATACCGTTACCTGTATGCTCGTTGACGGACAGACTATTGATTCGGCGGTTGAGCCTGTCGGTATGATAGCTATGTACTACGTATCGAACGACGGCAGGACTATGGACGTTGAGTACCTCTCGTCGGTAAGACTTGCGGCAGGCAAGCCCGCTTATCTTCGCAGTGTAAACCAATTTGAGCTTAATATTGATTACAGGGTAAGCGCCACAGACGACGGCTTTGAGGATACTCTCTACGGATGCGATATTCCCTCTACTGTATATAACGCGCACCCCTTCCACGTAATTATGGACGACGACAGCGACCTTTCCACCTTCAACACCCTCTTCGGAAGCTTTGATACCTGGGATGCCGCTATTAAGTCGGTGCATCAGCACAACGGCGTATCGGCGATTGCGGCGAGACTGCAAAAGACCTGGTATATCGTAATGTCGAAGGATTACACCTTCAGCAGTGACGGGCTTTCGCACAACCAGGCGTGCAACAACCCGAGTAAAACGGTGCTTGACCTTAGGGGACATACCCTCACCGTGGCAAGCGGCAAGACCTTCCTTCCCTTCTATAACGCTACGGCATCGTTGCATCCCGACTTCTCGATGATAAACGGCGACGTTCTTCTTAAGGGTACGGGTAAGCTTTTCGTAACTCAGCACGGCCATCCTGTCAATGCCAAGGGCGGTGAGGTAGACCTCACGCTTACCGACCTTAATATTACCTACGCGTCGGGCGCTACGGGCTCTGTCGTAACCTATTATTCGGGCTCTGCAAACGGCCCCAGCTACGTAAATCTTAGCGTAAATAACTGTAATATCGACGCATCGGCGGCAGGCACCGTCAAGGTCTTTGACCTTAAGGATACGAACAACAACAGCGACGTTCGTATGACCGTGACGGGCGGCAGCTTCACAGGCTCTACACTCTCTGGCAGTACCTTCGTCACAAGACACTACTCGGGCGATACGGTAACCTTTAAGAAGGACGGCTCGGATAAGTATATGACTATGACCTTGGGCGAGTCTACAACTATCGGTCAGGTCTTTAGCTCGGATACAAAGGACGTCTACCTTGAGTTCGGCGCGCCCACCGCATCCTCTGGCAAGTATGTATACGAGCTTGTAACCTCGTCGGCAGTTATTACCAAGTACGGTGTTATTCCCGACGGTGGCGCCGGCGGTACGAACTCGCCCGAGAACGCGCCCTTCGTCCTGTTCAAGAACGATACGCCCATACTTTACAGTAAGGACTGGAAAACGCTCATTGATACCGACTTCAAGGGCACCGCAAATTACCAGAGCGGATGTACGCTGCTTCTTCGCAGAGATTACAGCACATCGGAGGCGAGTGCCTCACCCTCGTGGTTCTTCCGCATTGACGACCTGACGATAGACCTTGACGGACATACCTTTACCCGCGGCTCGTATCATATGTTCCAGTTTATGGGAACCGAGGCTACCGCGCACCAAACCTCAATCGTAATTAAAAACGGTACTGTTAAATACGGCTCTAACACAGCGCCTATCGTATTTAATAACGTTGACGGCAATACCGCTACCGATACTCTTGACCTTGTCGTTGAGGGGGTTAAATTTGATATCAGCGGCGGCTCGGGCACGCAGGCTGTGGTCGTTGCGTTTGGTGACGGTCTTTACAAGGGTATTGACGCCGATATTACCTTAAACGATTGCGAAATCTACCGCGGCTCATCAACCAGGACCGCAACGCTGTTTGCTCTTATTGACGAAAAGTCAGGAAAGAATAACAACAAGACCGACGTTACCGTGACGATAAACGGCGGTACGCTTGTTGCAGACTCGCTTGCAAATCTTACTGTTGCTACTTACAGCCCTGTCCGTGACGGTATGACGGCATCTGCCGACAAGGTAATCCTCGGTAAGGGCAGCGACGGAAAGTATCTTACCGTAAAGCTTCCCAAAACCTATACCGCGCCTACAAGCTCTTACTTATTTACCGACGGCAACCGCGCGCTTGGTCTTGCAGGCAGTGACGATAATTACAAGTATTATACCTTTGATGCGCTCGGCACAGTGTACGGTGATGTTACCGCGCAGTATGTAAGCGTTGAGACCTATCCCTTTGCGCTCTTCTACAACGGCGCGTTCAAGGCAGGCTACAGCACCTTTGCGGCAGCGATAAATGCGGCTGTAAAGCTAACCGATACCGAAGCAGAGTGCGCTGTATGCGATACGGTATATATCGCTATGCGCAGTGACTTTGTTTCCTCTAGTGCGGCATCCATTCCTACCTCACGCGGTAAAATTGTGCTGGACCTTCAGGGCTATAAGCTCTCAAGCACCGCCGCATATCTTGTCAGCACCTACATCAATTACGCAAAGCTTTTGGCTGACGGGGAAACTCTTCCGGATACATCCTACGCATATGCAAAGAATTATCTCGGCTTTACCTCAACCCTTACGCTTCAGAACGGCTCGCTTCACAACGGCAGAAGTGACTTTGGTATTTACGGTGTAGATACTAAAGGCGAGCTTTCGGTTGCTGGCTTCGAAAGAAAGACCTTTGTTTACAACTTCAATAACATAGTATTCACTACCTTATCAAAGCCTATCGTTCAGAGCTTCGGCTCAAAGACGGGTACGGGACACAATCTCGATATCAATCTTGACGGCTGTACTCTTAACTTCACAGGCGCTAGCACGGGAACGAATATGTTCCTTGTCGGCGCGAGCGAAAACGCCTTTACGGTAGACCTTGACTTTAAGGACTGCGAGGTAATTGCATCAAAGCTTGACAGCTACGCTATGTATAACGCATCGGCTGACGATACCGTAACCGTAAGCTCACAAGACGGAAGCACTTATCTTACCGTAACCCAGACCGTTAAATCTGTGCCCACTAAGGTACCTGCGGCAGCCGACGGAAGCACGCTTGCATTCTATGAGTCGTCAACTGCTGACGGTAAGTATGTGTACGCTCTCGGAAAGACTGTTGATACCGAGCACGGAACTATCCCGCCTCAGGGCGCGGGTACTGCCGACTATCCTCTCGTGCTGTTTGACGGAGATAAGAATTATATCGGTACTTATGCGACCTTCGGCGAGGCATTTACTCGGGTCTCGACCGACCTTACGGGCGATTACGTGCTGCTTCTTCGCCGTAATTTCACCAAGGAGGACGGCAAGTATATCGCAAACTTCAAGGGCAGCCTCACCGTTGACCTTGGCGGAAACACCCTTACCATTGCTGAGACAGGCAACTATATCTTTGACCTCGGCGCGGGTGATAATACGGGCGCTACCGTAAGCTTCGCGCTCAAAAACGGTACTGTAATCAAGGCAGGCGGCAGAGGAGTAGCCTGCATGAACTACAACTCAAATCTTAAGGATAAGGATACGACCTATAACTTCGCGTTTGACGGCGTAACCTTCCGCTCTACGAATAGCACGTATAACACCAACGTAGTATTTGCTACGTGGGAAAACGGCTATGACGGTGCGACCTCACTTCTTTGTGTCAACTCGACCTTCACAGACTGCACCTTTGACCTTCGCGATTCTATCGACGGTGCGGTAATGCTTGATCTTACTCATTCAAGCGGTACTAAGGACAGAGTAGTTCACACCGTAACCGTCAAGGGCGGCGAGATACTTCTTGACGATACCGCCGACTTCACCGCCGGCTTCGCTAAATGCGATAAGGTTACCGCGGGCAGATACGACACCGTTACCTTCGTAAAGGACGAGGGCGGTAAGTACACCGTGGCTAAGGTGCCCGCAGGCACTGCTCTTACCGCTGCTGTAAACGACGGCAAGCTTACCTATGTGAAGAATGCAGAGGACGCGACCGACGCGACCTACGAGCTTATCCCCACCGCGGCGCTTAATATCAACTTCGTGCCGAGAACCAGCATAACGCTTGATGCAAATCTCTACCTTAACGTCTATATACCCGCGGGCGAGTATCTCACCTCATTTACGCTTGACGGTGACGTATACGATCCCGATAGCCTTACGGCGACCGACGGATACTACCTATTCTCGATCGAGCTTCCCGCAAGGAATGCGGCGCGTGAGATAACGCTTGTCGCGGATTTTGTCGTAGAGGGCGAGGAACTTTCGGCAAGCTTCACCTTCTCGACCTTAAGGTACGCGGAAAAGCTTCTTGGTGATGCGGGCGTTACCGCTACCGAAAAGACACTTGTCTGCGACGCTCTTAACTATATCAGGAGCGCGTACGTATACTTCGGCTGTGCCGATGCTACGGAGGTAGGCGAGGCTGTTGACACACTTACCGACGGCTTTACCTTCACCACGTTCGCTACGGTAAGCGGTACTACCGATCTTACCGTGCCCGAGGGTGTAACCTTCATCCTTGATGCGACACCGAGAATTCGCTTCTACTTTAGTAGCGGCACCGACCTTACGGGCTACACCTTTAAGATTGGTAACGCGACAGTACCCTTCACACCCGACAGAGAGACGGTTGACAGCGTCAGCTACGAGTGCGCGGATATATCGCTCTTTGCATACAGAATGATAGATACTATCAACCTCTATGAGGGTGAAAGCAAGCTCGGAAGCTTCCAGATAAACAGCTACTACGAGTTCGCAAAGGGGCAGGGAAGTGCGGCTCTTGTCGATGTTGTCGAGAAGTTCTACACCTACTGCAGAAGTGCTTTGGCATACCGCAATTCTGTCCTTCAGGACAGCGGAAATTAAGGGAGGTAAGACAAATGAGAATTTACGAAAATCCCACGGTTGACATCGAAATGTTAACAACGCTTGACATCATCCGCACATCCGACGTCGGAACCGAGACTACACCTCAGGACGAGACCGACGTAAATTGGAACGTGTAATAGGGGCGTATCACGCCACACGGCATTACTTTAATATAAAGGCAGGACGGAGGGAGAAATCCTTCCGCCCTGTTTTTCGGTTGACATTTTTTCTCTTGTGTGGTATATTTATCAAAGCCTTCCCTTGTGAGGTAGCGAAGCGGCAGTTTTGGTAGTGAATAACAATCCAGTGGATTGTTAGAGCCAAAACTGGACCGAGTCCGCAGACGAGACAAGGTGGCAGGCGAAGCCTGACGGATGAGTAGACGCAAGGCTCTCACTATGGCAAAAGTCGGACTTTGGGTTTGCCTTGCTTTGAATTTTCGCAAAACGCAAAACAGCGCGCGTTTTGTCGCCTGTGGCGATACCGAAAATTCGGTCGGGCTTTGGCGATGGTTGAAAAAATTGCCGCATTTCAGCGGGGGATTATTATTATTTGCGGAACGACCGGATCCGGTAAATCCACCACATTGGCTGCCATGCTGGATTATATGAACGAAAACTATGCCCGTCATATCATTACCATTGAAGACCCCATTGAATATGAATTTGAAGACAAACAGTGTTTGTTTGAAC
>JAGBIF010000001.1 GCA_017935065.1 Clostridia bacterium
GGCATAAAAAGACAGCCGCTTGAGCGGCTGCCTGAAAAACATTTGCGGTTGGCGGATTTTTTCAACGAGCCTTTAGGCTCTGCCAGTATCATGCCCTTGAAGGGCCAGTGCATACCACGCGTTCAACGCGTGGTTTTGATTATTTACTTCTTCGCGCTTCGTTTGCCTCGGCTTTGGGGCTTTTCACGCGAGGTGAGGTAGAGGCGGATTACCTCGAGGAGGGTATCCTTCAGGGCTTCCTTTTCCTTTTGGGTGAGGCAGGATGCCTTGCGGTACTCGTTGAGAAGCTCGGTCTCGTCATCCGACAGCTCTGAGGTGTCAGAGGATACGGGCATATCCAGAAGTCCGCCGATGCTTATTGAGAAGCAATCGCATATTCTGGGCAGCATCTTCATATAGGAGGACGAGCGACCGCGCCGCCAGTTGTTTACCGTCTTTGCGGGAAGCCCAAGCTCACGCTCAAACGCGGCATCGCTCTCATACTCATCGTCAATAAGCGCGGTCAGTCTTTCAAGCACGGATTTTTCGGGGGCATTCATTTAGTCTGCCTCCTCTTTTTCTTCTTTGCCGCTGAGAAGCCGAATTTTCCGATTTTCTTACCGAGCTTATAGTATTCGCCGTGCGAGTAGGCGATAAGCCCCGACTTGTCAAGCCTGAGTTTTCCGTCCTCGTCAAAGTATTCCTCGTCGGCGCTGACCGAGAGGATGTCTGCCATAAACACGTCGTGCGTGCCCATTGAGATAACCTCAAACACGCGGCATTCGAGCGAAAGCGGGCTTTCGGCTATGGCAGGGGGCGCTACGCACTCGCTTTTGAGCTTGGTAAGTCCGAGTCTTTCAAACTTATCTACCTTCGCACCCGTGTAAATTCCCGAGAAGTCGGTAGCGCGCGCTAGAGCCTCTGTGGTGAGGTTGATTACAAACTCGCCACGCTCGGTAAGAAGCTTATGCGAGTGCCTTGAGGGCCTGACCGAAATATACGCACGGGGTGGGTCTGATGAGAGAATTCCGCACCACGCGACGGTTATAATATTTGAATTTTCCATATCCCCGACGGTTGCCATAACCGCGGGCAGGGGGGCTAAAAGTGTGCCCGCCTTGAGTGTACGCCTTGCCATTAGTTTTCCCCCTTATCCTCGTTCTTTTTGAGCATACCGAGCCACATTTTCGTAAGTATCGGGTCGGGAAGAAGCTTGAAGAGAAGATGCTGAAGCTTGGTATACCAATTAGTGACGCACATCGTCTTGCCGCGCTTTGCCGCCTTGATACAGCGCCTTACGACGTCGGTAACCGACAGAAGCGGCTTCATTGACTTAGGCACATACGCGCCTGGGGCGTTAAGCGACTTCGGCAGAAACTCTGTATCCACCCAGCCTGGGCAGAAGCAGGTAGCGCGGATGCCGTAGGGGCGAAGCTCGTAATTCAAGGACTTTGTGTAGTGAAGGATAAAGACCTTGGAGGACGAGTAGATATTGAAGTGAGGCAGGGGAGTGAAGCAGGAGCCCGAGCCAAGCTCGATGATCCTTCCTCCGCGCGGAATGTAGGGAACGGTCATATGCGTGATAAGCACGCTTGCCTTTACGTTAAGGTCGATCATATCGCTGACCGTCTTTTCAGATAGCGTATCAAACGCGCCGAAGGTACCGAAGCCCGCGCAGTTGATAAGAAGGTCAACCTCGGGTGCTTCTTCAATAAGCGCCTCACGGTATTTATCTATTCCCTCCATAGTGGTGAGGTCGGCAGAGATTATTTTGCACTCACAGCCAAGCTCTGACGCGAGCGCCTCCATCCTCTCGGTTGAGCGCGCGATAAACCAGAAGCGGTCAAAGCCCCACTCGGCATGTAGCTGCTTTGCGAATTCCTTACCGATGCCCGACGAGGCACCCGTTATAATAGCAAGTGACATATTATTCTCCTTTATAATTTATTTATTATCTAGATTTTAGCATAAATTACGAATCTTGTAAATAGTTTTCTTAATTTTTAAGAACACAGCCTGAAATTTACTTGTGACAAAGTCACGGAGAAGCCCCTGCTTGTCTGATATAATGAATACAGAAAAAGGGTATGCAACCGATAAGTACGGGGAAAAATATCCGAGAAAACGAACCTAAAAAATAAAACTAAGGAGAAAATCATATGGCAAAAATTAATCTTAAAAATGAGGACTTTGACAGTGTAGTAAGAGAGGGCGCGGTGCTCGTTGACTTTTTCGCACCCTGGTGCGGTCCCTGCCGCGCAATGATGCCTATTATAGACGAGATTGCGAGCGAGAGGGAGGATATCAAGGTTGTTGCGGTAAACGTGGACGAGCAAAGAGCGCTTGCCGAGAGGTTTCGCGTGGTATCCATACCGACACTGCTTATTATGAAGGACGGCGAGACGGTAACGAGGCTGCAGGGCGCAAGACCGAAGGCGGCGCTTTTAGAGATCATTGATGACGCGGTAGGGGCGTAGCTGTTAGATTGGATGCGTACACGGCGGGCAAATATCACGCCTTGCTTGCAAGGCATATCGACACACCGCAAGGTGTGCATATCGAGCGCGAAGCGCATATCGAATTTGCTTTGTCCACAAAGCAAATATATCGACGCGATGCCTCGCATCGCCTCCCCGCCCTACGGGTGCAATTTTGTACGGAGTGTTATGCGTACACGGCGGGCAAATATCACGCCTTGCTTGCAAGGCATATCGACACACCGCAAGGTGTGCATATCGAGTGCGAAGCGCATATCGAATTTGCTTTGTCCACAAAGCAAATATATCGACGCGATGCCTCGCATCGCCTCCCCGCCCTACGGGTGCAATTTTGTACGGAGTTCTTTGCCTACGCGGCGGGAGTAAACCCCCGCCCTACATTACCTATTTTCGGGAGGTTGCGAATGAGAGATATATACGATGCGATTATAGTCGGTGGTGGTCCTGCGGGATATACTGCGGCGCTCTACCTTGCGAGGGCGGGGCTTAGCACGCTTTTGCTTGAGCCTATGTACGTCGGAGGGCAGATGGCTACGACGGGTAAGGTTGAAAATTATCCAGGGCTTTCGGCTATCGACGGCTACGAGCTCGGAGCGAGAATGCAGGCGGACGCCCACGCCTTCGGTGCCAAAACCGTATACGAGACGGTGACGGCGCTTGACCTGTCCTCGGATATTAAGAAAATCGCAACCGACGCGGGGCGGGAGTATTTTTCACGGAGTGTAATAATCGCCACGGGCGCTTCGCCGAGGCGGCTTTCGCTTGAGGGCGAGGATAGGCTTATCGGCGCGGGAGTACACTTCTGCGCGCACTGCGACGGCGGCTTTTACAGGGATAAGGAGGTCGTCGTGATAGGCGGCGGCAATACTGCAGTCGGAGATGCGCTTTATCTTTCGCGCATAGCAAAACGGGTAACTCTCATTCACAGGCGCGACACTCTGCGTGCGGTGGGCAGAGAGGCTGAGGCGCTTGCGGCACGCGAGAATGTCAGAATTCTCTATAACACGCGCCCTGTGGAATTTATCACCGAGGACGGCGCTCTTACGGGACTTAAGGTAAGGGGGGATGACGGTGAGCATATTCTTGCCTCAGACGGTATATTCGTCGCAATAGGCAGAGTACCCTCAAGCGAGCTTGTAAGAGGTGTTCTTCCTCTTGACGGGCAGGGCTATATCATAGCGGGCGAGGATACGGTGACGAATATCGCGGGTGTGTTCGCGGCGGGCGACGTGAGAACGAAGCCGCTTCGCCAGATAGTAACCGCCACCGCCGACGGCGCCGTCTCGGCAGAGGGAGCTATAAGATATCTTGACGGTATGCACCTGTTATAATATGCATATTTCGGTGATCGTGTACCGCGAGGCTTTAATTAAGCGATAAAAGTTTTTTTAAAAAAAGTTTTTTCTTTGTGATTAAGTCACGGAAGCGAGAATAAAAATAGATTATAATGGTATCACAAGGAGCAAGAGAGACGCTCCCTGATAATAAACATATGAGAGGAAATATAAATATGAAAAACAAGTTTTATGTATGTGAAAGATGCGGCAACGTTGCGGAGCTTATCCACGCGTCGGGAGTTAATCCCGTATGCTGCGGCGAGAGAATGAAGGCACTCGTCCCAGGTGTCACCGAGGCGAGCCACGAGAAGCACATCCCCGTGGTAAGCGAGAACGGCAGACGCGTCAGCGTGTCGGTAGGCTCGGTTATCCACCCGATGAGCGAGGCGCACAGCATCCTCTGGATTCAGCTTGAGACAAGCAAGGGTGTTTACAGAAGGTCGCTTCTGCCCACCGATGCACCTGAGGCGGTATTTGAGCTTGCCGAGGGCGAGAGCTGGACGGTAGCATACGCATACTGCAACCTTCACGGCCTCTGGGCTAAGGAAAATTCCAAGGATTGATTACAAATTACAAATTTATAAATAAAGCGTTAAAAGGAGACACTGTTATGTTAAACGAAAAGGTACACGCACTTATGAACGAGCAGATAGCAAAGGAGCTTTACTCTGCATATATCTATCTTGATTTCGCAAACTATTTTGAAGAGAAGGGCCTTGACGGCTTCGCAAACTGGTATATGATTCAGGCACAGGAGGAGAGAGACCACGCGCTTCTTTTCTATCAGTACCTCCACAACAACAACGCAAGGGTTGATCTTCTTCCCATAGACAAGCCCGACAAGGCGCTCACCTCGGATATCGCGGTGCTTCGCGCGGGGCTTGAGCATGAGGAGCTTGTAACGGGGCTTATCAACGACATCTACCACGCGGCGGCAGACGTGAGAGACTATCGCTCAATGCAGTTCCTTGATTGGTTTATCGCGGAGCAGGGCGAGGAGGAAAAGAACGCAAGCGACCTTATCACAAAGTACGAGCTTTACGCGGGCGACTCAAAGGGGCTTTATATGCTCAACTCCGAGCTTGCCGCAAGAGTGTATACGGCACCGAGCCTGACGCTCTCTTAACGAAAAATTTAGGTTGACAAATTAATTTGAAAGGAATACAATATAAATGAAAAAGTATGTATGCGACGTGTGCGGATGGGAATACGATGAGGAGGCGGGCTACCCCGAGGCGGGTATTGCTCCCGGTACGAAATTCGAGGATCTTCCCGAGAATTTTGAGTGTCCGCTCTGCGGAGTCGGCAAGGATTTATTTTCCGAGACCGAGTAAATAATTTCCAAACACTAAACAAGCGGGCATAGGACTTTTGAGCTATGCCCGCACTTTTTGTAAATAATAATTAGCAAATGCCAGAGATTTAAAACGAAATACAGATACTCGCCTGATATCTGTTTTCTTGTTTTACATATAACTTATTGCTTCGGAGGAAAAAATGGAGCTTGTAATTCTAACCGCCCTCGGCGTGGGCGGAGCTACTGTGATAGGCGCTCTGATAGGCTTTGCCTTTGGCGGTGTTTCACATAAGTTTTCGGATATAATACTTTCCTTTGCGGCGGGCGTTATGCTCGCGGCGGCGGTGCTTGGACTTATCGTGCCCTCGCTTGAGGGTGGCGGAGAATGGGGAATTCTCATAACCGTCGCGGGAATTTTCGCGGGGGCGGTCTGCCTTAATCTTGTGGATAAGCTCGTGCCTCACCTTCACAAGCTGGCGGGCGAGGACATTGAGCCTCACCGCGCGACAAAGCTTAATAAGGTTCTGCTTTTCGTCACCGCAATTGCCATACATAACCTGCCTGAGGGAATTGCGGCAGGCGTTGGCTTTGGCTCGGGTAATACCGCTGACGCGCTTCTTATCGCGGGCGGAATTGCCCTTCAGAATATACCTGAGGGAATGGTAATAATTGCGCCGATGCTCTCTGCTGGGGTAAGTAAAAAGCGCACGCTTCTTATTGCCTCGCTCACGGGTATTATCGAGGTTATAGGCACCTTCATCGGCTACTTCGCCGGCCTTGCATCCGCGATCCTTCCATTTGCCTTGAGCTTTGCGGGCGGCACGATGCTCTATGTCATTAGTGATGAGATGATACCCGAGACGCACTCTCACGGCGTCGAGCGCGCCGCTACCTACGCGCTGCTTGTCGGATTTGCGTTTATGCTGGTCTTTGATTTTTTACTTGGCTAGCTTATCCATTCTGGGGCGGAATACAGATTATGTAAAACGATTTTTGTAAAACAATTTTTAATGAGGAAATAAAAAATGAGTGTTCTTGACAGTCTTAAAGAGGATATTGAACAGATCAACCGTCTTTTGCCGCGTGAGGCAGACGGTGAGCTTACAGCGCTTCTTACCGACTCGCAGAATTACAGTCTGTCGGCGGGAGGTAAGCGCATAAGGCCGCTTATCGTCCTGCTTACCGCAAGGCTCTTCGGCGGCAAGCGTGCCTCTGCTATGCCCTATGCTTTGGCGGTTGAGCTCATCCACACCGCGTCGCTTATCCATGACGATATGCCCGAGATCGATAACGACGACAAAAGGCGCGGTAAGCCGACTAACCATAAGGTGTTCGGACAGTCAACCGCCCTTCTTGCGGGAGACGGGCTTTTCATTGATGCCTTCTCGCTTCTGTCAAGCAATGCCGAGCTTGATGACGCCGCGAATATCCGCGCGGTAAGGATACTCTCACGGGCGGCGGGCAGTCTCGGTCTTGTCGGCGGTGAGTTCATTGATGTTCTGTGCGAGGGCAGGAAAATTGATATAGAGACGCTCAGGACTATGCACTCAAAAAAGACAGGTGCGCTTATTCTCGCGGCGGCGAGGCTCGGCGCCGTGGCGGCGGGTGTTGCCGAGGAGGACGAAAGATATCTTGATATCAGTGAATTCGCAAGGGGCATAGGTCTTGCCTTTCAGATAGTGGACGATGCTCTTGACAGGGTGGCAAGCGAGGATGCTCTCGGCAAGCCGATAGGCTCTGATGAAAGATGTAAAAAGGCAACCTATCTGTCCTTCTACACCCCCGAGCAGGCGCTTCGGCTCTCCGAGGAAATCACCGAGGAGGCCATATCTTATATTGAAAAATACGAGGGGAGCGAGACGCTTATTTCGCTTGCAAGAGAGCTTGCCTACCGAAGAAGCTGACGGTGCAGGCACCGAAATAACACAACAAGCTTCTTTAATAAAAACGGACAGCGCATTTTTAAGTGCGATGTCCGTTTTTTGTGTTCAAGTGCGCATAATGACAACATTTATAGTCAAAATGCGTTAATAGTCGGTCGGGTTATGCTTTGCTTGACTTTGTCATTACTGAAAATTACATACCCGCGATTTTTCTCATCCGTGCCTTGTCGAGGATCTTTATTCCCTCGTTTCGCTTGCTTTGAACCAGCCCCTCGCTTGCGAAGTATTTCAGCATTCTTGACACGACCTCTCTTGCCGAGCCCATATATTTCGCAATCTGCTCGTGTGTGAGCAGCACCGTATCACTCTTGCTCTTGGATAGCTCCTCAAGCAGAAATATAGCAAGCCTCTTGTCCATGCTCATAAAGAGAATTTGCTGCATTACCCACATAATATCCGAGAAGGCCGCAAGAGCTTCCTCGAGGACGAATATCTTTGCCTCGGGTACCTTTTCGGTTATGCGCTCGACCGCGCAGCCGCCGACGACTATACACTCGCTGTCCCACTCGGAGTCAACCGAGAGGTCGAAGGTGAGCGAGCTGAGGGCACAGGATGCGGAGAAGATGCAGAGGTCGCCCGAGTAGAGCCTGAAGAGAGTAACCTCCTTGCCGTCCTCGGAGAGCATATATATCCTTATCATTCCGCGCTTGACGAGTATGATCCCTGTGCATTCGCCTCCGTCGTGTACCGTAGTGCCCGCATCAAAGCATACTCTCTGCGAGGTCCTGACGAGCATAGCCCTGTCCGAGTCGGAGAGCCCGTCAAAGAAGGGAAGCGCCTCGCGAAGAACCTCGTATATTTCCTTTTCGCTGTCCGTGTTCATATCCGTCACCTCACTGTTTTTCTCGGCGCCGTGCCTTCGGCCTTGCCGATTTTTCGGGCAATTTTCCTTAATGATGGTATTATAAACCTTTTTTTGTGAAAATGCAACCTTAATACGTATTTTTGTTTCACAGAGGCTCGCGGTTGTCTACTTTTCACAAAACGGCCTTAATAAATTCGTCAAACAAGAAAAATATTTTAAATTTACACGCAAATAATATGCGCGCTTAATTGACAACGCGTTATGTGTGTGATATTATTTATTATATTTATTTTCGGAGGGAAGCTATGCCTTTCTACATTTTGCTATTCTGTATGAGCGCGGCGCTGTTCGTTGCCCTTTGCGTGTTTATTATGCCGAGGCTTTTGCTCAAAAACAGCTACCGTGACGTAAAGCTTCAGGACAGGGGACTTAAGAAATTCCGTCTTGAGGGTGGCGGCTTTGCTATAACCTACGAGCCCGCTGGGCCCGTGCGCCGCTATATCGACCAGTATATTCTCTCGGTGCGTGACGGTGTCAAGAGCATTACCTACAAGGTCGCGGTGGGAATAAGGCTTATCGATATCGATATTCTTCTCTACGATGCCGACGGTGTTGCCTTCCTCTCGCTCAATTCAAAGAATATTCTTGACGGGCAGGGACATGTGCAGACGGTAAAGCTTCCTATGAGATGCGCATACGTGTCGGTGCAGGTAAATCAGGTGGATGCGATGAGGATAGAAAACAGGCGCGAGCTTCGTATAAATCCCTTGAGACTTGGCATCTACTTCACCTTAACGCTTGCCCTCTCGGTCGGCTTTGCCTTCATAGCAAGGCTGTGTCTCGGAAATATTCTCGGCGGTGTATTCAGAGAGGACTTCCTCGCAAGCCAGACGCAGGTAATAGCAACTCTCATCTGCGCGCTTATAACGGGCCTGCTTCTTTCGGGACTGACGCTTCTCTTCATTATCCTACGCAAACGCGAGCGGTAGGTGGGGGCGAACTTCTTCACTTTAACAAATTCTGTGCCACAAATCAGGTGGCGGAACGGAGCTTTATATGCCATTAGGGACTATACTTACGAAGGGTGAAATCGAGCTTGGCCTTACGGACTTTCCCGTAGTGCCGAAGCAGTTTATACTTATGTCGGGCGAGGGTAACGCAAAGCGACTTCTCGTCAGATTTGAGAACAGGCGCGAGGAGCGTCTTTCCTCGCTCACCCTTGCAATAAGACAGTACGACATCAGGGGCGCGCTTTTAAGAAAGGATACATATGAAATACCCACCCGTCAAAAGGCAGGTGAGTTTGCGCCCGAGCGGGATTTTCCTATTCTTCCCGCCTGTGAGGACTTCAAGCTTGAGGTCGTATCCGCAAGCTTTGGAAGCTACAAATACCTCAATAAGGACGGCAAGAGCCAGATAGTGTATGAGAACAGAGCCGAGCGCGCTCTCGCGGACAGAACGCCCGCGTTTTCCTCAATGCACGAAAGACGGCACTATGCGAGGGCGCGTACGCTTCGCTCGCCCTTCTTCTTCATACCGATGATCGTTCTTTTCGCTATCGTAGTTTCTATGTTTGTCGCGATAAGGATTAATCTTTTCATAAATGAAAACGAGACCTTTACTCTTGACGGTATGAAGTATATGCTGACGAGCAAGGATGAGGACTGCACCACGGTAAGCTTCGTCGGCTATCTCGGTGAGAAAACCGATATCACCGTTCCCGAAAATATCGAGGGCTACAAGGTAGTATCGGTATCAAAGCATGCTCTTAAGGGCAGCGGGGTTACGAGCCTTACCGTCGAGGGAGACTCGGTGATACTGCCCTACGCCTTTTCCGAGTGCGCGCTTAAGACGGTGTCGCTGCCCTTCGTCAAGGAAATAGGCGAGGGTGCCTTCAAGGGTGCCGAGGCGCTTAGCGGTGTCAGCCTTTCGGGTGAGCTTACCTCAATAGGCAAGGATGCCTTTGCGGGCTGTAAATCGCTTTCCGAGCTTAACCTTCCCGCGTCTCTTAAGTCACTCGGTGACGGTGCTCTTTCGGGCTGCTCTGCCCTTACCGCGCTGACCGTTCCCGACGGAATAGAAAGCATAGGAAGTGAGATACTCAACGGTGCGTCGTCACTCAAAAGCCTGACGCTTCCCTTTATCGGCAGGAGTGCTAGTGAGAGCACCACACTCAGGGCGCTTATCGGCGCGCCCGAGACGAGAGGCTCTCTTTCGGCTCTTACTGTCAGCGCACAGTCGGTTATAGGCAGGGACGTCTTTTCGGGTGAGAGCGGTCTTACTACGGTCAAATATATTAATCCCATAACCGAAATCGGTGAGAATGCCTTCCTCGGCTGCGCGAAGCTTGAGAGCTTCAGCGTTCCAAAGGAATGTACCTCGGTAGGCGCCTCCGCCTTCTCGGGCTGTACCTCGCTTTCCTCGCTTGATTACAAGGCGGCATCGGCGCATATTCCCGAAAAAATGCTTTTCGGCTGCGCGTCGCTTGAGAAATTTGATATACCGACAGGCGTTACCTCGCTCGGTAAGGAGGCGTTCTTTGGCTGTAAGGCTCTTACCGCGCTCACCGTTGGTGAGGGAGTTACCGCTATCGGTGAGGGCGTGATAGGCGACTGCACCTCGCTTGAAAGACTTTCGGTATATAAGCTTCCCGAGGGCGTTACCCCTCTTACTATGTGCGGCGGCACACCCTCATCCTCGCTTAAGCTCGTGAGCATATCGGGCGGCGAGGTGATAGTAAAGGATGCCTTCCGCGGCTTTTCGGCGCTTAAGTCGGTTTATCTTCCCATAGAGCTTTCCGAAATCGGCGAGAGTGCCTTCTCGGGCTGTACCTCGCTTGAGATTATGAGCATACCCGCGGGGGTTGGCTCAATAGGAAAATACGCTTTCTCGGGCTGTGCCTCGCTGCCCTCGGTGGTTATTCCGTCGGGTGTAGGCACTATTCCCGAGGGTGCCTTCCTCGGTTGCTCCTCGCTCGGCTCGGCAGAGCTTCCGCGTGAGCTTGGCGAGATAGGTGACCTTGCCTTCTCGGGCTGTACCTCGCTTGCGGGTATCACGCTCGGAGACTCGCTTACCGCGCTTGGCAAGAGCGCCTTCTCGGGCTGTACCTCGCTTGCCTACGCGTCGCTGGGCTCGTCGGTTGAATACGTAAGCGAGAATGCCTTCTCGGGTTGCTCGTCACTCGGCTCTGTGAGCCTTCCCTCTAACATAAAGACTATTCACGACGGAGCCTATTCTGGCTGTTCGTCGCTTACGGTTCTCGTAATACCCAAGACACTCGAGAGCATCGGTGAGGGCGCCTTCGAGGGCTGCAGCTCGGTGCGTGAGCTTTCGGTTGCCTTCCTCGGCGCGGGAAGGGATAGCGAGCAAACCCGTATATCCTATCTTTTCGCGGGCAAGACACCCGCTTCGCTGAAGAAGCTTACGGTAGACGGAGTATCCGAGATACCGACAGGCTCGCTTGAGGGACTTTCCTCGGTTGAGGAAATTATCCTTACTACCTGTACGATGAACGAGATTGAGCCGTTTTCCTTCCGCGACCTCAAGTCTCTAAGACGCGTGCTTCTTCCGATATCGGTGGAGACACTCGGTGAGAGCGCGTTTATGGGCTGCTCGGCTCTTGTCAGCATAAACTTCCCCGACTCGCTCCGCGTAATAGGCGACAGAGCCTTCAGGCTTTGCACCGCCCTTCCTCAGATATCTCTCAACACGGGGCTTTATTCTATCGGCATCGGTGCCTTCTCGGACTGTCGGGAGCTTACCTCGGTGTCTATACCTCAGGGTGTTGAGATAATAGGCGAGGGCTCGTTCCTCGGATGCGGTAAGCTTACCGCCTACACCGCGCCCTTCACGGGCATCCGCAGAACCGCGCCGAAGCTTATGCCTGTATTCGGCACCGAGCCTCTAGCGCTTAAGCAGATCGTTATAACCGCGGGTGACGCGATAGGCGACGAGGCCTTTCTCGGCTTCTCAAGGGTAACCGATATTACGGTGCCCGCGTCTGTCAAGCGCATTGGAGCGAGTGCCTTCTCGGGGTGCTCGGCTCTTACGAGACTTAATATCCCTACCGTCCTTAAGTCGATAGGCGAGGGAGCCTTCTCGGGCTGTGCCTCGATAAGATCCCTCTCGCTTCCGAAGGAGCTTGACCAGATAGGCGAGCGCGCCTTCTCAGGCTGTACCTCACTTGAGGCAATTACGCTTCCCTTTGTAGGACTTACAAAGCAGGAGCCGTCTTTGTTCTACTTCCTGTTCGGCGATGCGCCCTATCACGTTCCGAAATCGCTTAAAACTGTTACTGTAAACGCGCCCGTTTCGCTGACCTCATCGGCATTCAGAAACTCGCTATACATTGAGGAAATAGTTTTTGAGGGCGGTGTTTCGGAGATTGGCGCATACGCTATCGCAAACTGTAGCTCGCTTAAGCGGATCACCCTCTCGGGCAATCTTACAAGCATCAAAAACAACGCCTTTACCGATACCGAAAGACTTCGCACCGTGATCAATAAGACGGGAGGCGATATTACCTCTATGCTCGAGGCGGCGGATGCGATGAATTATGTCCTGAAAATAGCAACCGACATATCCGAGATATCCACTACCGTAAAGGACGGCTTTACGATGCTTCTTGCCGATGACGGCGAGTGGTACTGCACCGACTTTGATATATCCGTGACGGGCACCTCGCTCGTGCTTCCCGACAGTTTTGAGTTCGGAGGCGCTACGGTAGACAGCTACAAGTTTGCAAGAAGACTTGTATTCGTGAACGATAATATCTCATCCGATATAAAGAGCGTGCATATATCCTCTGCCGTAAATGAAATCTGCGAGTGGGCATTCGCGAAGAGCGATATAGTAACCCTCACCGCGGACGCATCGTCCGTGCTCGCGAGCATTGGCGAGAGCGCCTTCCTCGACTGTGATAAGCTTACCGTTGCTACTCTTCCCGAGACACTTGGCGCAATAGAAAACGATGCCTTCCTCGGCTGTGAGAGCCTGATACTTGTGTATAACCTTTCCGACCTTGGAATAGTGGCAGGGCAGGATAGCTTCGGCTATGTCGCAAAGTACGCCGAGTCGGTAATTGAGAGCGCGCCTCTGCCTATGACCACCGTTACGGTTGGCGATTTCGTGCTTGAGGGTGCCTACGATACCTTCTTCCTTAAGGAGTATATAGGAAATTCTACCGTTGCGGACATAAGAAATCTCACCTATTCGGGCAATACGATTAACAATATTATCATTCTTAAGGATGCCTTCCGAGGCTCGAATGTACGCAGAGTTATCCTCGGCGAGTGCGTGAGCAGAATACACGAGGGCGCCTTCCTGGGAGCAAATTCTATTTACGAGGTGGTAGCGCTTTGCACCAGAGTGACACCCTCGCTCAGCGCACCCGATGAATGCGGAGGCGTGTGCAGAAACGCCGTTAAGCTATTCACCTCGGCAGACGAGGAGCTCGTCTATTACACCGAGGAAAACGCTACGGGAGAATTCCTCTTTGCCGCGTACGGAAGCGAGGTTTACCTGGTTGAGGCGGAGCTTAAGTCGGATGTTATCATCCTTCCCGAGCTTGTAAACGGCAATGCCTGCGACTACTCGGTATTCAAGACGGCGCTTGATGAGGAGGAGCTTGACGGAGCCAAGCTTGTGCTTCCCGCCACGGTGGTAAACGTACACGGTGATATTACCGCGGTGTGCGATAACACCACTCTTATGTACCTCGGTACAAAATCAGGACTTGATATTATTCTCAATACCGACGATTTCCTCAGGGTATACTACTACGCCGAGTGCGTTCACGACGATATGACCTTTACCCTTGACGGCGACGGAATGCCCACTACCGAATATACCGAAACCACCGTTACGGTTACCAAGGAGCCTACCTGTACCGAAAACGGCAAGAAAACCGAGAGCTGTGATATCTGTCACAGTGAGTGGACCGAGGACATTATTTCCGAGGGACATAAGCTCTCGGGCGGTGTATGTACGGTGTGCGGTATCCGCGAGGACGTTACGGTAGAGGGCGACGATCTCACCGTTTACGATATCATATCCGCCTCGGGCAGTTCACCCTTCACTCTTACCGCGGGAGTTCTCAGCGCGACGGCGGGCGCGGGCAAGAACGCAATACTCACCGTATCCGCGGTTGCCGACTGCACGGTAAGCTTTGATTTCGCGCTCGAGGGCGACGGAGCCTTCACCTTCGTTATAAGAAAAGGAACGAGCGAGCTTCAGCGCTGCACCGCAGACACGGCCGACGACTTTAATATAGCTCTTGGACGAGGCGAGGCACTCATTCTTATGCTGAGCGCGTCATCTGGCGCGGAGGCGACGCTTGATATCAGCACGCTTCATATTGCATATTCGTAAGGCTTAAATAAATCTTTTTTGGCTCTTTGCCTGAACAATTCGGGCTTGCGGCCCCCGCTACCTATGGGCGGGGGCGGAGGGAGCCCTGACAAACGACCTCTCTCACGAAAGGAACGGTCATAATTATGCTAAAATACGCAAATCTAATTGAAAAGCTGAGCTTTAAGCAAAAGGCGGCACTGCTTACCGACATATCCCTTACCGAGGATATCAAGTACACGAGGCTCGGTATACCGCAGATAAGGATAGTCGAGCTTGAGCCGCTGCTTGCTCTGGGACAGGACACTCTCACCCTGAGTGCGTTGGCGCGCTCGTTTGATGCCAAGGGAATTGAGGATACCGTGCACGCGCTTCTTTGTGCAAGCGGCGGGTGCGAGGGAACGATCTATACCCTCCCCGCACCAAAGCCCTATATGTTCGGTGCCAGCTCTCGCTCGGTGTCCGAGGACGCCTGTCTTAGTGCCGAGGTGCTGGCGGCTGCCGCACGGGGTATAAAGCGCGCGGGCGGTGCGGTAATGCTTGACGGCTTCTGGCTAACTCAGTTTGAGGCGGATACGCTTGACATCATACCCGATATGCGGGCGCTGAAGGAAACCGTAGTGGCACCCGCGGGGCAGGCTCTGCTTCTCGGCGGATGTGACGCGCTCGGTGTAAGCTCGGCAAGGCTGACGGGCGAGTACGAGAATGTAAACCGCACGCTCGCTACGGTCGAGTCTGAGAAAATCACCCCCAAGGGTGTAAGGCGTCTTACCTATGCGAGGACGGTGGATGATACGCTTCTTGCCGTAAGCGAGGGCATACTTCTTATCAAGGGTGTAGTTAGCGCGGTCGAAAATGCGCATATCAAATATGAGAGAATGAAGGCCGCGGTTGACAGCGGTCAGTACACCGCCTATGCGCTTGAGGAGGCGGTGGCGGGAGGCGAGGCGCTCAGCGACGAGGTTGTTGACGCGGCGCTTGACTCACTGCTTGACTTTATATTTGAGTGTCAGGGCAGGGTGGCGCAGATACCCCCCGCGGATGCCCATACAGCTATGCGTGAGGCTATCGCGAGGTGCGCGGTGGTTTTAAAGAATGAGGGCGGGGGACTTCCTCTGTCCCGTGTCGGTAGGGTTGCCGTTATCGGTGACGCGGTGCACGCCCTCGGAAGAGAGGATTTGTTTATCCCCGCTCTGAAGCGCGGACTTAACACCGAGACGCTCACCGCCTGCCGCGGCTACGATATGGCGGAGCAGAGAGGGGATGCGCTTTTTGAGGAGGCGTTAAGGCTTGCACAGGAGGCGGATACGGTTCTTCTTTTCCTCACCGACAGTCCGCTTGAGGCAGGCTTTGACAGGACGCTTCCCGCAAACCAGATATCCCTTCTCGAGGCGCTTTCAAAATACAGAGAAAGGCTCACGGTTATTCTCGCCTGCGATATGGGCGTTGATATGAGCTTTGATAAATACACCGACCGTCTCGTGCTTCACTCGGAGGGAGGGGCGCAGAGCGCAGAGGCGCTCGCGGAGGTGCTTCTCGGAGTGAGATACCCCACGGGAAGGCTTTCAAGGACCTTCTACTACCGCCCCGACGAGTACAGGCGCGACATAAAGAAGCATAAGGAGCGCGGCTATACCCGACTCGGTGTGTTTACGGATTATAAGCTCTACGGTGACGATACGGAGATAGGCTACCCCTTCGGCTACGGTCTTTCCTACTGTGAGGCGACCTACTCAAATATCACCACAGACAAGGGAAGTGTTGAGCTTGACATCACATCCGATTGCGAGATACCCTGTGACAGAGTAGTTCAGATATATTTTTCAAAGCCCGATTCGGCAATCGCAAGACCGAAAAGAGAGCTGAAGGGTATCGCGACGGTAAGGCTCACCCCCGGGCAGACCACCCATGTGAGCATCGCCCACGCGCCTCTTGAGGTGTACGATGACAGGACCGACAACCTCTTCGTTGAAAACGGCGAGCATACCGTAGAGGTCTGCGAGTCCTGCCAGGACGTAAGACTCACCGCCACACAGTTCTACAACGGCTGGAGGCTCTCTCACAGCGGAGCTGTAATCAGTGACTATTTACAGAATGAAAGCAACATTCGCGATAAGAATTTCTATCTTGAGGCAAGGAGTGCTAATATGAAGGTATTCAAGAGGACACAAATTATAGCGGCGGGCGCGTTTGCGCTGGCTCTGGCACTTGCGGTGTCGGCGGTGCTTATGCTATCGCTCGGAGTCGGCTTTACCGTGCTTATGGCAATTCTCGCGCTCTCTGCGGCGGGCGGCGGCGCATATATGCAGCTTCGCGCGCTTAAGCAAAGACGCTTCTATCTTCTTGAGAAGAGCGACAGGACACCGCTTCTCTTTGAGGATGCCAAGGTGGCGAGAGTCAGAACGGTAGATGAGCTTTTTGACGATGAATTTGAGGCAAAGGCGGAGGGTGCTGCCGAGCTTGATACCGACGTTGAGCATGCGATCCGTATTCTTCGCGATATCTCGGTAGACGAGCTTGCCGTATTCCGCGATTACGCTAAGGAGCGCGGTGTTGAGCTTGACAGAGAGGACGCGCTTGCTATTATATCCTCACTGCTTTCCTCTCGTCTCATCATCTCGCGTACCCTTTCCGGTGAGAAGCTTTCGGCGCTCGTTTCGGTGCTTGCCGAATTCCTTGACGCTACGGTATCGAGTGAGAATATCGATGAGAATTACGACATTAACAAGAAGCTTATAGCACCGACAGTGCTTGATGATGAGGAGCTTAAGGGTGCCGTTGCAAGGGCGGTCGATGAGGCGATTGCCGAGCCTGACCGCGCGCATATCGTATTCCTTACGGGGCTTAACGCTATAAGGGCACAGGCTGTGCTTACACCCTATGTCCGCTACTTCTCATCCCCCAAGTCGGCACTTACCGTCACCACCGAGGACAAGGAGCATAGCGTGACGATGCCCGAGAATATCTGGTTCATCTGCGAGCTTGACTCGGCAGAGCCTGTCGATGCCGTTGCTCATTACTTAAACGAGTCTGCGGTGCTTCTTACCGCCGAGGACCTTCTTATTAAGGAAAGAGCTGCAGAGCTTACGGTTGAGTCGGATGTGGTATACGGCACGCTTGAGCCGCTTGCCAAGAGGCTCGCGTCAAATCTTGCCGAGAACGAGGAGCTGTTCAAGAGAATAGACCGTCTTGAGGAATATGTATCACAGAGAACACCCTATTCGATAGGCAACCGCTTCTGGATAAGAATAGAGACCTATCTCGCAACCCTTCTTTCGGTTGGCACCGAGCTTCGCCGTGCCACCGACCTCACGCTATCTTGCGTAATACTTCCAACTCTTATGTCGGTTGTGCGCGGAAAGCTTCTTGACGATGAGCGTACTGTGATTGAGGAAACCGAGCGCGTGTTCGGTGAGGAGGGCACAGAGGTCGTAAGAAGACTTCTTTCGTAAAAATCACTCTGCAAAGGGCAGAAATAAACCGAGGATAGCCTCAGGCTATCATCATATAAAGGAGCGTCTATATGTGCTTTGACCTTATAAATAACGGCTGTGTGACAGCGCTTGCGGGGCTTGGCGGCTTTAATCCCGTAATCCTTATAGTGCTTGCCCTGGTTCTCGTGGCGGGAGGCGCGGCCGTGCTGATAATTATGCTGGAAGAAAAGAAGAGGGTGAAGGATACCCCCGCCGCGGGGACGGACAGCACCTCTCCCACCGACGAGGGCGAGGAGGATGCGTACAGGTTCTGTATGCTCTCGCGAATTGACGCAAGACGGGAGGAGCTTGAGGGCAGACCTCACGATACGGGTGTCACGCTTCGCCGCTTCTGTGACGACTTTCGCTCATACGCCGCAAGCGAGCTTAAGCTCTATTACAGCATAGAGGATATAAGGCGCTTTATCGCGGGCTTTGCGGTAAGCCAGATACTCATACTTCAGGGTATGTCGGGAACAGGTAAGACCTCGCTTGCCCACGCGATGGGCTCATTCGTGGGAAATCCCTCGACGGTAATCCCCGTACAGCCGATGTGGAAGGAGAGAACCGACCTTCTCGGCTACTACAACGAGTTTACCAAGCGCTTCAACGAGACAACGCTTCTGCAGAAGATGTACGAGGCAAACTACTCGACCGACATATACGTAACCGTGCTTGACGAGATGAATATCGCGAGAGTAGAGTATTACTTTGCCGAGTTTCTCTCGATGCTGGAGCTTCCCAATCCCGAGGAAAGATATATAGACGTAGTATCCGACATATGGCCGACCGACCCCGTAAGGCTGAAGGACGGAAAGATAAAGCTTCCGCGCAATATGTGGTTTATCGGAACGGCAAACAACGACGACTCTACCTTCGCGATATCGGATAAGGTATACGACCGAGCGATGATACTCAATCTTGACTCAAAGTGCGAGCCCTTCACCGCGCCCAAGACGAGGAAGATACTGCTTTCCGAGGAGGACTTCAGGTCGCTTGTAGCCGAGGCGCTTGTCGAGTACAGAATAACCAAGAGGAATATGCAGAGGCTCGCGGCGCTTGACAAGTATCTTATCGAGCATTTCCATATCACCTTCGGTAACCGTATAATGAAGCAGATAAATCAGTACATACCCGTATATGTAAGCTGTGGAGGCAGTGAGCTTTTCGCGCTTGACGATATACTTTCAAAGAAGATAATAAGAAAGCTTGAGACACAGAACCCCGTGTACTTAAGGTCGGCGGCAGACGGACTTTGCCTGTTTATAGAGGAGCTTTTCGGACAGGATAAGATGCCGCTTTGCATAGACGCCATAAAGAGACTTAAGCAGAACGCATAA
>JAGBIF010000011.1 GCA_017935065.1 Clostridia bacterium
CGACACAAACGGCAGTATGGCAGTCGGTGCGGGTGTGAACGGTGTAACCTTCATTCTTGATGCCGAGCCGAAGATCCGCTTCTACCTTGCAGAGGGCACCGACCTTGCGAATTACAGCTTCAAGATAGGCGGTGTGGCACAAGAATACACCGCTACCACCGAAACCATCGGAGAAAGCACCTTCGTTTGCGCGGACATCTCGCTCTTTGCCTACAAGATGATAGGCACAGTTGAGGTCTATAACGGTAGCACAAAGCTCGGTAGCTTCCACATAAACGACTACTACGACTTCACCCTCACACAGAATAACTCGGCACTCACCGAGGTTGTCGAGAGGTTCTATATGTACTGCAAGAGCGCTGGCGCGTACCGCGACGAGGTTATAGCTGGACAGTAAAGGATATACGAATTATGTGGGGCGGCTTTTTGAAGCCAAAAAGCCCCCCACACCCCCGAAAAAGCATTTTTGAGGGGGTGTATTAACCCGACAAAGTCGGATTTCATTTTCACACCATACAAATACACATACTTAGTGTGTGCTTATCGTACACGGCGGGAGTAAACCCCCGCCCTACGGTACACCGTATGCGGTCCACCAAGTTTGCAACGCAAACTTTCAGGATGCTCTGCATCCCTATTCCCATCACAAGGGAAGGCTTATGAAAGGATAAAAACATATGAAAAATTACGAAAATCCTACTATTGATATCGAAATGCTAACCTCACTTGACATTATCCGTACATCCGATGTTGGAACCGAGCTTCCCCCTCAGGATGAGACAGATGTGAACTGGCAATGATAATTGCCAGTTCACCCGTAGGGCGGGGGTTCTACTCCCGCCGTGTCGAAGGGTCTCACGCAATAAAATTATCAAATGGTCTCACAGCACACCATATTTTGCGGAATGTGAAATGTGGTGTGCTTTTCTTTTTTGCAAGGCATGAGCTTATTAAACGCCTCGCTTTTATAAATCTCCTCTCTTGACAACGCGCTTAATTTGGTGTAAACTAACCGTATATACTAAGTATCATCAGGGGGAATATTCTATGGCAAAATCAAAGCGCGGTGTCGTGCTTCTTATGACGGATTTTTGCGAGGAATGGCTTGATATTTACAAGGAAAGCGGGCTTGACTTTCTCGGGCTTCACACGATTGTGCAGGAATGTAACAACGACGACTATATCAAGTGGGCAAACAGCGATGAAGTAGTAGCTCTGATCAAAAAATTTGAGGACGCGGGCATTACGGTTGAGCATGAGCTTCACAATGCCTACTCGCTTCTGCCGAGGGGCTTCTTTGAGACCTCGCCCTATATGTTCAGAGAGAACGGCGGCGAACGCACCGACGATTACAATTTCTGCCCCTCGTCGCGTGAGGCAATCGGTATGATCGAATTTCAGGCGTTTATGTTCGCGAAGGCACTCGGGCAGACCTCTCTCTCATATCACTTCTGGTCGGACGATAAGGCGGGCGCGTGGTGTAGCTGTGAGAGGTGCAAGGGCATCTCCTCGGGAAACCAGGCATACATATTTTCTGAGGCGGTGCTTCGCGGTATAAGGAAGTACAACCCCGACGCGCGTGAGTGCTATCTTGCATATCAGGATATGAAGGCGAAGGACGTTAAGAAAAACGACGGTCTTTACCTTGAGTTCGCGCCTATACACAGAGTTTTAACCGAGCCTATTACCGCCGAGGCAAACCGCGGCGACAGAGAGCTTCTTCTTGACCAGATGAAGTATTTTGATAAGACCTATATCCTCGACTACTGGCTTGACGAATCGCTCTTCTCGGGATGGAACCGCGCGAATATATCAGAGCTTCCCGACCTTGAGAGGATAATCCGCGAGGATGTGAAGTATTACGAAACGCTTGGGGTCGAGGCAATAACCACCTTCGCCGCATACGTCGACAGCGACTACTTCAAGAGATACGGCAAGGAAAATATCATACGCTACTGCAAGGCGCTTGCAGAGTAAGACAAAACATAAGAGGCTGTCTCAAATTTTGCATTTGAGACAGCCTCTTTTCATTTTATTTGTACTTAGTTGTTTACAAAATCAAAGAATTTCATAAAAATCGCGGTAGACCGCGGTAAATTGGCTATCAAGCGCGAGGTCGATATGGTAGTGACCGAAGTACCACTTGTCAAAGTCGGCAAGCGAGGCTATTTCCTCAAGCACCTCGTTGTCGCGAAAGACCTCAAGCTTCGCACTGTAGAGATAGGGCACCATAGCCGACAGAGCGCGGCTCGGGCAGGAATGAGTTACGATAAGGTCGATATGCCCTGCACCCTCAAGCGTCTTTTTTGCGTGCTGAAGCTCCGCGTCCGTGGGAAGCTCTCTTGCCCACCAGGAAACGCCCTCCTCACGCCTGTATTTATCAATGCTTGTTCCGCCGCCGAAGGTGAAGATGCGCTTGCCCTCTATTTCGTAAAGCTCGCCTCGCTTAAGGTGTAGCACGTTTTCCGAGAGAACGCCTACCCTGCCACCAAACGCCTCCCTCTCGGGAAAGCCGTCGAGCAAATCAAAGTTTTCGTGGTTTCCGTCAACGAACAGCAACGTAACGGGAAGGTAGGCGTAGAGTGAGAGCAGACTGTCAAGCTCACCTCGTGTCATAACTCCCGCAAAATCGCCCGCGACGATAAGATAATCATCTCTCGTCACCGAGGAATTCCACGCAAGCCACGCGGGAATTTTATCGTAGTCAATAAGCGCGTGAGTGTCACCCGTAAGATATATCATACACAAATCTCCTATTATTGTATTGTATCGGGCGCGAAAGCCGCGCCCCCGTGCGAAGATACAAGACCTACCTGTAAGTACAAGACCGACCTTTAAATACAAGACCGACCTTCGCAAAAGGAATAAAAACCGCGCCTACGGCATGCTTCCATAGGCGCGGTTTTTATATCGGTCGGCTTACTCGTTGGGGAAAAGTCTCTGTGCCTCGGCTGCCGCGGTCTCGCTGACCTCCTCGTAGTAGGTCATCTCCGCGAGAGCGAACTGCGCGTAGTCAAGGTTGTCAAGATTGCTTTCCTTAATCTTTCTGATAGACGATAGCATAAGCGCGATAAAGAAGAAGAAAAACGCCACGCAAGCTATGCAAAGGAAGATTATCGTACGCACCTTGTTGTCTACGTTGGCACTGCCTATGACGTAATCGTTAAGGAAGGACCATCCGCCGTTGATTCTAACAGACTCGGGAATGAGCATTCTCATAAAGTCATCCCATACTATAAACATAATACCGAGTGCAAGGAATGCCGCCGCGAAGAAGCCGCACAGAATTGCGGGGAACACGCTCTTTTTCTTTGCGCGATCGGAGCCAGAAAGGGTGGTAAGCCTCTCGTTTGCGCTCTGCGCGAACTCTGTGGCAAGCTTTGCCGAGCGATACTTGTACTCGTTTTCCGCCGCCTCACGGTTTTCCTCGTCGTCACGGACGTAGGATACCATAACCGAGCCGTCGGGACAGGGCGTGTCAACTACGCGCACCCAGCCGAAATGCTCAAGCTTCTTCATCTCAAGCTCTGCGAGCTCCTGATTATCGGGTCTTATGACCAGATTTCTCTGCTTTAACATCTATCCTACCTCCTTAATCAATCTGCTCGGTGCCGTTGCCCTTGACGTAGAAGGAGCAGTAACGGCAGTATGTAATATAGCAACTCTCATCGGTCTCTCTCGTATACTTCGTCTTGTCGATGATGAACTGACCGTATACGTAGGCAATCTTACCTGGGGTGTAGGCAACCTGCTTTGAGATAACCTCGTCCTCAGCCTTGTTGACCGCACGCTTTACCATACGGTAATTCGATCTTGAGCAGATGGGGCAGGTGTCCTTGTCGAAGGAGCGAAGCACCGCCTGCGCCTTAAGGTGATAGAAAAGCGGATAAAGAAGCGCGCCTATAACACAGGCGAGAGTACCGAGAAGGTCCATGGAAATAAACTGAGTAATGAAGTTCTCCATACCGTCAAGGACGTAGATAAGGTTGAAGAAAAGAACTCCCGCAATGCCCGCCGCCGAGATGATTATCGAGAAGAAAAGTCCGCGAGAGATGCCCTTGCTGTAGGGACGGCCGCTGTGACCTACCTCGCCTCTGTTTTCAATAACGAACTTCTGCGTCTTTTTCTTGGCGTGCGCCCTTGCCGCGAAGAAGCTGATAAGAATAAATGCCGCGAGAAGAACAACGGTAACGAGCTGGCTCGATACGTACTTAAAGACGTCGCCGAGACCGAAAATGCCGAGCACGATATTCGCCGCCCATACCGCCATAGTGACAGCCGCATAGATGCCGAGCATTACTATCATAGTAAACCAGGGCGCGGCAAGCTGTACCTTTATCTTTTTCTTGTAATTAAATACCTCGGTTTCATCCCACTCCTCTTTCTTGGAAAGATAAGCATTGGTGACTTTGTTAGTCTGAAATTCCATGAGATACCTCCTATCCTATGCGTGACGTAGCACGAAAATAATAACACAAGTATATTTTAGTATAAAATAAAATAATTGTCAACAAGAAATTCCTTTTTTTATCCACTTTTCTTGTGATATTTCGCATTTTACCCAAAATTGTGACGCGTTTATTGTAAAATATTCTCTCACACGTGCGCTCTACGCGCGTTTCAACCCATATTATAAGCTATGCTTTACACGGGGAAAATTATTCCGAATAAAAGACAAGCTAAAAGGCGGAAAGAAATTTCCGCCTTTTGTGTGCTATTCATCATTCGGCATAAGCCAATCATAACTTGGCATAAGCCAATCATAACTTGGCGTAGCCTATCATAACTTGGCGCAAGCCAATCATAACTGTAAAATAATCGCTCGCGCTTATTTTACCAGGTGTCTTTTAATCTTTCTCGAGGTAGTCTTTTCAAAGGGCTCGTCGCGAAGCTCAAGCTCCTTTATATGCTTGAAGGCGGGAAGGGTGCGGTTGAGGTCAAGTATCTTCTTGTGAAGCTCCTCATAAACCGTCGCCTTATCACTTCCCTCGGGATATACCTCGGTGTCGGGATATACTATCGCGGTAAGCACTACCGTCTCGCCGTCCTCTGCCTTTCTGCCGACTACCACCGACTCGCCGATACCGCCGATATTGGCGAGGTATTCCTCAATCTCCTCGGGGAATACGTTCTTGCCGTTTTCAAGCACGATAACCGACTTAAGTCTGCCCGTGATGAAGATATAGCCATCACCGTCCATATATCCGACATCGCCCGTTCTGTACCAGCCGTCATCGGTGAACGCCTTTTTATTCTCTTCCTCGTTGTTGTAGTAGCCGAGCATTACGTTGTCGCCCTTGACCTGGATTTCACCCTCGTCAAAGCCCTTATCGTTCTTGCCCTTGCCTTCAATGCGAACGGTACAGCTGGGCACCGCGGGTCCGACCGAGCCCGGCTTCAGCGCGTAGTAGGGGTTTACCGAAATAAGAGGCGAGCACTCGGTGATGCCGTAGCCCTCGGCAATAGTAATGCCGAACGCGTCAAACTGCTTTACCATCTCGGGATTGAGGGGCGCACCGCCCGAGACTATCTTGTTAAGTCTTCCGCCGAACGCGTCGAGAACCGACTTGAAGAGCGTTCTGCGAAGGTCGATTCCGACCTTGCGAAGTCCGTTTGAGACCTTAATGAGCGTCTTAAGAAGCTTTTCCTTGCCACCCTCTCTTGCCTTTGCCATAATCTTGTTATACATAGTGGTGACGAAAAGCGGAACGAGAACTAGTCCCGTAGGCTTGAACTCGGCAAAGTTCTTCATAATGCGCTTAAGCGAATCGTTGATGCCTATTCTCATTCCGTAGTTCATTCCCGAGAGCATGCAGGCAAGCTCGTAGGTGTGATGAAGCGGAAGCACCGATACTATCGTATCGTTGGGGAAGAATTCAACCGTAGCGCACGCCGAGTTTACGGTAGACCAGATGTTTCTCTCACAGAGCATAACACACTTGCTGGTGCCCGTGGTGCCCGAGGTAAAGAGCATAACGGCAAGCTCGCCTACGTCTCTTTGGCAGACCTCAAAGCCCTCGGTCTCTCTTATAGCCTTACCGCTTGCGATCACCGCCTCAAGAGGCACGACCTTATCTTTTGCCTCTGCCGTCTTGTCCATAGGAATGAAGGTCTTAAGGCTGGGGTGGCTCTCGATAGCACCCTCAAATTTCGCGGTAAAGGACTTGCCGTAAATAATAGCCTCGGCATCAACTCCCGCGAGGAAGCCCTCTATTTCCTTTATATCAAGCTCCTTATCCATAGGCACGATAACACCGCCGATAGCGAGTGTGGCAAGATAGGACGCCACCCACTCGGGCGAGGTCTCACCGATAACGGCAATTCTCTTGCCCTCAAGACCGAGCGCGCGAAGTCCTGCGCCTATTGAGTAGACCTTGTCGCAGAAGTCGCGGTAGGTGAGCGATACGTACTCCTTGCCCGAAAGATAAGAGTAGATTATCTTATCTCCGTGAGACTCAATATTGGAAAGATACTCCGAGATGCTGTGCACCTGTTTGAAAATTCTTTCGGTTTTCTTCTTACTCATTTTGAATTTCCTTTCATATTCTCGATAAAATATCTTGAAATGCAAACAAAAGTTGCTTTATTTGCTATATTTTTACATTTACAGCTTAAAATTATCGGGGCATATTTCCGTGCATATGCCCCGATGTGAGAAAATTAATTCTCGTTCATCCACTTTTCAGCGGCAGCCTTGCTCATTCTCTTGATATCCTCCTTGGGATACTTCGAGTCAGCACCGCCGTTGGTGTAGAGGAAATACTTACCGTCAGCGGTAACATAGAGGGTCTCCTCATAGCCGTTCGCATCACCGAAGCTACCGAAGGTAAGCTTTTTAACGATGCTCGACGCAGCGGTATCGTAATCTACCTTACAAATGGTCTTTTTCATTTTTTCACTCCTTTATGTATTTGAATTATATCAAAGTATATTTTATCATCACTTTTCGCGTTTTGCAATAGCTTTTTTAAAACTTTTTATTATTATTTTGTGGCAAGGGGGTTAATTTTTACCTGTAAGAGGTCTTTTTCCGAGCCTTCTTATCGGAAAATCGGGCGCTCTGCCCTCTTTCGCGCAAGCGATAAGCTTCAGAACCTCGCGCGCTCCCTCACAGAAAATGAAGTGGCGCATTGACACCCCCGCACCCGAAAGCTCGCTTTCCCTGTCAAGCATAAAGGTCGGTCTTGAGTTGAAAATTCTCGACCTGTGAGGCGGCTCTCTCAGCACGGGAAAGCTCTCGCCAAGCCTGTCGACGAGCGAAAAATCTCCGCACGCGTCGCACCCCTCGCACGCCTTCGTCGCACAGCGCTCGGTTATCATAAGCGGTATTCTGCCGAGCACCGTCACGCAAGAGCCTATATCACGCACCTGAGGAAGGGTAAGCTCGGGCGACAGAACTCCCTCGGTAAAGCCCATCGAGCGAAGAAAATTCATCGAGGCGGTATTTGCTATATTCAGTCCTATATCGCCAAGCACCGAAAAGCCAAGCTCGGAGGCAAGGACGATATGTCCTATATTTCCGACAAGCGCCATGTCTACCCCAAGCGCCCTTACAGAGGAAAGCTCGCCTCTGACAGCCTCCCACTCGCGCTCGGTTATCACGGGCGGAAAAATTACGCCGAGCCTGCTTATATCGCCGAGTGCCTCGGCAGACTTAAATGCCGACAGCGGTAGGAATACACAGTCAAAATAGCCCTCACAGGCGGCCCTCACCTCGGGGGAAAGATAGCTTTCCTCACGGAAGATGCTCGCGATATTGAAGCTCTTACCCAAGTCGGCACCCGATACCGTAGGCAATCCGATAGGCGAGGCCTTGAGTGCTTCGGCACACGAAGCCGTAGGCAATCCGACAGGCGAGGCCTTGGGTATTTCGGCGCCCGATACCGTTGGCAATCCGATAGGCGAGGCCTTGAGTGCTTCGGCACACGAGGCCTTGATATCAAGAATTTCAAAAAGCGGTCGGTTAAGCGCCGAGCCCAGCGCCTCCACACCCCCTCGGCGAAGCTCGTTTATGCACCCTGGCGAGAGGTTAATTCCCTCGTCCACCGAAACGCTTACCGCGTCCGCGATATAATCCGTGCCGCCAAGCTTCCCGAGCCTGCTCTCAACGCCCTCGGCGGTAAGCGGCTGTGACCTTGCACGGTCGGGGGCGGCTCCCACCGCGTGGCAGACCACCTCGCGCGAGGTCCTGAAAAGCCGTGAATTTACATTAAGAGCTATCTCAAGTGTCGAGGGCACGCCGTATTCAAATCCCGCAAGCATACGCACGGGAAGCCTGTCAAGCTTTATATCCTCCGTCCGCGCCTCGCGCGTGCTTCGCTTGTCGCTCTCGCTTCTGATGCCCGTCATTGAGGAAAGACGCTCGGTAAAATATCCGTCGGTAAAGCCGCCGCGCGAGAAAAGCCCCTCGAGATATTCAAGCTCGGCTCCCGTCGCGCTCCGTCTTTCGTCAAGCAGGCGCCTGAACACCGACACCACGCCAAAGACGTATGCCGCCGACTTCATTCTTCCCTCAATCTTCAGAGAAGCAACGCCCGCGTCAATAAGCTCGGGGATATGCATACAAAGCGAAAGGTCCTTCAGCGACAGCGGATATTTGCCGTTATAGGGAAGTCGGCAGGGCTGGGCGCACTCGCCGCGGTTTCCGCTTCTGCCTCCGACCATTGACGAAAAGAGGCACTGCCCCGAGTGACACACGCAGAGCGCGCCGTGGACGAATACCTCAAGCTCTGCCCGTGAGCCTTCACATATCCTCACGATATCGCGAAGCGAGCACTCCCTTGCCACGACCACTCTCGGACAGCCGAGCGCGTAGGCGAAATCCGCCCCCGCGGTGTTATGCACGCCCATCTGTGTCGAGGCGTGAAGCTCAAGGTCGGGAAGCCCCTTGCGAAGGCGCGAGATAAAGCCGAGGTCACAGACGATTACGGCGTCGACGCCTAACGAATGAAGCAGCTCGCAGTACTCATACGCCGCATCAAGCTCTCTATCGTATATGAGCGTGTTTACCGTAACGAAAAGCCGAACGCCTCTTTCGTGACAGAGCCTTACGGCATATTTAATTTCTTCGTTTGTGAAGTTTTTCGCGTATGCCCTCGCTCCGTACGCCTCACCGCCGATGTATACCGCATCGGCACCCGCAAGCGCGGCGGCACAGAGCGCGTCGATATCCCCCGCGGGGGCAAGAAGCTCGGGCAGGTCGGTCTTGCGCCTCATATGCCGTCATCCTTTCAAAATTTTTTAAGTTCGCAAAGAGAAGTCTCTTTGCATTTTTTGTAAAACGCCTTATTTTGTAAATATTTCTTTGCAGGCAGTGGCAATTACATTAACTCCTGTGCCCGCTACGTTTTCTATTATTACGTCACCAACAGTAACGCTTTTATTAAGAACCGTGCTATTGATTTCCTTCATAACCCCATTCATAAGTGCCTTGGGCACTGCCCTCTCGGTCCTTACGGGTGTCACCTCACCGTCTGTGCAAAGCACCGTTGAGGTGACCGTTCTCATAGGATTAGTGCATTCGTCGGTAGCGTAGACCTCGCCCCTCTTGCAGGCGTTGCCCGAAACCGACAGCACCTCGCCCATATCACCGAGTGTCACGCGAAGCGCACAGCCTCTGGGGCATACTATACAGGTAAGCTCTCTATTCCTTTCCATATATCCTCCAAGCCTATTCAAGCCCTACTTTTATCTCACCCGAGGTGGCACCGAGTGCGGCAAGCTTATCGCGCGTGAGCCTTACCGTCTGCATCTCGGCAGGCAGAAGCCTTGCGCATTTTCTGCTGTAAATCAGCTTATCGCCAAAGCGTACGGTGAGCGTCTTATTCTCATAAACGGCACCTACTCTGAAGTAAAGAGTAAGGTCGCAAAGCTCGGTAATTCTCTGCGGTACGGTGTATCTTACACCGAAAGACGCGGTAACGTCAAACGCCACGCTCTGCGCGACAGCACCCATAATATATCTCGCCGCCGCGGCACCCGCCACCGCCGCCTCGTCCGAGACGTAGTCGACGAGGTCGTGAACGTGAAGCACGTTTCCGAGGGAGAAAATACCCTCTATCTCGGTCTGCCTGTTCATATCAACCGAAGCACCGCCCGTGCGCCTATCAAGCGTCAGCCCCGCGCCGAGGGTAAGCTCGTTTTCGGGGATAAGTCCGCAGGAAAGCAATAGCGTATCACAGGGAATAAGCTCGCGTGTTGAGTCGATGGGTACTCGGTTTTCGTCAACCTCTGCCACGGTAACGCCCGTAAGCCTGTCCTCACCGTGCACCTCTACCACCGTATGGCTCGTCTTAAGCGGTATGCCGAAATCGTTCAGGCACTGCTCGATATTTCTCGCAAGCCCGCTTGAATAGGGCATAAGCTCAAACACGCCCTTGACGGTAGCACCCTCAAGCGTCATTCGCCTTGCCATAATAAGGCCGATATCGCCCGAGCCGAGGATAACCACCTCTCGCCCTGGGAGATAGCCCATCATATTCACGTACTTCTGTGCCGTTCCCGCGGTAAAAATTCCCGAGGGGCGTCTGCCACAGATGCCGAGCGCACCGAGAGGTCTCTCGCGGCAGCCCATAGCAAGCGCCACCGCCTTCGCCTCTATCCTGAATATACCAAGCTCCTCGTTCCTAGCGGTTACCGTCTTATCGGCACCGACAGCGGTAACCATAGTATTCAGCATATATTCTATGCCGTATTCCTTGACCTTCCTTTCATAGCGGTAGGCATACTCGGGGCCTGTAAGCTCCTCACCGAAGGTGTGAAGCCCGAAGCCGTTATGTATGCACTGACGAAGTATTCCGCCGAGTGCCGCGTCACGCTCGATTATAAGAATACTCCTGAGGCCCGCCTCGTACGCGCTGACAGCGCACGCCATACCCGCGGGTCCGCCGCCGACTATGACGAGGTCGTATTTAAAGCTCTTTATCTCACTCATCAGCTCTTCCCCTTCGTTCTTGAAAGATTTATAAGCGAGCCACCGCCGCGCTTGGTCACCTCAAGCAGGTCAAGCTTCAGCTCTCTTGCGAGTATCTGCGCCACAAGAGGCGAGCAGAAGCCTCCCTGACACCTTCCCATTCCCGAGCGCGTGCGGCGCTTGATGCCGTCTATGTCCGAGGGCCTCGGGTTGGTCTTTATCGCCTCAATTATCTCGCCCTCGCTTATCATCTCACAACGGCAGATTATATGCGCGTATTCGGGGAATTTCTTTATAATCTCGTTCTTTTCCTCATCGGCAAGCTCGCGGAAATAGTGCATAGGACGGCGCCTGCCCGAGAAGTCCTTGCGCGGGGTGAGCGTAACGCCCGCGCCCGCGAGAAGCTCTGCTACATACTCGGCAATCGCGGGAGCCGAGGAGAGCCCGGGGCTTTCAATTCCCGCGCAGTTGATGAAGCCCTCGCAAACCACACCTATGACAAAATCCCCCGTCGAGGGTGTCGCGCGAAGTCCCGCGAAGCTCGTTATCGTTTTTGAAAAATCAATTCCCGCGACCTGCTCGCGCGCAAGGCGCTTGATGTGCGCAACACCTTGTGCGGTGGTGCCGTTATCGCTCTTGTCGGATATGTCCTCGGCGTTCGGGCCTATGAGCAAATTTCCGTCAACCGTGGGGGTGACAAGCACACCCTTGCCGAGAGGCGAGGGGCAACGGAACACGGTGTGCGACACTCGCCCGCCCTCACTCTTGTCAAGAAGGACGTACTCACCGCGCCTCGGTGACACCGTAAAGCTCACATCACCGACAAGCGAGGCTATTTTGTCGCTATACACGCCCGCGCAGTTGATGACCCATCTTGCCTCGACGCACTTTCCGTCGGCAGAGGATACTATGTAGCCGTCACTGCTCTTTTCTATCTCGCATACGTCAAAATTTAGCTTGAGTATAGCGCCGTTATCTATCGCACAGCCGACCTCCGCCATACACAGCTCGTAGGGGCAGATGATAGCGCCGCGTTTTGCAAAAAGCGCGCAGCATACGCCGTCCGCGACACCAGGCTCGACCGCAAGCACTTCCTCGCGCGTGCCGAGAAGATACAGCTCCTTGGCACCGTTTGCCTCACCGCGCGCCATAAGCTCGGAAAGTGTCTGTCTGTCGGTTTCGTTAAAGCCGACGACGAGCGAGCCGCATCTGTTATACTTCACGCCAAGCTCGTAGGCGTAGTCCTCCATAAGCTCGGAGCCACGCACGTTAAGACGCGCCTTGAGTGTGCCCGGCTTTGCGTCAAAGCCCGCGTGGACTATCGCGCTGTTTGCCTTTGTAGCGCCCATAGCAACATCACTCTCACGCTCAAGAATAACAACGCGCAAATTATATTTGGTCATCTCTCTGGCAACGGCACCACCTATAACGCCCGCGCCTATAACCGCAATATCAAACATAGCCTGTACCTCAAAAAATTACTATACCGATATTCTACCATAAAACGCCGTTAATTTCAAGTGCCCCTCGGCATATGGAATATTTTTTCGTTCTAAATAATTTTTTTATACATTTTTATTTTATTAACATCATTTTCACAAAGCTATGGTAAAATAGATGTGTAAAATGAATGAGATCCCCGTTGCCCGCGTACAAAGCCGCGGTGCATCGGAATGTAAAAACACCAAAACGGTACAGGAAAGGATACATTATAATATGAAAAAGAAAAACGCAATAAGAGTGCTGGTAGCTATGCTGCTTTTACTTACTATGCTCTTTACCACCTCCTGCTCGCTCGATGCGCTGAGCGCGCTGCTCAATCCCCCGAGTGAGGATCCCGACACCGACGAGAGCAAGCCGCCCGAGGCACCCAAGCCCTCGGATGACGATACGACTGCTCCCGAGGGGGGCGGTGACACCGAGGATTATATGACGCGCGAGGAGGTCGAGGCACTTATCTCGGGCATCAAGCAGAACGTCAACGTCACCAACAACGATATCGACATCACCTCAACTCACGAGCAGAACCTTCTTGCGGCAAGCAAGGGCCTGCTCAGCGCGGTAAGCATTACGGCAAGCTTTGAGGTGACCTACGCGTACGGCGGCGGACTGCTCGGCAGGCCCTCCTACAAGACCGAGACGGTCACAAGTGGCGGTGCGGGTGTCATCTACCAGCTTGACAAGACAACGGGCTCGGCATATATCATCACGAACTACCACGTGGTATACAACGTTGACTCGGATGCCGAGGACAAGATAAGCGACGATATAAAGGTATATCTTTTCGGTCAGGAATACAGCCAATATTACCCGAAGCTTGACTACTCTATCCCCGCGACCTACGTGGGCGGCTCTATGTACTACGACATTGCGGTGCTTCGCATAAGCGGAAGCGAGGCGCTCAAGACCTCAAGCGCTACCGTCGCGGAATTCGCGAACTCGGATGACCTTGCGGTGCTTCAGACGGTTATCGCGATAGGAAATCCCGAGGGTGAGGGTATCTCAGCTACGGTAGGTGCCGTCAACGTGGACAGCGAGAGCATCACGATGCTTGCCGTTGACGAGGAAACTGCCGTCACTATGCGCGTTATACGAATAGACGCGGCGGTAAACAGCGGTAACTCAGGCGGCGGTCTGTTTGACGAGAAGGGGCGCGTGGTAGGAATAGTAAACGCGAAGATCCAGTCAAGCGAGATCGACAATATAGCCTACGCCATTCCCTCTAATATCGCAAAGAATGTAGCAGACAACATTATCTACTACGATAATATTAATCCCGAAAACGATTCGGCATACCGCGTGGTAATGGGTATTGAGGTAACTATTGCCGACAGATGGTCGGAATACGATACCGAGACCGGAAAGGTCCACAAGATAGAGAGCGTATCGGTAGCCTCGGTTAACGCGGGCAGCATTGCCGAGGGTAAATTCCAGGCAGGCGACATTATCAATTCCATCACCGTCAAGACAGGCGAGACTACCGCGACTACCAAGGTCACGCGCACCTTCAATGTCTTTGACACAATGCTCACCGCCCGCCCGGGAAGTACAGTCACAGTAAACGTCACCCGAGGCACAGAGACGCTTGATATAGTAATAGACTTGACAGGTGTAACGCCCGAGGCGTGGTAGAGAGCGATGCTCGCAATGAAATCCGCTTCGCGGGTGAAATCCACCTTGTGGATGAAATCGCTTCGCGATGAAGTCCGACTTCGTCGGGTTAATTGTAGGGCGGGGGTTCTACTCCCGCCGTGTACGCCTCGCACTCTGTACGATGGTGTGTGTGCCCGTGGCGCTCGCAATGAAGTCCGACTTCGTCGGGTTAGATATGCCTCGCTGGGCGAATGCGATATGTTGACACGCGTGGGCGTGAAAAAAGACGGAAATTTCTTTCCGTCTTTTTTGTTTTGTGTGATAATATTTGTGAAGTTTTCGCCCTCGCGAAAGTGAAGTTGCTCGCAAAAACGCTTGCAGTGAAGTTTTGCTCGTTTAACTCGCAAAGTGAAGTTAAGTTTCCCTGCATCTATTCTTAACTTGCACCGCGTGCGGTGCAAACTGCACTATCTTAGATAACATCACTGCCGAAGGCAACATCACTTCCCCAAAGGGGAAACTTAGTTGGCAAAGCGCAGGGGCGCTTTGCCTTATCCCTGATATCCGCCGAGCGTTACGCCTATGGACATGGTGTCCTTGATGCTTGCGTTTACGCTCTTCTGGAAGGCGTTGTATTTAGCCGCGTTAGCCTTGTATGCGTAGTAGGAATCCTTAAGGGCGGGCTCGTTTGTGAACATCTGCTCCATAAAGGTAACTACTGCCGCTGCAGCTCTCTGCATTGCGAGGTAGAAGTCCTGAAGCCTGTTTCCGAACGCGGTGCCCTCCTTTACGTAGGCATTTGCCTTATCGCCGTATTCCTTTACGTCGAACAGCTGTGCCTTGGTAATAGCATTCTCGTCGGTGGTAGTTGCGTTGAAGCTCTCGGAAATCTCCCATGCACGCATGATGTTCCACTCGTACTCGACGGGCTTATCCTCAGCGGTGATATACTTGTTTTCAACCTCCTCGATAACCACCGCGCAGTTGAACTTAAGTCCTCTCGCGTCGATGCAAAGACGGTTGTACTTGCTTCTGTCCTTCTCGTCGACACCGCCTGCCTCAACCGAAACGCCAGGCTTGATGGTAGCGTTGAGAATATTGGTAGTAGCGGGCTTCTCGCTGAAGGTAAATCTCGTATCGGGTGATACTATCGAGCATCTGATAACCTGCTCGGTCTTTTCGGCGCCGCCAAAGGTATTGGGAATTTCCTTAATGAGGTATGCGGTCCTTCCGTCCTCGGAAATCTCTATATCCGCGGTGGTCTGAGCAAGCCATGCGAACTGGTGCGTTCCGTCGAAGATAATCTCATCCTGAACGACAACCGTCTTGCGGTTGTTGGTAAAGAGCATACCGCGCAGGCAGGAGGTCGCAAGGTCACCGTATGCGGTAACGTTGTCGATTATCGCCTTCATACCGAATTCGTTGTAATCGTACTCGATAAGCTCGCCGCCGCCGTTAAGCACCTGTCCCCACGGAACGGTCTGCTCGTCGGAGGTAAGAGCGATAACGTTGTTGCCCTCTGCTGTCATTCTGTAATACGCGTATCTGTACTCGTCCTTGCTGAAGTAGCCGTATACGTTGTAGTTCTCCGAGCCGAGGTCACAGAACCAGATGAAGTTATTGTTTGCGTAAATGAAGTTACCCGAGTCGATCTGCGCGTGGGATGCGTTGTTCATATTACCCATAATACCCGTGTAGAGACATCCGTCGCCGAAGTAATCTCTCGATACGATTCCGTCGCAGGATTCAAACACATAGGTAAGGTCGAGCTGCGCGAACGCCTCCTCCCTGTTCATCTCGGCATATTCGGGCTTGTAGGCAAGGAAGTCGTAAACGCCTATACCCTTACGCTCAAGCTGCTGAAGTCTGATTGCCGCAAGAGCCTCCTGACCGAGCACCTCTGCCGCGTAGAAGAACATTCCCGAGTCCATAGCATCCTGCTGTGAGTCGTGGTAGTTCCAGAACTGATAGCCCGAGGACTGTGTTCCGTTCGTATCGGTCTTGATAAATGAGGGGAACTCGCACTGTACCGCGAAGTAGAAGGTCTTATCCATCGCCCACATATTGAGGAAGCCGCTATCGTCGCCCGTAGCCGACATAAGCGCCCAGATCATCTGGAAGAGCGAGGAGGTCGAGTACTTCCAATAGTTGGGAGACTCGATGTACGAGCCGTCGGGCGCGTACATTCCAAGACCGTTGTTTGCAAGAGTCTTGGTATTGTTTTCAAGAATGAGCTTGCACTCCTTAACGATAGTCGCGGTGTCAAGAGTTGTGCCCGAGGCACGCTTGGTATCGTTTGCAACGAGGTAGTCAACACCGAGTATAGCAAGCGCACCCGTTACCATACCCGAGGTGCAAACCGCGTTCCAGTTGTTCTTCATCGTGGTGTAGTAGCAGGCGGTTCCCTGACGGCGAGAGGTAGTAAACTTTTCGCTCTCGTGCAGGTAGGATACGAGAATACCGTCATGGATGCCGTTGTCCCAGATAGCCTTCTCGATAGGCGCAAGGTCATAGCCGAACTCGCACCATACGTTGTAAAGCCAATCGTACGCCATAGCATAGGGGGTGGTAGCGTCCGCGGTGTTAAGGAAGTGACCGGGGCCCCAGTGCTCCCACTTAGCCATAGCGAGCGCTGCCTCGTACGCAAGTCTTGCGAACGCCTCTTTTCTCGTTACCTGGTAGCAGAACGCAAGGTCCTTGATAAAGTTGTTGTAGTTGCCCGACTCGTTAAGGCGTCCGCCGTCGTAGTCGTAGCCGTAGTTGTGATATTTCTTCTCAAAGGTGTAGCCCGAAATCTTCTTTGCATTCGTCTCAAGATCGTGGGGGTTAAGCACCGCGCCGTTCTTGTAATACTCACGCTTAACGGAGCCGTCCTCGTTGTACTCGGTAACCCACTCGGTCACACCGTCAAGGTAGGTGCCCGCGCCCGTCGAATCAACCGTCTTATCGTCTGCAAGCCAATGCTCCCAGCCGTATCTGAAGACATCGTAGCCGTTCTTGGTTACGGTGCCCGTGGCAGTCTCAACAGTGCTTGCCGACCTTGCTCTTGACGAGGTGCTTGAATCTCTTGCGAGAATGGTATTTACATAGCCCTCAAGGTAGCCCTTAAGCAGCTCATCCTGCTCCTCACCCGTATAAACTCTGTGCAGGTAGTCAAATTTCTCCTGATCAGCAAGAAGATAGGGGTGAGTAAAGTTCTCGGTATTGTTCTTGGTTCTGTTGTAATACTCGTCACCGCTTACATAATCGTAGATGAACATACACATATAGGTAAGCATCGTCTCAAGATCGTGATCGCGGTTGAGAAGCTCATCCTTCTCGGAGATGATGATAAGTCCCATATCGTCGTAGGTGACGTAGTAGCCCTCAAAGAGCGTCTCTACGTCGTCAAGCGCGATTACAACGTATTCCTTGCCCGTGTCAGCGTCAGCCACCATCATAGGCGCCGCCGAGAGTGCAACGAGGCTTCCGTTTACCGTAGCCGTATCGCGTCCGACGGTAAGAAGCGCCGAGCCCTTATCCGTCGCGAAATCGTAGGACATATTATCGTCATGCTTGAAGCTTGGGTAGCCTATGTAATCGAGCACCGCCTGGAAGGGCACGTATACCTTGCCGTCACTCTTAATGGGCGCGCCGTAGGGAAGCTCGGTTATGCTGTCGGTGAGAATAGCCTTTCTCTGCTTTGCGTAAAGACCGTACTCAACTCCGACCTTGAGAAGCAGTGCCTCGTTTACGTACTGAATGTTGGACTTCTCGCCCGAGCCCGAAAGTATCTCTATTACCTTCGCCGCGGAGGAGTTGATCTTCGTACCGTAGGGCTTATCCTCGGTACCGATAGAAAGTATATCCTTAATAGGAAGAACCTTCATTCCCGACTCGCCGTTATACATAGCGAGGTTATCAATGCAGTAGCTCTGACCGTAGATATAATCCTTATCCTCCTGAGTGGACTTCGAGGGCAGACCGAATCTGACGATATCAATACCCTTGGTGTTACCCGTCTTGTAGTGGAAGGCGGTATCGTAGTACTTGGTGGTGGAAAGGTCCACCGAGCTATTGACAGCCTTGGAATTGATAGAGGTCGCGGTATCGGTATTGAAGGTCGATGCGTAGCCTACGTAAATACGGCAGGATATTCCTGAGTACATAGTCGCGGGGTCAAGCACCTCACCGCAGGTCTGGCTTGTATTGTTGGGGAGCTTTTTCTGACACGTTGACTTATTGCAGGCGCTGAGCTCGTACTTCTGGAAGCACTTCTTACAGAGCCTGTAATTCGCGTTGATGTCGTTCTCCTCACTGCCGAGGTCGAATACGTACGTCAGGCGTATCCACTCGTCGCTAGGCAGAGTGTTCATAAGGTTGTAGCAGGAGGAGTGCGCACCGTTTGCGGTAGGAAGATAAAGCTTACCTCCGCTGATGCACACGAGTCCCGAGGTCTTACCCTCGGCGGATCCGCCGACCGTCCTCAAATATATGCTGGACGAACCGACGCCGCCGAAGTCAGCCTTATCGTCTACCTTTAAATCAAAGCTCATAACAGCACCGCCCGATCTCGGCTGATCCGAGCCGTAGCGGAACTCCATAAATCCGTCCTTGCCCGAAAGATCCTCAATGCGGAGGAAGTAGTTGTAGCTGAAATCCTTCGCTTCCTCGTAGTCGATAAAGAAATGGTTATCCTTTCTGTCGCCGTACACGCCGTTGTTGTACTCCCAACCCTCTTCGTAGCTTCTGTAGTAGATAAGCTTCGAGGTGTTTTCCTCCTCCTCGGGCGCGGTCTCCGCGAAGGAGAACACCGTAAGGCAGGACACGAGAGACGCGAGTATCAGCAAAAGCGATATAATTCTCGTTAATTTACTTTTCATACATTTTCTCCTAAACATTTACTTGACAGACAAATCACCTGCCGCCGAACAGCGTCTTTTGTACGTGATTGATAAGATCGCCGATTCCGCAGAAGGTTCTTACCGAGCATACCGAATCAAGCGTGCTTGCCGATTCGGTGTTGGCAAGATCAACCTTCGCTAAATAATTTGCCTTCATCGTATCGTATCTGCCCTTGCAGTCGGCAACACCCTCGTAGGTGGTATCAAGATACTCCTCGCAACCGTAGCAGTTCATAAACGCCGCGTAATAGTCATCCTTGCTCTTTTCAGAGGGGATATCCGCCATCTGAGCCACGAAGCGCGCGCCGTAGACCTCGTTGTTAAGCAGTCTCGTCTTAAGTGCCTCGTACGCATTGACAGCGTTCTGCACGGTGACAGTATCAAGTCCCGCACCCTCGTTGCCGATGAGGTTCATATTGTAGTAATTTACGGTAGCCTCGTCAAACAGGGGCTTAAGATCCTTGTAATCCTTAACGGTAGCGATATGCTCCATCTGGCTTACGAACTCGGCGGTGTTCGCCACGAGCTTTTCGGTGTAGTCGATCTCAAGCGAGGCAAGAAGCGTCTTGTACTCGGCGTTCTTTGCCTTGATAGCGTTGATATCCGCATCGGTTACGATATCGGCAGCGTTTCTCTCAAGGTAGTTATCGATGTACTTACATACGCCTGCCTTGTCAACGTAGTTGGAGCTCTCCGCCTCAAACACGGCGAGCTTTGCCTGAAGCACTGCCACGTGCTCAGCCTGCATCTTTGCCGAGAAATAGGCGTTTACGGGGTCGTAAATGCCCGTCTTGGCACTGGAGAAGCCCGAGTAACTTGCGTTATAATTATTCTCAAGGAGAATGCCTCTTGCGAGATACCACTGATTTTTGATAGTGCCGTCGTCGGCCTCCCACTCGGTCCTCGTGGTATCCTTGAAGAAGTTTACGAGATTTATGAATTTCTGAGCGTTGTAATCCTTTACCTTCGCCGCAAGCTTAGTGCCCGCATTCTTATAGGCGCTGATAGCGTTTCTGATATTCGTCCTCTCGGTAGCATCCGCATAGGTGCTGGTGTCGGAGCTTCCGATCTTCGACTCAACGGCGCTTGCCGCGGGATAGAACTCGGTGGCCTCGTCGTAGTGCCTCTGCATCGCCGCCGCGGTGGTGGCGGTGCCAAATCTGTTCATACGGTTTATAAACGCCCTGATGCTGATATCGTCCTGGTAGTAGAGCTTCCACGTATCGAGGTTGCCTATCGCGGTTGCGTACTTCGCATTATCCTTGTCGATAAGCGTTGCCGTCGAGGCCATAAATGACTCTATAGTCGATATCTGTGTCTGTCTCTTATCGAGATTCGAGAAGCCACGCTTTAAATTCATCAGCGTCTTCACCTTCTCATCAAGCTGATTTACGTTATAGGTCATAGCCAGAGTCTTAAGCGACTCCGCGTTGATGCCGTTGAAATCGGTGACTGCCTGCTTCAGCTCCGTGGTGTTAGCCGCAGCTGTGTACGCCGTACCCGTCCAGTAGGTATTTATATACTCGCTCTTTACCTTTTCATACGCAGCGTATCTCGTGGGTGACGGAAGATTGCCGTCCTTAGCAAGAGAAACGTTACCTACAAAGGCCTCTGCGGGAGTGAGGTTATCCATATACTGAGGGTCACAGGGAATAGTAGCCTGATAGAAGAGCACGTTGTCAAGGCAGAAATCGCCCGTCGTCTGCGTCTGCTTACACATACGAGCGCCCATGGGATAAACTGATACACCGCCCGTGACATTGGATATCTGAGCTATGCAGGTTCTTGTAACCGAGCCTGTGCGGTCAACCTTTGCCTCGTTAGCGTACATGGTAACGACTTCCTGGGCGGGGTTGTAGACCAGCGTGATATGCACCCAGCCGCCTACCGTAGACGCAGTAACGCTTTTCGTTTTACCGCCGATCGCTTCGATACCCTCGATTATGACCTTTCCGTTGTTAGCCTTGATGGTTCCGATATTAAGTCCTCCGTCGGACCAGGAATGTCCGTTCATTACCTGAAGCTTCTCGGTCCAGGTGTTGTCAGTGGTAGCGCGGGTCGCGATATCGAATTCCATTATATAGCCGTTATAGGGTGAAAGAGCCGCGTTATCCTTGGCATTCTTAAGCTCGGTATACATAGGCTCAAGATAAACCTTTGCAACATCGTTCTTGCTGTAGTCAAGATAAACGTAATTCTTCGACTTCGTGGCAGAAGAATTGAGGTCGTAGATATAGGGCGCGCCCTTGTCGTCGTCCTTTATCGTAACGGCATACGCGGCGCCTCTGCCGAGGTTACCGCCCGTCTTGCCGACGTCACCGCCCTCATAGCTGTCGTGGACGAGAAACTTTACATTCGCGTAGTCCGAGAACTTCATTTTCGTTCCCGATGGCGCCACTCCCGTCTTAACGTCGCCCGTACCGATCTCAGCCGCAAACGAATAGGTCGCAAGCACGGCAACCATAAGCGCGATAAGCATCAGCACGGCAAGAATTTTACTCGTGTTTTTCATAATTCCTCCTTAAGAGTTATTGGTTTTGCAACGCACTAATTATACACTTTTTATTATTTAAAATCAATGCACATATCTTATTTTTGTTTAATTAGCATATAAATTTCTACCTTTTGCACAAAGAAAAAAGACAAAGAAAAACGGAAGAAACGCGTCGGCTTCTTCCGTCTGTCTGCGATTGATAATCTTGTGGGTTGTGCGTCAAAAAAGAACAAGTTATGAGTTATGATTTTGCCAAGGCAAAAGTTATGAGATGCTTCGCATCGTTATGAATCTGCCTTTGGCAGATGTTATGATATGATTCCATTCAAGCTTTAAACGCGACGAAGTCGCTCATAACTGCTCACTTTAGTGAGCATCATAACTTGGCATCGCCATTCATAACTTCCCGTTAGGGAATCATAACTGATAATCTCGTGCCGAGATTATCTAATCCCGTACTTTTCCAGAATATAGTCCATATCCTTATCGCCTCTGCCCGAGAGGTTGATGAGGACAGAGCCAGTCTTCATTTCCCTAGCAAGCTTCATTCCGTACGCCACCGCGTGAGAGCTTTCTATCGCGGGGATTATGCCCTCAAGCCTCGAGAGGGTGAAGAAGGCGTCAATGGTTTCGTCATCGGTAACGCCGTCATACTTTACTCTGCCGAGGTCGTGAAGGAAGGCGTGCTCAGGACCCGACGAGGGGTAGTCAAGACCGCTTGCCACCGAGTAAACGGGGGCAGGCTCGCCGTTTGCGTCCTTGAGCATAAGGCTGTTGAAGCCGTGCATAACGCCCTCCTCGCCGTAGACGAGGCTTGCCGCGTGCTGACCGAGAGCCTTTCCCGTGCCGAAGGGCTCAACGCCGTAGATATCCACGGGATAGTTAAGGAAGCCCGCGAAAAAGCCCGCCGAGTTAGAGCCTCCGCCAACGCAGGCAACGACCGCGTCGGGAAGCTCGCCCGTCATCTCCACGAACTGCTCGCGCGCCTCAATTCCGACGATGCTCTGGAAGTCTCTTACCATCATCGGGAAGGGGTGAGGCCCCACGACCGAGCCTATGCAGTAGATGGAATTCCTGTAGTCCTTGGCATATGCGTCAAACGCCGCGTCGACCGCCTCCTTAAGGGTGGCAAGTCCGTGCTTGACCTCAACCACGTTGGCGCCGAGTATCTTCATTCTCGCTACGTTGGGCGCCTGTTTTGCGATATCGACAGAGCCCATATAGACGTCGCACTCAAGGCCGAAATATGCCGCCGCCGTTGCAATAGCAACGCCGTGCTGTCCCGCGCCCGTCTCGGCAATCAGCTTCTTCTTGCCCATATACTTCGCGAGAAGCGCCTCGCCCATACAGTGATTGAGTTTGTGAGCGCCCGTGTGGTTCAGGTCCTCGCGCTTTGCGTAGAGCTGAACGTTTCCGAGCCTTGCCGAAAGGCGCTCAAGGTGCGTGACGGGGGTAGGTCTGCCCTGAAATTCCTTTCTTATCCTTCTCAACTCATCAATGAACTTTCTTGACTTGCAGATGGTGAAGTACGCATCGGTGATCTCCTCCATAGCGCGCTTGAGCTCCTCGCTTACGTACGCGCCGCCGTATTTGCCGAAGTAGCCCTCGGCATTCGGGTAATTCTTGAAGTAGGTATCAAAATCAACTCCGTTAAATAGCATTTTATTTCCCTCTTTTCATAAGTATTTAAAAACAAAAAATCCCCGACAGAAAAAAACTGTCAAGGACGAAATAACAATTCCGCGATACCACCTTGATTCGTGACGAAAATCACGCACTCGTCGGGATACTTCATATCCCTGCCCTCTTACGCGGGGCGTGCGTTGCAGAATACTCTGCGACACCGTCGCATTTGACTGCACCCTCAGCGGTCCATTTGATAACCTGTATCTCACCCGACTCTCAGCACCGCGGGCTCTCTGTGGAGGCATAGCTACCGTTATCTCCGCGTCAACGGTTTAAGCTTATAGGTGAATTATATCACCCTGCGCGGGGTTTGTCAAGCACTTTTCGATTTTTTCAAAAAATGCATATCCGTCTTTCTTCGGAAAACGCAAAAAAGAGCCGAAAAACAGCTCTTTTTCGCAAAATTATGAGCCCCACGGAAAATATCATTCCTCGCTAGCAGTAGCCTCACTGCCGTCCTGTACCGAGGGCGGTGCCTTCTCGGACGGTCGGTAGTTAAGCAGGAATATGCCTGCCGACACAAGAAGCAGGGTGATTACAAGGTTTATCGGGTTTACGCCCTTCGAGTCGGGCAGAATAAGCACCGAGAGAAGCGTTCCGAATATCGGTGTCGAGAAATTAAACACCGTAATTTTTGACACGGGGTTATACTTTAAGAGAATTCCCCAGAGCGAATAGGCTATTGCCGAAAGAAGCGCGAGGTAGGCAAGGATCGCCACGTCGGCAAATTCCTTAACGTATATTCTTCCGCCGAAGCAGAGGCCTACTATTATCATAAAGACACCGCCCACCATAAACTGGTAGCCGCTGAGGGTTACGGGGTCCTCGTGGCTCGAGAAGCGCTTGATAAGCACGCTTGAGGTGCCCGCCGAGATTGCCGAGAAGATAACGAAGCAGTCACCGGGGAAGTTCATATCAAAGGTAAGTCCGTCAAGGTTTACCGCGATAATTCCCGCAAAGCCAAGCACACAGGCAACTATCTTCTTCACCGTCAGCCTCTCCTGCTTGAATATCAGCGCCGATATAAGAAGCGCGAAGAAGGTCGACGAGCCTGAGGCAATAGTGCCCTTGACACCCGTGGTGTTGGCAAGTCCTATGTAGAAGAAAAGATACTGCACGATGGTCTGGAATACGCTTATTATGCCTACTCTTCCGAGGTTTTCGCGCTTGGGATAGAGAAATTTACCCCTCGCGACCGAGAAAATCAGGATAGTGAGAAGCCCCGCGAAGAAGAACCTTATTCCCGCGAAAAGGAGAATTGAGGGAACGTTCGGCGACGAGCTTACCGACGGGTCTATCATATCGAGAAGCTCGTAGCCTGTCTTGATAGCGGGTGTCGCACTGCCCCACAGCGCACAGCAGAGCAGAGCGATGAGAACTATCGCAAAGGGATTTGAGAATATCCTGGATTTAGGATCCTGAAGCTGCATTTGGATTTACGCCTCGTAAAGAGGATACTTGGCGAGAAGCTTTGCAACTCTTGCCCTTACCTCGTCAGCATTGCCGTCGAAGTCCTTGAGCGTCATACCGATAAGCCTTGCTACCTCGCGAAGGTCGTCGGGGCAGAAGCCGCGCGTGGTGACTGCCGCGGTGCCGAGACGGATACCGCTTGTAACAAAGGGCTTCTGAGTGTCATAGGGGATAGCGTTCTTATTAGAGGTAATTCCAACCTCGTCAAGAAGATGCTCTGCCTCCTTACCCGTCGCAACCTTCATACCCGTAAGGTCAACGAGCACGAGGTGGTTGTCGGTGCCGCCCGATACGAGACGGAAGCCCTCGGCAAGAAGTCCCTCGGCAAGCGCCTTGGTGTTCTCGATAATGCGCGAGGCGTACTCGCGGAACTCGGGCTTAAGTGCCTCACCGAAGCAGACCGCCTTTGCCGCGATGGTGTGCATAAGAGGGCCGCCCTGGGTGCCAGGGAAGATAGCCTTATTAATAAGCTTTGCGATCTCCTCATCGTTAGAGAGGATAAGACCGCCTCTGGGACCTCTTAAGGTCTTGTGTGTCGTGGTGGTGGTAACGTCCGCGTAGGGTACGGGCGAGGGATGAAGTCCTGCCGCAACGAGGCCCGCGATATGAGCCATATCTACCATAAGGTACGCGCCGACCTCCTTCGCGATTTCAGAGAACTTCTTGAAGTCGATAATTCTGGGATATGCCGATGCGCCCGCAAGGATAAGCTTGGGCTTGCACTCGAGAGCGAGGCGTCTTACCTCCTCGTAGTCGATAACCTCGGCTTCTGCCGATACACCGTAGGGAACGATGTTGAAGTACTTACCCGAAAGGTTTACAGGCGAGCCGTGGCTCAGGTGTCCGCCGTGAGCAAGGTTCATTGAAAGAACGGTGTCACCAGGATTTAAAAGCGCGAAGAATACCGCCATATTTGCCTGGGCGCCCGAGTGAGGCTGAACGTTTGCGTAGCCTGCTCCGAACAGCTCCTTCGCGCGCTCGATTGCTATTGTCTCAACTACGTCGACGTACTCGCATCCGCCGTAGTATCTCTTTGAGGGATAGCCCTCGGCATACTTGTTGGTAAGTATAGTGCCGTTTGCCTCCATAACCGTCTCGGATACGAAGTTCTCCGACGCGATAAGCTCGATTTTGTTCTGCTGTCTGCCAAGCTCCTGCATCACCGCGGTGTAAAGCTCGGCATCCTTTTCCTTGAGAAGACTGTACTGTTTCATTCTCTCACTCCTTGTATTTTGTTGTTTTGATTAAAAAATAAACTTACCAATGATTATACCAAAGCGCGCGGAATTTGTCAAGACAAAAAATAAATAACCGATAAAAAGAAAAATGGATGCCCGATAAACGGCTAGTCCCCGCCGTGCAAGGTAAACACCGTACGCCGAGCGCGAGGCGGGACGGATACGGCAGACACTAGTCCCAAGACGGCAGACGGGCGCTCAACAAATGAGCAAGCACGGGCGAGCAAGACTGTCACAAGCAAGAACGGCACAAGGCCATCATCCGCCTCGCGCCGTTCTATGCAATATTCGTGTAAAATTAGCTAGTCTGCAAACAACTGTTTACTTATCGCTGACAAATCCCGCAATGTCTCGCTCGGGAATAAACTCGTCGTCGAGCGAAATTCCGTAGACCTCCTCGTACTTATCTCTGCGAAGCTGACAGTCAAGCTCCTGCATACGGATGCGGTTTTCACGGAGCGAAAGAGAAGGGTCGGGATAAATCGGGGGCATTATATGAAGGATATGCTTTACGGGTAAAAAGCCCGCCCCGTCACATTCGCCATCCATATTCCTCATCTCGGTGAAGGTCGGGATGACAGGCACGCCGAATTTTGCCGCCCAATGATAGACGCCGTCACGAAGCTCGCGCGGCTTTTTGTAATTGAACCACATTTCCTGCTCGGGATAGACGAGAATAAAGTCACCTCTGCCAATCAGGGCTTCAAGCGCGGGGGTGAGCCTTCTTGCCATATACTCATGAAGGGCGGATACGGGAAGGGTGTTTGCGTTATTCATAAGGAAGCCGAAAAATCCTTTCATAAAGATATTCGTCTCCTGCACCACGATATCGTGTCTTTTGCCCCTGCCGCACCTCTCTACCATCATTCTGACAGGGGTTGAGTCGGTGGGGTTGTAGTGGCTTGCGGTGATGAACGCGCCGCCCTTGATGCCGAGGGCGTTTTCAAGCCCTACTAGCTCGGTGTCGCGGTTTACCTCACGCGTCAGCCTTTCCGCCATTTTGCGCGCTATATGTGCTTTTACCTTATTTATCGGATTTTTGCGGAGCAGGTCAAAGGGCAATATTACCCGCCGTCTGTCCTCATCCGTAACCACAGGGTCGGACAGCTCTACCTTGGCAAAGGTATTTCCCTCGGCAAGCGCCTGCCTCATATTCTCAATAACGAGAAATCTTTCCTCTCTCGGTGTCATCCTGCGCCTCTTTTCTTAAGCGTCCGCGTAGAGCCTGGCAAGCGCCCCGCTTGCGGTGATGTAAAGCGGTGTCTCGCTTCTGTAAATTTCCTCGGCACTCGCAAGAAGCCTGCCTCCCGCCTCCATATCGCGGGCGCGAAGCTCGTCGGTGTAGCCCTCACGCGCCTCAAGAAGCGCCCCGAGCGAGGGTGTCTTTTCGGCATAATGCCAGAAAAGCTCCTCGTAGGGCACGTCCGAGTAGTGCCAGGGCTTATTGAACATATTGAAGTGAACAAGACGAAGCCTGTCTCTGTCGATATCCCTTCCTGGTATCGCGTGCTTGTTCCAGCCCGCGTCAAGGAGCTTCACCTTGCCCGCCGTCAGGAAGTTGAGATAATCCTGGTCGGGCGCGACGGTGGGAAAATTGTACTCGCGAAGAAGGTAGAGGAACTTTTCAAGCACCCTCTCCTCCCTGAAGCGGTCAAGGTCCATAACGAGAACTCCCGAGTTAAAGTAATCCTCCGCCTGCTTCATTCCTATGTAGCCTGTCACGTAGTCGCAAAAAACAGGGGTAGAGATAACGCTCTCGTCGGTGACTGCACCAAGCACCGCCCCCTCAAGGTCGGTATTAAAAAGCCTTGCCACATCATCGAGAAGAACTATGTCCGAGTCAAGATACACCGCGCGGTGAAGCTCGGGATACATTGAGGCTATGAAAAGCCTGAAGTAGATGGACTCCGAGTAGTAATCGCGAAGCCTGACACCGAGCGCCTCCTTGACGGGCTCTATATATTCGGTGACGTCATCGACTATAACCTTTATGTTTTTGCCGACGGTACGCTTAACCTCGCGCACACCGCCCCTTGATATTCCGCTTGTGAGAATATGTACGTCGTATTCGGTATCTCTGTCACAGTTTTCAAAGAGCGACGCCAGAGAGACCTCAAGGTAAGGAATATATTTATCGTCAGATGCAAAGAACACGTTTACCGCATCTGGATTGCATTTATACTGTGTCTTTGCGTTGGTAGTATTCTCCATATTCCATACACCTCCTTTGCTTTGCTAAAAAAGATTATTTTGCTATTATTTGACAATATCAGTTGTCATTATTGACTATTTGTTGCCATTTTTCAATCACGTCGTCAAACGCATAATCGTGCAAAATGCCGTGCATCCTGTCAGGTTGCCAGGGCTTTACCGTCTGTGTTCTGAAATAGGGCAGCCACTTTATCGTCATTGCGAAGTGACGTATGAGAGTTCCCTCCCTCGTCGACTTCTGCTCGTTAAAGCGGCGATGAAGGATAAGCTTTTTCTTAGCGTATTTATTGAGCGCGTGCTGATCAAAAAGCAGCATTTTCTTATCCCGACAGAGCGTTATGCACCGCGGGAAAACCCCGTCCTCACGCATCCTTTTCATATTGAAAAGAAGCACGCCCGAGTTTAGATAGTGATTTCCGAAGAAGAATTTTCCGAAGTAATCGCGCACGCCCGCCATATGGTAGTCCTCGACATCAAGGTCATACAGCTCACCAATATCACCCATAGGGCAAACGTCGGTATCAAAGTAGAGAAGCTTATCCCCGACACCCTCAATCCTGTCGGCAAACAGGCGTATCATCGCGTAGGGTGTGTAAGAGCTGGTCATATTCTTACTGTCCGCAAGCTCGCGCCTGAAGTCCTCGCTGAAATCGAGCAGGTGCACGCACGAGTCGGGATTTCCTTCCTTGAGAACCCCCTCAACCGTCTGTGCCATCCTCTTGCTTATCGGGGTATATCTTTCGTCAATGTCGGTAAGCGACATCGTGCCGATATATAGCTCAATCGGTCTTTTCGTATGCTTCACGCAAGAGAGCGCCGTGAGCAACAGCCCCGAATACACCCCCTCGTTACCGCACATAAGCAGCTTAATTCCGTCCATATAACACCTCAAAAATCCACAAGGCGAGTTTTACACAAGCATTACGCCCTGTGCATATCATCAACGACCTGCGTTGCATATCATCAATGCTTTTGCATTGCATATCATCAACGCTATTGCATTGCATATCACCGAGGCTCCTCCTTGTATGAAACGACCTCAACCTCGTTAAGCTCGGCTCTTTTTTGCATTGCCGAGTATACCTTGTCGCGAAGTCCCGCTCTCGCCTCTCTCGGCGATATGCCCTCATCGGGAAAGAAGGGACCGTCAATGTAGATTTCGCACCTAACGCCCCGCTTCCCTCGCCTTTTATATACCCTTGTAAATGAAAACGAGGGCGCATTAAATCTTACGGGATAGTCAAAGGAGACATCGGGAAAAGGTCTTATAAAGCTACAGTAGGGCCAAAGATGCGCCTCGGGATATATCGCTACGGTGCGACCCTTGGCAATCACGTCCTTGATCGCACGCGCAAAGGGGCGAATTGCACTTCTTTCGGTGGGGGTCGGTATACCGCCAAGCTCGGGAAGGACAGGCCCGAGCACGGGAAGCGAAAAGTTCTTTGAGCTTATCACCACGTGACAGCGCTTCGGGTAGCCGAGCATATTCGGTGTGAAGGCATCGGCAACGGGCTGAGTGTGATTTCCGAAGATGAAATACCCCACCTTGCGATAGGGCTTCAGCTTGTCCTTGCCTATATACCTCTCCCTGAATTTCAGCTTAGTATAAAGAAACGCGCAGGGTGCGGCAACGCATCGGTAGAGAAACCAGGACCAGAGGCGATAGAATACATTTTTTCTTTCATACCTATAAGAGCCGTCTATGACGCGCTCCCTCATATCGCCACCGTCAAAGTCCTCGTTAAATGATTTGTAATACCTCACCTCGGGGATATTTTCCCCATCCTTGTTTTTAGTCTTTTCTCTTTTCATAAATGCATTGTAGCACAAAATCAAAAAAATTGCAAGAGGGGGCTCTCTAAACCTCATTCCACTAAAGTGAGAATTCTCACAGAGGGTGAACTTCAAAGTCTTTTGCCACTCTACAAAAGTGAGAATTCCCGTCAGATGTTGACTTTTTCCTGCGCGTGTGCTATTATATTAAATATCAAAGAGGCTTTTTGACCGACAGAGGATTTTTTATGGAAAATATAAAAGAAATCATTGCCTATAACCTGGCGGCGCTCAGAAAGGAGCGCAAATTTACACAGCAGGAGCTGGCCTCGAGGCTTAACTACTCGGACAAGGCGGTTTCGCGCTGGGAGCATGCGGAGACGCTGCCCGACATTGAGACGCTTTGTAAAATCTGCGAGATTTACGGCGTGAAATTTGAATATCTTCTTCAAAAAGAGCAGCCGAAAAAGAACAATCCCAATATAATAAAAAAGGATACGCCGAATAAGATAATAATCATGCTTATTGCCGCCCTTTCGGTGTGGATTGCCGCAATAGTTGCCTATTCGTATATGAATATAATTCTTATGCAGAACGCATGGACGATCTTCATCTGGGCAATACCCCTCACCTGCTCGGTGCTGCAGATATCAAACAGCTATTTCTTCAAGAACGTGCTCTTCAAGTACATCCTCTCCTCTGTAATCAACTGGACGATGATACTCTCTATATACCTGCAGCTGATAAGCTATAATATATGGATGCTGTTCATAATCGGCATACCGATACAGATAATTATCGTGCTTTTGGCAATACTTAAAATTAGCAAGAACAATTCGTAAATTCATCACCCGACGAAGTCGGACTTCATCCACGAAGTGGATTTAACCGTGAAACGACTTCATCCGCAAAGCGGATTTCATTGCGAGCGCTATGGGCACACAATCGTACAGAGTGCGAAGCGTACACGGCGGGAGGATACAATACCGTACAGTGTGCGAAGCGTACACGGCGGCACCAAGGCGCCGCCCTACGGTGCAACCACCCACTGTGTGCGTAGCCTCTCACGCTCGAAGGCATTTCATTGCCAAAGCCCGACCGAATTTTCGGTATCGCCTTTTGGCGACAAAACGCGCTCTTGTTTGCGTTTTGCGAAAATTTACAGCAAGGCAAACCAAAAGTTCGACTTTTGTTATAGCGAGAGCCTTGCGTCTTATCAAAGCTCTGCTTTGTATTAAAGCTCAACCGAATTTTCGGTATCGCCATAGGCGACAAAACGCGCTCTTGTTTGCGTTTTGCGAAAATTCATAGCAAGGCAAACCAAAAGTTCAACTTTTGTTATAGCGAGAGCCTTGCGTCTTATCAAAACTCTGCTTTGTATTAAAGCTCAACCGAATTTTCGGTATCGCCTTTTGGCGACAAAACGCGCGCTGAATTGCGTTTTGCGAAAATTCATAGCAAGGC
>JAGBIF010000012.1 GCA_017935065.1 Clostridia bacterium
ATCACAAATCAATAAGTAATGTGCCTTAAACTAAAAACAAAAAAGGGACTACTCAATAATGAATAATCCCTTGTATTAAGCAAAGTATGACTAAGTTTGGGCTTATAATCCCGTGTGTTCAACTTAGTCATAGGTGGTCGAAGTGACAGGACTCGAACCTGCGATCTCATCGTCCCGAACGATGCGCGATACCACCTTCGCTACACCTCGAAATGGTAAAAATATTAGATTTTTTTGTAAGTGGTCAAACATGTGGTCAGACCGAGGAATTGATGATTTTTCGACATTAGGGAGAGCCGAAAAAGTCAGTGTTTTCAAGGGGTTTCGGCTCTTCTCGAAAATTCTACGCCGAAAACGGTGATTGAGTCCCGAACGCCGCGCTCTACCAAACTGAGCCACATCTCGGTATAGTTAGTATATTTCGCTTGCGTGGGTTTTGCGACTTTGCACACAAGCGCATATTATTGTAGCACAAACAAAGGCAAAAGTCAAGAGTGGGAAAATATATTTTTGTGTGAGTTTTGGCGAAGTTTTGGCGAGGTTTTGCGATTATTGATTCGCTTCGGGTATTTACTTTTTGTCTTTTGTGTGGTAAAATGAAAGTAGCTTCGCAAATTTTGCGTAGCAAGGCTTTTTTTGTGAGGTATATATGAAAAGAAGAATACTTCTTCGCGTGGCATTCGTCACGCTTATGATAACGCTTTTGTTATCGGTAAGTGCGCTGCCCTGCTCGGCAATGCAGATCTTCGTAAAGGCGCTGACGGGCAAGACCATTACGCTTGAGGTGGAGCCGAATGATACCGTTTATGCGATAAAGGCGAAGCTTCAGGAAAGGGAAGGCGTTCCGATTGCACATCAGCGGCTTATTTTCGCGGGCAAGACGCTCGAGGACGCAAAGACACTCTCGGATTACAACGTACAGAAGGAATCAACTCTGCATCTTGTGCTTCGTATATGCGACAGCCATGTCTTTGACGGGTGCACAGATGCCGATTGCAACAATGAGGAATGTGCATTTACACGCGAGGCAAGTGACGTTCACGTCTATATTTATTGCACCGACACGGTGTGTGGGAATGAGGGCTGTGGCGTCACTCGCGAGGCACCGAGCAGTGCGCACGCATACAGCGACTGCACGGATACGACCTGCAACAACGCGGGCTGTGCAATGACACGCGAGCCACTCGCGCACGCATATAGCGACTGCACGGATGCAACCTGTAATAACGACGGCTGTTCCTTTGCCCGTGAGGCGCAGACTGCGCACACCTATACCGACTGTAGCGACACCGCCTGTAACACCGAGGGTTGCGCCTTCACGCGAGAGCCGCTTGCGCATAGCTTCGGTGAGTGGACGGTAACGAAGGAACCGACGCGCGAGGCGGAAGGCGAGCAGGTTCGCACCTGCCACTGCGGTGCAAGCGAGAGCGAGGCGCTTCCCGCGCTAACGCCCGACGTCACCCCCTACGTTGTGCTTGGCGCGGTCTCGATTTCCCTCGTCGGCGTTATAGTGCTTGTTATCGTTAAGATAAAGAAAGTTTAAATGTGATACTCCTATCAAATAAAAACGGCAGAGCGCATATCTAGCGCTCTGCCGTTTTTTGCATTATTGCAAACAACTATTTACTACTGAGGTATCTTTTCCTCGGAAGGGGTGGCTTCGTTTTCATCGCTGACCAGGCGCTTTACCCAGGTGCCGCGGCGGAGAAGCAGCATACCGAAGAGTGATTTTATGCCCTCGGTCAGCTGGCAGATTGCGAACATAGGGTAGATGCCGAGAGGCGTGAGGTAGGCGAGTGACATACAGAGGGGGACTACTACCACCCACATATACACGCTGTCAAAGAGTATGGTGACGAACACCTGACCGCCCGAGCGCATTGTGAAGTACGCGGCGTTCGCGTAGGCGGCGAAGGGCATACTCAGGGCGCTTATAGCCATCATATAGGTTGCAAGCGTGCGCACCTCGGCACTAGTATCGTAGATGTAGGGGAAGAACAGTCCCGAGACCGACAGAAGCACTGCCATAAGACCCGACGCAAGCACCGAGAAGGCGAGCATCTTTCTTGCCGTATCGCGAGCGTTATCAAACTCACCCGCGCCGAGCTGCTTTCCGACGATGATCGCGATAGAGCTGCCGAGCGATATGTACACGACGTTAAAGACGTTGAAGAGCGTCGAGCAGATGTTCTGTGCGGCAACCGCGTCGAGGCCTCTTACGGAGTATGCCTGATTGCGAAGCACCATTGCTATTGCCCAGAACAGCTCGTTTGCCATAATCGGAATACCCTTTTTGAAGATAGACGCGACGAGCGCGGCGGGCACCTTAAGCGACCTGTAAAGCCCCTTGAGGTAGGTAAATCTTTCGCTTCTTCTGTGCGCGAAAATGACGAGGACGAAAAGCTCAACCGCGCGCGATGTGACGGTTGCTATCGCGGCGCCCGTAACACCGAGGGCAGGAAGCCCCAAAAGACCGAATATCAGCAGAAGGTTAAGCAGGAAGTTGGTTCCCACCGCGACAAGAGAGGCTATCATAGGCATAACCGTCTCTGAGGTCTCGCGAAGAGTGGATGCGTATGCTTGTGTCAGCGCGTAGGGGACGAGACCTATCAGCGTAACGAAAAGATATTCCTTGCCGTACGCGAGCGTAAGAGCGAGGTCGCCCGTGCCCTCGGATTCGTGCAGAAACAGGGTTATAAGCTCATCGTCAAGCAAGGCGAAGGCGACGATTCCGAGCAAAGCGGATACGGTGCATATAAGCAGCTTGAAGCGGAATGTGTGTCTGATGCCCGTATCGTTTCCGCTGCCGAAATACTGCGCGGTGAATATTCCCGCCGCCGATACCGCGCCGAAGATAAGCAGGTTGAAGATGAACATAAATTGGTTGACGATCGATACGCCCGACATAGCCTCGGTGCCGAGCCTTCCGACCATTATATTGTCGAGCATATTTACGAAGTTTGTAATTCCGTTTTGCACCATCATAGGCACCGCAACGGCAAGCACACCCTTGTAAAAGGCTTTATCACCGATGTATTTTTTGAAGAATGTTGTTTTCATTTTTAAGTTCTGATGTCCTTTAATTTGCGTTAATGTAAATAATAGTAGTAAATATAGCTATTTCTTTGCCGTAATGAACTCGGCTATCTCAAGTGCTACGCTGTCAAGCTCTGCCATAAATTCGCGCGTTGTAACGCGAAGCCCGCCCGCACCTATCACGATAAGCTGCTCGTCTCGGTCATCGGTTACGACCCTTACCGTGTCGGGCGCCTTAATTGAATACGCGGCACGCTCAATATAGGCGTCGGCGGTCTGCCTTTGCTTGGTATATACCACCGTCACTCCATCAAGGTCCTCGACAGTACCCTCGTTGCCCGCTCGCTTGTGCCCGTCAAAGACGATAATCACGCGGGCACGCCTTACACCTCTGTAATTACAGAGCAGTCTTATAAGCGTGTCTCTCGCGTGCGACAGCTCGGAGCTTGCCAGCCGTGAGAGCTCTTCATTTGCGAAAATAAAATTGTATCCGTCAATAAGAAGATACTCGTCACCCTTTTGTATTTGTCTCGGCTTTACCGCCCTTTCCTTGCCCGAGTAGACGGTCTTTTCGCTAACCTTGCGGGGTGTTATCCTGCCGTAGGTAGCCTCAAATATTCGCATAAGCTCCTTGTCCTCAGCGACCGTGGCTCGGTAGTCCTTAGCACCCTTACTTCCTTGCGGCGGGGGAGCGGTGACGGTCATTTCGTCCTGTGCCTCATATGATGCGCGTATGCCCTCGGGCGGTGGGGTGTGCATTTTCCCGTCCGCTTCATACCACGGCACAAGATAACCCGCGCCGCCCTTGCATAAAACCGAGTTCGGGTTTCTTCTTATATCAGCCTCGGGGTCGTATGCGCGCGCCGCGATAACCTCCTCGGCATTGTGGCAGGGAAGATACTCGCCCGCGGTAAGGTAAAGCCTGCCCTCACCTCTCGTGTAGGCGCGAAGCTCATTATGGTAGGAGCGCATACCGTATACGGGCGCGTAGCCTGTGAGCTTCACCTCGCCCTCGCCTGTAAACTCGGGTGCGTCACACCTGCCGTGGCGCATTTCGATATCGTTTAAAAATCTTCCGAGCGCCCCCTCGGGAAGCCTTGCCTCAAATCTGAAGGTCGGCTCAAGCAGCATAAGCGCACCTGCCTCGCGTGCCTTCATAAGCGCTTGGTTGAGTGCGCGAAAGGTCGCCTGTCTGAAGTCGCCGCCCTCGGTATGCTTCGGGTGCGCCCTGCCCGCGATAAGCGTAATCTTCATATCGGTTATAGGCGCACAGACGAGCTTTCCCATATGCCGTCTTTCCTCAAGGTGCGACAGAATAAGCCTCTGCCAATTCAGCTTAAGCGTATCGGTCGGTACCTCGGTCGCGAATACAAGTCCCGCGCCTCGCTCCAGCGGCTCAAGCCTGAGCCTTACCTCGGCATAGTGCATAAGAGGCTCAAAGTGTCCCGCGCCAAAGACGGTGTCGCTTACCGTCTCGCGGTAAACTATTCCCGCCTCCTCAAAGCCGACCTCAAGCGAGAGCCTGTCCTTGATAAGCCGCTTTAAGACCTCGGACTGTATCTCGCCCATAAGCCTTACCCTTACCTCTTTGGTTTCCTCGTCATAGCGAAGGGCGAGCGTCGGCTCCTCGTCACCAAGCGGAATAAGATCAAGATACGCGCGGTGTATGTCGCACCCCGCGGGGAAGGTAATTCTGTAATCAAGCACACTCTCGGCGCTCAGCTCGTCACAAGAGGCGGTGCCGAGCCCCATTCCAGCTCTGGTATGCTTAAGATTAGGTATCGCAACGACCTCGCCTGCCGAGGCGGATCTTACCGTCTTGAATTTATCACCGCTGTAGAGGCGAAGCTGCTCGACGCGCTCGGTAACGCCGTTACCGTGCTCGGTAACGCTGTCGCCGTCGGTGCGTATCTCAAGGGTGTCCTTGACGGCAAGCTCACCGCCCGTTATCTTCATAAGCGTAAGCCTCATCCCGTCGGGCGCGGTCATTATCTTGTATATTTTCGCGCCGAAAAGAGTTTTACTGTACGCCTTCTCTCTGACAAAGCGCGATACGGTGCGCAAAAGCACATCCACACCCGTATTTTTGAGTGCCGAGCCGAATATCGCGGGGATAAGCGTGCAGCGCCTGATAGCCTCTGCAAGGCTCCCGTCCGAGAGTGTGCCACAGTCGAGATACTCGCCGATAAGCTGCTCGTCAACTCCCGCGCATTCCTCGTAAAAGCGCGCCTTATCCTCACTCTCAAGGTTGAAGTCACAGATGCCCTTGTCGAGCGTGGCTCTGAGTGAATTCAGGATATCTATACGGCGCTCCTTTGCCATATCCATTTTGTTGACGAATATAAAGGTAGGTATCCTTCGGCTCTTAAGCTTTGACAGTAGCGTTTTCGTGTGAAATACGGCACCGTCATCGGCGCTGACGACAAGTATAGCGTAGTCCTGTATGGCAAGCGCGCGCTCTGCCTCGCTGAAAAAGTCAAGGTGCCCTGGGGTATCCACCACCGTATAGTCTATTCCCGAGTAAGTCAGGCGCGCAAGCTTTGAGAATACGGTAATGCCGCGCTCACGCTCAATGCCGTGAGAGTCGAGCAGGCAGTCACCGCTGTCAACTCTGCCCTGTGTCTTTATCGCGCCCGCATTGTAGAGCATAGCCTCGGTGAGAGTGGTTTTGCCCGCGTCAACGTGCGCCAGTATGCCAAGTGTGATTTTCACCGCCGTATTCTCCCTTCTTAAGATTTTTTAGCATTAGTAAAGAACAGACTTGGCATAAGCTTAAAAGCCTGCCTCATCTGTTCTTATGTCTATATAAATAGCTACGATTTAACCGTGATATGTAAAGTAGGATTTACAATTCTATCGCAAGCCGCCACACTTATGTCACCGCCCGCCATAAGCCTTGAGCCGATATTCTCAATAAGATTTCTCGGCGGAAGCGGTAGCTCGCGAAGCTCCTTTGAGTTTATCTGCTTTGACTTTGACACGATGCTTAAGTACCTGTCGTATATAGTCGAGTTAAGCAGAGCGAACAGTCCGTGCATAAGCCAGAAGGACATCTCATCCTTCTTGTCGACAGTATCAATAAAGTTTATCTTGTTGTGCGTTGAGATATATTGGTTCTGCGGTCTTTGTCTTGCGAAATACATTGCCGCGTTTAAAAATCTTTCGTCGCTCTTGGCTGGAATACGCTTGACGATTATCATATTCTTGTTTCTCTGGAACAGAGCCGACTCTACGGGAAGAAGGAACTGCCCCTTGACATCAGTCTGAGGGAAGCAGACATATCCTCCGCGCATAGCAGACGAGCGAAGCAGAGGAATAGTCCCCGCACGCTCCTCGTCAAGGATTATCCTTCCGCACTTGGCTTCTATAACGAGCCCTGTTGACATCTTAAGGCCGAGCGAGGCAAGCGTCTCGGGAAACATACTGATATAACGCACTATCTTCGTTTCCTCGGCATTTCTCGGAAGCGTCATAGTGCCGTCCTTCTCGCTTATCACGAATGAGTAGGGAAGGGGCGAGAGCATAACCGTGCCCTGTGCCGAGCCGTCATCCGTCGAGGTGGATATCTGTATATCGCGCCTGTCAGAGGAATTCTCATAGCAGACGAGGATATTCTTTTTAAGCGGTATCGCGCGCTTCGCGTTTTTGCTGCTGCCGACGAAAAGGTGAATTCGCCTTACCGAAAGCCGCTTGGCGATATCGCGCCTGAAATCGGTGAGCGCCGACGCCGTTGCCACGGTAGTGGGAAGCACCGCGACAAGCTGTCCGCCGTCCTCAAGATGCTCGCTTGCCACCCTTACGAAAAGGTAGGATGCCGAGAGGGAGGTGCTGGTTATACCGCCCGCACCGTCTGCCTCGGGCGAGCCCTTCTTAACAAGCTCGGTGGGGGGATTTGTAATTATAATATCGTACTTGTCCTCAACATTGCCAAAGAAGGTCACGGCATAGTGATTTTTATAGTCGGTAAGATAGTTTTCGGGAAGGACGGTATAGAAAAGCCGTACCCCGTAATCGTGTCGGCACTTCTTGCGCATGCGCTCAAGGTTGTCCTCAAGCATAGGAAGGTAGGTCTCGTCGTTTTCATAGCAGGTAAGGAAAATATCCCTCGCCTCAGGTGCGCGCGTGCAGATAGCGTCAATGACCGCGCCCGAGAGAATTCCCGTTCCCGCGCCCGCATCAAGGACTGTGTAGGAGGTCTTTCCCTGAGGGAAGGTGAGCATATCCGCCATAAGCCTTGCGGTATTCTTTTTCGTAAAATGTCTGCCGAGCCTGACGTTATCGCGCTTTGAGTAAAGGCGCACGAGCTTCTGAGTGTTTCTTACTGCAAGAGAAAGCATAGTCCTACATCCCCCTTTTTTGAATTCTGCCTTGATTTATTTCTAATATTGTAGCATATTTTGTCGGCAAGTGCAATATGTTTTGGAAGGTTTTTTGAAAAAAATATTGCAAAATGTAAAAATAGATGTTATACTTAGAATAACAAAATATTTTTTGGAGAAAGAATATGAGCGAAAATCAGGCAATCAGGACTATAAAGCTTCTTCAGTGCAGTGATATTCACCTTGATACGCCCTTCGTCGGACTTTCCGCCGAGAAGAGCGAGGAAAGAAGGCGCGGGCTTCGTGAGAGCTTTATCCGTCTTATGCAGTACGTGCAGAACAGAGGCGTGGATATCGTGCTTATGTGCGGTGATATATTTGATACCGACTACGCTACCAACACCACCGCGGAGGTGCTTATAAGAGAGTTCCGCTCCTGCCCCGATACACAGTTTATCATCACCCCTGGTAAGAGTGATTACTATAATTCAAACCCCATCTACACCTCGGGCAGACTTCCCGACAACGTAAAGGTCGTCGCAACGCCGAGCCTTACGAGAATTGACTATGACGAGCTTAATCTCACCGTCTATTCCTGGGCGTTCTTAGAGCCTGTGATGAGGGAAAATCCGCTTTACCAGAGGCGTGTCGACGATAACTCGAGAATTAATATCGTCGCGGGCTACGCGGACCTTGACGGCCCTATCGGCTCGGATAAGTGCCCTATCGCGCTTAGCGACCTTAAGAGCTTCGGTGCCGATTACTACGCCTTCGGCTCCCGCCACGAGAGAAGCGAGACGGTGAAGGTTGGCGGTGCGCTTTATACCTACTCAGGCTCGCTTGAGTGTACGGGCTTTGACGATCCTGGCCTTGGCGGCGCTAATCTTATACTTATCGAGACGGGCGACGGCGCCACCTCGATTGACGTAAGGCATCACGCCTTCGGTCATATGCGCCACGTAACCGAGGTTATCGACATTACGGGCGTTGATAAGTACAACGAGATAATCAACCGCATAAGCCGTCTTATTTCCGAAAAGAAGTACGGCATCGAGACCGCCCTCAGGGTAGAGCTTGTCGGCTATCTTGATCCGAGATTTATCGTACCCAGAAACTTTGAGTGCGAGGCATTCGGCCTTTACTACTTCGATATTATAGATAAAACCATCCCGCTTTACGGCACCGAGAGCTTCAAGAACGATATGAGCGTCAAGGGCGAGCTTTTCAGAAACCTTCTTCCCCTGCTTGAGGGCGACAACGAGGACGATAAGCTCATAGCCGCCCGCGCCTTCCGCGTAGGCCTCGCCGCCCTCGAGGGCAGAGAGATAGACTTCTGATTTTGGTGAAAAAATGAAAATCGGTGACATAATAGCTCTCGGCACTTATTTTAAAACGCGCGTGGCATACGGTGAGTATACGGTAGAGCCTATCGAGTGGCAGGTGCTGGATATTAAGGACGGGAAGGCTCTGCTTTTGTCAAGATATGTGCTTGACGGCGGGATACCGTATGAGAAGGTGAGGCGCGACACCTCGTGGGGCGAGTGCAATATCAGAGCCTGGCTCAACGAGGCGTTCTACAAGGTCGCATTTGACGAGGCGGACAGGAAGAAAATAGCCTGTGTCACTATACCTGCCGATGCTGGGAATTCCTTAAGCTTTGCCTCTCGGGACAGGATATTTCTCCTTAGCATAGGTGAGGTGGGAAGCTATCTTTCCGTTGAAGATAGCGCCTGCTATCCTACCGACTACGCTAATGACAGAACGGCACTTCTTACCTCAACCGACGGGCGGTGCGCCTGGTGGCTTCGCTCGGCTGGTGTCGACGCAAGCTGGGCGGCACTCGTTGACGAGGACGGGGTTATCAACGACGAGGGCTTTATGGCAAACCGTAGCTTCTTCGGAATTCGCCCCGCTATGTGGATATACGAGGATGAAAAAGAGCTTACCGACGAGGACTACACCAAGCGAAGCTTTGCCGAGCTTAACGCGGGGCTTGATGAGGCAAGGGCGATGCTTGACGAGCTTAAGCGCAAGCGCTCTGAAAATAAATAGCCTCTGTAAAGAGCGCTGTGGATTTATAATTGTGGCGACATAATATTAAATAAGCAATAATAAAAGAGCAAGCATACAAGACCTATAAAATCTTGTGTGCTTGCTCTTTTTTTGTATATAACTATTTACATTAAAGCGCTTTTTAGTTTAAACGGCTTGGCTTATCATCGACAAGCGGTGTGTCGCTTGGCATATTTCCGCCACCGCCTTCACTGCCCTCGGTGCCACCGTTCTCGGTGCTGCCTTCACCGCCCGCATCGGGCGTGTCCGTAGGCGTGTCGGGCGTGTCCGTAGGCGTGTCGGGTGTGTCCGTAGGCGTGTCGGGTGTGTCCGTAGGCGTGTCGGGTGTGTCCGTAGGCGTGTCGGGTGTGTCCGTAGGTGTGCTCGGCGTGTCCTCGGGTGCGCTCGGGGTGTCAGCCTCGGTGTCTCCGTCCTCGCTCCCGTCGGGGGTGGGGGATGCGCCTTGCTCGGGGGCGTCGGTTTTGTCCTTATCGGGTGTATCACCCGTTTCACAAGCGCACAGTATAAAAAGGGCAGAGAGCGCTACGGTAAGTGCGAGAAATAAAATCAGGCATTTTTTCATCATAGTCTCTCCGTCCTTTCAAAAAAGTTATGCGTTGAATTTTACCCCAAGGGTATCAAAGCGCTCGGTGATTTCCCTCGTTATAGGCTCAAGCTCGCCTTTTGAGAGGGTACGCTCATCCGACGCGAAGGTGAAGCGAAGGGTAAGCGAGCATCCGTCGTCCGTCTCGTAGATATCCTGTACGGCTACCGAGCGAAGAAGCTCGCCCGCGCACTCGCCCGCAAGCTTTGTGAGGGCGGGGAAGTTAACCTCTGCAAGCGTTACCCTGAAGGTAAGGTCGATGTCGATCTCGGGGAACTTTGAGGGTGCCTGATAGACGGTTCTTTCCTTCTCGATAAGAGACACGAGCCCCGTATCGATCTCAAAGAATACCACCGCGCACTTCTTATCCACCGCCGAGCATACCTCGGGGTGCGCGGGCGCGATAAAGCCGACTGCCTTGCCGTCAAGCAAAATCTCATAGGTGTTCATAGGATGCTCAAAGCCGAAGCGTCCCAGAGAGGCGCGGTATTCGGGCGATTTGTGAAGCACATCAGAGAACAGCTCCTCAACCGTTGAAAGCGCCTTCTTGAAGAGCGCCTCCTCACAAGAGACCCTTGAGAACAGCACCGCGCCGAGCTTCTTTCTCTCGTTGCAAAGACCGTTTTCAAGCAGGCCGTCTACGGTATGTCCTATCTCAAAGATGCCGAACTCCTGCGCGTACGCGCGGTTGCTCTTGGCAAACGAGAGCAGGGTGGGTATCATAGATACTCTTATATACTGATGGTCGGGGGTCTGCGCGTTTATAATACGCACGCCCTCGGGTGTCTTGATGTTAAGCTCCTTGTCCTTTGCGGTGTCCGACCAGATGTAGGAATGCACCTCGTGCATACGGTAGGATGCCACAAGCACGTCCTTCATCCTGTCCTCGTAGGATTTCTGCGTCTGCTCTCTTACGGGATAAATAGGGCTTACGGAGGTGCGGACGTCGAAGTTATCGTAACCGTAGATACGCGATATTTCCTCGATTACGTCTGCCTTTATCGTAACGTCCTTTGTCGCGCGGAAGGAGGGAACCGTTACCTTGAAGCTCTCCCCCTTGACGTCAACGCCAAAGCCAAGACCGTTAAGAGTGGTGGTAATAGTTTCGGTGGGGATATCTATACCCGTGTATCTGTCGACATAAGCCTTGTCGAACTCAAGCTCTATTTTGGGATACCTCTTTACATAGCAGTCGGTGAATGCCGAGATAACGCGCACACCGCCGTCGCACTCAAGCAGAAGCGAGAGAAGTCTCTCGGTCGCAAATCGGCAAAGCTCGGGGTCGAGCATCTTCTCGTATCTCATAGAGGCATCGGTACGAAGTCCGAGCTTCGTGGTGGTCTTGCGCACGCTTACGCCGTCAAAGGTCGCGCTCTCAAGCAAGAGTGATGTCGTGGTGTCCTCGATCTTTGACGAGTCACCGCCCATAACACCCGCGATAGCTACGGGCTCATCACCCGAGGTAATCATAAGCATGGTGTCGTCCATCTTTCTCTCAATACCGTCAAGAGTGGTAAAGGTGAAGGGCTTATCGAAGGTCTGCACCTCGATTTTGTCAACGCGGGCGAGGTCAAAGGCGTGCATAGGCTGACCGAGCTCAAGCATTACGTAGTTAGTAAGGTCGGCAAGAAGATTTATCGCGCGGCTTCCACAGTAGTAGAGCCTTATTCTCATATTGACAGGGCTTACCTTGCGGGTGATATTCTCAACCTTTATCGCGGTGTAGCGCCATACGAGGTCGGTTGCCTTCACCGACAGAGCGACCTCGGGAAGCGTCGAAAACGCCTCGGTGTCAAGCACCCTCGGTGCCTTGAGCGCACGGCCCGTAATGGTTGAAAACTCTCTTGCGATGCCGTAGTGTCCCCACAGGTCGGGGCGGTTGGTGAGCGACTTGTTGTCAACCTCAAAGATAATATCGTCGATATCGTATACCGTCTTAAGGTCGGTGCCGAGCGGAATAGTCTCATCAAGGTCGATAATGCCAGAGTTGTCGTCGCTGATGCCAAGCTCTGCCTCAGAGCAGCACATACCGTGAGAGGCATAGCCCGCGATGGTAGCAGCGCCGATTTTGTTGCCCGAAACCGAGCCGCCCTCGGTAGCAAGCGCCACGTGCATGCCCTCTCTGACATTAGGCGCGCCGCATACGACGTCGATAACGCCGCTTCCCGTGTCAACCTTAAGCAGGTGAAGCTTCTTTGAGTTAGGATGATTTTCAACGCTAACTATTTTTGCCGCGATAACGCCATAGGTGTCCTCGCCCTTTACTATTATGTCCTCAACCTCGGCAGTCGAGAGAGTGAAATTCTTTATAAGCGCGACCTTGTCAAGCCCCGAGAGGTCGACGAAGTCGGAAATCCAATTCATTGATAAAAGCATTTTTGTCTACCCCCTCTTATATCGATTTGAACTGCGAGAGCGCCTTGAGGTCGCCCGAGTTAAAGTCGCGTATATCCTTGATGCCGTACTTCATCATCGCAAGTCTCGTAAGACCGAGACCGAAGGCAAAGCCCGTGTACTTGTCGGTATCAATTCCGCCCTCACGAAGCACATTGGGGTGTATCATACCGCAGGGGCAAAGCTCAAGCCAGCCCTCGCCCTTGCAGGACGGACAGCCCTCACCGCCGCATATAAGGCAGGAAATATCAAGCTCAAAGCCAGGCTCGACGAAGGGGAAGAAGCCAGGGCGAAGCCTTACCTTTATATCTCTCTTGAATACCTCGGAGAGCATTGTTTTCATAAAGTAAATGAGGTTGGATATCGAAATATCCTCGTCTATCATCATACCCTCCATCTGGAAGAAGGTGTTCTCGTGACAGGCGTCGGTGGACTCGTTTCTGAAGCATCTTCCTGGGAATATTGCGCGAAGGGGAGCGCCGTACTTCTTCATAATGGCATTCTGTGCAGCAGAGGTCTGCGTCTTGAGAAGCTGACCGTTGTCAAGGTAATAGGTGTCCTGCATATCGCGCGCGGGATGATGCTTGGGGATGTTGAGCGACTCAAAGCACTCGTAGTCGGTAACCACCTCGGAATAGTCCTCAATGGTAAAGCCCATCGTACGGAACGCCTCCTCAACCTCGCGTGTCGCAAGGGTTATGGGGTGATAGGAGCCAAGCTCGCGCTCAAAGCGAAGGCTGGGGTTGTACTTTTTAGCCGAGCGGATCTTCGCCTCAAGCTCTGCCTGACGAAGCTCCTCCTGCCTTTTCGTAATAGCGCCCTCAACCTCGTTTTTGAATATGTTGATGAGCATACCCGCGGTTTTCTTGTCGGCAGCATCGCGAAGTCCCGCCATAAGAGACGCCACGTGTCCCTTTTTGCCGAGATACTCGATCCTTATAGCCTCAAGGTCGTCCTTGCCGCCTGCCGAAAGAAGCTTTTCCTCAAAAGAGGACTTTAGTAAGTCAATTCTGTCCTTCATTTTCTTTAGTCCTTAAAATAAAATTATTTAAACGAAAATATTATATATTATTTTTTGCCGTTTGTCAACAAAAATTTAAAGCGACCTTATAGCCTCGATTACCGCCTCGGGTAAAAGCCCCGTGAGGTCGCCGCCCGAGCGGATAAGCTCCCTCACCTTAGTTGAGCTTACCTCGGTGAGCGCCTCGCTTGCGGGAAGCAGCACGGTATCGTAGCCGCCCATTTTCTTATTCCACTCCGCCATCTCGCATTCGTACTTATAGTCGGCATCGTTTCGGTAGCCCTTGACTATCGTCTCAATTCCGTGGTCCCGCATATAGTCAATAACCAGCCCCGATGAATAGCTCACAAGGCAGTTGTCAATATCGTCCGTCGCGAGCATAAGCATTCTCACCCTGTCCGAAAGCGAGAAGGTATAGGTCTTTTTCGGGTTGACGAAGATTACCGCGTATACCTCGTCATACTCTTTTGCGGCGCGCCTTATAATATCAAGATGTCCGAGCGTAACGGGGTCGAAGCTTCCTGGTACTATCGCGGTGCGAGGCTTTATACTCGGCTCATCAAGCTCGGGGTCGTTTCTGTATTTTTCATTAATATCGGTCATTTTTCTAACCTTTCTTTGCATATCCTGCACTTTCGGTGCTATCTCGCACGGTATTGTAAATGTAAAGCGCCGAGAAGTTGTAAGAGAAATTTAAAATTATTCCTTCGCCCCACGGTAGAGCAAAATCAAGAGGAAGGTCTTTTTACCGTAGTGAGTATCCTTTATCACCTCAAAGTCCGTGAGGGCTTTAGTGTCAATTTTCTCCTCGCCCCCCTCGATGCAGACTATAGCACCCTCGCGAAGCATACCCGCCTCGGCAAGACGGCGCACCGCATCGCAGGCACACTCATTCTTATAGGGCGGGTCGATAAAGACGAGGTCAAACACATCCCGTCCCGACGCCTTCCTTATATAATTTCTGTAGTCCGAGACAAGATACTTTGACACACCGAAGAAGCCCGTGATACGCGCGTTTTCCTTGACTGTCTCAATAGCCTCGCGCGAGGCATCTATAAAGGTACATCCCGATGCGCCCCGCGAGAGTGCCTCAAGCCCAAGTCCGCCCGAGCCCGCGAAAAGGTCAAGCACGCGCCTGTTCTCTATATCAAACTGAATTGAGGAAAAGAGTGCCTCCTTAACCCTTGACGAGGTCGGCCTCGTAGCCTCGCCCTCAAGAGTTTTCAGTACCTTTCCCTTTGCCACGCCTGTTATAATTTTTAACATACCCTTCTCCTATATAGGATTTTTATCCCTGAAGTATTTTACTATCGCCTCGGCTGTCGTTTTGCTTATACCCTGGACCTCGCAAAGCATTTCCGCCGTGAGGGTGGGAAGCTCTGAAAGCTTATATCTTTTGAGAATGGCCTTTGCCCGCGCGGGACCGACACCCTCTATTTCCTGAAGCGTCGAGCGGGTGAGCGATTTCGTCTTTGCCCTTTGCGATGCGGTATATGCGAAGCGGTGCGCCTCCTCCTGTATTCTGTATATCAGCGAGTACACACCAAGCTCCTGCGCGATAGATATTTCCCGCACCCCGTCGGTTATCGCGCGCGTCTTGTGGAAGTCATCCTTTACCATACCGAATACGGGTATATCAAGCTCGGCCTCCTTGATTATGGGAAGCACAGCTCCCACGTGGGTGTCACCTCCGTCAAGCAGTATGAGGTCGGGCACAGAGCCGAGCGAGCCGTCCTCACCGCCGATATGCGATATTCTTCGGGTTATAGCCTCGCGCATAGAGGCGTAATCGTCCCTTTTATCAACCGTTTCCATCTTAAAGAGGCGGTAGTCGCTCTTTTTCATTTTTCCGCCCGAATAGACCACCATTGAGGCGGTGATATGCTCGTCACCGATATTGGATATATCGTATGCCTCAATGCGCTCGGGCGGGTGGGGAAGCGAGAGAAGCGACGCTAGCCTTGCGAGGTTTTTGTCCTCGCGCTCACCGTCAAGAAGATACTGCCGCTCGGCCTCTATTGCGTTCTTTTTGCAAAGCTCAAGAAGCGCGCGCCCCTCACCGCGCTCACCGCGCCTTACGGCTACCCTGCGCCCAGCGATAAGCGAGAGATATTCAGAAAGAAGTGCCTCGTCATCCGCATCAAGCTCAAGGTCGACAAGCACCTCGCGCGGCAGGTCCTCAATGCCGTCATAGTAGTCGGCAATAAGAGATACCGCCTCATCACTGCCGATAAGCTCACCGCCCGTCAGGATAAGCTCGTGCTTTCTTACGACCGCGCCCTCTCTTACCGTGAGCGTTGCCATAACACCGACACTGCCCTCGGTATAGATTGAAAAGGCATCGCGGCTCACCCTGGCATCCGAGACGACGTGCTGCTTCTCGCGAAGCCTCATCAGCGCGTTTATCTTGTCGCGAAGGTCGATGGCGCGCTCAAATTCAAGCGCCTCGGATGCCTCGTTCATACGCTCGGTAAGCTCGGCAACCGTCCTTTGAATATTACCGCCAAGCACCTTTTCGGCACCGCGTATAAGCTCGCGGTAGCTCTCGACGGCAACACCGCCCGCGCAGGGGGCTATGCATCTTCCCATATCGCGGTAGATGCAGGGGCGCTCCTTGCCGATGTCGCGCGGAAAACTGCGCTTACAGGTCGGCAGGGTGAAGATGCGCTTTATCACCTCAAGGGCGTCGTATGCACTGCCCGCGCTCTGATAGGGGCCGAAGTATTTTGAGCCGTCGGATTTCCTTTCCCTCGTCACAAAAATCATAGGATAGTCGCCCGAGGTGACCTTTATATAGGGATAGCTCTTCGAGTCCTTAAGACGGATATTGTACTTCGGAAGATGCTTTTTGATAAGCACATTCTCAAGCGTGAGAGCCTCCATCTCGGTCTTGCAGAGGAAGAAATCAAAATCGTATATCTGCGATACGAGCCTTGCCGTCTTGGGATGCTTGTGGTTTTGAAGAAAATAGCTGCTGACGCGCATCTTAAGACGCTTTGATTTTCCGACGTAAATTACCGCGCCACCCTCGTTTTTCATTATATAGACACCAGGTGTCTCGGGTAGGGATGCGGCCTTTTTGCGAAGATAGCTTAACCTTTCCATATGTCAGAGCAGCTCCTTTCTTCGGGATTTGATAAAGATAAAAGAGGCCGAGCGCAGGGGGCTGCTCAGCCTCTTTTATTGTAATGTGTCAACCGTTTGCCCCGCTGTCGATAAGCTCGGCAAGACCGAGAGCAGCCTCTTCCTCGTCATCACCGTCGGCAATAATGGTAATTTTAGTTCCCATGCTGATGCCGAGGGAGAGAACGCCGAGAAGACTTTTTGCGCTGACTCTGCAATCGTCCTTCTCGATCCAGATTGAGCTGTTGTAGCTGTTTGCCTTTCTTATGAACAGGGACGCAGGACCTGCGTAAAGTCCTGCACCGTTCTTCATTGTTACGGTGCGAGTGATCATAGGATTTTACCCCTCAAATTATAATATTACAGTAAGTATATCAAATAAAGTACAAAAAATCAATAGAGAATTTAAAAAAATTTCAAAGAAAAATAATTTTTTTTAGGAATTCTCTTTATTTTCAGCCATCTGTTGCGGGGCGGATACGCATCGGGCGTCAGCTTCTCTTGAAAACTCTATTCTCAATATCCTTCCGAACAGCGGTTTGTCACCGACATAAAGCTCAAGAGGTTGGTTTTTCGCAAGCAGGCGCCCGCCCTCGTGCATATAGCCCGCCTCGCACATTCTGCCCCGCGCGATTAGCACCGCACAGTCATTTCTCTTTTCTGTAAGGACGAAGGCAAAGCGCCCCTCGGCTATAGCCTCTGCCCCACAGGATAGCTCATTGAGCTCTGTGAGCGAGCTGTTGTCGGGGGTTAAGAAAACGGTGAGGGTGCCGTAGTGCGGGGTACCGATATCCTTGTCCGTAAGCTTAAGCAACGGGAGTGCGCATACCGAGACAACGAAAAGAAGCGCCAGAGTGTCAAATTTATTCATATACACACACCTCCTCGGCTTCAATAAAAACATACGGGGTTCTCACCGCCCGCGTGTACCGCAGTCTGCGCACGGCATCAAGCGTCAGGGTGAGCCTCACACCGCCCGTAGCCCCCTCGCTTGCTAATGAGCTTATTACACCCACCTGCCTTCCCGTCGCGCAGTCAAACACCTTATCACCCACCGAGACGCACTCGGCGAATTCATATTTCATACACTTTGCCCTAATAACTATTTTCCCATTATATTCCTCACCCCCAAAAAGGGTGAATTTCACGAGGGCTAGGGCAAGCAAGAGCAGAGCTATCAGCGAAAATATTATAAAAAAATCAACGAGCGTTAACCTTTTCATGCGCACTGTACCTTTCAATTCTGACAATCAATATTTACATATAAGGCTAAATATTCCGTATTCTTATTGATATATCACATTCTGTAGGTGAGAGCTTTTTTTGATAACCGTCACTTTCATCTATACACCCCTCTGTCATCACAGAGGATAGCACACCGAGGACTGTAAAGAAAAGAAATACCGAGTGCGGCGCAAAGAAAATGTTATCAAAAAGACCAAAGACAAGCACCGAAAGCACACCCGAAATAAGACCTGACATTATACAGTCGTTAGAAGCGCGCGACCGCCCCGAAAAATAGCTTACCGAAAGCTTCAGCAGAAGGTAGAGCATATAGATAAAGGCAATAAGGGCGAGGGCACCGCCCTCAAGCGCTATTTGTAAAAGCGTATTGTGACAGTGCGGTGCGAAAACTCCGCCCTCGGCATACTCGGCATACACCTCGCAAAAGCGCGTCTGCCCTACACCGATACCGAGAGGAAGGGTGTCCTTAAGCATAAAATACGCCGAGCGAAGAAGCGAAAGCCTTGAGGATACCGAGCCGTCAGCGGGATTAAAGGCGCTAAGGAGCCTCGCTATAAACCCGCCCCCGATACCGAAGGCAAGTAAGGGCGGCAGGATAAGCAAAAGCCACTTGAGTGCCTCCCGCCTCATAATTAAAATGAGAAGCAAGGCACCGATAATAAACGCGATATACGCCCCTCTCGTATAGGTCAGTAAAAGACACAGGCCGTTTAGTAAAAAGGCAAGAATATAGCAGTACCGTCTGCCCCCGCCCGAGCTCTTAAGAACGGTGGCAAGCGCCGTGAGGGTTACGGTGAGAAGATACACCGAAAGTATATTTGGATTTGAGAAGGCACCCGTCAGTCTTGGAAAAAGCCCCGAGGTATTTGCGTCAAGCCATTGCTCGTGAATTTTGGGGTGAAGAAAGAAATCGATCAGCGAAAGTGCCGAATGAAGCGAGGATGAGAGGGTGAGCATATCCGAAAATGCCTGTGTCTGACTCGGTGTCACCACCGCACGCGATGCGGTGAAATAGGAAAGAAGCGAGAAGAAAAATATCAGCGAGCTAATAAAAGAGGAAAAGCCAAAGAGTATACCCATAAGAAGATAAATCGTGCCAAGGGCGCCCACAGCAAGGTCAAGCGGGGTGAGTGGGGCTTTTCTGCCCGTACAAGGCATCAGTAAAACGCAAAGGACCGACGACACTGCAAGATACTGTGCAGAGTGTCCGAGCACGACGGCAAGAGGAAGAAGAAATACGCTGAGCATATGCGTCAGGTATGCCGAGCGCGTGTATATCGCGAAAAGCGCGAGCGCGAAAACAGGCAAAAACCGCACGGGCAGGAAAAGGGGCGCGAGAAATAAAAAAGCACCCGAGAATATAAACCTCGCCTGCCACCGCAGGCGGTAGCCGACCTCCCCTGTTCCAAGGGGCGCTCTGTCGGTCGGATTTCCGATGCGGAAAATGCTCGTGAAGTAATTCTCGGGTGAATTTATATAAAGAATATGGCGTCCAGGGGGATGAGAGGGAAGCGCTCGCCTTAAGAATCGGCATATCCCCGACAGCACACAGCTTAAAAGCCGTCCCGTGCGCGAGCGCTCAAGCTCTCTTACATCCCGCCCGTAGCCCCGAAGGGCGCTTATAATAAGGCTATCCGTAAGGCTATCTCCTTTTACTGTTCTGTTCTTTTATTCCGAAGCTTTGGTATTCCGAAATTTTTTCCGAGCCTTATTGCTTATCGCCACAGAGCCTGCTCTTTCTTTTGGATTTAGGCTTAAGCGCTTCCTCATACTCGGGATGAAGCGCAAGCAGCTCGGGACGGCGCTCGCGTGTCAGCTCGACCGCGCGCTCAAGTCGCCATCTGTCTATTTTCGCGTGGTCCCCTGAGAAAAGCACCTCGGGCACCGTCATTCCCATAAAGTCGCGTGGCTTGGTATATTGCGGGTATTCGAGAATTCCCGAGGCGATGCTCTCGTTTTCATAGCACTCGGGCTTGGCAAGCACGCCGTCGATAAGCCTTGATACCGCGTCGATTACGATGCAGGCGGGAAGCTCACCGCCCGTAAGCACGTAGTCACCGATAGAGATCTCCTCGTCGATAAGCGTGTCGATTATTCTCTGGTCGACACCCTCGTAGTGACCGCAGAGGAACACAAGCTCGTCATACTGTGACAGCTCGCGCACCACCTCGTGGGTAAGCGTTCTGCCCTTGGGTGACATATATATTACTCTTGTCCTGCTGTCCTCCTTAATATTCGCCCTGACCGCATCAAGACAGCTGAATACGGGCTGACAGGTCATAACCATTCCGACACCGCCGCCAAAGGGGGTATCGTCGGTCTTTCTGTGCTTGTCGGCAGAATAGTCGCGGATATTGTAGGTGTCAAGCGATATCAGCCCCGAGGAAAGCGCGCGCCCGATAATGCTCTCGGAAAGCGTTCTCTCTATAAGCTCGGGAAAGAGTGTCATAACATGATAATGCATATCAGTCAATAAGACCAGGGATGACGCGGATAAATACACCGCGCTCCTCGTCTATCTCCTTAATGAATTCGCCGACGTCGGGAACGAGAGCCGTTTTCTCTCCCGTATCGATTACGAAAAGCCTTCCCCTTACCGCGTCGGTTATATCCGTAACCGTTCCGAGCCTTCTTCCCGTATCGAAGTCGTAGGCGTCAAGGCCTATTATATCCTGAAGAAAATATGCCCCCTTAGCAAGCGGTATATCCTCTCTTTTAAGATACAGCACCGTATTTTTCATAGCCTGCACCGTCTCTCTGTCGCATATGCCCGAAAGCGACATAAGAAGATGCTGTGCCTGTCTTACGCACGACTCTATTCTCATTTCTCTTTTTGCCTCTCCTTCGGCGAGAAAAACGCGCTTTTGCGCGATGAGAACCTCGGGTGAGTCGCACCAGACCTCAACCTTCATAAGACCTCTTACACCGTGAGGTGCGAGTATTCTTCCACATTCAAGATATTCCTTTTTCATAACGGGAATATTTTAGCATATTTTGAAGAATATGTCAACCGAGAAGCCGTCTGTAAAGCGAAATATATCTCTCGTTCATTTTTTCTCTCGTAAAATCCGAAAGAAAGCACACCCTCGCCCCGCGCGAGAGACTTTCGTAAAGAGCCCTGTCCTCTAAAAGCAAAGAGAGCGCATCCGTAAGCCCCTCGGCATCGTCACCGTCAAAAATAAGCCCCGATACCCCGTGCCTTATCATTTCGGGATTTCCGCCGAAATCGGATACCACCGAGGGGATCCCCAGCGACATACACTCGCTCGTTGCGAGGCAGGAGGTCTCGGTGCCCCGCGAGGCATTGACGTTTATATCAAAAATGCTCTGATAGGGATGAGGGTTATCGACAAAGCCTGTAAAATGCGTAATTCCAAGAAGCGAGTGCTGGGCGCAGAGCCTTTTCATCTCATAAAGCGCGCTCCCGCCCCCCACGATAAGAAGAAAGATATTATACCTATGGCAAAGCCCCGACACCGCGCGGAAAAGAAGGTCCTGCCCCTTTACCCACTCAACCCTCGCGCACATACCGATGACGGTGGCACCCCTGTCAATGCCAAGCGCGTCGCGTAGCTTCAGCCTTTCCTCGGGCGGAAGCCTACGCTTGCCCTCGCTCCCGTTTTTTATAGTGACGATAGCCCCCTCGGGCACACCCTCGCCGATAAGCGCTCTGGTCGCGAAGTCGGCGGTAGAAACGGTAAGGTCGGTCAGGCGGTTATAGAAAATTCGCCGAAGCGGGGACGTGGCATTCCTTGCGGTTGCGCAGTGCCTCGTCGAGATCAGCCTCGGTATGCCGAGAAGTCTGCCCGCGATACGCGACGAGAGGCTTGCGTGCGAGTGAAGAAGCCTCGGCGTATTTCTCTTTAAATATCTGTAAAGCGTAGCAATATCGCGTGTGCCCACGGTGGCGTCAGCGCTTATATCAAGAGGCGTTATCCTCGCGCCAAGCCCCGACAGGCGCCCCACTAGCGCCGAGCCTCTCGGAACTATCACCTCGGTATCAAACACCCCTGCCGTGCCCGACAGAATTGAAGACAGAAGCACCCCCGCCCCGCCGATATTTCCGTCTGATATTACATGCGTAATTTTAATAGCATAATCCTCGCTTTTGTAAACAATAATATATATTTCTACGACTTATTATAAACAAAAATGCCCACCTGCATACGCAGAGGGCAAATTGTTTGTTAATTTGTTTTCTTAAGAGCATCGCTCTATTTTCCACCGCTTCTTTTTTTCTTAAAGAAGCTGGAGAGAAGCTCTTTTGCCTCATCCTCAAGCACACCGCCCGAAAGCGCGAAGCTGTGATTGAAGCCGAGGGCGTTGAGATTGACGAGCGACCCCAGGGCGCCAAACCTTATATCGTGCGCACCGAAAACCACCCTGTCAATTCTTGAATTTATTATAGCACCCGCGCACATAGGACAGGGCTCAAGGGTGACATAAAGCGTAGCGCTCGGTATTCGCCATCCGCCAAGCCTTTTGCAGGCGCGCTCTATACAGAGAAGCTCGGCGTGGTGGGTTGCGCATTTGGATGCCTCGCGCTCGTTGCCCGCCTCGGCAATAATCTCTCCGTCCTTAACTATCACCGCGCCTATCGGCACCTCGTCGCGCTCGCCCGCAAGGCGCGCAAGCTCAAGCGCTCTTTTCATATAAAGTATATCCTCGTCGGTGACGGGCGAGGAATTGATTTCGGCATCGTTCGTTTTCATCTGAAGGCTTCCTTTTCTAAAATAAATTATACAGAGCTTATATCAGAACAAGATTGCTGATGGCAATAAAGAGTGAAACCGCCGCAAGCGCTATCGGCGCATAGCCAAACGCCTCGTCATCCCCTGCCGTCAGGGGAGAGAGGTATTTGACGAATGCCCTACGGCGCAGGATAAGAAACAGAGCGCATACGAGTGCTAAGACACCCACCGTAATAAATACGGGCAGGGTAAGCGCGGGGTAGAGCATAGTCACCACCGACAGGGTATTATTAAGAAAATGAATAATAAGCGAGGGAAGAATACTTCCTGTGGCAAGGTCAACATAGCAGAGAATAACACCGCCGACAAAGGCGTAGGGTATCTGAAAGAGATTTGTGTGACAGAGCGAAAACAAGAGGGCGGATATAAGCACCGTCACTCGCGGGCTCTTATCACCCATAAGTCTTATCGGCATATAACGGAAAAGCGCTTCCTCAAGCACCGAGGGAATAAGCGCGTGCATAAGAAGCGCCATCGGCAGAGGCCCCTCTATCACCTTAGTATTCTCAAAGCCGAACGCCCCCATAAGAAGAGTTGTAAGATAGGCAAAAAGCACTATAAGCGAAATAGCGACGGGAACCGAGCAGATAAAGGGAAGCACATCCCCCTTTTTTATTCCGAGCGAAAGCCTATGACCTCTCTCGCGAGAGGTAGCAAGAGCTATAAGCACGGGCGCGATAAAGGCAAGATAATAAATAATATCCGAGCCGACACCGCGCATCGAGCCTGATATTGCAAGCAGAAGAATAAACAAGAGGTCGCAAAGGGTAATTAGCGTAACCGTACCTTTCATCGCTCGCCATCCTTTCGGGAAACTTCCTTATTTTGCAAAGAACTATTGTCATAATCGTCGGTAATTAAGGAGTATCTCAACCGCACAAGCGAAACGTCTGCTTCCTCAAGGCGAACTCTGACGGGCGTTCCTACCGTGTAGACAATACCCTGACGGCGGATGCTTATGCTTGCCTCATCGTATATATAGCCCATACCCAGCGACGACAGCGGAATAAGCCCCTCGCAGGTGTTCTCGGGTGTGACGAAAAGCCCGTGCTCGCTCACCCCCGTCACGCACGCGTCGAATTCAAGCCCTACCTTGTCCTGCATATACATCACCTTGTAGAGCGCCTCTATTTTGCGCTCTGCCGAAAGCGCGCGAAGCTCGCCCTCGGTGGCTGCCGCGGCGGCGCGCCTTGCGTAGCCCACATAGCGCGAGGGCGAGGCACCGTCAAAAAGAACCTTGTGGATTATTCTGTGTGTCGCGAGGTCGGAGAGCCTTCTTATCGGCGAGGTGAAGTGACAGTAGGTGTCAATTCCAAGCCCGAAGTGCGGAAGCCTTGCCTCAGAGTATTTTGCCTTTGCCATTGAGCGAAGCGTCTGGTAGGAGACCGCCTGATACACACCGCGCTCCTTTGCCTCATCAAGCACCCTTCGGATATCCTCACCGCGGACCCCCTCCTTTCGCAGAGCAAAGGAGCCTATGCCAAGCGCCTGAAGATAGTCGGCAAGCGCGGTCAGCTTTTCCGCAGACGGTGCCTCGTGTATTCGGTAGACGAGAGGAATTGCGCGCTCGGTAAGATAGCAGGCTACCGCCTCGTTTGCCGTGAGCATAAACTGCTCTATCATCATTTCGGCATCCCCGCGCGTCTGCTTTATTATATCGGTAGGCATTCCGTGCTCGTCAAGCGGGATATAGACCTCGCTTGATTCAAGCTCGACAGCACCTCGCGCCTCGCTTCTTTTCTTAAGAATAAGGTAAAGCTCGTGCATCGTGCGAAGCGAGGGAATTTGCGCCTTGTATTTTTTGAGAATATCGGCATCTGCCGTGCCGTCGAAAATTCGGTTGATTTCGGAATATACGCCCTTGACGGTGCTGTTGATTATACCCTTGTTGAGCTTAAGCTGCTCTATCTCACCGCGCTCCGATAGCGTGATTTCGGCAGATAGGGTATATTTGTCACCGCCGGGATGAAGCGAGCATACCTCCTCGGACAGCTCACGCGGAAGCATAGGCACCACCCTGTCGGTAAAGTATACGCTCGTGCCCCTCGCGGTAACCAGCCTGTCAAGCGGTGTCCTTTCGGGCACATAGTAGGACACGTCGGCAATATGCACGTAGAGGATATACCCGCCCTTGGGTCGGCGCCTTATAGCTATGGCATCGTCAAGGTCCTTCGCCCACTCGGAATCTATCGTGAATACCGTGCCCGAGTATCTCACTCTGCCCTCGTCAAGCACGGGCATATCAAGGCACTCTCTTGCCTGTGCCAGCTCATCGGGCGAAAACTCGGTGGCAATACCGCACTCGGCAAGTATCGCGGCATAGCTCGCATAAGGGTCGTCCGCCTTTCCGTATATATCCGACACCTCAAGGGTAATATCACCGCGGTTTCCCTTGTGGCGCTTTATCAGAGCGCGTATCTTGTCACCGCCCTCAGCCTCGCCGAAAAGCGTAAGCTCGCGTCTTATATGCGCGTCGTCGGGCAGGAGCGTCAGGCTTCTTACACGCCTTCTGTGGATATATTCTATATCCTCTCTGACCGTACCGACGATATAAGGCTCGCGCTTTTGTTTTATTTCCGTAATTCTGCCCTCGGTCCTGAGCCTTCCCGCCCCGTCGCGGTATTCGTGAAAGCTCACCGTTACGGTATCCCCGCCGATAGCGTCGCGCCTCTCGGATGCGGGAACGAAGATATCCCCTCGCTCGTAATCCTCGGTGCGGACAAAGCCGTAGCCCGAGCTGCTCTCAAAAAAGACACCCGTAGCGATGCTTGAGTAACCGCGCGCCCCGATATCGTGCACCCCGAATTTTGCGCGGGATATATCCACGCCCGCTTCCTCGGCAAGGCGTGCAAGCTCCTTTTTCATCATCCTATCTCTGTCGCGCCGCGAGACGTTACTGCGCGCCGAGTAGGTCTTACTTGTTTTCTTGCTTCTTTTCATTTTTCTCTTTTCTAAAAATTTATGAATAAAGAAAGCGGAAGGCACAGGCGCTTCCGCTTTCTTTATCCTTTTTACTTGAAGATCTCAGCGTATTCCGAAATGGTATTCCACTCATTGGTTATGTTGGAATAGTCGGGCTGAAGCACATAGACGAGGGTAACCGCAACCGCGAATACAAGGCACGTGATGAGCGTGATCCTGTAAAGAAGCTTGCCGTTTCCTGCCTTCTTATCCTTACCGTAAAAATTGTCAGAGCCACCTGCGATAGAGCCCGAGAGGCCCTCGTTGGATTTCTGGAAGGTTACTGCAACTATTATAACGATAGCACATACGAGCAGTAACGCGAGAAGTACGTATTCCATTTATTTTTCTCCTATCTTTACCTCTTTAAGTAATTACCGCCGACAGTATCCGACACACCGATTGGCACGGCACAGTGGGGTATTTTCCAAAATATATAAGTATTCTATCACAATACTTCAGAAAAAGCAAGACCTTTTTTGAATTTTTTTAAGGAAGTGACGGCAGAGCGGTAATTATTAACAAAAAATACTGTCAAAATACCGATTGTAGGGAATTTCGCTTGACTAAAGATTTTAAAAGATATATAATTCGACTGGCAAAGCAACAAACCTAAGCGAGGAAAATTTATGAAAAGACTTTTTGCGAAGAATAAATGCTCGGCAGATTCGGTGCTGTCTGCATCCGAGTTTAAATTCACCTGTGACGGCGAGCCTCTTGGAGAGATACCGAAGGACAAGGGCGAGTGCGCGGTAAGACACGCCGAGAAGTACCTTGAGGGTGTCATTCCCGTGCTTCCCGCAAGTGACTTTATGCGCTTCGTGCGCGACGGAAACCGTATGATCTTTGAGCGTCCCTATCACGACAGGCGCAAGGCGCTCGTGTTTATGTCGCTTGCCGAGGCGTACGAGAGGATGGGACGCTTCACCGACAGAATTATAGATTATCTTTTTGCCGTCTTTGAGGAAAGCACCTGGGTGATCCCCGCGCATCAGTCGAATATCAGGAATGTGACTGACGGACTTCTTCCCCCTATTGCGGGTGACGGTGCCCTTCACGGAATAGACCTCTTTGCCGCAACTACGGCTGCTACGCTTACGACCGTATATCTGTGCGTTGGGGATGAGCTTGACAAGGTAAGCCCTGTCATAATCAAGCGCTTGAGATACGAGATAGAGAAGCGAATTTTTATACCCTACTCACAGATTACCTTCGGCTGGTCGGGCGAGTTTGGCGGCGCGCCCAGCAACTGGAACCCCTGGATAATATCGAACGTCCTCTACACCGCCGCGATACTCGAAGAGGATATGGACAGGCGCCGCGCTATCGTATCGCGAAGCATGAGGTATCTTGATAACTATACCGCCTTTCTCGGTGACGACGGTGGCTGTGACGAGGGGCCGAGCTATTGGTCAAGCGCCGCGGCATCCTATTTTGACGCAGCCGAGATACTCTACGGAATGTCGGGCGGAAAAATTGATATATTCAAGGAGCCGCTTCTTCGGGATATGTGCGAATATGAGGTAAAGCTCTACGTCGACGGAATTACCTTCCTGAACTTTGCCGACTGTCCGCCTCATATAAGACTTTGCTCATCAATGCTTAACAGGATGGGAAAACGGCTTTCCTCACCCGCGCTAAAGAGCTTTTCGCACGTGATGGCGCGTCATCATCGCGCCCCGATTGAAAACTCGCACGGCTACCGCGTTTACAGGGGCTTTTTCGACTTCGTTGAGCCGACCGATGAAAGCGAGGGTATTACCGATGCCTACCTTCCCGACCTCAAGATAATGGTGGCGAGAGAAAATCCGAAAACCGACACGGGTATGCTCGTTGCCGTAAAGGGCGGTGACAACGGTGAGCATCACAATCACAATGATTTAGGAAGCGTGAGCCTCTACTACGGCGGCAAGCCCGTCTTTATGGATAACGGTGCGGGCGAGTACACGAAAAAGACCTTTTCCTCGGAGCGCTACACCCTCTGGTATATGCAGTCAAGGTATCACAATACCCTGACCGTAAACGGTGTAGCGCAGACCGACGGCAGACAGTTCAGGACCACGGATGAGGTGTATGACAGGGATGCCCGCTCCCTCACGCTTCAGCTTCGCGAGGCATACGGCAGCGAGGCGGGAATTAAGTCGCTTAAGAGAACGGTAGGCCTTAACGGCGGCACAGTCACTATAACCGACGAGGTATCTCTTTGCGAGATGAGTGAGGTTGAAATACATTTCCTCACACCCGAGGCGCCGACATTCAGCGGCAACCGCGCACTTGTCGCACAGGGCAGAGTTCTTACCTTTGATGAAAGACTTACACCGAGCGTTGAGAAAATAGAGCTTGACCCCTCGCTCGTCGGCAGATGGGGCACCCCCGAGATTTATATGATAAGACTGAAGGCGACCGTCAAGGAAGCAACCTTTGTTCTTACCGTTGAGTAGCCCCAAGACAAAGAGGATTTACAGCTCTTAAGACAAATCAGATATTACATACTACGATAAAATAAGGCGCGTTTTGCAACTGATTGTTTGCAAAACGCGCCTTTGCGCTGGGAAAAGACTTTAATTCATTGAACGGCGCCAGGTCGTGGGCGAGAGAAGTATAAGCATAGGATAGATCTCAAGCCTTCCGAAAAGCATGGCAAGCGTCAGAACAAGCTTGGTGAAGGGTGAAAAGCAGGCAAAGCTTGCCGATGCGTCACCGAGTGCGGGGCCTACGTTATTGAAGCAGGATACCGTGGCGGTGATGCTGGTCGTGAGGCTGAAGCCGTCCGTGGCTACGAGAATAAGCGTTACCAGCAGGGTTGCGGAGTAAAGGGCAAGATAGCCGAGAGATGCAGTACCGACCTCGTCTCTCATAGGCTCGCCGTTGAGCTTGAGAGCCTTTACCGAGTTCGGCTTCAGCATACGGCGAAGATTGCTTCTCATCATCTTAAAGATGATAGTAAGCCTTGATATCTTGATGCCGCCCGCGGTAGAGCCCGCGCAGGCACCGAAGAACATAAGCACGAACAGGAGCGTTTGAGTAAGCTCTGGCAACAGGGATATATCCGCGGTGACAAAGCCCGTGGTCGACATTATCGAGGTGACCTGGAAGAACGCGCCCCTGATAGCGTCACCCACGCTCGGGAAGGCATCGGCACAGGCTACCGTTAGATTTACGGTAACAGCTGCCGTCGCCAACAGACAGATTGCAAAATAGACCTTAAGCTCTTCATTTTTAAAAATAGGTGTAAAGCTCTTTATGAGAATGAAGTAGTAGATGTTGAAGTTTACGCCCGACAGGAGCATAAATACCGAAATAACCCATTCCGCCGCGGGGTTGCCGTATCCACCGACAGAGGCAGACAGCACCGAGAAGCCACCCGTTCCCGTGGTTGAGAAGGAGGTGACAAGCGCATCGTAAAGTGGCAGTCCGCAGAGCATAAGCGCCACAGTCTCTACAAGAGTTATGGTAATGTAGATGCCGTAAAGTATAAGCGCCGTATGGCGAAGCCTCGGCACGAGCTTGCCCTTCGTAGGACCTGGGACCTCGGCTCGCATAATATGGATAGCGCCGTTTCCGTCACTCGGAAGGATTGCAAGCATAAATACAAGCACGCCCATTCCGCCAATCCAGTGGGTAAACGAGCGAAAGAACATAATGCCCCTTGGCGCAAGGTCTATCTGTGCCCCCTGCATTACGCTAGCACCCGTTGTGGTATAGCCCGAGACCGTCTCAAAGAGAGCATCAATATAATTCGGTATTGTGCCCGAGAACACGAAGGGAAGCGCGCTTATAAGAGACATAAGGCTCCAGCTGAGCGCGACAAGCACGAAGCCCTCCTTGGCGTATATCTTCTTTTGCCTCGGTCTTGATAAAAGAACCGCGGGAAGCGCGAGAGCTAAAAGTATAAGCACCGTATAAAGAAACGGAAGCACGCTCTCGCTGTAAATTACAGATACCAGCATAGGCAGAAGCATAAGCGCCGAGAGTATCAGCATAACCGTGCCGAGCAGGTATATCAGAAAGCGGTAATTCATTTTAAAATATCCTTTATAGAGTTAAGTGCGGTGCCCTTTGCAACAACGATTACGCTGTCTCCGACGAGAATGCTGTCGTGGCCCGAGGGAATAATGATATCCTTACCGCGCACAATGCAGGCGATAAGCATGTCGTCTCTGCGGTTGATATCCTTGATGGGAATATCGGTAACCCCCGCGATAGGCTCGGTTACGTTGAACTCAAGCGACTCGAGCGCGCCCGCCATCATATGGTGTATTGCGCGTATTTCCGAGCCTCGCGAGTCCGCCATTCCGCGCACGAACTTCAGTATCTGTCCTACCGTCGAGTGCTTTGGCGAAACGATGTTGTCAAGCCCCGCGCGCTGGAAGAAGCTCACGTAGGGGAGCGAGCTTATCATAGTAATAACGACGGGCACCTTCATATTTGCGGCGAACATTGAGCTTATCGCGTTTTCCTCGTCAACGTCCGAAAGTGAAATAAAGGCGTCCGCGCGCTCAATTCCTTCCTCAATAAGCAGGTCCTGGCGCATACCGTCACCGTTTATGACCGTCACGCCGTGGTCGAGCGAAAGCCCGCGGCAGACCTCTGGATCCTTCTCGATAACCGTAATGTCGGTCTTGGTGCGACGCAAAAGGTCGCAAAGATAATAGGTTGTCCGCCCGCCTCCGAGTATCATAAGATTTTTAACGGGGCGCTTGTAGCTCTTTATTGCCTTAAGGAATTTTACCGTATCGTCAACAGCGGTGGTTACGCAGACGGTATCCCTTGGCATAAACTCGGTGGCGCCGTTGGGAATAAACACCTCATCCTCGCGCTTGATACCGCAGATAAGAAAGCTCACCCCCAGCTCCTCGCGCAGATTGTAAAGCGACTTTCCCGCCATGGGCGAATCCTCGCTGACGGTAAGCTCGATAGTCTCTACCCTTCCCTCACAGAAGGTATCTACTCTCGTTGCCGAGGGCAGACGGAGCACGCGCGATATCGTTCTCGCCGCGTAAAGCTCGGGGTTGATGATAAGTCCAAGTCCCATATCGGCGCTTGTAAGCTCGGCGAAGGATGAGTATTCGGGATTTCTCACTCTTGCCGCGGTGTGCTTGACACCCAGCTTTTTTGCCGCAAAGCAACAAAGAAGGTTTATCTCGTCGGAGGCGGTTATCGCGATAAGCAGATCCGCACGCTCAGCCCCCGCTTCGCGAAGGGCGTCAAGGTCGGTACAGCCACCGATAACACCCGTCACGTCGTAGCGGTTTGAAAGCTCGGTTATTGCGCTCTCGGAGCGGTCGAGGACGGTTATTGCGTGTCCCTCGGCAACAAGCTCGCGACAGATTGCCGAGCCGACAGAGCCCGCACCCGTTATAATAATCTTCATATATAAGGTCCTTTCCCTTGCCCGACTTTTTTGCGCTGTCCCATCCGCGCGCCTCAGATAAGGTCACATCCACGGGTGGGCCTATCGGGCAAAGACACGGGAGGCTCAGGCCTCCTTCGCGTATATCTTAACTATCTCGGTGAGAATATTTACGACGGTATCCATTCCCTCAACCGTAATATGCTCGTACGGGCCGTGGAAGGCGTATCCGCCCGTGCCGAGGTTGGGGCAGGGAAGTCCCATAAACGAGAGCCTCGCTCCGTCGGTTCCGCCCCTTATCGGGAGGGTCTTGGGTACGGCGCCCGCGCGCTCGGTGGCGAGCCTCGCGTTGTCGATAAGATGCATACAGGGCTCGATTTTTTCCTTCATATTGCGGTACTGCTCTCTTACCGAGACGGTGACGGTTTCCTCACCGTATTTTTCGTTCAGAGCTTCCTCAATATCAAAGAGAGTATCCAGCCTTGCCTTCATGCTCTCGGCGCTGTGGTCTCTTACGATATAGTAAAGCTTTGCCGCGTTAACATCGGCAACGAAGTCGGTAAGATGGAAGAAGCCCTGGTAGCCGTCGGTCTGTCTCGGAATTTCAAAGGTGGGAAGTGCCGAGTTGAATTCGCACCCGACAAGGGCGGCGTTTACCATCTTGCCCTTTGCCTCACCTGGATGCACCGATATGCCCTTTATCTCAACCCTCGCGAAGTACGCGTTGAAGTTTTCATATTCAAGCGAGCCCTCCTCGCCGCCGTCGACGGTATAGGCAAAGTCAGCACCGAAGCGCTCTATGTCGAAATGAGTGGCGCCCTCGCCGATTTCCTCGTCGGGAGTAAAGGCAATGCAGATTTCCCCGTGTGGAATATTCTCGGTAATAAGGCGCTCGGCAAGCGTCATTATCTCGGCAACTCCCGCCTTGTCGTCTGCACCGAGAAGCGTGTATCCGTCTGCGGTTATAACCGTCCTGCCGACGAGATCTTCAAGATGGGGAAATACCTCGGGGCTGATTACAATTCCGCAGTTGTTAAGGTGCATCTCGCCGCCGTTGTAGTTGTCCCAAAGAATAGGAATAACCCCGTCGCCTCTGTAATCGGGAGAGGTGTCGATGTGCGCGATAAAGCCTATTTTGGGCGCGCCCTCATATCCCTTTGTCGCGGGAATTTTAGCATAGGTGTAGCATTTGTCGGTGACAAGCACATCGGTACAGCCAAGCGCGATAAGCTCGTCCTTCAGCACCTCGGCAAGCCCAAACTGCTCGGGTGTCGAGGGGCTCATCCCGCTCTCATCGTCACTTTGCGTGGGTACGGTGACATATTTTAAAAATCTTTCGTAGGCTCTCATATAGCAACTCCCCAGAAAATATTTTAATGTATTATAGCACATTTTTAAAGAAAGGTCAATACCCTCTTTGATATAGCGCCTTAAGATTTGTTTAAGAAAAATCCCTCATCCCGATAAAACTTATATAAAAGATATTGCAATTTTCAAAAAAAGTTGGTAGAATATTAAGCGAAGCTAAAGCAAACCTGTTTGTCTCACCCGCGCTCGGTGCGTGAGACCTTCGGGAAAAAGTGAGGGAATTTTAATATGTATTTTCACTATGATATAAGTGACAGAACTATAGCGCTTGCCGAGAAAGCAGAGGCAGATTGCAAAGAAATATTTGCAAAAATAGATGAAAACGCTATGAGAATATCGTCTAAGGTGCTTGACGCATTTCAAAAGCTTCGCGTAAACAGCGCGGACTTTATTGACATCACGGGCTACGGCTACTACGATGGCGGACGCGATAAGCTTGAGGCGCTTTATGCCGAGGTGTTCGGCGCCGAGGACGCGCTGGTGCGCCCACAGCTGATGTCGGGCACGCACGCCCTCTCGGTGACGCTTTTCGGTATGCTGAAGCCTGGACAGACGCTCGTTTACATATCGGGCGAGCCGTACGATACCTTAAGAAGCGTTATCGGCACCTCGGGGCAGAGCCGTAATTCTCTTATAAAATACGGAGTTAAGTACGAGGAGATAGACCTTCTCGGGGATGATTTTGATTATGAGAAAATAAAAGAGCGCATATCGCGCGGTGACGTAACGGTTGCCGCCATACAGAGAAGCCGAGGCTACTCGCACAGAAGAAGCCTTACTATTGATAAGATAGAGCGCGCGATAAGGGCGGTGAAGGAGGCCTGCCCGAATACACTCGTAATGGTTGACAACTGCTACGGTGAGTTCTGTGAGGACAGAGAGCCCACCCACGTCGGTGCCGATGTGTTTGTCGGGTCAATGATGAAAAACCTCGGTGCGGGCTTTGCCACAAGCGGTGCCTACTGTGTCGGCAGGCGCGAGGTAATAGAGGACATAGCCGAGAGGTTTTCCGCACCCTGTATAGGAAAGGACCTGGGCGCTAACTTCAACCAGCTCGCGTCCTACTTCAAGGGCTTTTTCGTGGCCCCCACCACGGTTGCCGCAACCCTGAAGTCAATGGCGTTCGCCGCAAGAATACTCGAGCTTGCAGGCTTTTCCGACGTAAGCCCGAGATATGACGAGATAAGAACCGATATCGTGCAGACGGTCGACCTGCATTCCGAGGAGCTTCTCGTGAAATTCTGTACGGGAATTCAGAAGGGCTCGCCCGTCGAGGCGTACGCAACGCCCTATCCGTCCGAGATGCCGGGCTATCCGCACCTTGAGGTAAGCGCGGCGGGCACCTTCGTCACGGGCGCGACCAACGAGCTTTCCTGCGACGGCCCCCTCACACCCCCCTATACCGCCTATCTTCAGGGCGGACTTACCTACGAATACGGCAAGCTCGGCGTAATGCGGGCGATAGACGAGATGATATGCCTTGCAAGCAAGGCGTGATATATTTGCTTTGCAGGCAAAGCAAATTCGATATGTGCTACGCACTCGATATATTGCTTCGCAATTCGATATGTTGACACGCGGTGTCAACGAGAAGGGTTGCAGGGCGACGCAAAGCGCTCTGTACGGGGCTTTGCTGACACGGCTTGGAGCTTTCGAGCTTTTTCGTAAAAAACTATTGACAAGCGAAAAAATCTGTGCTAGAATACCGCTATACCACAATAGAATACGTCAGGGGTGCTGATATTTTCGGCTGAGATGCTTTTGCAAACCCTTTAACCTGATACGGATAATACCGTCGTAGGAAGATGTTAATGAAGATTAAATGGGCGAATTTTTCGTTTTCTTCTACCACACGGGATGTTTTCTGTGTGGTATTTTATTTTTCGGGCATCTGCCCACAGGAAAGGAAGAAAAAATGAAAAACGCAAAGCTCATCAAACGCCTGGTCGAATCGGCGCTTCTTATAGCCCTTTCGACCGTTCTCTCAACCCTGAAGCTTATCGATATGCCCTACGGCGGCTCGGTAACCTTCGCATCAATGCTCCCCGTAATGCTTATCGCCTACAGATACGGCATCGGCTACGGCGCGGTAAGCGCGGGCGTTTACGCGGTGATACAGCAGCTGCTCGGGCTTGAAAACTTCGCCTATCTGCCCGTGCCTACGCCTGTTGCGATTATCGGTCTTATTATCTTTGACTACGCTCTGGCATTTCTCGCAATCGCCATAGGAGGAATATTCAGAGGAAGGCTCGCCGACGGCAGGCATACGGCAAGGTCGCAGTCACTTGAGCTTATGCTCGGTGCTGTGCTCGTCTGCGTGCTTCGCTATATCTGTCACACCGTAGCGGGCGCTACCGTATGGCAGGAGCTTCCCATACCCGACGGCGCGGCTATTATCTATTCGATAAGCTACAACGCGACCTATATGATACCCGAGACGCTTATCTGTGCCGCAGTCGCCTTCTATCTCGGCGGAGCTATTGATTTTCTGGAGAGCACCCCCAAGCCTTTTATCCGAAGAGAAGACGGAATTTCGCTTGAATACCCCACCGCGTGTCGAGTTTTACCCCTGTGCGCGTGGCTCTTTGTTGTCGGCGGAGTTATTGCCGACACCTGCCTTATCTTCAAGCATCTTCAGGACGGTGAGAGCGGTGAATTTACCCTCGCGTACCTTTCTGAGATAAGCTGGACTGCAGTAGCGGTCGTCACCGCCGCGTGCGCAGCCGTCGCGATAGCGCTGTTTATCACGGGAGCTTTGCTGAAGAAAAAACACTCGCCCAAGGAATAAAGGACGCTGATTATTTAAATATTTTACGGCATATTACACAAATTGAGTTGTGTAATATGCCGATTTTTTATCTGTTCATTTTTAGTTCATTGAATTAAAACTGATGGTGTGCTATAATACTGTTTGTCAAAAGTTATATATTATTATATAGTAGAAATAACCATTGAAAAGAGGATAGTTATGAAAAAGACACTTACAAGACTGCTTCTTGCCGTTATGTTGCTTGCTCTTTCGCTGACGGCACTTGCGGGCTGTGAAGGCGGCGGTGCGTCGGACATCACTCTCATCAAGGGAGGCGTGGCGCAGTTCAAGGTCGTGTACTCGTCCGCGGCGGGAGCCTCGATCAGACGTGCCGCAAACGATTTTGTCGAGGAGCTTTCCGACCTCGGCGTTGATATCGGCGATGCCGTCAGCGACGGAGACGCCACCGAGGTTACCGATTGCGAGCTTATTCTCGGTGTCGATGTTGAGAACCGTACCGACGATTGCGTTATCGGTGTTGACGATATCGGTGAGATGGGCTACGTTATCAAGGCTGTCGGCAAGAGAATTATTATTGCGGGCGGTACCGCCGAGGGAACCAAGGAGGCGCTTGAGACCTTCAAGGAGAAGTATCTCGGCATCACCGAGGATACCGACTCGCTTTCCGACGTATCGGTTAAGGGAGATCTTCTTGACGAGTTCGTAACCTCAAACAGTATAGTGTCTTTTGATATAAACGGCACCCCCATAAAGGACTTCAGGATAGTTACAGACTATGGCAAGGATGAAAGAATTGAGGCGCTTTGCCCAAGCCCTATGAAGCTTGCTCAGGCTATCAAGGATGCTATGGAGATAGAGCTTGAGGTATCGGACGGCAAGCCTACCGATGACGGACACGAGATAATCATACGCCTTGTAGACGAGGCAGGTCAGGAAGGCTTCAGAGCCTTCGTTGACAGCAAGGATTTCGTTATCGAGTGCGCCTACTACAACCTCTTCACCAAGGCATACGAGACCTTCATCTCAGAGGAAATAAGAGCCAAGAAAGGCGAGGTTTCGCTTGATAAGGATTATATTTACAAGTACGATGTTTCCACCGTTAAGTACAGCGACTTCGGCGCCAAGGGTGACGGAAGGACCGACGATTACAAGGCTATTCTTAAGACACACGAGTTTGCCAATCAGTGCGGACAGAAGGTCCTTGCGGATAAGCGCGCAAGCTATTACATAGGCCTTACGGGCGGCGTTGCCGTTCCCGTCAGAACCGACGTCGACTGGGGCGACGCAACCTTTACCATTGACGATACCGTAGCGGGCGTATATGCCGAGCGCGGCGGTTATATATTCCACCTCGTAAGAGATGAGGATAACGTGCAGGTCGATCTTACCGCGGACGAGATAAAGCAGCTCGCGGGAGTATCTAATCCCAAGATATTGCGTACGTACGATCAAAACGGCAAGCTTATCTCGGGCAAGATTCCGTGGCTCACACCCAGGCTTACCTCGGGCGCTATGCTCATTCTGAGAAATGAGAATCATAAGGACTACGTAAGATTCGGCGGAAACAGAAACTCGGGCTCAGGACGAATTGAGGTTATAATAGTCGACAAGAACGGTAATATCGACTCTTCGACACCCGTTACATTTGATTTTGAGGAGCTTACCTCGATCTCTATAATTTATACCGACGACGCGCCTATTACCGTTGAGGGCGGACGCTTCTACAATATCTGCTGTCAGGTAGGCCCCGAGACCGATTATAAGAATAAGTACACCTCCTTCGGCAGAGGAATTCTCGTTGAGAGAAGCAACACGACAATTAAAAATCTTAACCACAAGATGAAAAACGAGCCCAAGAGATACGTCGACGGCAAGGATAACCTCAGCCAGAGCTATCCCTATTACGGCTTTATTAAGCATAGCTCAACCTACAATTCCAAGGTTATTTCCTGTGACCTCACAGGACACAAGGTATACGGTGAGGATAAGACGGCAACGACGGGTGCGAGCAACGTCGCGATGGGTACCTATGACCTCATCATTCAGTACAGCATCGGCTCGTACTTTGAGCGCGTAACCCAGAGTGCCGTTCCGATTCACGATAGCGCCTATTGGGGAATGATGGCGTCGAACTATTCGCGCAATATGACCTTCAAATCCTGCTCGATGTCGCGCTTTGACGCGCACTGCGGCTTCTGGAATGCCGACCTTATCGACTGTGAGTTCGGTCTTTGCATAAACGTAGTAGGCGGCGGTACTCTCAACGTCATCGGAACCAAAAGATACACGGGCCCCAACTTCATCTCGCTTCGCGGTGACTACGGTGCTACCTTTGAGGGCAACATACTCATCAAGGACTGCGAGTATTACGGTGCGGTGGAGTACAATACCGAGAAGGGCGAATCCTACGATCAGAACGCGGCGATTTCCGAGGCGTACATTCTAAACGCAGGTGTCACCAACGGTCTTTACGGTCAGGGCACGGCGTTTGAGGCAAGCTATTTCACATGGGACTTTGGCTATAAGTGCTATATGCCCCAGATAGTTACCATTGATAACTTTACCTACCACGGCGAAAAAATTGCGGTATATAACGGCATCGTTGATGCTCACTTTATCAAGCAGAGCAATGATGACGAGATCTACGAGCCCACGAAGAAGATAATCTTCAAGAATATGACCGATGCCGAGATCGCTGCAATTCCCAACTGTTACTACCCTGCAAATACACCTATGGTCGGGGCATTCCCGCGTGAGATTGTCAAGTAGCCCCCGCGAGGGGCTGCCGCGGCTCGGCAAGAGTCGTATAATGCTTTGAGGAAAACGAGATGCACAGAAAAAACATTATCAAGAAATTTTTACTGCTTTTACTGCTTACCGCCCTCTCGCTGACGGCGCTTACCGCCTGCTTCGGTGATAACGACGAGCCTGAGGACACCGATAAGATAGCGCTCATCAAGGGCGGCAAGGCACGCTTCAAGGTGGTATATTCGTCCGCGGCGGGCGCCTCGATCAGACGTGCCGCAAACGATCTCGTCGAGGAGCTTTCCGACCTCGGCGTGGATATAGGGGACGCGGTCAGCGACAGCGACTCTACCGAGGTTACCGATTGCGAGCTTATTCTCGGCGCGGGTGTCAGGAACCGCACAGAGGACTGCGCCGTAAGCGCGGAGGAGCTCGGCCCCGAGGGCTACGTCATCAAGGCGGTCGGCAAGAGAATAGTTATAGCGGGCGGAAGCGCCGAGGCTACTCTCGTTGCGCTTAAAATTTTCAAGGAGAGGCAGCTCGGCATCACCGAGGACACCGTGGAGCTTTCCGACGTGTCGGTAAGAAGCGATCTTCTTGACGAGAAAATAGTCCCCGTCACCGTTACGGTGCCCAATATAAATGGCACACCTCTTGAGGAGTTCAGGATAGTTACCGATTACGGCACCGAGCAGAGAATAAAGGAGCTTTGTCCGAGCCCCGCTAAGCTCGCGCAGGCTATAAAGAGCGCTGTTAATACCGAGCTTGAGGTATCGAACGGTAAGGCCACCGATGACGGACACGAGATAATTATCCGTCTTGCTGACGAGGCGGGAGATAAGGGCTTCAGAGCCTACGCAAACGGCAAAGATCTCATTATAGAATGCGCCTATTACAACCTCTTTGAGAAGGCGTTTGATGCCTTCGTTGCAAGTGAGATAAGCACGAATGACGGCATTTTGGTCTTTGATAAGGATTATCTCTTTGAATACGAGGTATCTACTGTAAAATACGGCGACTTCGGTGCCAAGGGCGACGGCAAAACCAACGACTACGCGGCTATTCTTAAGACACACGAGTTTGCCAATCAGTGCGGACAGAAGGTCCTTGCGGATAAGGGGAAAAGCTATTACATAGGTCTTACGGGAGGAAATCCCATCAGAATATACACCGACGTCGACTGGGGTGACGCTACCTTTATTATTGACGATACCGTAGCGGGCGTATTTGCCGAGCGCGCTCAACCCATCTTTTACATAAAGAGGGAAAAGGAAAACGAGCAGTTTACCTTCACCGTCGATGAGATAAAGCAGCTCGCGGGCACGCAGAATCCTCAGGTGCTACGCACCTACGATCAAAGCGGTAAGCTTATCTCGGGAAAAATTCCGTGGCTTGCGCCGAGGCTTACCTCTGACGCTATGATCATCATTAAAAACGAGAACCACAAGGACTATATAAGATTTGGAGCCAACAATGATAAGGGGCAGGTTCGGGCTGAGATCGTTTTGGTTGACAGATACGGAAATATCGATCCTACCACGCCCATAAGCTTTGATTATGAAGAGATAACAAATCTTTCTATAATTCACACCGACGATGCGCCTATTACCGTTGAGGGCGGACGCTTCTACAATATCTGCTGCAAAGTAGGCGCCGAAACCAACTACAAGAACACCTACGACTCCTTCTTCAGGGGAATTCTTATCGAGAGAAGCAACACGACCGTTAAGAATATTGACCACAAGATGAAAAACGAGCCCAAGCGCCTAGTTGGAGGAGTGGATAATCTCAACCAAAGCTATCCCTACGTCGGCTTTATAAAGCATCTGAAAACCGTCAATTCCAAGATTATATCCTGCGACCTTACGGGTCACAAGGTCTACTACCAGGATAAATCGGGCGCAACGGGTGCAAGCGGCGTTGCTATGGGCACCTACGATCTTGTGGTGCAGTACAGCATCAACTCGTATCTAGAGGGTATAACCCAGAGCGCTGTTCCTATTCACGATAACGCATATTGGGGCATGATGGTATCAAACTTCTCGCGCAATATGACCTTCAAATCCTGCTCGATGTCGCGCTTTGACGCGCACTGCGGCTTCTGGAACGCCGACCTTATCGACTGTGAATTCGGTCTGTGCATAAACGTCATAGGCGGTGGCACTCTCAACATTATAGGAACCAAAAGATACGCGGGAGATGAGTTTATATCGCTAAGAGGCGACTACGGAGCAACCTTCGAGGGCGATATGATTATCAAGGATTGCACCTACTACGCGACGGCGGAGTACAATACCGAGAAGGGCAGTACGTACGATCAGAACTCGCGCCTTGCGAAGGCGTACATCATCGGCTCGGGCGTAACCAACGGCTCGTACGGCGTAGGCACCAAGTACGAGGCAAGCTACTACACCTGGGACTTCGGCTACAAGTGCTATATGCCTCAGGTCATAACCGTTGACAATCTTACCTCATACGCTCAAAGCCTTGCCGTGTTCAACGATATTGACGATAAGCACTTTATCAAGCAGAGCGCGGATGACGGCATCTACGAGCCGACGAAAAAAATAATCTTCAAGAATATGACCGATGCCGAGATTGCCGCTATTCCCAACTGCTTCAACCCATCAACCTACACCAGGGTTGCGTCGATCACACGCGAAAACGTAAAATAGTGCGGTGACATACCCGACTGATACTATATTTCAGAGGAAAATAATATGCAGAACATAAAAAGAATACTTCTACTTCTTCTTATCGCCGCACTTGCCGTATTCGCGGTGGCAGGTCTTACCGCCTGCAACGGTGACGAGCCCGACGACGGACCCGACGAGCCCGCTTATCCCGAGGATGAGCTTCCGCTTGAGGGACTTATCCTTATCAGAAAAAATATCGCGCAGTTCAAGGTTGTCATAGCATCTGGCGCGGGAGGCGAGGGAAGGCGCGCGGCAGGTGAGCTTGTCGAGCTTCTCGGAGACACCCTCGGTGTTGAGATATCCGACACGGTTGAGGATAAGGATGCCTCGGCAATCAGCGACTGCGAGATAATTATAGGCACGGGCTGTAAGAACCGTCCCGACGGGTGCAACGTCTCGCAAGACGAGCTCGGCCCCGATGGCTACGTCATTAAGGCGGTCGGCAACAGAATAGTTATCGCGGGCGGTACCGCAGCGCTTACGAGAAGTGCCGTGAGTAGGTTTATAAGCGATGAGCTTGGCGTTACTGACGATACCAAATCGCTTCGCAATGTTGCGGTAAGCCCGAAACTCAAGGTTGAGGTGCTCACCGAGTACGCGATCGATTCGCTTAAGATTGGCACTACCGATATATCAAAGTTCGTTCTTGCCTGCGATATGAACGACTTTGAGGTATTCCCCGACAGAATTACCTCGCTTCAGAGCGTAATAAAAACCTACACAGGCGAGAGGCTTTCGATAGTTGACCTCAAGGACTGTGCAGCCACACAGAGAAAGATAGTGATGCGCTCGCTGCCCTTTGACGTGGATAAGGACGGCAACCGCACCTACAAGGACGGCTTCTACGCATACGTGAAGGATGGTGACCTCTTTATTGAGTGTGAGTATAAGAACGCCTTTGACGATTGCGTTGACGAGCTTCTCAAGACCTACATCACCTCAAAGAGGGGCAACGTCACCATCCCTGCCACGCTCAATATTTCAAAGCACGTAAGCACGGTATCCTACTGTAAGTTCGGCGGTGCTGTGGGCGACGGCAAGACCAACGATTTCCTTGCTATGCTCAAAACGCACGAGTACGCAAACCTCGGCGGACAGAAGGTAATTGCCGATGAGGGAAAGACCTTCTATATCAGCACCACCTACCGTACGGTTGACGGAGTATCCACGGCGATGGAAATTCCCGTTATGACCGACTGTGACTTCGGTACTCAGACGCACGCGTCGGGCTATGTCGACAAATTCAGCGGCCTTGCCTCGGACGACCCCAAGCTTTACCGCGATACACCTAACTTTATTATTGATGACAGAGGCGAGGATATCTACCCCATAAGCGGACTTGCGATATTCAAGTTCTGCCGCGATAACAGTGGCTTCGGCATCGGCAGGACTAAATTTGAGGAGTCGGGCTTCGTTGCCGAGCTGATTACCGAGGGCGAGGGCGACAGCCTCACCGAAAGATACGTCTATGTAAGGGCCGACGGAAAGAGCATGGTTGAAAAGGGCGCGACGAAAATCGAGTGGCTGGCACCCTATCTTACCGAAAAATCAATGGTTATTCTTTACGATTCCGAGCACAGGGATTACGTAAGATACGGTGCAAACCAGAACACAGGCGCGGTAAGACGCGACTTCGTCATTCTTGACGAGGAGGGCAACGTCGATCCCACTACCCCTGTGATATTTGAGTTCAAGCGTGTTTCGGGCGTAAACGTTATGCCAATATCGGATGCTCCTATTACGGTAAGCGGCGGTTATTTCGAAACCATCGCGAACAAGGCTCATAAGGAGATAACTCACTGGCTCAACGGCAAAGAGGTTACCTATACCGATTACAGAAACGTATACCACGAATACAGGCGCGGCTTTAAGATCGAGCGCTCGAATATGACCATCACCAACGTAAGACACAAGATGCAGAAGGGCAGTGAGGTCGCAAGCTACAATAAGAGTGCGGGCGAGTACAAGACCAAGGGCTGCGGCTATCCCTACTACGGCTTCCTTTTCTTCAATACCGCGCACAACGTGAACGTTATTGACTGTGACCTTACGGGACATATGGTTTACTACGAGGATAAGTCACAGTTTGATAACAGCACGGGCACCGCGTCCGACAGCGTTCCTATGGGAACCTACGATTTCGTTATCGAGTATTCAAACGATATCGTCTTTAACGGTGTTGAGATGCGAGGCACGGATATCGCCGACAGCTCATATTGGGGAATAATGTCCTCAAACGGCTCAAAGAACCTTGAGTTTACGGGCTGTAAGCTGTCGAGAATAGACGCGCACCGCGGCTTCTGGAATATGAGGATAGACAATACCATCATAGGTCATACTCTGAATATCGTCGGCGGCGGTAAGCTTGAGATAACCAATACCCAGAGAAGAACGGGATCAAGCTTTATGTCACTCAGAGGCGACTACGGAGCTACCTTCGAGGGCGAGATGATTTTAAGAAACTGCCTGCTTGACGCGATAGCGGCGTTCAGGACACAGGAGGGCGGTGTCAGAAACGACAGCAAGAGAAGCGAGACAGGCTATATTATCAATTCGGGCTTCAACTCGGGTACGGCAAGCTACCTTGCGTGGGACTTCGGCTATACCTGCTATATGCCAAAGACCGTAACTATCGAGAACTTCGTTTCGAAGGCAGGCACCACGTATGTCTTTAATAAGCTCGTTGACGGAGCCTTCAACGCCTCAAACAAGACGCAGTATCAGATAACCGAGAAGATAAATTATATCACCAACAGCACAGCAAAGCCGACCTTCAGCGGTACCTATACTACCAACAAAACGAGGTATCCTATCGCGCCGTCGGGAGCTAATAAGCTTAACGCGATAAAGTATACCGAAACCTCAAAATAAGAGACAGGAATAATGGATAAAACAAAGCTTTCTATAATTGCCGTCATCGCGCTCGTGCTTATCGCGGCCGTGGTGATAGTGGCACTTAATTTTGATACTGTAAAAGGGCTTTTCGGCAGTGGCAAGCCTGACGGTGAGCCAAGCGAGTTCCCCGAGGATGATGAGCCGCTTGACGGGCTTATACTCATTCGCAAAAATGAGGCTAAGTTTAATATTATAACCGCAAGCGGAGCAGGCTCGGCAGGCATACGCGCCGCAAACGAGCTGTATAGCAGGCTCGCCGCGCTCGGTATTGACGTAAACGCACCGATACCCGACGTTGATACCGAGTCGGTCTGGCATTGCGAGATAATAATAGGCTCGGAATGTCAGAACAGGGGTGATGAGTGCTTGGTTGACGTGCGAGAGCTCGGCTACAAGGGCTACTGCATCAAGGCAGTCGGGGAGCGCGTTATAATCGTGGGAGGCTCGCCCGCAAAGACACGCGAGGCAGTCGAGATATTCACCGAGAAATATCTCGGCATCACCGACACCACCAAGTCTCTTCGCAATAAGGCGGTATCCCAGACACTCAACGAGACGGTGCTTACCGACTACGATATTGACACCCTTTCAATAGGCGGGCAGGATATCGCACAGTATACCGTAGTGTGCGACACGTCCGACACCGCGATATATCCCAACCTGACTGCAACCTTTGCCGAGTCGGTCTCGATGCTTACGGGTAAATATCTTGAGGTGGTTGACCAAAGTAAGGCAGATGCGCTTACTCACAGAATAATATTTAGAATGCTTCCCCTCTCGTTTGACGCAGAGGGCAAAAGAACCTATGCCGACGGCTTTTACGTTAGAGTAGAGGGCAATGACCTCATATTTGAGTGCGAGTACGAAAACGCCTTCGTCAAATTATATGACGAGTTTATGGAGGAGTACGTTCTTACGAAAACGGGAAGCGTTGATATTCCTCAGGGCCTTAACATATCGAAGTGCGCGAGCATCGTAAAATACAGCGACTTCGGCGCCTTCGGAGATGACGATAAGGACGATTTTTCCTATATTCTCGAGGCTCACGAGTACGCCAACCTCGGCAGACAGAAGGTGGTTGCCGACGGTGAGGTGTACCGCATAGGAATGGGCGGCTCGCAGATACCCATTATGACCGACGTTGATTGGAAGGCGGCGCGCTTTATCATCGACGATAACGCAAAGGGCGTTAACCGAAGAAAGCATATATTCATTCTCAAGCGTGAGAATCCCATGCAGACCTACATCTCTCTAAACTTTGAGGATGACGGAGTTACCGATCTCTCGCTGAAGAAGGGTGAGTCCGACTCTATCCCCTGGCTTGATAAGTATCTCGATTACGATTCGCTCGTTGTTATACAGAGCAACCACGCCGATTACGTAAGATACGGAGCAAACGGAAACCTCGGACGTCCGAGAACCGACGTTCTGCATATGGATAAGGATGCGAAGCTGGACCCCAAAACACCCGTTACCAACGATTATGACATCGTGGCTCAGGTTCAGGTATTCAGAGTTGACGATACGCCCATCACCGTAAGCGGCGGATTTTTTGAGAATATCTGCGCGCGCTCGGGCTGTGAGCATAACGACGAATGGGAATGCTATAAGGGACGTAAAAATCCCGATGGTGTTTACGAGAAATATTGCAGGTCAAACGTATATACCTCGGTCTCGCGCGGAATCCGTATCGAAAGACCTAACGCAACCCTTATGAATATCGACCATAAGGTGGTTGACGAGCCTGAGGACGGAAGCTATCCCTACTACGGATTTCTGCTTTTCTACAACGCGCACAACGTAACGGTCAAGGACTGCAACCTCACAGGACATAAATACTACGTGGAATACAAGACCAACGATTACGGCGATATCAACTGGGTGCCTATGGGTACTTACGATTTCGTCTGCGAGTATTCAAACGAGCTTTACTTTGACGGTGTAACTCAGGAAAACGGCAGAAATGACATAGGAGACTCGGGATATTGGGGAATAATGTCCTCAAACGGCTCAAAAAACCTTCATTTCACCGACTGTATAATTTCAAGAATAGACGCGCATTGCGGCTTCTGGAATATGACGGTTGATAATACCATTATAGGTCACACCTTCAACGTTATCGGAGGCGGAACCCTCGAGGTCAGGAATACGCAGAGAAGAGTAGGAAACAGCTTTATCTCGCTAAGAGGCGACTACGGAGCTACCTTCGAGGGCGACCTTATTATCGAGAACTGCCTTCTCGACGGTATAGTCGCGTACGATACGTCGTGGGGCGGAGCCAAGGGCAGACCGTCCTCAAGGTACGGCGATGGCTATATCGTCGAATCGGGCTTTTTGACCTCAACTAAATATATGAATTGGGATTTCGGCTACACCTGCTATCTTCCTATAACGGTGACGGTGACCAATTTCCAGAGCAATATCTCAAATCTTTACGTCTATAACGGCTTAAACAATAAGGCGTTTGACGCAAGCTATCCAAACCAGTATCAGATAACCAAAAAAATTACCGTAATTCGCGACAATACAAAGACGCTGCCCGCCTTTATAAAGGCAGGTAGTATCAGAACAAGCATCACCGTAGCCCCTTCGGGAGCCTCGAGGCTTAACTCAATTCCCTACGAGACAAAGACGGTGAACTGATTAAAGAGAGATACAATACAAAAAACGCATATACCCTATGATTTGTAAAATACAATTTACATTACGAGGTGTTTTATGAAAAAGACTAGAATTTTTATTCTGACAGTAGCAATTCTTCTTTGCGCGGTATTTCTCGCATCCTGCGGAACAGATATTCCCGAGGATGAGCTGCTTCTTATTGAGCGCGGAGCGCCGAAATTCAAAATCGTTACCGCTGCGGGACTTACCGAGGAGGAATACGCCGAGGTCGAGCGCTTTATCGCGACACTCGGGGAGCTTGGAATTGAGCTTGACGAGCCTATCACCGACGAGGACGAGACGCTTGTCGGCGATTGCGAGATAATTTTCGGCAAGGACATCAAATTCCGCGAGGGCTGTGCGGTTACTCAAAGAGACATAGGTGAGGAGGGCTACTGCGTCAAGACGGTCGGAAATAAAATCGTCGTTTGCGGCGGAAGCACCGAGATGTTTAAAACCGCGGTTTCCCTGCTTCTTTCCGAGGGGCTCGGCATCACCGAGGACACACGGGCCGACAAATATATGTATCTCACCGCCCCCCGTGAGCTTAACCTTCTTAAGACCACCGACTACAAGCTTGAAGAGCTCACCGTAAACGGTGTGGATATCGGCGAGTTCGTCCTTTCCTACACCGACAATGACACGCTGAGTGAGGCGGCAACCCTTCTTCGCGACGCTATTCACGAATACACGGGTATAATTCTCAAAAATGAAAGCGAGCTTCCCGAGGGTACTGAGGCAAAGCATAAAATTATTATCCGTATTTCGAGCAATAAATCGGGCGCGGGCTTCAGCGTGAGTATGGCAGGCAATGACCTTATGATAAGCTGCTACAGCGAAAAGCGCTTTATGCTCGGCTTTAACGATTGGCTTTCCTCAACCGTAACCTCGGGCTCGTCAAAGAAGCTTGATATCGGTAGCAGTAAGTACGAATACGATATTACCTATACCTATGAGGAGTTTGGCGCAAAGGGCGACGGCAGGACCGACGATTTCCTCGCGGTGCTAAAGGCTCATCAGGCGGCAAACCAGGAGGGTATTCCTATTCGCATTAAGACCAGCGCCTCCTACTATTTCGGCAAGAGCTCTCACGGTAAGGCAATTCCTATCAAGACCAACGTGGATTTCGGCAGAGCCGTATTCATAGTGGATGACGGCGATGTTAACCCCTTCGACGAGGCAATAAGAATGAGAAACGTCTTTGAAATAGTCCCCTCGTCAAATAAAATGCCCTACATCGTGGCTGGCTCAAAATATACCGACGCGGGCTTTGTGCTTAAGACGGTAGGCTCGGGCGCGGATGCGTACAATGTATATAAGAATGAAAACGATTCGCCCGTGCTCAAAAAGGGTGCAACCAACTTCCCTATGACCTTCGGCGGTGATGTTCTGCTCCGCATCGTGAACGCTGTGGAGAAGGTCTACGTCCGTACGGGCGGAAATGCCAATGCGGGCGCTGACAAGGAGGAAATGATCCTCGTTCGCTCGGACGGTAAGATAGATCCCACCACCCCCGTGCTCTGGGACTATAATGGATTTACCGAAATTGAGGTAATTCCCATTGACGATACTGCAATAACCGTTAAGGGCGGTATCTTCAAGACACTTGCAAACCGTCTTAAGACCGAGGCACCCGAGGGATTTTCCACAGGCGACCAGTATTACTACTTCGGACGCGGTGTCTACGTTGCCAGAAGCAATACCGTGATAGAGGGCCTCACTCATATTATTGAAAACGAGGTTGTCGTTGAGGATGGAAAGCCCAATGACGGCGGTTATCCCTACCGCGGATGGCTTGACGTAAGATTATGCAATAACGTCCTTATCAATAACGTTAAATTCCAGGGACACAGATGGTATAAGGAGGACAGAGCCGATGCAAGCGGCAAGCCCGTTACCGACTCGGGTACTTCTATGGGTACCTACGAGATCAACGCCTGGACCGCAAACAATATCACCTGGCAGAACTGCACTCAGTCAAACAGCACCACGAACTCGCTCTTCTGGGGAGTTATGGGCTCGAACTTCGTAAAGAATCTTACCTTTGATAACTGCAACCTCTCTCGCTTTGACGCGCATCAGGGCGTTGCCAACGCAACGGTTAAAAATTCGGTTATAGGTCAGAATATCAACTGTATCGGCTCGGGTGATCTTAAGATTATCAATACGAAAAAGCTCACTAACAACACCTTTGTTACACTCAGGACCGACTACGGCTCGACCTGGGAGGGCGACGTCCTTCTTAAGGATTGCACGCTTGTCGGGCATACCTCTACAAAGGAGGATACGCCTACGAAGTATAACAATAACGGAAGCATATTTACGATGGGCTACACCAAGGGACATAACTTCGGATACGAGACCTATCTTTTCAAGAATATCACGATTGACAACTTCACCTTCGACGAGCATCTTACCACGAGATATCTCTTCAGGGCGAGCTCGGCGCCGACGCTTCAGGCAGACGGAGTCACCTGGAAGAATGAGGATAACTTCAACGCTGATATGTTCACCGACCCCGTTAACCCCTACCACGCGCCCGAGTCTATCACCATCATAAACCAGACCGAGGCAAACAGCTTCAAGCTCTGCAATAAGGACGGGGTATTTACCGAGCTTATCTCAAGCGGTAAATTGGTGATAAATGATGAAAAGGGCAGGCTGACACAGAACTAGCCCCCACTAAAAGCAGATATCACAAAGGACGGTCGGTGACGTTAGACTGCCTTTGCTTTAGTAGCGATTGCACCTACCGTGGGAAGGGGCTGTCTCAAATTCGCGTTTGAGACAGCCCCTTTATCGTATAAAACAAACAGCTCCTTTATCGTAAAAAAAGAAAGGACCCCTCGCTGACCGGGCGAGAGGTCTTTTTTGTCAGGATAAAGCCTACTTAACCAGAAGTTGGATCGTTGGTAGGATCCCAGTCTGTACCGGGAGTGTCACCGCCGTCGCTTGTCGTAATAACGTCAAGCGATTTAAGCTCTACAATTTCGCATATTGGATTTTCATATTTCATAAAATTCCTCCTATACAAAACCTGACTGCAAGAGTATTATAGCACAGATATCCGAAAAATGCAAGAGGAAAAGGAAAATTGAAAATTGAAGGTTGAAAATTAAACTTAATTCCTTGTCAGGGAATGCTCTTTTTTGTTGATTTAGTTTAGAGTTATGAGGCTCGCTTTCGCTCACCGTTATGAGCTTGGCACAGCAAGCGTTATGATATGATTGCCCTACTAACCTATAACTTGGCGAAGCCAATCATAACTATGCGAAGCATATCATAACTCATAACTTGCCCGAGGGGGCAATCATAGCTGTAGCGAGATGCTCTGTAAAGAGTATCTCGCTACACAGTCGCGTTCTTTTTCTTTCTTCTGCCTCTGTGGCGCGCGCTTCGTCTTTTCTGATTGCTCTTCTCGATTGCCGCCTCGTGCGCGATAATCATTTCCTCGCTTGCCCCGTCTACGGTAAGCTTTGCGCGCCAGGTATCGTTGAAGTTCCTGTGAAGCTTAAGCGTAAGCAGCATATCACCGTGCTCCTCGCACTTATAGTGAAGCGTGTACTTCTGTCCCTTTGAATGAAGCAGACCGCCCGCCCTTTTCATAAGCCCATCGCACAGCGGACATTTAGGCTCTGCCACGGGGGTGTCCTCAAGCATCTCGTTTATCGTCACGTATCCGTCATCCCCGCCGTCGGCATCGCCTATTATCGCCGAGTAAAGATGCTCTGTGGCAATGTTGCCGTAATCCCTGATGCCCTGTGGCACGTCAAGCCGCTTTGCGACGAGGGCTGTGAAATAGGCATCGTTCAGCGCATCGTGCGCGGGAAGCCTCTGAGGTATCTCAAAATATTCCATAGCATACTCAAGCGAGCGCTGCTTCGTGCCGCCGTCGGTCTGCATATTGAATATTGCCTGAAGGTCGTAGGTGCAGTCAAGCCAGTCCATATCTATCTTATGCACGTGGAAGTTTTCCTTAAGCATCGGGATATCGTCGGGCCCCCAGGTGAGAAATACGAAGTCCTCACCGCACCAGCGGCGAAAGCTCTCTGCCGCGTCGCTAAGAGATATTCCCGCATCCATCTGCTCTTGAGATATGCCCGTAAGGTCTGCCACCATACGGTGAATTTTCTTAAAATACTTCGGCTTTACGATAGCCTGATATGAGCCGCACGGCTGCATCCTTGAGTCAAGCTTTACCGCGCCTATCTGTATGACCTCACCGCGGAGCCTGCAGGCGAGCTGCTTCTGTACGGCAATGGCCTTCTGCGCATACGCCTGATTCCACTCAAGGTCAAGTGTTATATAATACATCAGAAAAGTCCTTTTTACAAAAATACATTATACATTATACACCAAGTGAGTGACTATGTCAACCCCAAAAGCCCCACTCTTAATAGAAGATTAACAATAGTGAATTTCCAAAGTAAATTCCACTGTGAAATATACTTTGGAAATTAAGTGGTAAGTAATTGTCGGAATTATTCACTCTCGTTTACTTGACAACCCCATATTTATAATGTATAATTATAGAATATTAAGACTTCACCTGGAGAGAGAAGTATGAACAACTCACCCAAAATACCCGAGCTTTTTGCCTCGCTCGTCTTTAGCGAGGAGGTAATGAAGGAAAGACTTCCCAAGGATGTGTACGAATCACTTATGCACACCGTAGAGGAGGGAAATGAAATAGATGCCTCGATTGCCGACGTCGTCGCGGGCGCGATGAAGGATTGGGCAATTGAGCATGGGGCTACGCACTTTACTCATTGGTTTTCGCCTCTTGCGGGCGTAACCGCTGAAAAGCACGATGCCTTCCTTACGCCTATCGGTCACGGTCGGGCGATAATGGAATTCTCGGGCAAGGAGCTTATCAAGGGTGAGCCTGATGCCTCAAGCTTCCCTACGGGCGGACTTCGCGCGACCTTTGAGGCGCGCGGCTACACCGCGTGGGACCCCGCCTCGTACGCCTTTATAAAGGACGGCTCGCTTTACATACCCACTGCGTTTTGCGCATATACGGGTGAGGCGCTCGATACCAAGACACCGCTTCTTCGCTCTATGGATGCGATAAGCCGAGAGGGACTTCGCATAGTCCGCCTCTTCGGTGACAGCGAGGCAAGGCGTGTTACCACCACCGTCGGTGCAGAGCAGGAATACTTCCTCATTCCCGAGGAGGATTACCGTCGCCGCCGCGACCTCTACTACTGCGGAAGAACGCTCTTTGGCGCCCCCGCCGTAAAGGGACAGGAAATGGAGGACCACTACTTCGGCGCGCTTCCTACCAAGGTCGGTGAGTATATGCACGAGCTTGACCTTGAGCTTTGGCGCCTCGGCATCTCGGCTAAAACCAAGCACAACGAGACCGCCCCCGCACAGCACGAGCTTGCCCCCGTATATAATACCACCAATATCGCGGTTGATAACAACCTGCTTATGATGGAATGTATGAAGAAGCTCGCCCCCAAGCACGGAATGGCCTGCCTTCTTGCCGAAAAGCCCTTTGAGGGCATCAACGGCTCGGGTAAGCATAACAACTGGTCGCTCGGCACCGACACGGGCGTAAATCTTCTGAAGCCAGGTAAGACCCCCGAGAAAAACAAGCGCTTCCTGCTCGTTCTCGCCGCGGTAATCAGGGCGGTTGACGAGTATCAGGACCTTCTTCGCATCTCTGCCGCCACCGCGGGCAACGATTGCCGTCTTGGCGGAAACGAGGCGCCCCCCGCTATTATCTCTGTTTTCTTGGGTGATGAGCTTGACGCGCTCGTTCACGCGATAATCGACGGCAAGGAAACCTTCAAGTCGGACAAGAAGTATATGTCCCTCGGTATTCCCTCGGTGCCTCAGATCCGCAAGGACAATACCGACAGAAACCGCACCTCGCCCTTTGCCTTTACGGGCAATAAGTTTGAGTTCCGTATGATAGGCTCGTCACAGAATATCGCGCTTGCGAATACCGTGCTCAATACCGCCGTTGCCGACTCGTTCAAGCTCTTTGCGGACGAGCTTGAGGCGGCTTCCGACTTTGACGGTGCGGTTGATGAAATCATAAAGCGCACGCTCACCGACCACGCGAGAATACTCTTCTCGGGCAATTCCTATTCCAAGGAGTGGGAGGATGAGGCAAAGCGCCGCGGACTGTCCTGCCACAAGACCTCGCCCGAGGCATACGCGCACTTTGACGATGATAAGAATGCCGAGCTGTTCTTCAGGTTCGGTGTTATGAGTAAAAACGAGCTTCGCTCAAGGCGCGAGATTTTCTTTGAGAGCTACCGTAAGATAAAGAACGTAGAGGCTCGCACGATGCTTGAGATGACCGTCCGCGACTACATCCCTGCCGTCAGCAGCTATATAGGAAAGCTCTCCTCCGACCTTTTGGCACAGGTCTCGGTGCTTCCCGAAATCAAGACACCGGGAAGGCGCGAGCATATAGAAAGGCTCTCGACACTTCTTACCTCTACCTACGATGCCTACTACGCGCTTGCCGAGGCAGAGGATAGGGCGGTGGCAATCCCCGACACCGAGGAGGCTGCGTTCTTCTATAAGGATATAGTGATCCCCAGAATGGACACGCTTCGCACCTGTGTCGACACAATGGAAACCCTCACCGCGCGCGACTTCTGGCCCGTACCCACCTACGGTGATATGACCTTCGCGATATAGCATACAAATAAAACACACCCGATAGGAGCAAGCTCCTCTCGGGTGTGTTTTCTAATTATTCATTTTTCATTATTCATCATTCATTACCGACCTTGTCGGGTTATATCAGAATCGGTATCAGAAGCTCTAAAACCAGCACCGCGAGGGCCGAGCCTGTGGCTACTGTGATAAGGCTTCTTTTGAAGTAGGCGAGGGTTACCGCAACTACGGCGGCTGCTATGCCCGAGGCGAGGTAGTCTGTCGCGTGAAAAAGCGCGGGGATAGCCATAACCGACAGCACGGCGTAGGGAACGTAATAGAGGAAGGAACGCACAAATCTATTCTTTATTTTCTTCCTTATAAATAGCATAGGAAGCAGGCGAAGAAGATATGTCACGCCTGCCATAACCGCAAGGCTTATGAGAAACTGTCCGAAATCAAGCATCCCCCATCACCTCGCTTCCCTCGGTATCCCCTCCGTCTTTAGTATCGGCAGAGGCGTCTATCTCATCGTCGGGCAGAGGTGATACTATTGACATCACAACGCTTGCGGCAACGGCGCAGATTATGATAACGAAGCCGTCGGGCACCGCCTCAAGTGCTGGAAGATAGAAGAACAGACAGGACAGCGCCACCGAGATTGCGACTACCGCAAGTATCGGGTGCGACTCGCGTGCCGCGGGGGTTACTATCGCGATAAACATTGCGTACATAGCCACACCGAGCGCCGAGACCACCACCGCGGGCAGAATATTTCCCGCAACCGCGCCAAGAAGCGTTCCTAGCGTCCATCCGAGATAGGGGAATATAAGCAGTGAGAGCATATATTTCATACCGAGTGGGCGCCTCTTGCCAACGCTCACCGCGTACATCTCGTCGGTGACGGTAAAGGCGAGGATAAATCTGTGGCGAATACCGATGTTTTTGTCAAGCTGCATTGACAGCGAGATTGACATAAGCGAATATCGCATATTGATAACCAGCTGTGTCAGCGCAAGCTCAATAAGCCTGCCGCCTGCCGCGATTATCGGTGCCGCCGCAAGCTGTCCTGCCGAGGTGAGGTTTGTCATTGAGATAAGCACCGCCTCAAGCAGAGTAAGCCCCAGCGAATTTGACAGTATGCCGAACGCAAATGAGGTGGCAAGATAGCCAAGTCCTATCGGCAGACCGTCCTTAAGACCTGCTTTTATATCGTTTTGTACCGTTTCCATTTTAGTGCCTTTGATTTTTCGAATATGCTTCGTTTATGAATATGCCTTGAATTGATAAGAGTAGAGGTGGCTGTACTCACCGCCGAGGGCGAGAAGCTCCTCGTGAGTGCCTCGCTCAATAATTCCGTTTTTGTCAAGCACAACGATCTCGTCAGCCCCCTTGACGGTTGAGAGCCTGTGCGCCACGACGATAACCGTCCTTCCCGAGGAAAGCTCCTCGAGCGATTTCTGTATCTGCATCTCGGTTACGTTGTCAAGGGCGCTTGTCGCCTCGTCAAGAATGAGCAGAGAGGGATTTTTCAGAAAGGCGCGCGCAATTGATATACGCTGTCTCTGACCGCCCGAGAGCTTTACACCGCGCTCGCCGACCTCGGTCAGGTAGCCGTCCTTAAGTGTGATAATGAACTCGTGAATGCTTGCCCGCTTTGCCGCCTCAACTATTTCCTCGTCGGTAGCATCGGGGCGCGCGTAGGCAATATTGTCACGCACCGTGCCGTCAAAGAGGAAAATGCTCTGTGACACGATACCGATATGCGAGCGCAGAGAGGCGAGCCTGATATCGCGTATATCAATGCCGTCAAGCGTAATTCTACCCTCGCTTATCTCGTAAAATCTCGGAATAAGGTTACAAAGAGTAGTCTTGCCGCCGCCCGAGGGGCCTACAAGCGCCAGCGTCTTGCCCGCCTTGACGTCAAGCGACAGACCGTCTATAACACGCACCCCGTCGGTGTCCCCGTAGCTGAAGCCGACGTTCTCAAAGCGAATATCACCGACAACGCTCTCAAGCTGGACCCTGCCCTCGTCGATTTCCTCAGGCTCATCCATGATCTCGCAAAATCTTGAGAAGCCTGTCATACCCTCCTGAAGCTGCTCGAATATCGCGACAAACTTCTGTACGGGGGTTAAGAACATACCGATATAGAGTATAAACGCGGCAAACTCACCCGTGTCTATTTTTCCCGAGAGCAGGAAAAGACCGCCGATAAAGATTATCGCAAGATAGAGAAAATCCCCGATAAAGCCCATTACCGTCTCGTATCTGCCCATAGCCTTCATAGCCTGTCCGCGATAGGTGGCAAAAAGACGGTTGGCGACACCGAAGCGTTCCATCTCGTAATGCTCGGCACAGTAGGACTTGGTCTCTCTTATACCCGAAATAGAGTTTTCAAGCGTTGAGTTTATGACCGAGGTCTGCTGACGGGATTTCTTCATCGCGCTCTTCATTCCCCTTCGCGATAACACCGCAAGCAGTACGATAAAGGGAAGAAAGGCGAACATTATCAGCGTCAGAGTGACATTTATCCTGATAAGCATAACGAACGAGCCTATCAGCATCAGCAGAATAAGAAACAGATTTTCAGGCCCGTGGTGCGCAAGCTCGGAAACCTCAAAGAGGTCGTTTACAAGCCTTGAGAGCAGGTCACCCGTCTTGTGGTCATCATAGTATGAGGTAGGCAGGCTCTCGTATTTCTTAAAGAGGTCGCGCCTCATATCCTGCTGAAGCTTAATTCCCATTACGTGACCGTAGTAGCTCACGATATAGGTGCAAAGCGACTTGATAAGATAAATACCGAGAAGCAGGGCAGAGAAGAGAATTACCCGCCTCGGGGTGTCATCGTGCGAATATACGTTAATTATATCCTTTGCCAGTGTCGGGTAGTAGAGATTGCACACCGCGATAACTATAGCGGCAAGCATATCGACGGCAAAGAGAAGCTTATAGGGCTTATAGTAGCCGACAAATCTTTTAATCATTTTCTGTATCCGTATTTGTAGAGAATTTTTTGAACCTCGGTGTCATCGCTGACACCCTTCTTTTTAAGAAGCGCACGGGCGTTTTGCTTAAAGTCAACCGTGCCCGCCTCAGCCAGCGACGCAAGCGCGCGCGATATATCGGCACCCCTGTATCCGCGTGAAAGAAGCCTTGCCGATATTCTGTAGGGGCCGAGAAGCTCGCGGTTTGCGTATCTCTCAATAAGATTTTCAAGCGCCCTGTCCTCGTTAAGATAGCCTGCCTCACAGCACCTGTCAATAGCATAGCGCACAGCACTCTGTGAAAAGCCCGCCTCGCGAAGCCTCGCGGCAAGGGCGCGCTCGCTCTTATCCGAGTAGCCGAGCATCCGCGCCGCCCTTCGCACGCATCTTATCCTTTCGTCACACTCGGTAATAAGTCCCAGCGCCTCATCCTCAAGAGAAACGACAGGAAGGGGACAACCTATCCTAAGGTAAGTCCCCTCGTCTACCGTATATTTGCGCTCATCATCACCGATAAGCAGTGTCAGCGCGTAGGTTTTCACCGCATCCCCCGCCGACTTGACGGTTTTAAGTATAGCGTTCATAATCAGGAGAATTAATTAATCCTCGTCGTCATCGAAATCCTTGATTTCAAAGTCATCCTCGTCACCGATCGTCTCATCGTCAAAGCCGTCCTTCATAGCACGCTCACGGACGAGAGCCTCAAGCTTATCCATAAGCTCGCGGTCGGACTCGATAAGGCGTCTTACGTTGTCCTTGCCCTGACCGAGGCGGTTTCCGTCATAAGAGAACCACGCACCGCTTTTCTCAATGATACCGAAGGCGATAGCCATATCAATGATCTCGCTTGACTTGGAAATGCCCGTGCCGTAGAGAATATCAAACTCTGCGGTTCTGAAGGGGGGCGCCACCTTATTCTTTACGACCTTGCACTTGGTGTGCGCGCCGTATACGTCGGCACCGTTCTTAAGCGCCTCGGACTTTCTTACGTCGATACGCACCGATGCGTAGAACTTAAGCGCGCGGCCGCCCGTGGTAACCTCGGGGTTTCCGTACATAACGCCAACCTTCTCACGAAGCTGGTTTGTGAATATAACGATGCAGTTTGACTTGGCGATAGAGCCCGAGAGCTTTCTCATAGCTTGCGACATAAGCCTTGCCTGCACACCGACGTGAGAGGCGCCCATATCGCCCTCGATTTCCTGTCTGGGAACGAGTGCCGCTACCGAGTCGATAACGATAATATCAATAGCGCCCGAGTTTACGAGCGTCTCGGCAATCTCAAGCGCCTGCTCACCGCAGTCGGGTTGAGAAACGAGAAGCTTGTTAATATCAACACCGAGCTTCTTTGCGTACACGGGGTCGAGCGCGTGCTCAGCGTCAATGAAGGCCGCCTCGCCGCCCTGCTTCTGTACCTCTGCTATAACGTGAAGCGCAATAGTGGTCTTACCCGAGGACTCGGGGCCGTATATCTCGGTAATTCTTCCTCTTGGAATTCCGCCCACACCGAGCGCGAAGTCAAGCGAGAGTGAGCCTGTCGATACCGCCGATACGTTCATAGCGGCATTCTCACCGAGGCGCATTATAGAGCCCTTTCCGCACTCGCGCTCAATTCTCGCCATTACCGAGTCAATAGCCGCCCTCTTGTCGGTCCCTGGTGCGGTTTCCTTTGCGGTTGTCTTTTTAGTTGCCATTTTTTATACCCTTCCTATCCTGTTTTGTATTTTGTTTTGAGAATTTTCTCGGGGCTTATGAGGCTTTCCTCGCCCCGCACTTATATTCTAATCTATAAGTTGTCCGTTATTCGGGACATCTCTCAAAACAGTCTGGTAGCGCCCGTCTGACGGATACGAAGCTTCATTACCGCGCCCTCGCCGAACACGGAATTCATAAGAGCAACGTAGCCGTCCGCAAGCTCGTTGGGAACGAACGCCTGGATAGTACCCGCAAAGCCGCCGCCGTGCACGCGGTATGCGCCCGCGCCGTCAAGGTAGCCCTCGGTAATAGCAAGCGCAAGCGAAAGCCCCTGCTCACGCACGTTTATCGTGGTAAATACGTTCTGAAGAAACCTGAAGGATGAAAGACCAGAGCGAATAACACCGCGGAAGAAGCCGTCAACATCCTTTGCCTTAAGGCACTCTCTTATTTTGCACACTCTGTCATTTTCGCGGATGAAGTGAATAGCGCGAAGAATTGCTCTGTCACCTACCGTCTCGCGAAGCGCGGGCGCCCTTGCGATAATATCGTCCTCGGTAAGACCGCGAAGGAAATCCTTGCCGAATTCCTTTGCTACCGCCTTCATCTCATAGGGCACCGAGGCGTAATCGTCGTTGAGGTCGGCGTGGTTTCCGCCCGTATTTACGATACAGAGCGAGTAGCCGAGATTTGCGAGAGGGTCCTCGATAGGCTCAACGATGGGGTTGCTGTTGTCCTCAAAGTCAATGAATACGAAGCCGCCTACCGCGCACGCCATCTGGTCCATAAGTCCACAGGGCTTACCGAAATAGACGTTTTCCGAGAACTGCGCGAGCTTGGCAATCTCGATATTGGAAACCCTGCCGTCGTTGTAAAGGTAATTAAGCACGTTGCCTATCTGTACCTCAAATGCCGCGGAGGAGGAAATGCCGCTTCCCTTAAGCACCTCGGTGGTTGAGTAGGCATCGTAGCCGCCGATAGCATAGCCTGCGTTCTTGAAGCCCTTTGCAAGTCCCGCGATAAGAGATACCGACTTGTACCTCGGGAAGTTGTCGGGGTCGTCGATAGCGTCAAGCTTTACCACGTCCTCGTTGTAGCCCTCGGACTTGAAGCGTATCACACCGTCGTTATTCCTTGCCGCAACCGCGATAATGTCTCTGTCAATGGCGCCCGCAAGCACACAGCCGTGGTTGTGGTCGGTGTGGTTGCCCGAAATCTCGCTTCTTCCAGGAACCGAGAAGATAAAGATGTCTCTGTCGTCGCCGTAAAGCTCACAGAATGCGTCAATAGCCTTGATAAATCTCTCGCTCTGTCTCTTTGTGTCAAGGTAAAGCGCCGAATACCTCTCGGCAAGCGCGCCGCCCTCAATTAGTTTTTTAAGTTCGCAAGCTTTCATTTGTAAAACCCTCTTTTATGTATTTTTATGTGTTTTTTATAGCTTTTTTAAAAATGCAAACCTTTTGCTTTTTTCGGTCTGCCGTGCGGTTTTGCCCGTCAGAGACGGGTCTTGATATAGCAAAGCGCCTCGGTGAAGATATCCTCGGGGGTGCGTAGCCTGCCGTCTTTGTCGCACATTATCCTGTGCGCCTCGCTGTCATGCCTGAACCAGGTCAGCTGTCTTTTTGCGTACGCGCGGGATGCCGCCTTGATTTTTTCTACGCACTCATCAAGCGTCTCATCCCCCGAGATAGCAGGCAAAAGCTCTTTATAGCCGATAGCGGCTGCCGCCGTGGTGCCGTCCTTGAGAAGCCCATCGGAGGCGAGCGTCTGAACCTCGGAAAGAAGCCCCTCGCTCATCATAATGCCGACGCGCTCATCAATTCTCTCATAAAGAAGCTCTCTTTCCTGAAAATCAAGCGTGATATGAAGGATGTCAAAGTCCGAGCTCTCTCTTGAAAGAGCGTCAAAATAGCTCTTGGTCTTGCCCGTCTTATCGAATATTTCGAGCGCACGCGCAACTCGCCGTACATTGTTTTTGTGAATAGCAAGAGCGCTCTCGGGGTCGACCTCACGGAGCCTCTTATGAAGCGCCTCACGCCCCTCGTCGGTAGTTAGATCGTAGGGAAGCGTGTCTATGTAGTCTCTTGACGCCTCGGGCACCTCGTCACTCATATTGCGTGTGAGAGTGTCAAGGTAAAGACCTGTTCCGCCGACGAATATCGGCAGTCTGCCACGCGATGCTATATCTCTTGCGCACTCGGTCGCAAGACGCTTGTAGTCCTGCGCGCTGAAGTCGGCGGTGGGCGGGATAATATCGAGCATATGGTGCCTGACACGGGCGCGCTCCTCGGCGGTCGCCTTTGCCGTGCCGATATCCATACCCCTGTATATCTGCATAGAATCAAGCGAGATTATCTCGCCCGAAAGTGCCTCGGCAAGCTTAAGCGAGAGAGCCGTCTTTCCCGATGCGGTGGGGCCTGTTATTGCGATAGCGGTTATTTTTCCGTGCATTGCGTTATAAAGGCGAGTATATCCGCGAACACCTCGTCACGGCAGGTCTCGTTAAACAGCTCGTGCCTCGCACCCTCGTAGGTTTTCAGCGTGAGGCTGGAGCAGCCCGCCATAAGCATATGCTTAAAGACGTAGGACACACCCTTGCCGTACTGACCGACAGGGTCCATCGTTCCGCTCATAATTACGGTAGGCATATTCTTCGGGTAGGAGTTAAACCACTTGCCCGAGTTTGAGGCGCTTATCATACGGAACAGCTCGTTATAGCCCTCAAGCGTAAAGAGGAAGCTCGTAAATTTATCGCTGTCACGGTCGGCAACCATCTCTGTATCTCTTGTGAGCCAGGCGTTTTTGCCCTCGGATTTGTCAAACCTTGAGTTGTAGCCCGAGAACGCAATCCCCGCGATAAAGGCCGAGCGGTATCTCTTGCCTCGGAACAGTGATATCAGCGATATAAGCGCGCGCCCGATAGGAAGCATAAGCTTGTGAGGTCCGCCCGTACCGTGGATGATATGACCTACCACCGTGTGAGGGTATCTCTCAACGTAGAGCCTCGACAAAAACGAGCCCATGCTGTGTCCCATAAGTATAATAGGCACGCCCGCATACCTCTCGCGGAGGGTGCGGTTAAGCTGATGCATATCGCGAAGAAGACAGGTAATTCCGTCCTCGTCGGCAAAATAACCGAAATCCTCGTCACAGGCCGCGGTCTTTCCGTGGCCTAAATGATGGTTTGCGGCAAGTATGATGCCTCTTTCGGTAAGATACTCGGCAAGCGCCGTATATCTTCCAGGGTGATCCACCATTCCGTGTGAGAGCTGTACTATTGCACGGGCACCGCCCTCGCTAGGCTCAAAAACGTCCGCGATTATCTGGTTTTTCTTGTCGGATGAGGGGTAGGTGATCTCATATTTTTTAAACATGCTTAATTCCCCCGAAAAATAAATTAATGTTGATTACGGTTTATAACATCGGCAACCTCGCCTAACGTGGGCATTGAGGAAAGCACGCCCTTTCGGGATATGCACACCGATGCCGCCGCGCATCCGAATGCGACAGCCGAGAGGATATTTCCCCCGCACCTCAGATACTCAAAGGTAAGCGCCGCCGAGAAGGCCTCGCCCGCGCCCGTGAGGTCTCTCAGAGCCTCTGGCTTGTAGGAGGTTATCATATTGCATCTTTTTCCGTCATAAATGAAGGCACCGCGTGAGCCGAGCGTCAGGACTACGTATTTCGTCTTGAGCTTTTCGTAAAGCTGGTATGCCGCGCGAAGCCAGGAATCCGTACCCGCGGGCACCGTTCCCGTATATTCCTCGATTTCCTTCTCGTTAAGTATAACTACCTCGCTTGCGGGAATGTTCTCGATAGGCTGTGCCTTTGACGCGGGGGACGCGCTTAAAAACAGCGGAATACCGCGCGCCGCGGCAAGCTTCCCCGCGCTTACAACGGTAGAGAAGGGAACGTCAAGCCCGATATATACCGCATCGGGGTTAGTGTCAAACGCGGGAGCGAGGCTCTCGGGCGTTATCTGTGAGTTGGCGCCAGGGTAGATCACCCGCCTCGCCGTCCCGTCAGCTTCCTTTATATGTACCGAAAAGCCTGTGGGAAAGTCGTGGTCGACCTTGATGCTTGAGGTGTCAAGGCCGAATTCCTTATAGAGCTTAAAAAGCTTCTGTCCGTGCACGTCCGCGCCAAGCTTGGTTAAGAAGGTGCATTCCGCGCCAAGCCTTGTAAGAGCTACGGCGACACCCGCACCGCCGCCACCAGGGGTGTATGCCACACCGCCGTCATCGCTTACAGTGCATCCCGCCTCGGGAAGCTTGAAAAGGTTCATCGAAAGATCCATAGTGGAGCATCCGATAACTAATATTTTTGTTGCCATGTCAGAAGTCCTTTCTTATTACCTGTCTTAAGGTATCTCCCTCGGAGCCCTACTCACCCGTAACCGAGAGCTTGAACACACCCGAGCCTGGAAGCGTTTTCTGCGCAAGCACGCCCTCGCGCTCGCGACAGGTGAATACGAAGCTCTGGTGTCCCTCGTCAACGAGGGCGCCGATAGCCTTCATCATTGCCTCGGCTCTCAGGTTGTCCTGATTTGCAAAGGTCTCGTCAAAGCAGATAGGCGGCTTTTCCGAGAAGAGCATATCGACAAGCGCAAGTCTTACCGCAATATAGGTAAGGTCGCGTGTGCCGCCCGAGAGATAGTCGACCGACTTTCCGCGCGCCTCGTCGCTTGTGAAGCTTACCTTAAGCGCCTCGTCTACTGTCAGGGTCGAATACTTTTTAGCCGTCATAATTTCAAGCATAGCCGTCGCGTACTCACCGAGCCTGGGTGAGATCTCCGCGCGCAGATTATCCTGTGCCGAGCTTATCGCCCTCTCGGCAACGAAGTATGCCTTGTGCTTCGCGCGAAGCTCCTCGATCTTGCCCTCGAGCTCCTGGATGCGCGAGTGAAGCTCACCCGAATCAACTATCTTGAGCTTAAGCGCGGCAAGGTCGCCCTCAACGCCCCACATAAGGCTCTGCTGCTCTTCAATAGTGGACCTCGCCTCGGCAAGTCCTGTAATAATTTCCTCGTGGTTCATACCCGAGAGTATCTTGCGCTTGATAGGCGCGACCTGCGCCCTGATATCGATCTCGCTCTTGTCCTGGAGCGTGCGTCTTATCTCTCTTACGGTGATTTCCATCTCGTTCTTCGCAAAGAGAAGCCTTTCCTTCTCGGCAAGGAACTCTTCAACCCGTCTTTCAAGTCCGTCAAGGAACTCGTTAAGACCTGTAAGAGGAGGATTTTCACTGAAGCGTATCGCAACGCGAAGAAGCTCGCCTCTCGCGTTCTCGCTGTCTATCTTCGCGCGCTCAAGAGTGGTGCGCGCGTTCTCAAGATTGCTCATCATCGTGTCGCGCTTGCGCCTTGCGTCGGCTATGACCGTAAGCTTTGCGCGAAGCTCGTCCGCGCTCTCACACGAAAAGCTCTTGATAAGCCTGTCAAGCTCACGCGAGAGGGCGATGAATTTCGTAGCGCAGAATATACCCGCACCCGCCGCGATAACCGCGCCCGCAATAGCAAGGACGAGCAGGGGAGTGGTAAGCGTAGGCACCGCGGCAACCGCCACAAGCGCCGCAAGAGCAAGCAGAAGCGCACCGACAGTGCCCGCCGCAAAGAGAAGCTTGCGAAGCGAGAGCTTTCCTACGCGCCCGCCGAGAGCGACCTCACCGCCGAGGGTGTCCGAGGTCTCGATAGCGCCCTCTATTTCCTTGGTGATGCCGACCGCGCTCTTTTCCCTGTTGTAGGCATCCTGTGCCTCGGTAAGCCTCGTGTAGGCGTCGTCAACGCTTCGCCTTGCAACCGCGATTTCGGTGAGATATTCCCTCTCGGGCACAAAGCCGTTTACCGCGCTTGCCTTAATGAAGCTGTCATACGCCTCGGCTGCCGCCTCGCTCTTTTCCTCAAGCTCGTGAAGCGTCTCAAAGGTCTGTATGAGCATTACGTTCCTGTAGCACTCGTCAAGGTCGAGAAGCTTGTCGCGCTTTACCTGCGCCTCGTCGCGCCTTGCGCGAAGCTCGTGAAGCTCGGCTTCCTTTGCGAGGATCTGTCGGTTTGCATCCTCCGCAATGCGAAGCCTTTCCTCAAGCTCATCCTTCTTGCGGATGAGGTCGATAATAGCACCGCCCGTATGTCCCTGGTGGATAAGCGATTCCATCTTGTCGGTAATGCGCGCGAGCGCCTTCTGCGTATTTATTCTCTCGTTTGCCGAGAAGAGTATGTTCTCAATAGATTCCTTGACCGAGCCCTCGTTTATAGAGGCGTCACCCACCTGTCCGAGATAGGCAGTATTCTCAAACAGCTCACGCGAGACATTGAAGAACACCTCGCCCGCGGGAAGCTTTCCGAATGCGGGAGTGCCGTTTTCAAGGTCGATGATAGAGCTTTCTTCCTTATACATCACGCGCCCGCCCTGCTCGGTGGTGACGGTCGAGCGGTTGATAAGATAGCTCTTTCCCTTCACCTTGACCTGCATAGAGCCCTCTGCGATACCGCTTTGCCAGTTTATCCTCTTGCGTCTCTCGGAAAGCGAGCCCTCGCGCTCGGTGGTCTCAAAGCCGTAGAGCATATACTTGATAAACGAGGCAATAGTGCTTTTTCCCGATTCGTTTGCGCCCTCAATTACGTTGAGCCCCTCGGAAAAATCAAGTGTAAGGTTTTTGAGCCTTCCAAAGCATCTTATGTCTATTCTTTCAATTATCATAAGGCATATCCTTTCTCGGAATTAATCAGTCCTCGTCGTCCATCGCGCCCGACAGGAATTTTATGGCGCGCACTACTGAGTCCTTTGAATTGTACCAGGGCTCCTCCTGGTAATTATAGTCGAATTTCTTGCAGAACCAGCTCACGTCCCCCGAGAGGGTATCGAGATAGTCCTTTTCTATTTTCTGTGCCGTATCAAACAGCTCTCGGAAGAGCTTCTTGTTCATTCGCTTCGTGGCGTATCTTATCATTTCCTCATAGTGGGGCAGACAGAAGTAGGGCTGGAATTTGAATTTATCCCGAAACTCGTCGTCTCTTTCATAAAGGTACACCGCGGTGGATATCATCGCGTCAAGATTGCGCTTTATCCTTCCGCACACGTAGCAGTCGCCGTTCAGCCTGCCTATATGCGAAAGCGAGGGAGCAGACACGTCGCCGAGCAGGGCTCTTTGACCGACCTTTTTCTTAAGCTCGTTAAGATGGCTCTCAAGAATGAGCCCCATGCCGAGCATACGCTTTCTCACAAGCATCATTCCGTAGTGCTTACCGCAAAAGCCCTCTTCGTTGGTCCTTATTCTTATATCGGGCTCCATCATAGACGCGCCGAGTATTATGTCAAGCTCGTCTCTTTGCAGACGGCGGTAGAGCCGACAGAAGGGACAGCCGAGCGACTTGTCGTCTTTGCAGGCATCAAATTCCTCGTTTACGGGAATGGTAAAGATCTGTTCCATAAAAAACCTCTTGAAAATCCCCAAAATATATGTTAAAATATATTAAAATATAATAGTTCCCTTCTATTATACATTATAATTTCAAGGTTTTCAAGGGGGCAGACAAAAAATGTTCCGCAGAATTTACAGCGTAAGTGAAGAAGCCGTGTTCGGCAAGCCCGCCACGGTAATAAGCGGTCTTGGCAGCTACTCGCTCGCCGACACTATGGAGTGCGGTCAGTGCTTCAGGCACGTAAGGCTCCTCGGGGGCAGCGGCTATACCGACTCGGCAAGAGAGTGCCTTGAGGTAAGGGCTCGCGAGAGGGCGAGGGCAGAGGATAACACCGAATACCCCGAGGGCTACACCGAGTACCTCACGGTTGCGTGCGGCAGGGTGCTGAAAATAGGGCAGAGAGTGCCTGGCGAGCTTATTCTCTATGGCATAAGGGCGGATGAGCTTGACAGCAGTCTCATATCCTTCCTCTCGCTCGACAAGGATTTTGACCGCGTGCGAGAGGAGATAAAGGCGCGCACGGATAACCCGCTTCTTCGTGAGCTTGCCGATGCCTCGGCAGGTATCGCGCTTCTTACACAGGATGCGTGGGAGTGTGTCTTTTCCTTCATCATATCGCAAAACAATAACATTCCCAGAATAAGAAAAATAATCCGTACCCTCTCTGCCCATTACGGAAGAAATCTCTCGGCCCCCTCGGGCATCTGCCCTATAACGGGTGCGCCGATCTGCGAGGGAAATTGCCGTGAGTGCGGTATATGCTACACCTTTCCCGAGCGCGACGCGGTGCTTGCCGACGGCGGCGCGGGACTGACCTCTGCCAAGGTCGGCTTCAGATACCGCTATCTTATGAGCCTGTGCGAGCTTACGGGGGACGGCAGGGTGGACCTTGACGAAATAAAGAAAAAGCGAAGCCTTGATTACACGCTCAGCACGCTTAAGCAGATCGTAGGCATCGGCGATAAGGTCGCGTCCTGCTGCGCCCTGTTTGCCTTTGAGAACTACGATGCCTTCCCCGTAGACGTCTGGATAAAGCGGGCAATCGACACCTACTTCGACGGCAACCTCAACGTCGCCGCCCTCGGTGAGTACGCTGGCATCGCCCAGCAATACATATTCCACGGCATAAGAAATCTCAAGCAGGATGATTAAAGAGCTACCCGAACGGCGACCTGCGATAAAGTAGGTCAGCCGAACGATGTTTGCCCTCGCGGGCAAGTGATGTCGGCTTCGCCTAATGATGTAGCCAACGGCTGTGATGTTGTGCCTTCGGCACAGTGGGCAAACATCACATCACTCGCGACCATCGGGAGCAACATCATTAC
>JAGBIF010000002.1 GCA_017935065.1 Clostridia bacterium
ATAATAACTTAAACGATGCTCACGCATATCCATTATAACACGAACTTTGAACTCTGCACTATAACTTTTTTGTTTTTCTCCTTTTTTACCCATAAAAAATATGCACCTCCAAAAGTGTCCAACTTTTGGGGTGCATATCATCGTTTCCTTTTACTCTTGCTCTTTCTGCTTGTAATATGGATTTTGGCTTAATCCATTTGTAATTTATTATTCTTAAGTTAACGGTAACTGCCGTTTTTTAGCGAGGCTTACCTTCCGCCGCGGTGACCGCCGCCTGAGCGGCCTCCTCCCGAGCGACCGCCGCTATGAGATGAGGTGTTTATCTTTACTCTGGTAACGACGGTATCAACAAGCATATCGTTTGAATGAGTAAGATTAAGCCTCGCGTATCTGTCAAGGGGGTAGCTTGGCGATTTCAGCTTGGTTTTATAGCGACTGATGATGATAACTACAGTAACCGAAACAATAAGCAGCGCAATACCCGCACATGGCAGAAGATAGGTGTAGAAGGGTGCGCGAAGGGTGCCTGTGCTTGCCTTTGCGGAAAGTGTGACAAACGACTTCACACCATCATACACCTTGCCCGATTTGATATTGTCAAACACGTCCGAGTGATCAAGAATTCTGTTGATCTCATCCTCGTCTATCTCGTAGTTCGCATCACCGTAGGTATACATATCGTAGTAGTACACGCCGCGATATTTTCTGACAACGAGAATTATTTCCGACCGGTTGTACGAGGCGCCGACAAGCTCTCTGTAGTATTCCTCAAGCATAAGCGGACCGCTATCGGTTACGATAGTGAACTTGGTTGACGAGTCCGTCTGCTCGTCGCTTATGTAGGATATGAGCTCACGCTCCTGCTCTTCGGTAAATATGCCAAGCTCATCGTAGATAACACGCTCGCCCGCAAGTGAGGGGATAGCTACTGTGAGCAGGCAGGCAAAAATCATTGCTAAAGTCGCGATAATTCTAACTATTGTTTTCATTCTGCCACCGTCCTTTAGAATAACAGCCACCCAAGAAGGGCGCATATAAGGGTGATAAGAACGAAAAGACCGCCTGCAAAAAGCGACATTTTAGGTATGCTTACGGGTATTTCTCCGTAAAGCTTTCCCGTGTTGCCGTTCATAGCGTACACATAGTTTTTATCCCTGTATTTGTAATTGAGCATCCATATCGGCATAAGCGAATATTCCCAGTGGCTCTTGCGAACCGTAAGGTCAAGCTGCTTATCACCTACCGAGGTGTATCCGTGAGCCGTTCCTGTAAAGAGGGTGTCGGCATAGGTGTCCATTCTCTCTTTCACCTCACCGTAGAGCGCCTCTCTGTCGATATTTCTCTTTTTAGCGGCGAAGCCCTGAAGATAAGGTATTGAGAAATCAAGATAAGCGTCGGTAGGATACGGAAGAATGCCCTCGAGCATTTTCTTGTCCTCGTTTGATATAGCCGACATCGAGATATCCTCAAAGTGAATGTCGCCCGCCCTGCTTATTCTGTACTTGCGCGTTTCGGTATAGCGGTAATTTCCCGTAGTCCAGGTGCGCACCTGTCTTGCGTTTGCAAAGAAGCTGCCCGAGGTATCGGCATCCGTCACCCAGAAGGGATAGTATATTCCCGCGATTTTTTCGGCGTTTGCGTCGCCAAAGTAGTCGGTGGGGGCAAAAAGCTTTTTCTTTGCGTAGCGAAGGAAGGTCGCCTTTGCCTCGTCCTTATCAAATTTAAATGGGATAAGCTTGCTCGGGCGAAGTCCTCCCGATACCCTCTCGGTAACAACAACGGGATTGTGGCAGTAGTAGCAGACCGTAGCGACTGTGGTATCGTCGCATATTACATCGGCACCACAGGAGGCACAGTGATATTCTACCGTCTTGGAATCGAACTCGCGGTCGGCATCCGCCTCGCGCTGTGCTTCCTCGCGCATAGCCTCGGTGTCAAGCTCGCTCTCGTCAAAATCCGAGATGCAGAAATCACAGTGAAGCTTTTGCTTTTCAGCATCGAACACAAGTCCCGCGCCGCAATTCGGACATTTATAGGTTGTCGTGCTATCCATAGCTTAACCGTTTCGCTTACCGCATTCAGAGCAGAATTTAGCACCTGCGGAATTCTTCGCTCCGCATTCAGAGCAGAACCAGCCGTCGGTATCGGGGCGCTTTGCTCCGCATTCAGAGCAGAACTTGCCACTTGCGGTAGCTCCGCACGCACAGGTCCAGGTATCCTTTTCAGGTCTTTTAGCACCGCATTCCGAGCAGAATTTACCCTCGGCAGCAGCACCGCACGAACAGGTCCAGCCGTCCTTTGCGGCGCTCTCTTTGCGCTTTGCCTCATCCATTTCCATCTGCCTTCTGTTGGTCTCGGATGCGGTATTCATAAATCCGCCCGCACCGTTCATGCCCATTCCCATTCCAAAGAACGCGGATGCAGCACCGCCCTGGTTTGAGCCTGCGTTTTCAAGTCCTCTGGCAATAGCGCCCTGAACATAGCCCTCTCTGATGGAAGCGTCACCGAGCATAGCGCCCTGATTGCGCATATTGATAAGCTTCTTGGATTCCTCGTCATAGGAAACGCTTGCGATACCTACCGACTGAACCTCAAATCCGCGCATCTCACGCCATCCCGCGTCAAGCTCGTTTGCCATATACTGCGAAAGCTCACGCGACTTTGAGGGAACATAGGAAATGCGGATACCGTCCGCTGACATCTTGTTTATAGATGCGTTAAGTCCCTCTAGGAACTCTGACAGGTACTGCTCGTTTATCTCGTCTATCTCAACTCTGTCGGCATTCTTCGGAATAACCTCGGTGTAGAATTTGATAGGGTCTGTTATTTTTATTGAATAGGTACCGTGAGCGCGAAGGAAAAGCTCGCTGTTGTAGAAGCTGTCAAAGTAGCTGACGGGGGTACGTGTGCCGAACTTAATGCCCTTGATTTCCTGAAGGTTGATAAAGTACGCCTTCTGTGAATAGGACGGCACACCGCCGAACTTAATGCGTGAAAACGCATCAAGCAGGCTCTTTCCAAACTGTCCCGCAAAGAGCGAGGGGGCGGATGAATTGTCTACCTTGTAGTAGCCCTCCTCGGCGGTGAAGTCTACTATCTTGCCGCCGTCAACGAGCATCATAAACTGCCCGGGGTATACGTGGATTATCGAGCCGTTTGAGATAACATCCTCACTTCCGCGCTTGTTGCTTGAGCGTCTGCCAGAGCGCTTATCGTCGCGCCTTACCTTGACACCCTTTGTGAAAACGGTGGTATCGCTCATTTCATCCGCCTCAAGCACCTCAAGCCACGAGTCGGCAAGATTTCCTCCGATAGCACCTATTGTTGCCTTAATAATTCCCATGGTAAAACTCCTTTATATTGTATTACCCGACTGTGCGGGTTTATTTCGTACGTTTTAAAGCTTTTGTCAAAGTATCATCCTTATGATGAAATATATCACCGCGCCCGCAATGATAGCAATGCTTGCCCAGGTGGTAATTTTATCAAAGAGCTTCGATATGCGCTCGCGCCTTTCAAGCTCTGCCCTCTCCTCATCCGAAAGCGGTTTTTCTTCCTCTATATTTTCAAGCTCGGGAAGCGGCTCATCCTCGGGGGCCTCGTCTAATGAAAAATCGTATTCCCCCGCCTCGATTTTCTCTGCCCTGTCCTTTGCAGTAGCTAAAATACTATTCATTTCCGTGATAACAACGCCGTCCTCAACATCGCTGTTTTCCATAGTTATGCCTATTTCCCGAACGGCAGAGCCTATATCCTCAGGCTCGCGCGATTTGAGTGCGCGAAGAATAAGCGCCTCACACTCGCCACATAGATATCTCTTATTTCCAACACCGCTTACCGTAAGGATCGCGGCATTTTCCATATCAATCGCCCTTTTGCAGAGCGAGCAATTACAGCTGTTCATATTTTCCCTCCAAAATCAGACATTCTCACCGCGAAGCTTGGCTCTGAACTCCTTGATATATTCCTCGCGAAGCGCAGCCTGCTCACGCTTTTCCTCATCGGTAAGCGGCCTTTTTCTTGACAAATGAGCAAGCTCGTTTATTCTGTTTATTTTCTCTTTATTCATTTGTTTTCACCCATTTTTATAATTTTTGAAAGCCTTTTGTTTACAAGATAAGCAAGCGCGATTTTTATCGCGTCGGGTATTATGAACGGCACCACCGTAACGAGAAGCGAGGCAAAATAGGAGTCCGACCCGCCAAGATATACGAAGGCGTACCACACAGAGCCTGAGGCATACAGAATAATAAGACCTGCCGCCGAATAAACCAGCCGTCTTTTATTTCCCTCGCCGAGCACGCGGCATAGCGTGGCATAGGTCAGAGCGTAGAGAAGATATCCTATAAGATATCCGCCCGTAGCGGACGCAAAGTGCCCGACACCTCCGACAAAGCCCGAAAAGACGGGAAGCCCGATAGCACCCATAGCCAGATAGACGGTAACGGTTATTATCCCTCCCACACCTCCGAGAAGATAGAGCGAGAGGGTTATTGCAAAAAGCCCCAGCGTCAGCGGCGGTGTAAACGGCAAGGACACCCACGACAAAAGCACGGTAAGCGCCACAAAGAGTGATATTCTTAAAAAATATACCCGAGTGCCATAAGTTCGCTTTTCCATATATAATCCCCTACGCCGTTTACGTCTTGTATCAATTATAATATTTTTTAGCCCGTTTGTCAACAAAGCGAGTATGAAAAATAATAAAATGAAAAGCTTCTCCCCGAATGACAGGCAAGACCTTTTACCGTATATCAAAAAACGGTCGAAAAACAGGTATTTTTTTGAAAAGCTCGGTTGACAGATTAAAAATAATAGTATATAATATAAAAGTTAAAAGCAAAGGAGTGGCGAAAATGTTTGAAAAGATTTCTCTTGCGGGCGACCTTGGAAGCGGAAAAAGCACGGTGTCGGATATACTTGTCAGGCTTCTTGATGCCGAGTATTATTCTACGGGCGCTATTGTGCGCGACATTGCGGACAAGCGTGGGCTTACGGTGGTTGAGCTTAACAAATACATGGAAACTCACCCCGAGATAGATCACGAGATCGACAACCGTCTTAAGGATCTGTCAGACGCGCCGAAGCGTCTTATCATTGATTCAAGAATGGCGTGGCATTTTACCGAGGGCACCTTTAAGGTATACCTCTCGACCGATGCTACGGTGAGCGCTCTGCGCATAATGAACGCAAACCGCAAGGGCGAGCACAACGCAACGCTTGAGGATACTCTGAAGGATACAAGGGAAAGACGCGAGAGCGAGAAGAAGCGATACCTCGAGCAGTACGGGGTAAACATAAAGGACCTTTCAAACTACTCGCTTATAGTTGATACCACCTCTGCCACCCCCGACGAGATTGCGAGCTGTATCAAGGAAGGCTTTGAGAGATGGCTTCTTGACAGAGAATACAAGCGCCTTTATATATCACCGACAAGACTTTTTTATCCCATAGACGAGGCGGACACCGAGCTTATCTCAAGATATGTAGGCGACCTTGAGAGCGGCGGTGAAATTCCCTCACCGACGGTCTTTGAGGATGACGGTGAGTTTTATCTTGAAAGCGGTCTTGAGGCGGCACAGGTATTCTCGCTTTTTGACTACTCACTCATACCCGCAACGCTCATCAAGGGCGAAAAGCGCGGCGAATATGTAAGAATGGCGGATTCGCTTTAAGCCGCCCCGACAAAAATTACTAACCCGCATCAGGCGACGGGGATGCCCCCCACTCTGCCGTGGTGCAAGGAAACGGAGACTACAATGCAAAAAATGAAAAGGCTCACCGCCGAGATAATAGAGGCGGCGGCAGAAAAGCTCTTTGGCGAGGGACTTCTTTCTGCCGATGAAATATTCGGTATGCTTGAATATCCCCCTGATAGCACGATGGGTGATATCGCTCTTCCCTGCTTCAAGCTCTCAAGAGTGCTGAGGAAGGCACCGCCTGTGATAGCTACCGCGCTTGCTGGGGAAATATCCTCGCCCCTTTTCGCTGAGGTTACAGCCCTTGGCGGTTATCTTAACCTTAAGGTAAACCGCGCGGCCTTCGTAAAGAGGGTTACCGACGACGTTAAGGCGGGCGGTGACAGCTACGGCTCACCTATGGTGGGTGTCGGCAAGACGGTAGTGCTTGACTACTCCTCGCCTAATGTGGCAAAGCCCTTCCATATAGGACACCTTGGCACGACGGTTATCGGCCACTCTCTCAAATTGCTTCACGAGTTTGCGGGCTATAAGTGTGTCGGAATAAACTACCTCGGCGACTGGGGCACGCAGTTCGGTAAGCTCATTTGCGCCTACAAGCTCTGGGGAAGGAAAGAGGAAATCGAGCGAGGCGGAATTGACGAGCTTGTAAAGCTCTATGTCAGAATTAACAACGAGATAAAGGCAGAAGAGGATGCGAGCCTTATCGGTAAGCCCGAGGGCACAAAGCCTACCTCGCCCCTTGCCGACAAGTCACGCGCGGAATTCAGGCTTCTTGAGGACGGCAACGAGGAAAACCTCGCTATCTGGCGCTGGTTCGTCTCGGTAAGCCTTGCCGAATACGAAAAGACCTATAAGCTTCTCGGCATCAGCTTTGACAGCTATAAGGGCGAGAGCTTCTACACCGACAAGATGCCCGCGCAGGTTGAGAAGCTGCGCAATATGGGACTTCTTGAAATCGACGACGGCGCATCTATCGTAAGCCTTGATAAATGGAATATGCCTCCCTGCCTCATTCTCAAGCGTGACGGAACGACGCTCTATCCCACAAGAGATATTGCCGCCGCCGTTTACAGAAAGGGCGAATATAACTTTGACAAGGCAATATATGTGACAAGCGCGGGACAGTCGCTTCACTTCGCGCAGTGGTTCAAGGTAGTTGAGCTTATGGGCTATGAGTGGTTTGACGAGCTTGTGCACGTCCCCTACGGAACGGTGAGCATCAACGGCTCAAAGCTCGCGACGAGAACAGGCAACGTAATACTTCTTCGCGACCTTATCGACGAGGCTATCAAGCGCGTATACGAAATTACCAAGGAAAAGCATCCCGACGATGATGAGTGCCGTACGATTTCCGAAAAGGTCGGTGTCGGCGCTGTAATATTCTACTATCTCTCAAACAACAGGATACGCGATATAAACTTCATTATGGAGGACGCGCTTTCCTTCGACGGTAATACAGGCCCCTATGCTCAGTACACCTACGCGAGAGCCTGCTCGGTGCTTGTGCGTGCGGGCGATTTCGGCATTGCCGACTACGAGGGCTATGAGTGCAACGAAGTTGAGTTTGAGCTTGCGAAAGCCCTATCGGTATTTCCCGAGCGTGTAAACGCGGCGCTTGATGAGTATGAGCCGAGCGTTATTACAAGATATATTCTTGAGCTGTGCGCGGCATTCAACCGCTTCTATCATGAGTGCAAAATACTTACCGCAGAGGACGAGAGGGTAAAGAAAATAAGGCTTTCGCTTTGCGATGCGGTAAAGCAGGTGCTTGGCACGGCGCTTCACCTGATCTGCATCGACAGCCCCGAAAAAATATAAAATAAAGAGGAAAGAACTATGTCAGGACATTCAAAATGGAACAACATTAAGCATAAGAAGGAAAAGTCGGATGCCGCAAAGGCGAAGATATTTACCAAGATAGGAAAGGAAATGGCGGTTGCCATCAAGGCAGGCGGTCCCGATCCTAACAACAACTCCAAGCTTCGCGATCTTATCGCAAAGGCAAAGGCGAACAACGTACCTAATGAGAACATTCAGCGCACAATAAAGAAGTTCACCGACAACAACGATATAAACTACGAGGAAATCACCTACGAGGGCTACGGTCCGTCGGGCGTGGCGATTATCGTCGAGACCTCCACCGATAACAGAAACCGTACCGCGGGCAATGTGAGAGCCGCGTTCAACAAGTACGGCGGTAACCTCGGTCAGAACGGATGCGTAGGCTACCTGTTTGAAGAAAAGGGTGTTATCACCATCATTGACGAGGATGAGGAAATTGATGAGGATAAGTTTATGGAGGATGCGCTTGAGTGCGGCGCTGAGGACATAAGAAGCGAGGACGGCGAATATACCGTCTACACCTCCACCGCTGATTTCGACACGGTGCGCGATGCTATTATCGGCCTTGGCTACAAGATAGACACGGCAGACCTCGCAAAGGTCCCCTCCACCTACGTTGAGCTTACCAACCCCGATGATATCGAAAATATGGAAAAGATGCTCGACAAATTTAACGAGGATGAGGATGTCAATGCGGTTTATACCAACTGGGATAACTGATTGATTTTATAATATTTGTTTACAAAACGGGCGGTTTGCTCTTTCTCATATAGTGAGAGAGCAAACCGCCCGTTTTATCTTATTTGATAAAATTTATTTTTCCTTATAGTATAGCATACAGTGGCAATAGCCCTCAAAGTCGGGATCGGCTATTTGCTCCTTGAACTCCTTACAGATGCATTTGTTGTCATCATTTATCTCTAGTCTGCAGGGACAGTAGCCGTCGCGCGCCGCAAGCCCCTCCTTTATCATTCTGACAACCGTCTCATCCTCGTTAAGTCTTATTTTCGCCATTGTCCCCTCCGTACAGATATTCAAGATTGCGAAGCACCGTTTTTCTGCCTCGCCAGGCAAAGGCTCGGGAAGAAAATTCCCCCTCACTCATTGCCTCGACTGCATCCTTGGTAAGTCTCGATATTCTTCCCTCGTAAAAATCCTCAACAGGTGTCATACGCACGGACCTATTGTAAGGACATACGGCAGAGCAGATATCGCACCCCCAGCAGGTATCATATTTTTTCATAAGCGCGATCTGGCCGTCTGAAAGCTCGCCCTTCGTTTGCGTTATTGCCGACAGACATTCGCTGCTCTCACCGCGAAGAATTCCCGTAGGGCATGCCTCTCGGCACCTGCCGCAATCCTCGCAAAGCTCGGTCTCCTTTGGTAAATCGCACTCCATTTCCTCTGCGGAAATGTCGGTAATAATATCACCGATGAATACATAGCTTCCATACGTTCTGTTTATAATAAGACCGTTTTTGCCGAGGATGCCCAGGCCTGCCAAAAGCGCCGCGTGACGCTCGTCTATCGGTGAATGGTCACCGAAGCCCTTGGCGCTCGCCTCGGGTCGACACTCGGTTATTGCTGATATTACCCTGTCGGTAATCCGTTTGATCACCGTGTGATAATCAGGGCCTGCCGCATATACCGACAGATTTTCCGTAGCCCCCGCATAATACGGAACGAGAAACATTATCACCGAGCGCGGTGTAAAGCCCTCGCGCGAAATGAGCCTTGTATTAATTTCTCTTACGTACTTATAATCAAGAAAGCCTATCTCATCAATTCCGCACTGCTCTAGCGTATCCGTTATCGCTTCTCTGATATTCACATCATCACCTCATAAATATTGTAATACAAGAGGCGGGCATTTGCAAGATATTTCTTGACATTTTCGTATTATTTGTGTATAATAGCCTTGTCCAATATATTTATATTATTTAAAGGGGGATTTTATGAAAATCCGTTATTCTGTCGACAGAGCCGAGGGTGATATACTTGTCCTTCTTCCCGACGATGACAGTCACGCGGTGCTGAAGCTCAGCCGTACCGCCTACCCCTACTCGGTGAATGACGTGCTTGATATTGAGCTTGACGGGGAAGGCAAGGTGCTTTCCGTCACCAAGTGCGAGAGTGAGCGCGACGAGCGGCTTAAGAAAAACAAGGCAAGACTTGATATGCTCTTTAACAGGAGCAAAAAATAAATTTCAGAGGTAACATTTATGTTCAATCTTAACGAAGGAATTCTGGCATTAATTACACCCTCGTCGCTTGAGGTATGGCAAAGCGTGCTAATCTCTATTCTGACGGTGCTTGGCGCTATGCTTGTCGGCTACCTTCTCGGAAGCGTAAACTCGGCTATTATTATATCGCGCGTGCTATTCAGAGACGATATCCGCCGTCACGGAAGCGGAAACGCGGGCCTTACGAATATGCTGAGAACCTACGGAAAGGCTGCCGCGGGGCTTACTCTGCTCGGTGACTTTTTAAAAACCGCCCTGTCTATTCTTATTATGGGTATCGTGGGCGGCTTCGGATACATTGGCGGAATATCGATTGGCTTGGGACCTAACAATCCCTTCCCTCTTGTATATATCGCGGGTCTGTTCTCGGTAATAGGTCATATATTCCCCGTTTATTACAAATTCAAGGGCGGAAAGGGCGTGCTTTGCACGGCGGTTATGGCACTGATACTCACCCCCGTAGAGTTTCTCATTCTTCTGCTTCTTTTCGTGGGCGTGGTATTCGCGTCTAAATATGTCTCGCTCGGCTCGGTAAGCGCGGCGGTGCTTTATCCCGTCGCCGTACACGCGCACTTTACAGTAGCCTTCGGCGGTGGCTCTACGCCCGGTATAGTTTCGTTCATCGCAGTCACACTTGCAATTCTTATCGTATATTGCCACAGAGAAAATCTTAAGAGAATATCGAACGGCACCGAGAGAAAGCTCTCAATAGGAAAGCGCCCCGAGACACACAAGGATGACGGTGCGGATGACAGCGATAACGGTGAGGGTGACAATACCTGATATGAGTGATTTTATTGAGCTTATAATCAAGGCGTTCCGCCGTGAGGCGCTTCAAAAAATCATATTTTCAAGACCGCTCGGCGATCGGGCAAAAAGGATATCCGCAAGGCTGGTTGCCCACCGAGGTCAGCGCATTTTATCCTGCGAATACTCGCTTGCGGGCGATACTGTATCGCAGAAGAATTTACGCGAGGGCGAGGTTTGCGGTTTTCTAAAGACGGAAATTGCAGCTTACCGCCAGGTCAATGTAATAACCGCGCTCGGTGAGTGCGAGTACAAGCTATCAAAGTCAGGCTCCGCCGTATATCTCGGTATGGATAAGCTGAAAAGAAAGCTTGACGGCGGGGGTGCCTTTGAGGTAACTCTCGAAACCCTCGACAGACAAAAGAGGCATATTCTTTCGGGCAAAGAGGAATTCCTTATCAGGCTCGGCATCAGCGACAAAAGCGGACGCGTGCATGACAAGAGACAGGGAAAGTTCAGACAGATAAACCGCTTTCTTGAATACGTTGAGGAAGCTTACCCCCGCCTTAAGGCTGACGGTGAGCTTTACATACTTGACCTTTGTTGCGGAAAGAGCTACCTAAGCTTTGCGGTATACTACTATCTTACCGAGGTAAAGAAAAGATGCGTGCGTATGCTCGGTATTGACTTAAAGCGCGATGTCATTGATTTTTGTCAAAGTACCGCAAACGAGCTTTCATTTTTCGGTATGAGGTTTATTGTCGACGATGTAAGAAATACCCCTGCCGACATAGCACCCGATATGGTAATTTCGCTTCACGCCTGCGACGTCGCAACCGACATTGTGCTTCATCACGCCCTGAGGCTTAGTGCGAACGTTATACTTTCCACCCCCTGCTGTCACAGAGAGCTTTCGGATAAAATCAATTCAGAGGCGCTCGGCTTTGTTACAAAATACCCGAAGCTGAGGGGCAAGCTTTGCGAGGCTATTACCGATGCCCTGAGGCTTGAGCTGCTTGCCAGCCACGGCTACGAGGTAAGCGCCACCGAGCTTACCGACCCCGATGATACTCCGAAGAATACTCTCCTGCGCGCCTACAAATCAGGCTCGTTTGACGAAAAGAGATATTCGGAATATCTTGAAGCACTAAAATTTATACTCGGTAAAAACTCGGACAAATATCTTGATTTTATCAATTAAGGTTTACATTTTATGCGTATTACAGAGAGAACACACAGCACAGACGAGACAGAGGCACTCGGCAAATTGCTCGCCAAGCTACTTGAGGACAACAAAATAAGCTCCGCCTTTATCGCAATGCGAGGTGAGATGGGCGTGGGAAAGACGGCATTTACCCGAGGCTTCGCCGAGCATTTCGGCATTGTCGGTGTCAAAAGCCCTACCTACACCGTGCTTAATGAGCATAAGGGAAGAGTGGCTATCCACCACTTTGACTTTTACAGAATATCGGATGCCGACGAGCTTGCAACAGTCGGCTACGATGAGATAATCGAGGGTGACGGCTTTACCGTCGGAGAGTGGAGCGAGAATATTGAGGATATGCTCCCCGATGATATTATTACGGTTACGATATCTCGTGTCGGCTTTGACTTGGCACAGGAAAACGAAAGAGATATTGAAATTAATATCCCGATGCTAGAGGCTTAATCCCTCTCTCATAGCTAAAAAATTACTACCCCGAATTAAAGCCCTCAAACGGGTGATAAATTCCAGGATTTATTCGGAAGGATATAAAATGCTTACACTTGCAATTGACAGTACGGCAAAAATCGCCTCCTGCGCGGTGCTTCGCGACGGGCGCTCACTTGCTTCCTTTAATATTGACAACGGCCTGACACAGAGCGAGCTTCTTTTACCCATGGTAACGGATATGCTCAAAAGACTTAAGATATCCTTCGATGATATTGAGCTTATCGCGGTTTCGGTAGGCCCCGGCTCGTTTACAGGTGTCAGAATAGGAGTTTCTTTAGTAAAGGGACTTGCCTTCGGCACGGACATTCCCATAGCCCCTGTCTCGACGCTCGAGGCGCTTGCCTATAACCTTCTAGGGCTTGACGGCATATATGTCTCGGTGATGGACGCAAGGCGCGATCAGGTCTACTGCGCGGTGTTTGAAAGAGACGGTGAAGGAATTAAGAGACTTACCGAGGATAGTGCTCTTAGCCTTGATGAGCTTTATGAAATACTCAAGGATTACAACGAAAAACCTATATATCTTGCGGGTGACGGCTATGAAAAGAGCCATAAGGCGCTTTGTGAGCGCGGGCTTACGCTCAAGGATACACCGCCCCTTTTAAGACTTGAGTCGGCAGTATCGGTCGGATGTGTCGGCGAGCTTATGAAGGATGAGGGAAAATGTACCGATGACAAAAGTCTATCTCCCACCTACTTAAGGCTCCCACAGGCCGAGCGCGAGAGAAACGAAAGACTTAAGAATTGCAAAAAATGATAAAATGCAAAAAAGAGCTATACCGAAGGGAATTAATTCCCCTTGGGTATAGCCTTTTTTATTCATATCCTATTTATTCTCTATTGTTTATTTAATAGTAATAAATGGAAGCTCTATTCCCCCATCGTTGCCCGTTTCGGGTACAGTTGGTGTGTCGGGCGACGAGGGGCCGTCGGGTGACGAGGGGGTGTCGGGTGTGTCGGGCTTGCCGTCATCATCTGGTTCCTCGTCATTATTGTCTGCACACGCGACAAGCATACCGAGGGTGAGCGAGAAGACAAGAAGAAGTATTAACAGCTTTAATAAATGCTTCATTACATATCCTCCCCGTGGTCAAACATATTTACGCCTGTCGTTTCGTTCTCATCGTAAATAATATCGCTTGTGGTGATAATATCCTCCGCCGAGAGCATAAGCAGCTCGGGGGCTGTATATTTAAGCTTTTTATTCTTCATATCAGTCACCTGTATAATCCTTTGCGGCGCATCCGTAGAGATAGAGCGCCTTCATAAGATTTTTAAGCGAAGCCTCGCTTGAAGCCGTCTCTGTTACCACTCTCGCATAGGAAAGCGCGCTGCACTTAATACTTACACTCTCGCCCGAGGTGTTTTTCGCGATGACCTCATACTCGGCATCAAGCATAGAGGGGATAATTCCCTTGACCTCGATGTAGTACAGTCCGTCGCCTTCCTTGACAAGCTCACCGCCCTCTACGGTAATGCCCTCGGCACTTCCTGTAAAGTAGTGTCTTATCGCTGTGGTGGATTCAAGCACGAGTGTCGTCTTGGAATAGGTGAAGCTAGAAAGGCTGCCTGTCTTTATGGGCGCGGTTGCCTCAATGCCCCCTGACAGCTCGGGCATCGTATACTCACCGCCGTCAAAGAAGTCTCTTGCGTACTCGCCGTAGGTCGCAAGCGCATCGACAAGTGCAAGCGTCGCGGGGTTAGTTTCGGTCTTTTTCAGCGTATCAATATACCTGATTACGCTATAGGTATGCGTCTTACCGCTGACAGCACCGTTCACAACCCTGACGGTAATATCCTTAGCCACATCCTTTGCGGCTACCGCGTAGGTGAACTGATAGTAGTCCTTACCGTCTATTCTGACCACCTTGCCGTCGGCTACCGAAAGCTCCCTGCCGTCAATTATGACCTTGGTATCTGGGGATGCCGAAACCGTTTCGTCAAGCTCTAAGAAGAAGTTGATAAGCACATTGTCCTTGAGCGTTACCGAAAGACCGCCAAGTGCGCTAATACCGTCCTCATAAGCACCGCAAAGCGTGCATTTACCCGAGTCGGGGCTATAAATATGATTTGTTCCCTCACAGGGATTTCCATTTAGCACGCCCTTATCAGAGAACTCGAGCGTCGTCTCGCCAAATACGGTATCCCCATAGACCATATGGCCGTCACCGTCAAAGTAGCGCCAGCCGTCGGTAAACTCTACCCACTCGTTTGCCTTATCAGCGTAGGTGTAATTTACACCGTTATAGTCAATTCCGAGAGGTGTATACCAGCACTCAGCCGAGGCTCTGTTCACATAGCCGCGGTCGGTGTAGTAGGCTGTAATACTGTCAAACGATACATCGCCGTGGATATCATCGTTGTGGAATATTCTCGCCTCACCGAAGATAAAGTCATTCTGGGTAAGTGTTACCGTACCGCCGCCTGTTTTGTCATAGCTGCCCGCAATCTTCGCTCTGTCGGCATCGGTAAGGAAGGTATAACCCGTTGGCGTTACATTTTCACCGTCAATATAGATATAATACTTGTTTGCGGGAACATCGACATATGCCGCGATATGCGTGTACTTATCGGGCGAGAGCCTTGCAAGAATTGTAGTAGGCGAGGAATAGGGATATATCTCACCTGAGCCCCACAGTCCGAGAAGATGAACGCCCGCGGTAACATTGTTACCGTACTTGTGCGCCCTTGTGTATACGCTCATAAGAGGCTTGTTGTACATGCTTACACCGCCCTTCATGCTCATCTCTACTACGAAGCTCTCGCCTGCTCTGTCAGAGAGATTGTCAATATAGGACTGTGTCGTGCTGTTGTTGTCAATAAGAAGCGTAATTCCAGAGGTGCCTATTTTATCCTTATATCCGTTGTGAAGCGCATAGCCGCCCTGTCTTTCTACAAATTCAAGTCCGCCTGCGCTATTTACCAGCTGTACTCTTGTTGCCCTTGCAGATGCATCACCCGTAAAGCAGGGTGCGCCGTCGAGACCTGTCGCGTTAACATAGTTATAATTCTGAGAAAGGTCTACAACGGTATCGAAATTGTAATCAATGATTATGTTTTCTTTACCGATAAGCTCGAAGAATGCCTCGCGCTTTCCGACACTGTCAAGGAAGTATTCAAGGTTGCTGATGGCGGTAGCAAGCATTTTTGTATCGCCCGCCGTATTGCCAAGAGCTACTCTTATCTCATCAAGGGCTGCAAGCGCCTCTTTCCTGTCGGCCTCGCCAACCTCAGGGGCGTTTATGTAGCTTACAAGGCGCGCCGCAGCGGCAACACCTGCAGTTCTGTCAAAGCCCGTATTAAGTACGGTTTCGGCATCAAGAGTAATCTCGGAAATAGAAAGCCCCACGTCCTTTGCATTTTCGGTGGTATTGACAAATGTAATTCTGATTTGTGTACCTACCTTGCCGCCAAGGTCGACAGTATAGGTCTGTGCCTGTGCAAGTCCTGTCTTATCGTAAAGCACAGTCCATTCACCTTCGCTGTATACCTCAACCTTGATATCGGTAGGTGCGTTTCTCAAATGCTGATAGAAGGAATCGACAGTAAGCCTGCCGAGCGCGTAGCTTGCGCCGAGGTCCATAGTAAGAGTAGCATTTGCACCTGCAGCATTGGCAGTAGCCCATCTGCCGATAGTCCACGGTGTTGATGAGCCCGAATTTCTGGCATCATCTGAGGTAATTCCGTCGGTGAGATTGGCAACAGGATAATTTGAGCCTGCCAATGCCGTTCCCGCAATCTGAGTAAAGGTCTTACCCGAGAAAACATTTTCAATATACTGTGTCTTGCATTTTACGCCCGAGCATCTTATCTCAGAAAGAGTGATACCTTCCGAGGAGGCCGAGTTTGACACAGTAATTCTTATTTGCGTTGCGACATCTTCCCCGAGCGCTATCTCATAGGTGTACGCCTGCGAAAGCCCCTCGCCAAGATAAGCCTCGGTCCACTCGCCCTTATCAAAGAGCTCAACCTTAATATGGGTGGGCGAGCCTGCGGTCTTTTGGAAAAATCCGTCGATATAAAGCTTATCAAGCGTGTATCTTCCGTCAAGAGCTACGGTAAAGGTAGAGGTAGCATTCTCTACCGAGCTTGTCGCGTATCTACCCGTTTTCCATGCATCATTTCCGAACATTTCCTGCACGTTGTTGCTCGTAATTCCGTCGGTGAGATTGCCTATTCCGAAAATCGACGTGTTGTGGCAGGTAGTTCCGCTATTTTGCACAACACTTGTGCCTCTTAAAATATTTGTTCTGAAGGAATCTCTTACAAGCTGTCCTGAAAGCGTAATCTCATTAATTGATACGCCCTTAACGCTTCCCGCTACGTTATTCTTCAAGGTGAATTTTATTTTGTACGCGCTGAAGGCGGAAAGGTCGTACTTATATTCCTTGAGAGGTGACGAATAGGTTTTATCAACCGCAACGAAGTATTTACCTCCGTCGTAAAGCTCAATCTTAACGTCGGATACGGTACCCGCCTCAAAGAGATCAAGCTTAAGCTCGCCAAGCGCGTATTCACCCTCAAGGTCTATCTCGAAAACAGAGACAGCTCCCTCATTGGTGGTAGAAGCAAACCTGAAAAGCCCGTCGGTAGCATCGGTGGCTGACACTCTGCCGTCAACTACTCTCTGGTGCCTGTAGTTCATTCCGGTGCCGTGGTATCCAACGTCACCCTCGCAGGGTGTAACCTGCTTATAAAGAAGAATATTGTCTGAATAGGGTCCAAGGTCTATGCCAAGGTCAACAATGGTTGATTCGGTATAGCCCGTAGCTACCGATGCCGCGTATTTGGTATCGGCACTGTAATCGTCAATAACGAATACGGGCACGCCCGCTGTAGCCCTTAAGGTATAGCTGCCGTCTGCGTTTTTAACATATAGGTTGTATTTTTCGGCAACATCACCCTCGGATTTTACTGTGATCTGAGTTTTTCCGTCGGGTAATGTACAGGTATCATAATCGGTCACGTAAAAGTCAAGAGGATTTACATAGCATAGCGCACCGTCACTCTCAGCACCGCCGTTTCCTATAGCACTTACGCGGTAGGTAATGCGCGCGTTTTCCTCGCTCTCGGCAAGCTCGTAAACGCATTTATTGGTATTTACAGAGCCTATCAAGGTGTAATCCTTAGCATCGCCTACTGCCTTGTATACCTTGTATCCTGTAGCACCCTCAACCTCATTCCAGCAAAGCGCGTATTCGTTGGCGCTAATCTGCGTTGCCTTCATCGCGGTGGGGGCAGCAGGTCTTGCGCTCTTCGGTGCTATGCCCGAAATAATGTATGTAGAGCCTGCCTCGGTTGCAAAGCTGATTACATCGCCACTTACGGTATAGCTTATCTCATCACCGCTTGTTGCGTTCTTGATTACAGCGCCCGAAAGTCCCTCATGCTTAACCTTACATACACCGCCGCTTCCAGACAGGATGTTGAGAGTTTTAAGGCTTCCGTCTCTCCACCTTGCGCTGACCTCAAAGTTGCCTCTGGCAACAAGACCTGTGTACTGTCCGTCAGCCCATGCATCAGGAATTGCCGCAAGCGGCTCTATATATCCCTCATGGCTCTGAAGAAGCATCTCGCTGACACCCGCGGTGCCGCCGAGGTTACCGTCAAGCTGGAAGCCCGACTGGCTCATATCCCAAAGATTTGTGAAGGTGTGAGCCGAGAGAAGCTCGCGGTACATATCGTGCGCGCGCTCACCGTTTTTAAGTCTTGCCCAAAGGCTCTGCCTGTGAGCGACGCTCCAGCCCCATCTTCCGTCACCGTCGCCTCTCTCGGAAAGCGCAACCTCTGCGGCATCCAGCCATGCGGGAGTTGAGGAATTCACAATATCACCAGGGTAAAGGCCGACGAGGTGTGATACGTGACGGTGCTCCCACTCGCCGTATTCACCGTAGTAGTCCTCCTCGCGGAATTCCTTAAGCTGTCCTGAGTAGCCGACCTTAATAGCGTCGTAATACGCCACCTGCTTCTTAAGCGTCGCGAGTATGCTATCGGCGGTCTCGTCAATTCCGAGCGCCTCTGCCGCCTTAAGCGTATTGATGGCATTTATGAGTGCAAACGACTGGTCATAGGTCGTACCCATAGAGTAGTACCACTCACCGCCGACGTGCTGCTCAGCCGAGTCACCGCTCGGATTGAGATAAGAGCCGTCAGGCTGAAGCTGTACCATTTTGGTTATAAACTGCGAGCCGCCCTTAAGTGCTATATATGCAACATCAAGAGCCGCGCTTGCCCTTGTATAATCGTAGTAATCCCAGAAAAGCGAGGTAGTAAATCCGAGGTTACCTATCGACGCCGAGCCGTAAACGAAGTAGGGGGTGACACCGATTGACATACACCAGCCGTTGCCGCCATCCTCGCCCGATGCCGAGGGGTTTGTATTATTTATCAGCGTTGTCGCGTTCTTCTGCGCCTGCTCAAGGTATGCGTTAAAGTATTCAACATAGCCCTCAAAGGTTTCGGCAAGGTTTGTTGAGAACGCAGGCCAATAGTTCATCTGGACATTGATATTATGCCATATTCCCGAGCTCCAGGGCGGATTTTTATACCTGTTCCATACGCCCTGAAGGGTTGCGGGAAGCGCACCCGAGCGCGAAGAGGATATAAGAAGATATCTGCCGTACTGGAAGTAAAGCTCCTCAAGATACAGGCTGTAATTTCCGTTCTGATAATTCTTAAGAAGAGCGTCGGTGGTAATATCGGGCACCTCACCGCCAAGATCAAGCGATACTCTGCCAAAAAGCGAGTAGTAATCGTTTATGTGCCTTTGACGAAGCTCGGCATAGGTATGCGACCTAACCTCTGACATCTGATCCGCAACATAAGCGACGACATCGGTAATAGGCGAGTTCTGAAGCTTATTCACATTCGTGCCTGTGGTAAATACCTCGGGCGCAAGATAGTAGTTGGTATCAATGGTCACAAGAATGTAGGCGCTGTCAGCACCGCTTACTGTAACAGTGCCGTTATCGGGCTCACTTTTCTCGTTGGTACCGTTCTGATAGGTCATAGTACCGCCTGTGGGTATGACGCGGTACTCTGCGGCAAAATCGATATCGTAGTAGGACATATTTCCCGACAGAACTATCTTACCGTCATCCGATGCAACGACCGTACCGTGCTTTGCGGCGCCGTCACCCTCCTTGAGGTTGTAGTCACCCTCATACGGAATAGTGGGGCGAAGGGTGAAATTAAGATTTCCCTCACCGCTTGCCTCAAGCTTAATAGCAAAAACCTTGTCAACATAAGATGTAAAATACTCTCTTGTAAAGGTAACTCCGCCAGACTTGTAGCTCACACCCGAGGTCGCGGTTTTGAGGTCAAGGTATCTCTCGTATTCGGAAATACCTGTATGTCCGAAATCTATGTAGGTCTCAGAAAAGTTATTAAGGCCACCGTTTGAGGTATAGTTGTAGAGCGTTTTCTCGGTAATCTGCAGTCTCTCTGTGGCAGTGCCGCCAAAGACATTGACACCGAAATAGCCGTTTCCGAGAGGCAGCGACCAGCGCTCCCATCCGTCACCGTCGTATTTGTTGGTATTAAACATACCGTGGTAATCCTTGTCCCATGCAGGATCATAATTCTGCGGTGCTTCCTCGTCGTACCACAGCTTAAGCGCCTTGTCAGACGGATCGATAATAACCTGATCCGCAAGCGTCTGCGCATAGGCAATAAGACCTGACGCGGCAATGACAGGTACAAGCATAGCAATCACCAGAAAAAATGCAGTAAGCTTTTTCATAGCATTTTCCTTTCCTTTATAATAAATTTACAAAAATAAATAATAAATTTATATTGCTATGTTGATTTTACCAAATTCTTATGTTATAATCTAGGTAAAATATTACATTGTTTTGTGTAATTTTGTTCAGAGGTGTTGATTTATGAAGGAGCTTATAGAAAAGAAAGGCGCGCCATATTATTACTCGATACGAAACCTTGAGGAAAAGACGTACGAGGAAATACGCGCGTTTATTCAGCGTGACTTCACTCGGCATTTTCATATACAGGAATTTTACGAGATAATCATTATAACGAACGGTGTCGGTATTCACACACTTGATGAGCGTGAATACAAGGTAAAAAAAGGGGCGGTATTCATAGTACCGCCTATGGTAAAGCACGCCTTTATAAGCGAATATCAGATGGATGTGTTCCACACTCTTATCCACCCTAAGTTTTTTGAGTATTTTACAAGACTTTTATCAACTCTTCCGAATTACGATATACTCTTTAATATCCTGCCAAGCGTCAGCCGACACGGCAACACGCCCGCCTACCTCTATATTCCCGAGGATGAATTTGACGGCTTTTTTGAAAATTATATACTGCCGATGATGAAATACGATCATCCAGCCGATATATTCGACCTTTGCAACGCATATGCCGATACTCTGCATCTTATATGCGAGCTTTGCCGATTTTCTGTGCAGGTACAAAATGATAAGGAAAGCAGTCAGTCAGGCATCGCATCGGCGCTTACCTATATTAACGAGAATTACAATAAGAAGATAGAGCTTGACGATCTTCTTAAAATTTCTGCTCTGTCAAAGACCGCCTTTTATCAGCGCTTCAGAGAGCTGACGGGAAAATCGCCAAGTCAATACATAATATCGGTAAGGCTCGCAAGCGCGCAGAATATGCTTCGCAATACCTTACTTTCGGTGGATGAAATAGCGAGCGCTATCGGCTTTTACGACAGAGCGCACTTTGTTAAGGCATACAAATCCGAGTTCGGCATATCACCTACACAGTACAAAAAATCAATAAAAAAACCGTAGCTTACTACTATACTTTACATTACTCGCCATTTCTCGCAAAAACCAACCGCATCTCAAACCGTAGCACATCCCGATGTAAGCCTTGCGATTGCATCACCGTCTGTAAGCCTTTCGCAATGCTCGGTTATGTAAGGAAAGAGCGTCGGCGGCAGGCTTTTGGCGAACTCAAGCACCCTCGCGTACTCGGATATACCGCTTCCCTTACCAACTCCCCTCTCGACAAGATCAAGATAATAACTTCCGTCATCGGCAAGATAAAGGTCACTGCTCTTGACTGAAAATCCCGCTATAAGCTTAACCGCCGACATAAGCTCAAGGGCACCTTCAAATTTGTAAATTGCCCGTCTTGCCCGAAGCAGAGTTACCCTTCCCGAGCGGCTTATCGCCCGTTCCGCCTCAAGCGGAAGTATGCCGAGCTTGGTTACGAAAAGCTCACACCCGCCGCCCTTTGACGGGTAGTACTGCAAAAGCAGCTTATCTCCGCCCGCGTCAAAGCCGTGCGTTTCCTTTACAGTATCAAGAATTCTGAAGAAGCTTCGCCTCACCTCGGCATCGTTATAGTCGGGATTGTCGCTATCCAAGCCGTACTGCTTCATATCGCCCCTTGTGAGCATAAGCTTCAGCTTTGAATCGCTTATCTTAAGTACCTCCATAAAATTCCCCCTTTTTATTATATAATAGCATATTCCACTCGATTTTGATACCGACAGTTTATTCCATTTACGGGCTTTATATGCTTTAACGTGGGAGCATAGGCTTTTTCTCTTATTTAAGGAAAAAATTTTTAACTCTTGATTTTTCCTTTGGTTTGTGCTATTATATTTCTCGGTGAGTTCGAGACCTTCCTCACCCAGCATAGAGATATGCAAAAAAACAAAACTAAAGGAAAGCTTAATATGAAAAACAACAAAGGTGTACTCTTTATCGCAAGGGCGGGGCTTATCGGCGCGCTCTACGCAGTCCTCTCTTACATTAGCGCCCCGCTTACCTTCTTCGGCTTTCAGTTCCGTCTGTCCGAGGCAATGACGGTGCTTCCCGTATTCTTTCCCGAGGCAATCCTCGGTCTTTTTGTCGGATGCATAGTATCAAATACTGTTACGGGGGCGGTATTTTTCGACATTCTTTTCGGCAGTCTCGCGACACTGATAGGCGCTTCACTTGCCTATATTATGAGAAAGCTTCCGCAGGGACTTCTATGGCTGGCAACCGTACCCGCGATAATTTCAAACACACTGATTATTCCGCCCGTGCTGGTCGCCTTCTACGGCAGCACGGAATCCTACGCCTTCCTAACCCTCACGGTATTCGTCGGCGAGGCGGTAACGGCGGGAGGTCTTGGCACGCTACTTTTATATCAGCTGAAGCGAGTGTTCAAGATAGCCCGATAATAAGGAAATAACCGTTAGCAGGTCAATCGTCCACGGTGTAAGGACGGTTAAATCGCTAACGGTTATTTTATTTGTACTTTTGGGGCTATACTACTTATTTTGTCCTGAGGTACTCGTCAATCGCCGCCGCGGCAAGCTTGCCTGCACCCATCGCGGATATTACGGTTGCGGCGCCCGTTACGGCATCGCCTCCAGCATATACACCGCATTTTCCCGTTTTGCCCGTTCCCTCCTCAACGATAATACCGCCTCTTTCGTTTGTGGGAAGGTCGGCAGTCGTTGACTTTATAAGCGGGTTGGGTGTTGTGCCTATTGACATTACCACGGTATCAACATCAAGAGTAAACTCGCTTCCCTCGACTGGGACAGGTCTGCGCCTGCCTCTTGCATCAGGCTCACCGAGCGCCATCCTCTGGCATCTCATACCGATTACCGAGCCGTTTTTAGGATCTCGTCTGTCATTTTCGTTGTTATAGCCCAGAACCTCGGTGGGATTTGTGAGAAGCATAAATTCTATGCCCTCTTCCTTTGCGTGCTCAACCTCCTCGCGCCTTGCGGGAAGCTCCTCCTCGGAGCGTCTGTATACGATATAGACCTTATCCGCACCAAGTCTTACCGCGGTCCTTGCCGCATCCATCGCGACGTTTCCGCCGCCGACTACGGCAACCGTGCCGCCCTTCATTATAGGTGTTTCGGAATTCTCTCGGAAGGCACCCATCAGGTTTGAGCGTGTGAGGAACTCGTTTGCCGAATACACGCCCTTAAGCGACTCGCCAGGGATATTCATAAACGCGGGAAGTCCCGCGCCCGAGCCGATAAATACCGCCTCAAAGCCCATATCGAAAAGCTCGTCAACAAGAAGCGTCTTACCTATGATAACGTTTGTCATAAGCTTAACTCCGAGCGCCTCCAGGTTCTCAACCTCCTTGTCGACTATGCGCTTTGGCAGACGGAATTCGGGAATTCCGTAGGAAAGCACGCCGCCCGCCTTGTGAAGTGCCTCAAAGACTGTAACCTCGTAGCCGACCCTAGCAAGGTCGCCTGCGCAGGTAAGCCCCGCGGGGCCTGCACCGACTATCGCCACGCGGTGTCCGTTAGGCTCGGGCTTTGAGCCGCTTGCCGAAGAGTGCGCGTTATGATAGTCAGCAACGAAGCGCTCAAGTCTGCCTATCGCAACAGGCTCGCCCTTGATGCCTCTTACGCATCTTGCCTCGCACTGTGTCTCCTGAGGACATACTCTGCCGCATACGGCAGGAAGCGAGGAGGACTCGCTTATAATCTTATAAGCACCCTCAAAATCAAGCTCCTTTATTCTGGCTATAAATTCGGGTATTCTTACATTTACAGGACATCCCGCAACGCAGGGGGTGTTTTTACAGCTAAGGCAGCGAAGGCTCTCATTCAGCGCATCGTCCTCGGTGTAGCCGAGGGTGACCTCGTCAAAATTTCTGCGTCTTATCTCGGCATCCTGCGTAGGCATAGGTGTTTTTGTTGCCTGCATATTTATATTCTTCATTTTCTGTCATCCCCTGACTTCATATTGAGAAGGTTACAGGTTTCCTCGTATCTGTGTCTTTCAAAGTCCCTGTACGCGCCGCCCCGTAGCATTGCCTCGTCAAAATCCACCTCGGCACCGTCGAATTCGGGACCGTCGACGCAAGCAAAGCGAGTCACGCGCTTACCGTCCTTGATAAGAGTAAGGCGGCAGCCTCCGCACATTCCCGTTCCGTCAATCATAATCGGGTTCATTGATACCACAGAGGGAATACCGTGCTCCTTCGCGACCTCGGCTACGAACTTCATCATAATGACGGGGCCTATCGCGATTATTCTGTCAAAGCGCGCGCCCTCATTTATCATCTCACGAAGCGGCACGCAGACATTTCCCTCTCTGCCATAGCTTCCGTCATCTGTCATTACATGAAGCTTATCCGAGCAGGCGCGGAATTCGTCCTCAAGGATTACGAGCTCACTGCTCCTGAAGCCTATGACCGAGGTGACCTCACAGCCGAGGGCGTGAAGCTTTTCGGCAACGGGAAGCGCTATCGCGCAGCCGACACCGCCGCCGACGATGCATACGCGAGACAGCCCCTCGGTCTCGGTAGGTCTGCCGAGAGGACCCGCAAAGTCGCATATGCTGTCCCCGACCTCAAGCGCACCGAGCTTGGCGGTGGTCGCGCCGACCGTCTGGAAAATTATTTTTACCGTACCCGCCTCGCGGTCAAAGCCCGCGACGGTAAGCGGTATGCGCTCACCGCTTTCGTCAACTCTCAGAATAATGAACTGTCCTGCCTCTGCATGCCTTGCGACAAGGGGTGCCTCAACGTCCATCATCGTGACGCTTTTATTCAGAGCTTTTTTGCTAACGATCTTATACATTGATCAAAGGACTGCCTTTCTTTCTTACTATAAGGAATATTGTAGCACAAACAAATATAAATTTCAACCGATATTTACATAAAAATCGCCTTGACATAAAAATATTTTAGTGATATAATATAATTGTTATAATATAGGTCGCAGGATGGTGTGGCAGAATGGGAAGAAGAATTCGTGAGGTAAGGGTGGTTGATATAGTCCTTTATTTCGCGCTATCGCTTGTCATACTTGCACTTCTTATCACAGCTGCGGTTATCGCGTGCATTAAGCTTGATGCGGTACACAACGCGATAATTATTTCTGCATGCGTTATTCTCTCTTATTATCCTGTGAAAAGGCTGGCCATCGGATGCGTTCTGCTTTACAAGGCGTTTGCTCCGATGTCGGTAAGAGAGCGCTGCCGCTTCGAGCCCTGCTGCTCGACCTATATGATAATGGCAATACAGAAATACGGTCTTTTCATCGGTATATTCCGAGGAATAAGACGCATCGTAAGATGCAGGCCGCCAAACGGCGGCACCGACATGCCGTAGATACGGCAAACCCTGGCGATTACCCTACAAAACATATAAACAGTACAAGGAGAACTGAAAATGGAAGAAAACATGCTCTATCTCACAGGACTATGTCCTTACTGCTCGGCGGCTCTTGATTACAGAGAGGATGCAAGGGCGGTAAAGTGTCACGCGTGCGGCGCGACGCTTCCCACATCAAGACTTGAGCTTTATAAAAACACCTCGGATTCGGGTGAAAACACCCAGGAAAGACAGATTGCCGAGGGTGTATTGTCTGCCGAGGCAGCACTTGCCTATGTAAGCAACTTCCTTGAGGAATACGATTGGGCGTGCTTTGCAGAGAGCGCGAAGCTCACGATCCCCCTGCTTGACGCAATTTCCGAAAACTGCAAGCTCAAGTTCTCCACCGATCCTGTTACATATATCCTTGACTTCAGACGCATCGCAGTTCCCGTTCTTAAGAAGATCGAATGCCTTGACCTTATCGAGGTTGAGATGATAGACAATTACAGAAGCGACGATATTTCCGATCTCTACGAGTATTTCGATACCTACTCGGCAATCACTCACGCGGTCGTTGATTCGCGCGACGCCTTCTATAAGGAGCTTACCAACGACATCAAGCTTGCCAGCAAGTTCGGCGCTGACAGAATGATAATCAACGAGCTTGAGCGCTCGCTTGACGTATTCGATGAGAAGGTACGCGCCATCAAGGCTATAAGCGAGCTTGACGAGATTGAAATGTACCGCCAGGCAAAGCTTGCGAAGGACGCAAAGCTTGTTGAAAAGCTTCGCGAGAGCGGACTTGACGCTGAAAAGACCTATGAGAAGGCACTCCAGCTGCTTGACGACGGCAACGTTGATTCGGCACTTCACCTGCTCCACGCGATTGCGGGCTATAAGGACACTCAGGACATCGTCAAGAGCCACTCGCGCACCTACTCCTTCAACAACGAGTTTGTTGAGATGGCAGGCCGCCGCTATATTCTTGAGCGCCGCGAGAGCTTTGAGTTTGACCTCAAGAAGCCTACCGAGTATACACCGAACGTGCTTTTCTCGCTCTACGAGATAGTGGGCGGTGTTCCCTCCTCGGTTCCCTCAATCACACAGATTTCAAAGCTCATCGGCTGTCACGGCTCGAGAATTTTCTATATCAGAAACGACGAGACCATCTGCTGCTTTGAAACCAACTCCGAGCTTCTTTACGCAAACGTGCGTGAGCTTGACAACGCCTCTATGCGCGGTGACTACGTGTACGGTGACGAAAGACCTATCAGGTTCTCTACCGACAGAAGCAAGTTCTACGTGCTCAAGAAGCTTCGCGACGAGGTAAAGCGCGGATGCTTCGGCAGAAAGAAGAAGGTCAAGAGCGTTGGCTTCACAAGACAGAATAACTATGCGGTAGTTCTCGTAGATATGGACACCGTTATGGCAAGGACGGTTCTTCCCTCGATAGTCGACGTAATGTACTACTTCGACGATAAGATCTTCTACACCACAATATCTGCCGAGACAGGCGCGCAGAGCTTCAGAATCTGCAACATTCTTGACGGCTCAAACGACGCTATTCTCGATATGGAATGCGTAATTCACAATGTAGTAGGCGGAAAGGTAATCTACTCGCTCTGGGCACCCAGCTGCTACAATATGGACCTCTATTCTATCGACATTGAGACCAAGGAAAAGACTCTTATCGATACCAACATTCAGGACTATCGCGAGACACATCTTGACCGTATATTCTACACCGTCGGAAGCGAGGATTACAACCGACTTTACTCGGCTAACCTTGACGGAACCGACAAGCAGGAAATTATGGAAAACGCGGGCCGTATCCTCTCTATCCGCTCGGGCTGGATCTACTATGTAAGCGGTGAGGGCCGCAATGCCTGCCTTATGAAGGTAAGCGCTGACGGTGAAAAGCATACTCTTATCGCATCCCGCTTTGACAGGCTTGTTAAGCGCGATGACGGATGCATCTACTACGTAACCACGAATGACGAGCTTCACGTCGTAAGGACCGACGGACGCGGTGACAGACTTATTATGGATTCTGTCGCAAAGGCGCGTATCATCATCGACGATGCGGGCGTTTACTGCCTGCGCAGTGAGTATGTCGGTGAGATCGACGGCGACGAGGACGGTATGGCATACTCGCTCTACTTCACCGACCTTCGCGGAAGAAATCTCAAGAAGATCGCCTTCGGCGTTGTATCCATCAGCGAGTATAACGAGAGCACTATTTACTTCTGCAAGAAGCGTACCGTACAGTACACCGTCTCCACTCCCGTTGGCAAGGAGGGCTATGACGTCAGCGTAATCACCCGCGACGTTAAGACCTACTGCTCGCTTGAAAAGGCAAGCGGCAAAATTGAAACTATACTTACCCTCGGTGTTCCCACCGCAAGCTCTATAACCGTCAAGGCGGGATGCTTCAGGAAGAAGGTAAGAAACGCTCTTATCGCTGAGATGCCCAGAGAAATTGCATCGGTAATCCACAAGGGTGCCAAGAGATCGGGCGACGTGCTTAACGAGGAAATTGAGGATGCAAGACTTGAGCGTGAGGCTATCGCCAAGAGAAAGCAGGACAAAAAGGACGAAAAGCGTGAGATCAAGGATGCAAAGCGCGATGCAAAGCGCTCGCACGCCGAGAAAATGAGAGCCGAAGCAATTGAGCAGGCTAAACGCAACGCAGGTCAGTAAAATTTTTCGGTATAGGCACACCCTCTGTGTGCCTATACTTTATTATAGAAGGTTTTTAAAAACCGAATACCGTACACAACCAGTTCAAAAAAGGATTATAAAGGAAAAAATATGTCAAAGGTATATACCAGCATAGAGGAGCTTATAGGGGGCACACCTCTGCTTCGTCTTGACAGATTAAAGAAGCACCTGTCTCTTGAGTGCGATATTTACGCGAAGCTAGAGAGCTTCAACCCTGGCGGCAGCACCAAGGACCGCGCGGCATACGAGATGCTTGAGGGCGCCATAAGAGACGGTCTTATCACGAAGGACACGGTTATAATAGAGCCTACCTCGGGTAACACGGGCATAGGGCTTGCGCTTATCGGGGCCGCACGCGGCTTAAGGACTGTAATCGTTATGCCCGACAGTATGTCACGCGAGCGTCAGCTGCTTATGAGCGCCTACGGTGCTGAGCTTGTTCTTACTGACGGTGCGCTCGGTATGGCGGGGGCAATAGCCAAGGCGAATGAGCTTTGTGCGACCTATGAGAGCGCCTTTATCCCCTCGCAGTTCACAAACGAAAACAACCGTCTTGCCCACTACAAGACGACAGGTCCCGAGATATATGACGCGCTTTGTGGCAAGGTAGACATATTCGTAGCGGGTGTCGGTACAGGCGGCACCGTCAGCGGTGTCGGCAGGTATCTTAAAGAGAGGTGTGATGGCATTAAGATAGTAGGCGTTGAGCCTGCCGACTCGCCTATGCTTACCGAGGGGCGTGCGGGCGCGCACAAGCTTCAGGGCATCGGTGCGAACTTTGTACCAGAGGTGCTTGACCGAGGCGTGCTTGACGAGGTAATGACCGCTACTGCCGATGAGGCGTTTGAGTGCGCAAGACTTCTTGCGAGGTGTGAGGGTGTGCTTGCGGGCATATCGTCGGGGGCCGCGCTATCCTGTGCTATAAGGCAGGCAAGGTGCGATAAAAACAGTGGTAAGTCAATAGTAGTTCTTCTGACTGATACAGGCGAGAGATATTTATCGTCGGGGCTGTTTGACTGAAAATACCTACAATTTGACTATAATTCTTTGCATATCGGGTGTTAACTATGGGAAAGATTTTACCTTTTGAAAAGGAAAAGCTACTGCTTGGCGTACTGTACAGTGATGATGAGATCTACGCCTCGGCTATGGCTATTATGAGAGAGAAATTCGGTGATACCGACTTTGAGACCGAGGAATTTTCCTTCTCTGACGAGTTCTCTACCTACTACGACGGTGAGCTTGGCGGTAAGGCTAGGCGCAAGATATTCAGCTTTGAGCGTACCGTTAACCCCTCGCGCCAGGCAGAGATAAAGAAGCTTACGAATGATATTGAGGCAAGCTTTTCCGCCGAGAGTGGCAGGCTTATCAATCTTGACCCGGGCTTTATGAGCCACGGCAGAGTTATGCTCGCCACCACAAAGCCCTCGGGCTTTCGCTTCCCTCTCGAGGACGGTATCTATACCGAGCTTACGCTCTACTTCGCCTCAGGCAAGTGGCAAAAGCTCCCCTGGACCTACCGAGACTACCAATCCGAGCGCGTTCAGGACTTCTTAAACAAGGTACGCAAAAAGTACCTTGAGCAGAGGAAGAACAGGGAGTAGAGGTAAAACGATTATAACAAGGGGGACTTTTTGAAGCCAAAAAGTCCCCCTTAAACCCCGAAAAAGTGTGTATTGGGTGTGGTATTAATAAGGCAGTCTATGCCTATATGCCAGAAAAATACAATATTGGTCTTATACATTATTAAGTCCAGCTACAATTCATCCGCGAATCGGACTTCATCGCGTCTGTCGTATGAGTAGGGCGGGGGTTTACTCCCGCCGCCATCCACGGAGTGGATTTATTCCGACTTTGTCGGATTTCATTCTTATCGCGCCTTGGCGTTAGCAAAGGGAAAGCACCCCAAGCGGTCTTATGCCGCTTGGGGTGCTTTTTTATGCGATAAAGGATTTATTAGCCCTTGATCATCTTGGCGATCTCTGCGCCGTAGTCCTCTTCTCTCTTTTCGATGCCCTCGCCCTTGTCGTAGCGGACGAAGCCTGTAACTGCGATGTTGCCGCCAAGCTCCTTTGCAACGGATGCTACGTACTTGGATACGGACATGCTGTCCTCCTTAACGTATGCCTGCTCAAGAAGGCAGTTGGTCTCGTAGAACTTGCCAAGTCTACCCTCGACTATTTTGATAAGCACCTGCTCGGGCTTATTAGCCATCTTGGGATCCTGCTTCATCTGGTTAACGAGAATGGACTTCTCCTCCTCGATAACTGCTGCGGGAACGCTGTCTTTGTCGAGATACTGTACGGGCATAGCCGCAACCTGAAGTGCAACGTTGTTTGCGCACTCCTTGAACTCTGCCTTGTCGGCAACGTCGGTAGCGAAGGTAACTACAACACCCGTAGCGCCTGCGCCGTGGATGTAGGTAGCAACCGTACCCTCAAGGATTACAAATCTACGAAGAGAAAGCTTCTCTCCGATAGTACCTGTCTTCTCAGCAAGAGCGTCTGCAACGGTGCCTGCGCCCTCACCTGCGAACTTGCAGGACATAAGAGCCTCAACATTTGCGGGCTTCTCTGCGATTATAGTCTTGAGAAGGTCCTTAACGAAGTCACGGAAGAGCTGGTTCTTAGCAACGAAGTCGGTCTCAGAGTTAACCTCTATCATAGCGGTAACGTCACCGATAGTCATAACGTCAACAACACCCTCAGCGGCGATTCTGTCTGCCTTCTTTGCAACTGCAGCCTGTCCCTTCTCACGAAGGATCTTTATAGCAGCCTCAAAGTTGCCGTCTGCCTCGGTAAGAGCGTTCTTGCAATCCATCATTCCGCAGCCGGTCTGCTTTCTGAGCTCGGCTACGTCTTTAGCTGTAAATGCCATTTGTTTTTTCTCCTTATATTTTATTTAACAGTATGGCGGGTAGATTATAAAAATTACTCCGCGTCGGTAGTATCGTCAGCCTCTTCGGTAGCAGCAGGCTCTTCGGGAAGAGTCTCCTGAACACCGCCGCGAGCCTCAATAACAGCATCAGCAAGAGCTGCGCTGATAAGCTTGATAGCGCGGATAGCGTCATCGTTACCGGGGATGATGTAATCTGCGTCGTCGGGATCACAGTTAGTATCAACGATAGCAACTACGGGAATACCGAGCTTCTTCGCCTCTTTAACTGCATTTGCCTCCTTGCGGGTATCAACTACGAATACTGCAGAGGGAAGCTTCTCCATATCCTTAATACCGCCGTAGGACTTATCAAGGTCCTCCATCTCCTTAACGAGCTTAGCAGCCTCCTTCTTGGTGAGAAGGTTGAAGGTGCCGTCTGCCGCCATCTTCTCAAGCTCCTTAAGACGCTTGATGGACTGACGGATGGTCTTGAAGTTGGTAAGCATACCGCCGGGCCAACGAGAGTTTACGTAGTAGAGACCGCATCTTACTGCCTCTTCCTTGATGGTATCGGCAGCCTGCTTCTTGGTACCGATAAAGAGGATCGTGCCACCCTCCTGTGCAAGTGAGGATACGAAGTTGTATGCCTCCTCGAACTTCTTAACGGTCTTCTGAAGGTCTACGATGTGAATACCGTTTCTCTGAGTGAAGATGTACTCACTCATCTTGGGATTCCACTTCTTGGTCGGGTGACCGAAGTGAACGCCTGCTTCAAGCAGCTGCTTGATTGTGATTTCGAACATTTTATGTTCCTCCTTGGTTTTTTCCTCCGCCGCGATTATGCCTTAAGCCTGTTTTCCAAGCACCATCGGCAAACCTACTCGCTGCGTGTGTGATTTATTGCTACGCTCTCGCGCAGTCCAAAATATAATATCATAATATTTTAGAGATTGCAAGTGTGTTGTAGAATATTTTTTAAAGTTTACAAAAAATTCACAAATCCCCCTTAGGCAGTAGTGTCGGAAGTGTCAGAAGAGCCTGTCTTATTACTTCCCTCTCGCGGAAGAATTCGCTTATTGGGAGAGGATTCTCTCCCCTGCCTGTCTCGAGCGTGAGCGAGGGTATGCCAAGTGTGTAGCCCGTATAGTCGCAAAGCCCGCCAAAGCACGCCGTGCCTGTCGGTGTGGATACTTTGTATCCAAGCATTCCTGCTATCCTGTCGGCAAGCATACCTACATCCTGCCCTTTTGGCGCGTAAAAGATTTCCTCGCCTGCCGAGTGCAGGCTGACAACAAGCGAGAGATCCACCGCGAGGGTGGGGCGCATTACCGCGCGTGTCTCGGGCTCGCTCACAGGGTACTCTCCCGAATAGAGCGTTGCGCCCTCTACGGTGCCCCTCGCCGCCTCAATAGCCTTATACTCGGCAAAGCCGTACGGGTAGTTGTGATTTAAATCGACACCTCTGGCGTTTGCCTTCCATTTCTCGGGATTTTCCGCCCCCGACATTTCAAGCTGCCTTTCGTAAAGCGGCGAGGGGCGAAAGCCTGATAGCGCAATATCCACGCCGTCAGGATTTACGCAGGGAATAAAAAAGAGCGAGAATTCATCAAACAGCTCACCCGAGATACTCTCACTGCCCTCAGCTATGTCAAGAAGAAGTGAAAAGAGGTGCATAGCAGTAAGATACTCGCTTCCGTGGTGGGCAGAGGCATAGAGAATATTTCTTTTTCCACGCCCTACGCGGTACAGGTATATTGGCTCACCGAGTATGCTTTTGCCGAGTGTCTGGTATTCTATCCTCCCGCAAGAGGCTATTGTCTTATGTACTGCATCTCGTGCTTCTTTTGACGGTAGCTCGGTCACTTTACTTACCCCACTTACAAAATTTTTATAAATTTATTGAAAAGCTCTCGCATTTATGATAGAATACAAGAAGAAATTATTCGAGGTGAAAAATGAAATTCAACGATAACAGGCTCTCTAGGAATGCGACGCTTATTCTGCTACTTTGCTATTTTCTGTCATTTCTCATATATTATATACCGAATTTTGTGGTAGAATCCGAATTCCTTGCCTATTTCTCGACCTTTGTAAGACGTTGTTCTTATCTTCTTATACCCATAAGCGCAGCGTATATCGCCTTTATCGCGTCCTCGTTTCTCGGTGTGAGGTGGGCGGTGCTTCGTCTTATACCTATGACGCTCGTTAGGATGATATACCTTCTGCCGCTGTTTTATCTTATGCTTCTCTCTGACGGCTTTGATAGCGTAGAGGGGCTTCTTATCGGGCTTGCGCTATCACTAGGCGAGGCGCTTATCGCATATGGGCTTACTATTCTTCTATTTTTCGCTATGCGCTTTATTCAGGGATACAAAAGAGAAGGTGACAGGTCCTGCGACCTTTTGCCGTCGGATTGGCTTGATTTCTCAAACAGGACGAGCCTTGCCTGCGCCTTGATATCATTTGCCGCGTTTCTCTACTTCTTTATAAGCGAGATCGTCGACACGGTGCTTTACATTATAAAATACAGCGGCTACTACCGCACGGGCGAGATAGTTTACATAATTTTTTCGTTCGTATACGATATTCTTCTTCTGTTCGTATATTACCTTACGTTTATTCTTATTAAGAGGCTTTTATCGAAGCGTATAGAAAAATAAAAAGCTTATGCGTGCGCACCCGTGTTTGGTACGCACGCATTTTACCGTCAAGCGGTCAGTCGGCGGAAATATCCGTACTGCCCTTTTTCTTTTTTCCGCCGTCACCTGGGTTGCAGTCGCAGCCACAGTCACAGTCACAGCCCGAAATATCGCAGTCACCGCCAGAGAGCATCATCAGGGCAATTATTACCGCCACACCGAACACCGAGAAGGTTGAGAGGGTGATCGACCTGATAAGCGAGGCTCTGTCCTCACCCGAGGCTATTATAGCCCAGAGGAAGGCTATCTCAACTATCATATAGTAGCCAAAGGTAGAGACGAAGGTGGTCTTGGTGGTGAAAACGACATAGAGATACACACCGAGTGATATGATGCCGTAGATAACAGCTGCGGCTACCCTGTGCCGCTTTATCGGCGGCAGCTCTGCCACAAGGCAGAAGAGCAGAAGGTGTGCAAGGCAGGCAAGCGAGACCAAGAGCATCACACCTACGGTATTATCAAAGCCGCGGAATATGTACCAGCTGCGAATAAGAAAGCCGAGTGCCGCCGAGCTCAGGAAAAAGCAGATGATATTGAGCGGAATATGCTCAGCCGAGAAGTAGGCAAGCACGCTTGACGCGATAAGTATGCCCACTCCTATTATAAGATAGACGTACGCCTCACCGAAGTCAGTATATCTCAACATATACGCGAAAAGCGAGGCTACGGTTAAAAACAGAAAGGATGAAAGAAGTATAAGCGCCGTCCTTTTCATAGCAGTCACCCCAAAGATAAATTACTGATACTATTCTATAACAAAGAAAGAAAAATGTCAAGTGCGCGCGGCGGACGGGTTATATCCGCGCCTATCAGAGGGCCATTTTGAAAACCGAAAAAGATTTTATTTTTTTCTGAAAAAGGTCTTGCATTTTCAAAAAGTATGTGTTATAATACTATCTGTCAATTTATGATTAAACAAATTTCACGATAAATACTGTTTATCAGGCATTACTTCAGGAGGTGTCAAAATGGCAAAGTGTAGCGTATGCGGCAAGGGTATCGTTTTCGGACATAACGTGTCTCACTCCAACCGCAAGACTAACAGAGCGTGGAAGCCCAACATCCGTAAGGTTAAGGCAGTAGTAAACGGAGCTCATACAACAGTTTCCGTCTGCTCCCGTTGCCTTCGCTCAGGCAAGGTTGAGCGCGCTTAACTAAAATGAACTTCGCTTTTCAAACCACTAAAGCGAAGTTCATTTTATTATATAAATATTTAAAAGATTTATGAAACTTGCAGTTACAGACCAAAGATTACCCGAGGCGGCGCTTGATGCCCTTTTGAAGATGGGCTTTGAGGTGCTTCTGCTGCCACCCTGCGAAAATCTTCCCGCACCGCTCAGCTCGCATACCGATATGCTTCTTTTCAGGTGCGGAAAAAGGCTTATTGCAGAGGGTGGGTATTATGAAAGAAACAAAGCACTTTTTGACAGACTGCGCCCGCTCGGCATCGGTATTACGACCTGTAAAGCTAATTTCTCGCGCTCCTATCCCTATGATGCGATACTGAACGCGCTGAAGGTCGGGGACAGACTTTTTATTAAGAGCGATACCGTCGCGCGTGAGATACTCGAGCTTGCAAAAGAGGCGGGGCTTCGCATATGCGAGGTAAGGCAGGGCTATCCTGCCTGCACGGTGCTTCCTCTTTCTGACGGCGCCGCTATAACCGCCGACCGCGGTATGGCAAGGGCGCTTGCGGGCGCGGGGGTTAAGGTCACGCTTATAGATGATAGCGACAGAATTAAGCTCCCACCCTACAAAAACGGCTTTATCGGCGGATGTGCGGGAAGATATAAGGATACGGTTTATTTTATAGGAGATCTTGATGCGCACCCCGAATGTGAAGCTATAAAAGAGGCTCTTTCAGCCACGGGGCTTTCGTCAGTCTCGCTGATGCCGAAGTCAGATTTCCTTTTTGATCTTGGCGGAATTTTGTTTTTCGATGATGGGCTTTAGTGCTACGGCGATTATCGGCAGAAGGATAAGCCCTAAAAATCCGAAAAGAGAATATCCCGCGTAAAGCATCACTACGGTAAGCAGAGGGTGTATTCCGAGATGCTTTCCGAGAATTTTCGGCTCTACCAGCTGGCGGACTATTTCGTTTATCATAAGCAGAACGAGAAGCCCTATTCCGAGCGCGGTATCGCCTCCTATGAAGGCAATGAGACTGTACGGCACGAGCACCGTTCCGACACCCAGCACAGGAAGCGCGTCAAGCAGCGCGACGAGCGCCGCCAGCAGAAGCGAATACTTGATTTTAAGGAAGGTAAAGCCTACAAGCATAATAGCAAAGGTGATAAGCATTAAAATGCCGTAGGAGCGAAGATATTTGAGTATCACCCCGAGGGTGCTTTGCTTGAACGCGAGCGCGGCAGAGCCTATCCTTTTTGGCAAAAGCCCGAGAAGATACGCGTTTATCCTGTCAAGGTCGATGCTGAAATAGACGGTGGCTATAACCGTCACAAGAAGAAAAAGCAGAATTTTCGGCACACCCGTCACAATGCTTGTAAGAAGCGTGGCAACAGAGGACAAAAGTCTTGTGATAAGTCCGCCTATCGCCTCGTTGAGATGCCCCTCAAGCTCACTCGAAAAGGCTCCCTCAAGACGCCCGTCAAAGGGGTTGAGAATATTTTTGATAAGAGCCTCCAGCTTACCGCCCTCGGCAAGCGACGAGAGAAGTCCCCAGCCCTGTACGGCAAGGGTGACGGCAAGCGCCGCTACCGTCGCTACTGCAAGCAGTATCAAAAGAAGCGCGAGTATGGGTGAAATTATCCGCACGGGCACGCGAAGTCTTCTGTGAAGGGCGCGGGCTGTCGGTCTTATAGCCAAGGCAAAGCCCCACGCGAGGATAAAGGGCAGAAGTATTGGCAGAATATATTTAAAAAAGATAAGGCCCAAAAGAATCGCACCGAGGAAGGTAAAGATTATAAGGAATGAATTTTTAAGTCTTTCTTTATTCATAACGCCACCTCAAGCATAGCTTACATTATTTTATTAGGATTTTATGCAAATATTTATATTTTAAAACCGAAAGGAATTAAAAAAATGGTTATTATTGAAATGGAAAGCGGCAAAACGATAAAGCTCGAGCTTTATCCCGAGATAGCGCCTATTACGGTTGCTAACTTCATCTCGCTCGTGAAGGAGGGCTTTTATGACGGTCTTACCTTCCACAGGGTTATTCCCGGATTTATGATACAGGGCGGAGACCCTCTCGGAAACGGTATGGGCGGCTCAAAGAATAACATCAAGGGTGAATTTGCCTCAAACGGCGTTGTGAACGAGCTTAAGCACAAAAGAGGTATCATTTCCATGGCGCGCGCTATGGATCCCAACTCGGCATCCAGCCAGTTCTTTATTATGCACGCCGACGCGTCCTATCTTGACGGTCAGTACGCGGCGTTCGGCAAGGTGGTTGAGGGTATGGATACGGTCGACGAGATAGCCTCCATTCCTACGGGCTATGCCGACAAGCCAAAGATCAGAGTTGCTATGAAGCGCGTATATATCGAGGACTAGGCTATGATAGAAAAGAATGCGCTTGCATATGTAAACGCCTTTGCCCTTCTGGGCACCATCCCCGCGCTCTGCCGCGAGGTTGACGAGGCGCGTGAGCTTATAAAAAACGAGAAAATCTCTCTCGGCTTCAAGGTCAAGGGCGGCCCCTGTATGACGCTTGTCTTTAAGGACGGCGAATGCACGCTTGTAAGGGGTACTGACGGCTGTGATATTCTGCTCGCCTTCTCCTCTGCCGAGAAATTCAACGGTATGATAGACGGCACCGTAACCCCCATTCCGAGGCGCGGACTTCTCAAGGTAGGCTTTCTTCTCAAGAGGTTTATGCCGCTTACCGATATACTTACCCGTTATCTTCGCGCAAGCGATGAGGACCTTGCCAACCGCGAATTCTTCGAGATAAGCACGAGGCTTATGTTCTCGGTAATATCAAACGCGCTCGTAGAGCTTGCCAACAACGATTCGGTAAGCCGCTTCAGCGCCTCCAATATGGTTGATGGCACTGTAAGGCTTGCAATTCTTGACGAGTGCGAGGCAAGAATTGGAATAAAGGACCACACCCTCTCGCTTGAGGACCCCGACAGCGCCTACTCGGCGTATATGGTATTTCCCGATATTGACGTGGCAAGGGCTCTCTTTGACGGTAAGATCAACGCCGTCGCGGCAGTCGGTCTCGGCAAGGTGCGCATCGGCGGTATGATATGCAATATTGATAATCTTAACAGGGTGCTTGACAGAGTATCCGTATATCTGCAGTAAGGGGGTGTCGGTATGTTTAAAATTTATGAGTACAACAAGAGCCGTGAGCTTTTCTCGCGCGCGGTAAAGGTTATTCCCTCGGGCATTTACGGCCACCAGGGACCCGCAGAGGGTTGCTATGTGCCTGTTGAGGCATATCCTCTCTTTTCCGAGCGCGCCGAGGGCACCTATCTTTACGATGCTGACGGAAACAGATATATAGACTATATGTGTGCCTACGGCCCCAATATCCTCGGCTACAACGATCCCGAGATAGACGAGGCGGCAAGGCGCCAGCGCACCCTCGGTGACTGCACTACCCTCCCCTCGGCAAGAATGATAGAGTTTGCAGAGTTGCTTTGCGATACGGTAAATATCGCCGACTGGGCGTTCTTTGCCAAGAACGGAAACGATGTAACCACCCTTGCGGTTATGACAGCGCGTGCGCACACAAAAAGAAAGAAGATAGTTTTCTTCAAGGGCTACTACCACGGTGTATCGCCCTGGACACAGAAGATAGATTACTCGGGCGTCATCGAAGAGGATGTTATGAACAACCTTTACGTGGACTGGAACGACATCAATGCGCTTGAGGAACTGTTCCTTACGCACAAGGGCGAGATTGCGGCGGTTATAGGTCAGCCCTATATGCACGGAAACTTTGCCGACAACACCCTTCCCGAGGCTGACTTCTGGCAGAAGGTACGCAGGCTTTGCGACGAGTGGGGCACCGTGCTTATTATCGACGATGTGCGCGCGGGCTTCAGGCTTGATCTTGCGGGCTCCGATCACTACTTCGGCTTTGAGGCAGACCTTATCTGCTTCTGCAAGGCGCTTGCAAACGGCTATAACGTCTCTGCTCTGTGCGGTAAGGAATTCCTCAAGAATACCGTCTCGGGCATATCCTTTACGGGAAGCTACTGGCTCTCGGCGGTTCCCTTTGCGGCGGGTATTGCCTGCATTGAGAAGATGCGTCGGCTTGATTTGCCGAAGCTTCTTATCGAAAAGGGCACGAGGCTTAAAAACGGTCTTATTGACACCGCGAAAAAGTACGGCTACGACCTTCACGTAAGCGGTGTTCCCTCTCTGTTCTATCTGAGAATAGCCGACGATCCGTCGCTTATGCTACACCAGGAATGGATTGCCGAGTGTGTCAAGAGAGGTGTGTTCTTCACCAGCCACCACAATCACTTTATCAACGCGGCGCTCTCGGACGAGGATATTAAGCTTACCGTTGATATTGCCGACGAGGCATTTTCGGTAATCAAAAACCGTCATTCATAAGGAATAGAAATATGCTTAAGAAAATTGATACAATATATCGCGCGGCAGTGGACTCAAGGAAGGATTCACACGGGGATGTGTTCTACTTCTCCTACCGCGATTTTGAGGGACTGTCGTACACGCCGTATGAGTTTTTATCTAACGAGGGTACTATCCTGAGAGGCGGCTTTTACTCATATGAGGGATGCGAGTGTGATGAGCTTGTGGTATTCGATCACGGGCTCGGCGCGGGACATACCGCGTATATGAAGGAAATAGCTCTTATCGCCAAGGCGGGCTTCCGCGTATTCTCATATGACCATACGGGCTGTATGGCGTCGGGCGGTGACGGCACTATGGGCTTTGCGCACTCGCTCTCGGATCTTGACGCCTGTATAAGAGCGCTCAAGGCAGACGAAAATATCAGCTTCAGTGCCCTCTCGGTCGTCGGTCACAGCTGGGGCGGCTTCTCGACTATGAATATTCTGAAATATCACCCAGATATAAAGAGCATCGTCGCGATATCAGGCTTTATTTCTGTAAGGGCTATTCTCAAGGATAGCATCAAGGGACTGTTAGCACCCCTTCGCGGAAGATTTATGCGCTTTGAAAAAAGGACCTCGGGTGAGTATGCAGAGTGTGACGCTGTGGATACGCTTATGGGTGCCTCTGCCAACATTCTTATCATTCACTCAATTGACGATCCTATTGTATCGTATAAGAACAATGCCCGCCGTCTTACTGAAGCGCTCGGGGGACGTGCGAACGTGCGCTTTATCATAACCGAGGGAAAGGGACACAACCCCAACTACACCAACTCTGCACTAACTCTAAAGCGTGAGTTTGATGCCGAGCTTAAGAATTACAGGCGAAGCAATCACACCGACGATGAGAACGAGGCGTTTATAAAAAGATTTGACTGGGATGGAATTACCGAGCAGGATAAGGAAGTCATGGACGAGATCATAAAAACGCTAAAAATGCCGAAGATGTAACTTATTATTTGCATTTTGCTTTTTAAACAAATAAACTGCCTCATTTGCTAAGGCAAAAAACAAAAAACAAAAAACATCTATAAATCGTTAAGGTGCAAATAAAGCATAATAAGGTTGAATTTCACGCACGTGAAATTCAACCTTATTTCATTATTCACTATTCATTATTCATCATTCATTATTTACAGCCCTCGGCAACGAGGGCATTAATACGCTCTCTTACCGCGTGAATTTCAGAGGGTGTGCGCGGGCACTCCGAGAATACCACCGTCCTCCCGAGGGCATCCTCTATTTCCTTTACTACGCGCTCCTTACCCAAGAGGCTCTCGCAAAGCTCCATAGCTCTCATATCGGTAATAGCCTCAAAAAAGACCAGAAGCCTTATTGACTCAAGACAGCCGTTAGGTGCGGGATATACCGAGTGAGTATCGCCCGCGGGCACCCATTTCTCGCCCGTGGTATCAAGATAGGGGTTTATGAGATTTAGCGAGTAGCGGTTGTAGTAGAAGTTATAGCCCCAGTGCAGAAATCCGCATATGCCGTATTTATACATCTGCATACCGATAGCGCGGGTGCGGCAGGATGGCATAGCGATAAAGCGGTTGGAAACGTCCTTTGACTGTGTACAGCAGTAATAGGTCCAGAGGTCGGGGACCTTTGCCTCAAGGAAGGGCTCAATATGATTGCTTGCGGGGATAGGTCTTTTCGCAACCCCTGCCTTGTAAAAATCAAAGCTTGATAGCGCGTCGATAATCGGGTAATCCTTAAGAATTCCCGCTACTATACGCTTTGACCTCTTATAGTCCTGAAGCTGTGATGCGCTTGGCTCGTCGGATATGTGGAAGTATATTCTTCCGTCCTCGCCGCGACGCTTCATATGCTTGATAAACGAGCGAAGGAAGCTCTTTAAGAAGCGCGCGTATTCACTGCCGTGAGCATCGGTGTCCCAGCCGAATATCCTCTTGTATCCACCGTCTGTATGCGCCATTATCTTTGGTGCGTGGGTAGCGCCCCACTGGGTGAAAAGATGGGATATCTCAAAATACTTAACTCCGAGTGAGTTGCACATATCAAGCCATCTGTCAAGAAGCTTGTAGCCAAAGCGGTAGCCTCGCTCACTCTTATAGACCTCAACGAGCTGACAGGTCGGGCGCTCACCGCCGACCTCGGTATCAAGCGGCGGTGTAAAGACGGGGGTAAGTATCATATTGATGCCGTTTCTGACCGCGACCTCAATATAGCGCGCGATAAGCTCAAAATGACGCTCGGAAAACATCTCGACACCGTGCACATCGGCAATACAGTCGGCATAAAGCCACTGTGTGAAAATGAGCCTCTGCGCAGGAAGGGTCGCGCCTATTACCGTAATATCAACCGTTTCTTCGGCTACGACGGCGCCGTTGTCGGTTCTTACAAGCGATACCTTAAGGCAACCGTCGCCTATTATATCCTTACCGTCCTCGGGTATATTTATCTCAATCCAAAGCGAATCAAGCGTGCCTCTGTGTATAAAGATGCTTTCGTGCGAGGAAAGAGGGGTAAGCACATCGGGGTAAAGTCCTGGTCTTTTGCTTATGTAATTATCATCACAGGAATCGTACTGTACGGGATTGATGACGGGAACATATCCTACGTTGTGAAGCTTGACATAGCTCGCAAGCGCTCCCTCAAATACAGGCCTTACCTCAAGCCTAGAAAAGCGCTCGCTGTCATCCTCATAGGTATAGAGAAGCTGAAGCGAAAGCCTCTCGCCAAGAAGGGCTGAGATTTTATCAAGTCTTTTATATTCATCAATATTTGCGTCAATAAAGCTTTTTTCAAGCGACGAGGTTATTTTTGTCCTTATCATAGCTGCTCCTAAAGATACAGGGTGGAAAGCTCCACCCCGTACTCTTTTAACTTAATTTGGTTTTATTTCCCAGACTTTTCTTACTTGATTACAGCGCCAGGATGCTTTTCCATAATAACCGAGAGCGCATCCTTGTCTGCAAATACCACTACATCGTTTGCAAAGCGAAGAATGGACGCGGGCACGCGGGGGGTTACCTCACCGAAGAGCGAGCGCTCAAGAATATCCGCCTTGCCCTTACCCATAGCGAGAAGAAGCACCTTCTTTGCCGACATTATCTGTCCGATACCCATAGAAAGCGCCTGAGTGGGAACCTCATCACGCGACGTGAAGAAGCGCGCGTTTGCATCTATGGTAGAGTCTGTAAGATTTACAAGGCTTGTGCCGTAGGGGAAGTGATCGTCAGGCTCATTGAAGCCGATGTGACCGTTGTTGCCTATTCCAAGCACCTGAAGGTCAATACCGCCGAGCGACTCTATTACCTTATCGTATCTTTCGCACTCAGCCTTGGGATCCTCTGCCATACCGTTAGGGATATTAGTGTTATTTAAGTCAATGTCGACCTTATCAAAGAGATTAGCTCTCATAAAGTATGCGTAGCTCTGATCGTGGTCCTTGGTAAGACCTACGTACTCGTCAAGGTTAGCGCTCTTTACAGCCTTAAAGGAAATCTCGCCTCTGTCGCACTTCTCAGCGAGGGCGGTATACATACCGATAGGGGATGAGCCCGTAGCAAGTCCGAGCACACAGTCGGGCTTTTCCTTAACAAGTGATGCGATGACCTCAGCCGCCGCGCGGCCTGCGTCCTCTGCGGTTTCGGAATAGTAAATTTTGATCATAGTATTTTACCTCTTTCTTTTTAAATTTGTGAGTATTTATTTACAATTTCGTGCATCCTGGGAAGAGCCTTCTCCATATCGGATACGAGCTTGAACTGGTTTCTCGCCCTGTCAAGGTTCTGGCCCTCTCTCGAGGTCTTGAAATATGTATCGCCACTGAGATAGTCGGTCAAAAATCTCATTCCGCACTCAAGCGTCATCATAATAGCGCTCTCAGGAAGAAGCGAAAGCTCGGTCGCGGTAAGACCGCCGTCAGCGCCCTCAATGAAGCCCTTTACATAAAGCTCAAAAAGACCGATGTCGAAGTTGACCTTGGAAAGGTCTGCCTCATCCTCGAGCGCGGTGGTCGCACCAAAGCGGATAGAATCACCGAAATCGTTTATAGCATAACCAGGCATAATGGTATCAAGGTCGATAACACATACAGGCTTCTTGGTGTCCTTATCGTAGAGTATGTTGTTGAGCTTGGTGTCGTTGTGAGTAACCTTAAGAGGAAGCCTTCCCGCCGCATGCTCACGCTCAAAGAGTCCTATGAACTCCTCTCTTGCCCTTGCAAACTCAACCTCGGGCATAACCGACTCAAGTCTTTCAAACTTATCAAGAGCGACAGCCTCGTTAAGCTGACGAAGTCTGTCGGGGGTGTTGTGGAAGTTGGGGATAGTCTCTACAAGCTCCTCAGCTGGGAAATCGCGAAGCTTACTCTGGAAATCACCGAAGGCTACCGCGCACTCGTAGAACTGCTCGGGGCTTTCAACCTTATTGAAGCTGATGCTGTCCTCAATGAAGATAAGCATTCTCCAATAGTCGCCCTCCTCGGAAAGATAATAGCTCTTCCCGTCAAGGCTCTCGATAACGTTGAGCGTACCGCGGATGGGATCTCCGCCCTCCTTTTTGATAATGTCCGCAAGATAAGAGGTTACCTTTGCGAAGTTACCCATAAGAAGGTCGGGGCGCTTGAATACGTTTTTGTTAATTCTCTGAAGAATATACTTCTTCTCACCGCCGTTTACCTTGGTGATTATCTTGTATGTATCGTTTATGTGTCCGTTTCCGTACGGCTCACACGAGCTTACCTCGCCCTCAATTCTGAACTTTTTGCAAATTCTTTCGCCAACACTCATATTCTCATTCTCCTTTTCCTGAAGTCCAAGCAGCGACGCGCCTATTATTCCCGCGTCGTTTTTGAATTTAGCAACCTCAACGCGCGTGCGTCCTTGACGAAGGCCGAAGGACAGACGCATTACCCTGTCGCGAAGCGGAAGCATAAGCGCATCCCCCTCGTTGGATATTCCGCCGCCGATGCATACGACCGAGGGCTGGAATACATTGATTACATTGGATATACCGTAAGCGAGGTTATCAATGAAGTCGGCAGTAAGCATACCCGCGGCAAAATCTCCGTCGCGCCTTGCCGAAAAGGCGGTCCTTCCGTCGACTGCATTTACATCACCGCCACATATATCCCACATCTTACTGTCAGGATAAAGCGACATCATTCTGCGCGTCTCCCTGATAAGTCCCGTAGCCGAGCAGTACGCCTCGAGGCATCCGCGCTTTCCGCAGGGACATTCTCTTCCCTCCGCGCGAATAACCATATGACCTATCTCGGCGGCAAAGCCGTTGAAGCCGTCCCAGATATTTCCGTTGATGACGATACCGCCTCCGACACCCGTGCCCAGGGTTATCGCGACAAGCGAGGGGCTTCCCTGACCTACTCCCCAAAGCGCCTCGGCATATGCGGCGGCATTCGCGTCATTCGCGAGAAAGACGGGCTTTGAGGTAATTCTGCGAAGTATCTCGGCAAAGGGGGTATTGTTCCATCCGAGGTTGACCGCCGATATGACGGTATCGTTTTTTACAATACCTGGCGTGGCAACACCTATCCAAAGGATATCGTCCTTGCTTATACCCGTTTTTTTGGTGAGCGACCTGATGAGCGCGGCAATATCCGCGGATATGTCCTCACAGCTTCTGGGGGCGTTCGTCTTTACGCTATCCGACGCGACTATAGTGCGACCGTCAAGCTCTACTATGCCGACCTTGATGTTGGTGCCACCGAGGTCAACTCCGACAGTATATCTCATACCAACTCCTATATTATTTTTAAAATCTATTATTATTATACTGTATCCCGTTGACTTTTACAATGTAAAATAGTATAATGTTTAGCAGAATAGTTCGTTTTTATTCGTTTATTTTACAAAAGAGGTGTGCTCTGAACCATAATGAAATAACCTCGGTGCTGTCCGAGCTTCACAGAATATCCGGCTTTCGTATCTCGCTTCACGGTGTGAATTTTGAGGAGATAGCGGCATATCCTGAGGACAAGCGCCGCTTTTGCGCCTATATACAGAACGCCAGCGAGAACGAGCGGGACAAGTGCGTTGAGTGCGATAAGATATCCTGCAAGCGCGCGCTTGACCTCGGTGAGACTATAATATACAAATGCCCTCAGGGTCTTGTCGAGGCAATAAGCCCGCTTTATAACTTCGGGGCGCTTACGGGCTTTCTTATGATGGGACAGGTACGGCTTGATACAGACGCCCCCGACACACAGCTTCTCACGCTTATAAGGCTCGGAAAGCAGGACTTCGACGCGCGCGCCATATGCGCTGAGATACCGACGGTGAGAGAGGATATGCTGAACTCCTACGTGCATATAATGACGATCTGCGCGCAGTATCTGACGCTCTCAAACGCAGTGAGCGCGACGAAGCCCACGGTAGCACAGCTTGCGCTTCGGTATGTATCCGAAAACTACACCGAGAGAATAAGCATTAACGATATATGCAAGAGCATCGGCTACTCAAAGTCGACGGTGCTGACCTCCTTTAAGCGCGAGTTTGGCACCACCGTAAACACCTATCTTAACAATATGAGGCTTAACCACGCGAAAAAGATGCTGGACGACAGCACGCGCACGATAAATGAGGTCGCGCTATCCTCGGGCTTTTCTGACCAGAGCTATTTTTCAAAAATGTTCTCAAAGCTTTACGGTATAACACCGAGTGATTACAGAAGGAGAGAGGACGTATGAGGCTGATACATACCTCCGACCTTCACCTCGGCTCACCCATGACAGCCTCGCTCGGTAAGGATGCGGCAAAAATCAGAAGGCAGGAGCTGAGGGAAACGCCCGAAAGGCTTGCAGGCGAGGCAGAGCGCCTCGGGTGCGAGGGAATTATTATAGCAGGTGACCTGTTTGACAGCAACACACCGTCAGCAGTAGAGGCAGAGCTGTTTTTAGCTACGGTAAGAAGGCATCCGAAAATTGCCTTTTTCCTACTTCGCGGAAACCACGACAGCGGCGTTGAATACGCCTCATCGCATCTGCCGAAAAACCTCTATATCTTTGGTGATAAGCCCACCGAATATAAAATAGGCGAGGTGTCCCTAATCGGTAGCTCGCGCACAGGCAAGAGTGTGTTCTCGGGGCTTGAGCTTGACAGGGGAAGGGTGAATATACTCGTGCTTCACGGCGCCGTCGGCGGTGGCGGTGAGGGCTCGATTTCCATGGCGGATGCCAGGGGGCTTGGCATAGATTATCTTGCGCTCGGTCACTATCACGCATACAGCGAATACAGGATAGACACTCGCGGGGTATGCGTATATTCAGGCACACCAGAGGGGCGCGGTTTTGACGAGGCTCAGGAATGTGGATATGTACTGATTGACACCGCACGCGGATTAAAGCACACCTTTGTTCCCTTCGCGAAAAGACGGATTTTGTCAATAGATGTTGACATATCACAGGCATTTGTAATAAATGATATTGAGGAACTTATTCAAAATGCACTTAAGAATATAGCTGACGGCTCTATTGTAAGAGTAAGGCTTGTCGGTACACGCCATCCAGGGCTTATCTATGATGCCGACTTCCTTTGCGTTCATTTCAGCGGGCGATTTTTCCACCTTGAGATAATTGACAGCACAAAGCCTGCCGAGGTGCTTACCGAGGACGGCGGGGTAAGGTCGCTGAAGCAGGAATTTCTGCGTCTTGTCGACAGCTCGGGGCTTGATGAAAAAACCAAGGCGCGTGTCAGAGAGCTTGGTATACAGGCGCTGCTCGGCGGAAAGGTAAGGTAGGCTTTTCGTGTATATAAGAGAAATTTATATTGAAGCCTTTGGCATACTGAAATCCCAGCTTCTGCGCCCTGACACAGGACTTAGCTGTTACGTGCTTGGAAACGGGCGCGGCAAGACTACCCTTACCTATTTTATAAAGGCAATGCTCTTCGGTCTCGACGACACAAGGCGCTCGCTTCCCGACAATGAGCGTATGCGCTTTATACCCTGGGACAGATATCGCGCGGGCGGACATCTTACGGTGGAATGCTCGGGCAGGCTCTTTCGTATTGAGCGAGGCTTTGGCAGGCGCGCGGGCGACGATACGCTTACTGTCTACGATGTGAAAACCGAGCGAAGGACCGATGAGCTTGGTACGGTACCAGGGACCGCCCTGCTTGGGATAGATAAGGACGGCTTTGAAAAGACGCTTTTCATATCCGAAAGATTGCTTCGTAATGACGGCGCAAACGATTTGGTATCTGGCAGACTGTCAGACGGCGGTGAGGCGGTATACGCGATAGATGAATACAAGCGCGCCTGCTCACTGCTCGAAAACGCAAGGAAGGAAATAAAGCGGCGAGGCGGTGGCGAGCTTACTCGGTGCAAGGAAGAGCTATCCTCGCTCGAGGCGAGCGCATCAGCGCTTCGGCACTGCGACAGTGAATATCCCGAGGTGCTTTCAAGGCTTCACGATACCGAGAAAAGAATTGACGATGTCCTAAAACAAGGTGGCGATAAACAGAGCCGTGACACAAACGTACCTCGCGCACGCGGAAGCAGAGTAAGGCTTGCCCTTGTGCTTTTCGCTGTTCTTTCATTTATCCTCGCTATCGTAGGCTATGCTATGAGCTATGTCACTCACGCGCATACGGCACTTGGTATTGGAATAATCCTACTCTTGCTTTGGGCTATCGCCCGTCCTCGAAGAAGGATAGCCGACACGCCCTACACAAAAGATGCGGACGGTATGGCAAGGCGGGCCATTGAGCTTGAACGCGAGCGCTCTTGCCTTACATTTAAAAGAGACGAGCTTTTAGCCGCCTCGGATGAGCTTTCTTTGCTTTTGGATGAAATAGCTCGGCTGAAGGCGAGGATACTCTCTCTTGAGGAAGAATATCGGGCAATAGAATTGACCGAAGAGCTTCTCGGACAGGCAAAGGACACTGCCGCATCAAAATACCTTGACGGCACGAGGCGCGCGTTTGATGACTATCTTAAGCTCCTCGGTGTCAAGGGCACTCTTAAGCTTGACAGTGATTTCAACATCCTGTGTCAGGATACAGGCGGGATGAGAGCCTATGAGGCGTACAGTAAGGGACGGCGAGAGCTGTATTCCTTCGCACTGAGGCTTGCCGTTATTGATTCGCTGTTTTATGATATAACTCCGCCTATTATTATTGACGATGCCTTCGCCGCCTACGACGACGAGTCCTTGGCGCTTGCGGCAAGGCTCATACTCAAGCTTTCCGAAGGACGGCAAATTATATATCTTACTCCGTCACACGCAAGGGCACGGGACTTTATGAAAAGGAATTAAGATTTATTAAAAAATATAAAATATCGGGAAATGTTGCTTGACAGTTTTTTTCCGTTGTACTATAATTAAATGGACATTAGTCTATTATCACATTCGCGAGGTTTACCGCACATATGGAAAAGAAGCTCGATTTACGCATCGTTAAGACCTACTCCAAATTAAGAGAGGCGCTCTCACAGATGATGCACGAGATGAAATTTGACGAGATTACCGTCTACGATCTCTGCCTGCGCGCAAAAATCAGGCGTGCCACCTTTTATAAGCACTTCTCGGACAAGTACGATTTTTTATCAAGCGTAATTTCCTCTATGCAGGAAGAAATCAGCGAGAAGCTTGCGAGAATTGAGCTTTGCGAAAATCCTGTCGATTACTACACGCTTTATGTAAAGGAAATTCTTGATTATCTTACGGGAAACGCAAAACTCTCCGAGCTTATTCTCGTAAGTGATGAATTTCCCTCTATACTCAATGTCATTATGAAGGGAACGCGATCCTCGTTTATATGCGACCTTAAGCGCGATGCGAAAAACGGTCTTAAGCTTCCGTCGGACGTTGAAACCGTGGCAATGTTCTTAAACGGCGGTCTTTGCGCACTCATTGTTGAGTGGCTTCAGAACGGCGCGGTTGACGAGGAAGGCCTGCTTCTGCGTGTAAAGCGCCTTATTGAGCGAGTGCTTGGTTTTTAATAAAGAAAGAGGCCGTCTCAAATGCAAGCATTTGAGACGGCCTCTTTCTTTATTTTTGTCTGTCAGAATCAAAGGCAAAGCGCTTTATCTTCTTGATAAGGGTCGTTCGGTTATAATCATCATTCATAACCCAAGCCCAGTTTGCGCCTGTGGTAGAGGGGGCATTTATCCGCGCCTCGTCTCCAAGTCCCAGATAATCCTGCATAGGGATAATTACGGTCTCGGCAACGCTTGACATAGCGTAGGCTATCATCCTGTCAACGCTGTTCTTATAGCCCGTCGGCATACGTCTTGCGTAGCGAAGCTTCTGGCTTCTGCTGAGCGAATCCCAAAAGCCGCGCGAGGTGGGGTTGTCGTGCGTGCCCGTGTATACCACCGACTGCGGAATATGGTTTGAGAGGGTGTGGGGGTTAGAGTCGCCACCCTCAAACGAGAACTGAATTACCTTCATTCCTGGGAAGCCCGTTCTCGCAAGAAGCTCATCAACACCGCATCTCAGCATACCGAGGTCCTCGGCAATGATATCCGCCTCGGGAACTGCCTCCTTTATTCTCTCAAAGATGCCATAGCCAGGGCCCATAAGGACAACACCCTCGGCAGGTGTCGCGGCATTCTTGGGGATTGAAAAATAGTTGGAAAATCCAACGAAGTGGTCTATTCTGATCTTATCGTAAAGCTTTGATGCGTGCTTTATTCTCTCTATCCACCAGGTGTAGCCATCCTCTGCCATTTTTTCCCAGTTGTAAAGAGGATTGCCCCAGAGCTGTCCTGTCGCGCTGAAATCATCAGGCGGAACACCCGCAACACGCGTGGGAACAAGCCTTCCGTCAAGCAGGAACTGCTCAGGCTCACTCCACAGGTCGGCGCTGTCGCAGGAAACGTAGATGGGAAGGTCGCCTATGATCTGCACGTCCCTTGAGGCGGCGTAGGCCTTAAGCGCCTGCCACTGTCTTGCAAACTCATACTGGATAAAGCGGTAGAAGTCCATATCGTGAGAGTATTTCTCAAGAAGCGCGGGAAGGTCGCGGCGAAGAAGCAGATCGTCACTCCACAGGTGGAAATCACCGCCGCCCATATCGTCCTTTATCGCCATAAAGAGCGCGTAGTTGTCAAGCCAGAACTCATTTTCACGAAGGAAGTTGCCGTAATCATCGGGAATAGCCTTGGAAAAGCGCTCGAAGGCGCGGCGAAGCATAGGAAAGCGCTCCTGATACAGTCTTCCGTAGTCTATGTAATCCCCCGTCGGCGTTAGCGCCTCAAGGTCGCTTTTGTCAAGATAACCGCGCTCACAGAGGATGTCGGGATCAATAAAGTAGGGGTTTCCCGCAAAGGCAGAGGGTGACTGATAGGGTGAGTCCCCAAAGGATGTCTGCGTCAGGGGAAGTATCTGCCAGAGCGACTGTCCCGTTCTGTCAAGAAAATCAACGAAGGTATATGCACTCTCTCCGAATGTTCCTATTCCGTATTTTGACGGAAGCGAAAACACAGGAAGAAGTATTCCGCACTTTTTCATAATGTCTCCAATCTGTCGCGCGCGCGACTGTGCAAGGGGGGATGCGGGCAAGGGGACTTGCCTGCCATCTTAAAAAAAGATAAGTCTATTGTACTACAAAGGAAGAAAAAATTCAAGTCCTTATTTTAAATATTTAAAATATTATGCGTGCGCATATAATCGCATAAAGAAAAACGGCACAGGCAAAGAAGTCTGTACCGTTTTTTTAAGACTTACCTAAATATTAGTCAGCCTTGGTGTACTTAATGCCACCGATCTTGATGTACTTAACGCCGTCTTCCTCACCCTCAGAGAAGGAAAACTCGCCAGCGAAATCGTCAGCATCTTCTTCCTCAGCATCAAAGGTGAAGGTTATAGTAGTCTTTCCATCCTCGTCATCAGCGATCTTATAGGTACCTTCAACGCTCTTTTCAAGACCTAAAAGCTCGTAGGTTATAGTAACCTTATTTCCGGAAAAATCGTAGGTCTTACCGCCGACAACAGCATCAAGCTCATACTTACCCGAAAGCATCTTTCCGCAAGAAGCCATAACAAATACGGAAGCTACGAGAAGAACGCAAACAAGAAGTGCAGATATAACTCTTTTCATCAGATTTACCTCCTATTTTATTTTACATAATTATAACAAATATGAAGAAAAAATTCAAGCGAATTTAATAAAATTTTAGACTTAAAAAAGTTAACGAAACAAATTCAAGCCCTGTGTCTAATTACACCTCAAGTCGCATAATATCCTCAGGTGTCTCTCGCTTAATTACAAGGTAATCCCTGCCACCCTGAAGCATTACAACAGGGGGCTTTGGTATTCTGTTATAGTTTGAGGACATCGAATAGTGATAGGCGCCCGTAGTGAGGCAGGCGAGAAGATCGCCCCTTTTAATACTGTTAGGAAGCGTGATGTCCTCACCGAGAATATCGCCGCTCTCACAGCATCTTCCAACAACCGAACAGCTTACGGTATCCGACATATCGGGCGCGGCAACGGGCATAAAGGTGTAGGGCGAGCCGTAAAGAGCAAATCTCGGGTTGTCGGTCATACCGCCGTCAACCGATACATAGGTCTTGTAGCCTGTAATTCTCTTTACAGTACCGACGGTATAGACGGTAAGTCCCGCATCGGCAACAATGCTGCGCCCAGGCTCAAAGCATACGGTAGGAAGGGTGATGCCAAGCTCTGCCGCAAGCTCCTTCATATACGCGCCAACCTCGCCTATAATGCCCGCAATATCGGGCGAGGGCTGTGAAGCTATGTATCTGACACCGATACCGCCGCCGAGGTCAAGCTCGTCAGCGAGATAGCCGTACTTTTCATAAATATGCGCCACAAATGTAAGCATAACCTTACAAGTGCGCATATAAACATCGCTATCGAACACCTGTGAGCCAACATGACAATGGAAGCCTCTTAGGTTGAGAGACTTGAGAGAACGCGCACGCTCAACCATCTCGTCAGCCTGCCCTGTTTCTATTGCCGAGCCGAACTTTGAGTCAACCTTTCCCGTTGCGATAGCGGCATAGGTGTGAGGATCAATGCCGGGGGTTATGCGAAGAAGGATGTTCTGTGTAATTCCCTTCTCTCTTGCAATTCTGTCAATAGCGTAAAGCTCCTCGGCATTGTCAACGACAAAATAGCCGACACCGCGCTCTATGGCATACTCTATATCGTAATCGGTCTTGTTGTTTGAGTGAAAGTACGCGAGTGAAAGATCAAGCCCCGCGCGCTCGGCGGTATATATTTCACCGATAGATACAACGTCAGTACCTATTCCCTCTTCCCTTACTATTTCATAAATGCGCTTAAAGGATGCCGCCTTTGAGGCGTAAAGTATCCTTGCGCGAGAGCCAAAGGCAGCTGCCGCGGCACTCTTGTATGCTCTGATTTTTTCTCTTATTCTGTCCTCGTCATAAAGATACAGCGGTGTGCCGTATTTTTTCGCGAGCGAGGAAAGCGCTACTCCCGCAAGGCAAAGCTCGCCCTCTTCATTTCGGGATATATTATCGCAGATAAAATTGCTTTGCTTTGTTAAAACCACAGTATTTCTCCTTAATGTATTAAAGAAGCGTTCGTCTTAATTCCTCTGCCGACTTTGGCGAGAGGTCTCTTGGCGCGATATCGAATACCGTCTTGCAACCGTACTCTCCCCTCTCGGAAAGCCTCTGCACCGCCCTTGCGTAGGCAACAAGCACGCTACCCGTGAACTCGGGGTTTGAGTCAAGCTTAAGTGAAAACTCGATATTATGAGAATTCTCCGAGGAAAAACCCGTCGTACCGTTTCGTATTACCGAGCCGCCGTGAGGCATACCGCCATGCTCCCGAAGAAGCTCCTCCTCGCTGATAAAGGTGACGCTTGTATCGTAATCGGCAAAATAGTTTGGCATAGATACTATTTCGCGTGTTATTCTTTCTCTGTCGGCACCCTCCTCTGCCACAACATAGCACTCACGAAGATGCTTCTGTCTTGTGGTAAGCTCGGGCGTCTCGCCGCCTCGTACAGCGCCTATTGCCTCGGGTACGGGAACGGTGTACTGACGCGCATTCCTTACACCCTCGATACGCCTTATTGCATCCGAGTGTCCCTGGCTGATACCCCTGCCCCAGAAGGTATAGGTATTTCCGTCGGGAAGCGCCGTCTCAAAGAACACGCGCATAAGCGAGAACAGACCTGGGTCCCAACCGCAGGATATGAGCGCGGTGTGAGAGGTCTCTCTCGCACGGGCATCCACCCTGTCAAAATGCTCGGGGATTTTCGCGTGAGTGTCGAAGCTATCTATTACATTGAATTTTCCCGCAAGCTCGGGTGTCATAAGCGGAAGGTCCGTAGCGCTTCCGCCGCAGAGTATAAGCACGTCGATTTTATCGGCAAACGCCACAAGCTCGGATGCGTGATAGGACTTAACGCCCGAGACGGTTTTTACGCTCTCGGGGGCGCGTCTTGTGAACACACCCACAAGCTCCATATCATTACTTTTCAAAACAGCAGACTCAACACCTCTGCCAAGGTTGCCGTAGCCATAAATTGCTACCTTCATTTTCTCTCCAATCCGCCACACAGAGTGACAAAAAACACAAATTATCTCTTAAATGTTAACTTTAGTTCTCAGAAAAGGCACTATCGTGGGCATTTCCGCTTACTATACTCTTCATATCGTAAAGGCCCGCCTTCATACCGACAAGGAACTCCGCCGCCGCGATAGCACCCTCGGCAAACAGCGCTCTGCTATGCGCCTCGTGCTTTAAGGTGATAGTCTGGTTCTGCGTGCCAATGATCACCTCATGCTCACCGACGATATTACCCATTCTTATCGCGTGAATACCGATTTCCTCACGCGTACGCTTTCCGTTTCCCGAACGGCCGAGATTAGTGTAAGCCTCTGGTCTTACCTCGGTAAGAGCGTTCGCAATCATAAGCGCGGTGCCCGACGGTGCGTCAAGCTTTCTGTTGTGATGCTTTTCAATAATCTCAATCTCTGCCTCGGGCATAGCAAGCGCAGCGCGCTTTGCGAGCTCAACGAGAAGCGCTACGCCAAGTGACATATTCGCGCTGAAAAATACGGGTATCTCAAGCGCCGCCTGACGGATAGCGCGAAGCTCATCCTCGGTATGTCCTGTGGTGCATACAACGGTGGGAATTGAGTTTTCCTTCGCGAAGTCAAGCAAAGCACAGACACAGCTATGATGTGAGAAGTCTATAATACAGTCTATTCCCGCGGTGTCCGTAATATCATCAAGTGAGGTAAAAAGTGCAATATCGGTATTTCCATTCGGGCGGGGATCAACTCCTACCGTAACTCTTGCGTCTCGGTAGCCTGCTGAGGCGAGCTTTACTACCTCGCTGCCCATAAATCCCGAAAAGCCGTTTAGTAATATATTCATATAAAAATCCTTAAATCAAATTTTCTTTCTTCATAAGCGAAAGCAGCTTCTTCTCGTTTTCACTTTCCATAGGCGTCAGGGGAAGTCTCAAGTAATTCTCGCCAAAGCCCATAGCGCTTACTGCCGCCTTTACGGGGATGGGGTTTACCTCGCAGAAGAGCGCGTCAATAAGCGGAAGCAGGCGAAGCTGGATATCGCGAGCGCCCTTAAGGTCGCCCTCGTCGAAAAGCCTGCACATTCTCGAGGTTTCCTTCGGCATAATATTGGAAAGCACCGAGATTACACCCTTACCGCCAAGTGACATAATGGGAATAATCTGGTCGTCGTTGCCCGAATATACGTCCATATCGTCACCGACAAGCGAGACAAGCTCGGCAATCTGTGAAATATTGCCCGATGCCTCTTTAATAGCAACGATGTTGGGATGCTTAGCAAGCTCTGCCGCCGATTTCGGGGTGAGGTTACAGCCCGTACGGCTGGGCACGTTATAAAGAATACAGGGTATATTCGCAGAGTCTGCAATAGCGCGGAAGGACTCGATAAGTCCGCGCTGTGTCGCCTTGTTATAGTAGGGTGTAACGAGAAGCACCGCATCGGCGCCCGCAGCCTCGGCATACTGTGTCATTTCAATAGCGTAGGCAGTATCGTTTGAGCCTGTACCCGCAATGACAGGCACTCTGCCCGCTACACGCTTGACACAGAAGCTGATAGCATCCTTATGCTCAGCATCCGTAAGAGTAGAGCCCTCACCCGTCGTACCAACCACAACGATAGCGTCAATTCCCTCCTCAATCTGCCAATCAATGAGACGCGCAAACTGCACATAATCAATTCCGTCCTTGGTAAGAGGCGTAACTATCGCAGTCGCGGCACCCGTAAATACAGTCTTTTTCATTTTTTATCTCCATTCTGCCAGGGTATGGCAATTTATTACCCGTCTTATGGGACAAACAAAAAAAGATAGCCAAAAGACTACCCCAAAGCATAAACTTCACGATAGCCCTCCGCACATAAGTGCGACAGCAAAGCAGATGTTATCCGTTTTGCCAGCAGATGCCTTCCCGCGGGCATCCACTTCGGCACCCACGCCTTTTCCGAGCCGTCTTGGGGACGTTTTGTGCTCGGTACTTTTCGTGCAGTGCGCCTCTATCCTCTATTCGTTTTCCTAACATACATAATTTTAGCACAAGGAAATCTCTCTTGTCAATACCTTTTATATATATTTTGATATTTATTTACTTAATATCGGAAATTTTCAGCAAGCCCCGATTTTCAGTCAAAACAATTATCGAATTGACGGTTGACAATCAGCGATTTAAGTGGTACAATAATTTAACAAATCTACCCGTGGCACAGCTGGATAGCGCGTCAGACTCCGACTCTGAAGGTGAGCGAGCGAAAACGGTTGATAAGCGTTTTCGAGACGCGAAGTCACCTAAGCAAGGAGAACAAGGAGGACTTTACGTCCGACGCGGCTCGACTATGCGACGGGACAGGATGTAGGTTCGAATTCTTGGATTCGAATTTGTAAGTTAATATTTCTACCCGTGGCACAGCTGGATAGCGCGTCAGACTCCGACTCTGAAGG
>JAGBIF010000013.1 GCA_017935065.1 Clostridia bacterium
AACGGCAACGAGAATGGTGGTAGAGCCCGTGGGAACGGGAACACGCTGAGCGGAGCCGATCAGCTTACCGTTGAGCTCGGGGATAACGAGTCCGATTGCCTTTGCAGCACCGGTGGAGTTGGGAACGATGTTGGAAGCGCCTGCACGTGCACGGCGAAGGTCACCCTTTCTGTGAGGACCGTCAAGGATCATCTGGTCACCGGTGTATGCGTGAACGGTGGTCATGATACCCGAAACAACGGGGAATGCATCGTTAAGAGCCTTTGCCATAGGAGCAAGGCAGTTGGTGGTGCAGGATGCAGCCGAGATGATCTGATCGTCAGCGGTAAGAGTACCCTCGTTTACGCCGAATACAACGGTCTTAAGATCGCTGCCTGCGGGTGCGGAGATAACAACCTTCTTTGCACCTGCGTTGATGTGAGCCATGGACTTTTCCTTGGAGCAGTAGAAGCCTGTGCACTCAAGAACAACGTCAACTCTGTTTCTCTTCCAAGGGCACTTTGCAGCATCCTTCTCAGCGTAGATCTTGATTTCCTTGCCATCAACGATGATAGCACCAGGGGTAACAACCTTACCCTTCTCGTTTACAACCGCGTCTCTGTAATCAACAGTGTGACCCTGTGCAAGGTAGCTACCCTGTGCGGTGTCATACTTAAGAAGGTGAGCGAGCATCTTGGGGCTGGTGAGGTCGTTGATAGCGACGATCTGATAACCCTTTGCGCCGAACATCTGTCTGAATGCGAGACGGCCGATACGGCCGAAACCGTTAATTGCAACCTTTACGTTTGCCATTTTTGAAAATCCTCCAAAAATTAAAATTTATTTTTTCCACCCCGTATTATATCACAAAATTTGCAAAGATACAATACCTTTGCTTAATTTTGTGAAAAATTTATCAAAATTAACTGTAAAAATATTGTTAAGAGGCAAGAATTTATATTATTTGCGAAATATAGGTTCGCTTTTTCTTAAAATGCGCGCAGCACCTCTTGAAATTCTGACAAATTTAAGCAGAGTAGGCAGGCGAAAAATCCGCCGAGGCTCGCATAGCATACGCCATCCCCACTCAAGCGAGAGGGCGCGGAGTGCCTTGGGGCAACGGCGCTTTGCCCCCGAGTACACGTCGACCGAGCCGCCGAGTGCTATACACAGAGCACTACTGCCTCGCTTAAGCAGTCTGCTTATAAACATCTCCTGCTTCGGTGAGCCAAGGCAGACAAGCACGACCTCGGGCGCACAGTCGAGTATCTCATCCTGCACCGCCCGCTCGTCATCGAAATACCCGTCTCTGGCAAGCACGCACTCGCAAGTCGGATGCCTTAAGACAAGTGCCTCACCCGCGCGCTCGGCACGCCCCGCTACACCGCCTATAATCGCGAATTTTACACCGCGGGAAAGAAGCGCCTCGCCAAGCTCAACCCCAGGTAGCGTCTCTGTCGGTATATCGAGCGCGCATAGCGCACGCGCCACCCCCACACCGTCGGGAATACATACTCCCCCAAGCAGTACGTCAAACAGCGCCCCATCGCGAAGCGCCCCCATAAGTATCAGAGGATTTACCGTATAGATAGCGCCCCCGCCACGTCCGAGCATAGCGCCCGCAATATCCATAAGCTCATCCCTCGTGCCCGCCTTCGTTCTGTATAGAAGCTCTGTGAGCCTTGAAATCTGTGAAAGCATTTTCCATTACCCCGCCCTTCTGCTATATAGTATTATAATGAAGAAAAAGCGCACCTCTTATTCTTGACAAAGCGAAAAAAAGATTGTATAATACTAAAGACTGGATCGGGCAATCGCGCGGTAACATGCCGAAAGGTCTTACCGTGAGGAAAGTCCGGGCTCCGCGGAGCAGAATAACGGATAACATCCGCCAGGGGCGACCCTCGGAAAAGGGCAACAGAAATATACCGCCGTGAAAACGGTAAGGATGGAAAGGCGAGGTAAGAGCTCACCCACTTCTACGGTAACGTAGATTTGCTGTAAACTCTATTCGGAGCAACACCTTAAAGCACCCCTCGGGGCAGGCGCTCCGCCTGATTTGCTTGTGGTGGCAGAGCCGTAAGGCTTGAACGCGTCGGCAACGGCGCGTGAAGATAGATGATTGCCGCGCCCAACGGCGCACAGAACCCGGCTTACAGATCCAGTCCCCGTATTGTCTTATTTTTAAACCAAAAGAGGCGTTGACAGAGAAATCTCTGCCAACGCCCTTTTGGTTTTTATTTGTTTTTTTGCCGAGGCGAGGTTATTTAACCCCGCCAGGGCTTTTGCCCGACGTATTAGCCGAGCCTTCTTTTGCGCTTGATGAGTATAACCGTGAGGGTGACACCGCCGCCGACAAGCACCGCACCGCCTGCCGAAAGACCTATGATAAGTCCAAGAGGAACGGACCTACCCTCTTCCTCAAGCACCTCAACCGTCTCGGTAACCGTGTGACCGCATACGCACGTTCCTACGCGCTCGCCCTCGGTTGTCGCGGTGGGATATACTGTCACCTCGTAGGTGTAGGAATGTGCCGTAGCACCCTCGCTCTGCCTACATACGGTGCATTTTCTGTTGTGAGTTTCATCATTGGTCTGCCATTCACCCCATGCGTGCTCGCCCAGACTGCCGTATGCCTCATAGCAAACCTCGCATACCGCCTCGTGCTGGCAGGTGGCACTGCCACCCGTATGAGCCTCCGATGCCGTCCTCTCACCGCACGCACACTCGTAATAGTGTCCGTTCTCGTCTACCGCAAGATGTGTGAAGCTATGCTCACCGCCTGCCGTCCTTACAAATCCGCACACGTTGCACTTGCTGTCGCACGCGTCGGTATAGGAATGTGCGCAGAGGGTGAATACGCCGAGGCTTGACGCCGTGAAGGCGGAGCTTCCGCCACCCGTCAGGGTGTAGGACTTATTCGCGTCGGGCGCATCGCTTGCCTTAAGAGTATCAAGCGTAGAGGAGCGACCGAATGATGACACTCCAAAGACTACCGAGCCGACAGTACCGCCGCCGTCAACAGTGAGCTTAGCTGTGTCCGCAACCCTTATATCCGAGCCGAGCATTTTGTAGTTTACCGTAAGGTCGCCGTTCTCTCTGTTAAAGAGAGTGAAGCTCGTGGGGCTTGTAATATCAAAGCTGCAGTTGTCAAAGGTAAAGTCAAAGGTAGTCCTGCCCGCCTCGCTTGCTCTTGTCACAAGATGCACGAATTTGCTGGTATTATTGCTGAACTTGAAATCGATATTTTTGTAAATATAAGTAGTCAGCTTGTCGGCAACCGTGCCGTTTGCGTTTGCTTCCCACGCGCTGAGCTGCATCACTCTGTCGCATCTGACGTCGAGCACGCCGTTTGATATTTCAATAGTTGACGGGAATATAAGCGCATCGCCCGAGCCGCTCCACGGCTTTGCCTCGTTTGCAAAGATTTGAGTTTCGCCCGTGCGAGAGGTGAGGGTGTAGCCGCCAAGGTCTATTACTACCTTATTTTGTATCTGTGCAAGATTATCGTAAATATCGCCCTCTGACATAGTGTAGTCGCGGCGCATAACGATATACGCTACCTTTGCGCCATCACCGTAGGTCTTACCCTCGGCATCGTAGACGTTATCTTTAAGATAGCCCTTCGCGAGATCTATAGCGCTGGGGTTATCGGTCGTTCTGTTAGACATAAGTTGAGATTTTGCGCCGAGCAAACCACCCTTTTCGTCAAATACGAGGAAGGGATTCGTCGCAGGATCGATCAGCCTATCGTCTATCGGCGTGTAGTAGGAAATACCGCCCTCGGTCTTATATTTGACGAACGTGGCGTCGCCAACACCAAGCGTAAAACTTGCGTCGTTGGTGGGAGTGAAACTTCTCGAATTCGGAAGTGTGAGGGTCGTATAGTTTCCGTCTGAGTTCTTGGTGAGTTTTATCACGGCAGGGTCTTCGCAGATCCTCACGAGTTTCGCCTTGGTGAGCATGAGCCGACCGCCCGAGACGGTGTAGGTCGCCTTTACCGCAGGGTCGGCTACGGGAACATACTTCTTGTCAACCGTCGCCATAGCCACGGGGAAGATTGCGAGGTAGTTGCCCGTAAATCTTTCCTCGGGAATATCGAATATACAGTTGTTTACCGTGAATTTCACGTTTGCCGTAGCCGACTTTGCCGAGTTTACATCCATAAGAAGTCCCGTAACTCGCGCGCGCCCTACGACCTCAAAGGTAACACCCTCAAGGGTAATGCTGTAATTCTTTGCCGTGGTGTTTACCGAAGCGGCTATTGATATAAGGCTCTTATCCTCAAGGACTATCCTGCCGTTTTTAATCTTTATGGTTATATCCTTGGAATTGTCGCCGTTTGCCGTGATAACGAAGGGCGAAAGTGAGCGCGAGGTAAGCGTATAGCCGCCGAGGTCGATCTCAAAGGTGTTGTTGTTAAGCGTGACAAGGTTGGGAGTATCGTCCTGTCCGACCGTGTAATTTCCGCGAAGCACGAGCTTGCTTGATGCGTCAAGTGCGTACATAGCACTGCCGAGCGAAAGTCCGCTTGACTTTGCCGTGCTGCCCGATACCACGTCAAATTTACCGCTCGTCTCTTTTACGACGTATCCGCTGTTTGTGCCGACTGTGAGCGCCGCTGTGCCGACCGTAATATCGGTTACAGTCTCGGTGACTGTGAGATCGTCAATATAGAAGGGAAGCTCGGTGTCACCCGTTGACGCACCCGCGATAGAGAAGCTCTTTACCTTGTCGCCGAACGCGCCGTACTTCGTCTCGTAGACCTCATACTCAAACGAGTATTCAACCCACTCGCCCGCCTTGGTGTAGACGTTCTTTAAAAATCTGTCGTAGTCAATAAGCCTTTCGGTAGACGACGAGCAGTAGTTCATCTTAAGCTGAAGCACGCGCGATACCTCGTCGTACACCTTAAAGGAAATAGTAAATCTTCGTCCGTAATCGGCATCGGTAATCTTCGCGCCAGAATTTATAAGCGTCGATACCGAGAGTATGCCCGTGCAGGCATCGTAGAAGGTATCATCGTGATAATACTTACCCTCGTTGTTGCCGACCACCGCCTTAAGCTTACCGTCCTCAAGCGCAAGCTTGGTATAGGAGGATGCCTTAACACCGCTGTATCCCGAGGTGAAGTCTGCCTTGTAGACGGTGTTCTCGCCCTCGTCGCGCGTGGGGCTTATAAGGAAGATAACATCCTTTCCTGCCTTGTTCTTAAGATAGTCGGATACGTCAATAGAATAGTGTCCCGCGCCCTTGAGGCTTACCGTTCCGAGCTCGGTGCCCGACACGTCGCCGACTTTATCCACGGCAAGCACGCTCGCGGTATTAGCCGCGTCGTTTTCGATATAGAAGCGAAGCATATAATTTTCACCGTCGGGCTTATTTTGAGGAACCGAAAGAATAATATAATTATCGGTAACGCGCTTCGGAGCAATCGAAGCCTCGCCCGCGGTATAGAAGCCAGCGGTATAGAGTGTTTCCATACCTCTGCCGTTGTCGCCCTTAAGGCCCTTTGGAACGGTTATGGTGTACGCCTCACCGCCCTTCATAAGGCTTGAGGGTGTGAAGGTCCACTCGGTCTTGCCGTAAAGCGCCGACCAGCTGCCCGAAAGCGCCGCGCCGTCAGAGCCGACAACGCTGACCTTGGTTATCTCGCTCTCGGGAACGGGGCCCGTAAACTTAATCGTTATGCCCGCATCGGTTGAAATACCGCCGTCGCCCGAGCGCGGAGTAGTATAAAGCACCTTTACAGCGGCACCTCTTAAGTGATAATCGGCAAAATCAAACTGCGCAAGATAGGTGTCCACGTTGTGGTCCATATCAATTCCGTATGCGAGCATATGTCCGAGAGGGACCTCGAATACCATTGAGGGCACGTCATGCTCTCTGCAGAGGTTCTGGAACATATTCGCGCTGCCGAAGGCGGCGTTGTAATCGTCATACATATGAAGCGCCACGAAGGTAGGCACGTGTCCTGCACTGAAGTCCTCCTCCTGCGAGCCGTTTGACGCATAGACCAGCTGACAGCCCGAGAGAATTTCCTTACCGTCATATACTATCCAGGGCTGTCTTTCACCGCCGTCTACCGTCATACCGTTTACGGTGGTTTTAGCAGTCTTTCCCGCCTGGTATCTAGTCTCGCCGTGGTGTCCCTCAAAGTATCTCTTTGGGGTAAAGGAAGCAAGGCGAAGGTCTATCGCGTTCTTCAGCGCGTCACCCGTAAGGGCTGTGTCGGCAAGATTGCTTTGAAGGACCCTCTCACCGAGGAAGGTGAACCAACCGCCCTTGGAGTTACCTATAACACCGAACTTGTCAATATCGAAGTTGTACTCGCTACCGCCCGAGAGTGAGAGATAACGAAGATATCTCATCGCCGCGGTGTTGACAAGCTTATCGTTATAAATATGAATTGAATAGTTCATATGGTCGTTCGTGACCGTGGTGAGCGAGTTGTTATTGTTTCGGTTTCCGTCGTAGTAGCCGAAGCTCGAGTTATGCGCCATAGGATGCCACAGATAATCAAACACCGCGTTTGCGTAGCCGTTGAATAAAAAGCCGTTGAACTGCGCTCTCGGGTCGGCGCTCGTTTTCATCGTGGTAGGAAAGTTTGACGAGTTCGCAAGCGAGACCACGGGGACTTCCTTTGCGGGATTTGTCGGATATACCGTATGTATGTACATATTGAGGTCAATAGGCGTGCCGTCGGGGTTTACACAGTCCTCAATTCTTTTGGCAAGCGTCCACTTTACCTTGGTATAAAGACCGTTAGCATCTGCACCGCCGTTTGCGTTATACCACTGGGGCGTCGTGCCGTCAAATGCCTTCTCAACCGTCTTTCTCGTCGAGGTGGTGCTTCCCGTCGCCCACTTCACGAGACGGTTGGGATGCTTTCCTCTGAAGTCGGTGTTCCAGCTGTTTACTATCATCTCGAGCGTGCCGTCCGCCGAGTGCTTGTCGATTTCCCAGAACACGTCCGCGTATATCAGATTACAGCCCGAGGGAACGAGGAAGTTCTCGGGGAAGGGATAATTCATTGCGCTGTACGTGGGTGTAATATCAGGAAAGCCGTTTACATTGTCGGGCATATACGTACCCGAGGCTATCTCGGTTCTGAAATACTGTGAAGAGAAGTCGAGGGCGGGGGATACCGCCTTTTCGCTGTTAAGATAGTCAAGCACGACTACGACGTAGCCCTTGTTCAGCATATCGCCGACAATCTCGGTGTTTGTGTCGGTGCCCACTCTTTCCATACGGGTATTTACCGCGTATATAACCACGGGATTTTTGGACTTGTAGCCCGTCTGTACCGTACCCTTTGACTTGTTATAATAGACGGTGTACTGTACCTCGCCTACGTAGCCCGCGTCGGCAACACGCTTGGTAGCCTGAGCGCGGTGTGAGGCAAACGCGTTGTCAATTTCAAGCGCCTCGCCCTTCGGTGACGTAACCGCACCCACCGCGCGCGCCTTAACAGGCATCAGCGGAAGCACCGTCAGAGCGAGCATAATCACGAGCAGAACGCCCGCGAGAATTCTATTCTTTAGTCCTTTGATTTTCGTGCCTTTCATAAAACCACCTCAAAAAAATACTGCAAGAATATTATAACACAACCGACCAATTAATTATATTGATAAAATGCTCAAAAATAAGGAACAGTTTTTGTTAATAATATAAAATATTTTAATTCTTCGCTCGGTAAAAGTTAAAATATCTTTAAAAGTATCCGCCCTCGGTTGACAAAGCGCGCCTTCACTGCTATAATTATTAAGGTATTTTACCGATGAAGGGAATGTATAAATGTCAGATTACGAGCGCTACGGCGACTATAACGAAATAGAAGAGGACGGCGGAAAATCCAAAAACCCCGTGATTATAATAATCAAGGCGCTTATTGCCCTTGTCTGTATTACCGTCGTTGGCGTGCTCGCCTTCCGTATGGTGATATTCAACACCTACCCCGAGGGGGCAAAAACTCTTTATTATAACGACACGCTCACCGACTACTACCGTAGCACGGATGGCAACCTCGGCGCTGTGACGCAGGATTTGAGATTTCCCTATGATGACGAGGACCTCGGAAACTTCTTCTGTGACTACCTCGTTGTTATTAAGGGCGCGGACCAGCTTCAGATTACCGCAAGATACAATACCGCGTCGCTTCCGAGGCTGGCGCAGGAAAACGGACTTGAGGCAATAGACGGTGAGGATAAAAACGCCTTCACCTACCGCCTCCGCGACAACCTCGGCAGAGTATACGATGAGGTGACGGTCGGCAGATTTGAAGGTCAGGTAATGTACAGATACGTGCGCCTCGTCTTTGACGGTGTCGACCTCGAGCCCGACAGCGAGGGAAAATATCCCGAGTGGATACGCCTTGAGATAACCGTTACGGGCGGGGACGCCACAAAGGTCTATATGGTGCCCATCTACGAAAACAACGAGGACTACAAGCTGTTCTCTGACTACGTCCCGAAAAAGAGCGAGGTGCCGGATGGAAAATGAGAATATAGAAGCAGGCGCGTGCGAGCTTCTCGACTTCACCTACCGCCCGAAAACGAGGGTGCGCGAGGGAAGGCTGGTTATGCTCGGCTTGCTCATAATTTCCGCCCTTTTGGTAATAGCCTCGGTAATTTCCCCGAAATATAAGGGTGTGATAAGCCTTTTCGCGGTATTCGCGCTCGTCGGTGTCATCTTCGTCTACACGAGGTATCTCGCACCGCAGTACGCCTATGCCGTAATGACCTCGGGCGAGGGTGAGGCGCTTCTCGTCGTCACGAAAAACGTGGGCAAGAGCCTCAGCACCCTTGCGATGATACGTCTTTACGAGATAACCGACGTTACCCCCGTTCTTTCTGAGGGGGATAAGGAGCCCCTTAAGGGTGAGAGAAAATACAATTTCTGCCCGTCAATGAAGCCCGAGCAGATATGGGCGGTAAGAAGCGCCGACAGATACGAAAAAAGACTTTTCCTGCTTGAGGTAAACGAGCAGGTGGCAAAAAGAATTTCAGATTATGCAAAATTAGCAAAGGAGACAGAACCCGATGAATAACAGCTTACCGAAAAGTGCGTCAGTTCTTATAGTAGGAGCAGGCCCCGCGGGAATATTTACCGCCCTTGAGCTTTTACGCAAGGGCTATAAGAAAAAGATAGTAATGATAGAAAAGGGTGAGGCGATAGAGAACCGCCGTTGCCCTAAGTCCAAGACAAAAAGGTGCGTTGACTGCAAGCCCTATTGCCACATCACCACGGGCTTCTCGGGCGCGGGCGCCTTCTCTGACGGAAAGCTCTCGCTTTCAAGTGAGGTCGGAGGCGACCTTCCAAGCCTCATAGGCGATACCCTCGCGCAGGAGACTATCAACTATGCCGACAGCATCTACCTTGAGTTCGGCGCGGACACTCACGTTGAGGGTGTCGGCAACTCTGATGAGGTAAAGCAGATAAGAAAGCGCGCGATACAGGCAGGACTTAAGCTCGTTGACTGCCCCATCCGCCATCTCGGCACCGAAAAGGCGCAGGAGATATACTACTCAATCGAAAGACACCTTATTGAAAACGGTGTCGATATCTACTTTGGCGTAGAGTGCCGTGACCTCGTGCTTAAGGACGATGTCTGCCTCGGTGCGATTTTAAGACGCGGAAAAGAGGAGTGGGAATGCACCGCCGACACCACCGTAGTCGCTACGGGAAGGCGCGGTGCCGATTGGCTCGAGGAAATATGCGCCGAGCATAATATCGCGCATCAGCCCGGCACAGTCGATATCGGTGTCAGAGTAGAGGTGCGCAACGAGGTGCTTGAAAAGGTAAATCAGGTCCTCTATGAATCCAAGCTTATCGGCTATCCCAAGCCCTTCAAGAATAAGGTCAGAACCTTCTGCCAGAACCCTGGTGGCTTCGTCAGCCAGGAAAACTACGATGACGGCCTTGCTGTCGTAAACGGACATTCCTACAAGGAGCTTAAGAGCGATAACACCAACCTCGCAATACTCTGCTCGCATAACTTCTCCGAGCCCTTCAATCAGCCTATCCAGTATGCGCAGAAGGTAGGCGAGCTTACCAATATGCTCGGCGCGGGACATATCCTTGTGCAGCGCTTCGGTGATATCCTCGACGGAAAGCGTACCTGGCCTAAGGAGCTTGCTCAGTCAAACCTTAAGCCCACCCTTCCCGATGCCGTAGCAGGCGACATCACCGCCGCTATGCCCTATCGTGCAATGACGAATATCATCAACTTTATACAGGCTATGGATATCGTAGTCCCGGGCTTCGCCTCAACCGAAACCCTTCTTTACTCGCCCGAGCTGAAGTTCTACTCAAACAGAGTAAAGATGGACGAGAAATTCAATACCAATATAAAGGGCCTTCACTGCCTCGGCGATTCCAGCGGATGGACGAGAGGCCTCATGATGGCATCCGTAATGGGCGTGCTGATGGGAAGATACCTTTGCGAAAAGGAATAAGCCTTCCCTTGTAAGGTAGCGAAGCGGCAGTTTTGGTAGTGAATAACAATCCAGTGGATTGTTAGAGCCAAAACTGGACCGAGTCCGCAGACGAGACAAGGGGGACCACGGAGTGGTGGATGAGTAGACGCAAGGCTCTCGCTATAACAAAAGTTGGGCTTTGGCGGTGTACCGTAGGACGGAGGCGAAGCGGGGCTTCGCGTCGATATATTTGCTTTGCAAGCAAAGCAAATTCGATATGTGCTACGCACTCGATATATTGCTACGCAATTCGATATGTTGACACCTCGGTGCCAACGAGAAGGGTTGCAGGGCTGGGGAAATGTCATCCTGAGCGGAGGGCAAAGCCCGCAGTCGAATCCGTAGGGCGACGCAGAGCGTCGGGATCTCGCCCGCCGTGTACGCTACGCACACAGCAGGTGGTTGCACCGTAGGGCGGTGCCTTGGTGCCGCCGTGTACGCCACGCACATTGTACGTAGTTGTACCGCCCACGCTATCATAAACAGACGAAAGGAAAAATACATATGCCAAGATGCGGAAGCTGTATACATTTCAGAACGGACGGAGACTGTGACGGTCCCGAGGTACAGTGGTGCGCCCTCGAGCGTCATGACTCGGGCTACAATGTTTCCGAGTACCCCGCCTGCCGTCTCTATGTAGAAAGAGACGATGACGAGTACGATTGGGAGGACTAGGCGACGCAAGCATCGCAATGTAAGCCTTCCCTTGTGATGGGAATAGGGATGCAGAGCATCCTGAAAGTTTGCGTTGCAAACTCTGGGGACCGCATAAGGTGTACCGTAGGGCGGGGGTTTACTCCCGCCGTGTACGCTTCGCGCCGCGTACGCCACGCACTCTGTACGCTGTCGCACCATTCCTTGTATTCTAAATCCAAAAAACTTTCCCACAAATAAAAATATCTACTTGAAAAAGCAAAATAAATGTGCTATACTATAAAGGCACTCACCCCGAGTGCCTTTATCCAAGCACAAAAACAAAGTTAATACCACGCCTGCATAGTTAAATGGATATAATAAACCCCTCCTAAGCAGTAGGTCTATCCTACAAGATAGACTCAATACCTATTGGGATAGCCTCAATACTTCGCAAAAAATCGGTTTATTTGAGGCAAAATGTCGTTTTGTACACCCTTTGTACACCCGAAAGGATATTTCGCAACTCTTAATAGTTCAGAACTATCCTTTGCAACTTTCAATATGACCGTATAGCTCAGCTGGACAGAGCAGCCGCCTCCTAAGCGGCAGGTCGGATGTTCGAATCATCTTACGGTCGCCAATTCAACAGAAAAGAGTTATCTTCGGATGACTCTTTTCTGTTTTTTAATTATAGAATAATTATACCATATTTTGGCTATTCGTAAATATTGGAAATTGAAACAAATCGACTTTCCCTTTATTATTTATTTTTATAGAAATAAGGAAGACTTCCTCGCCACTTTATATTGACAAATCGAGTCAAATATGGTATAATGTACACGCTACACAAACTTCATATTTTTTCTCAACGATGGGAAAATACTTTGGTAAAAAGTGTTTTCTCTCTTTTCTCATACCATCGTTGAGAGTTTGTGTAGCAACATTCGAGGGGAGCATTTTTTCGGTGCATTCCTTCGGGGGTGCACTTTTTTATTTTGGGTGTTATATGATAGTCACATTTTGCGGACACTCCCAATACACAGGAACGGGAGAAGACGAACAAAAAATTATATCTCTTTTGACGGAGATTGTCGGAGACCATCACGCCGAACTCTATTTAGGCGGTTATGGTTCTTTTGATGCGTTTGCCCGAAAATGTGCAAAGAAATATCAGGAGAGTCACCCAAACACAAGGTTGATTTTCGTTACCCCTTATATCACAATAGATTATCAAAAAAATCATTTGGATTACAACAAGGATTTGTATGACGAAATTCTCTATCCGAACTTGGAAGATAAACCTCTCAAATTTGCGATTTCATACCGTAACGAATGGATGGTTGAACAAGCTGATTATGTAATCGCATATATAACTCACGATTGGGGTGGCGCTTACCAAACATACAAACACGCACAACGCAAAAAGAAGCCGTTATTTAATATATCAGGCAAAGAAATTTGAAGGCATATAAGGAGGCCTAACAATGGGACTTAGACTTGGTTTTCATAAAACATTAGTTAAAATGGGCAAATGGCGTTTTGGCATTGGTTATAGCATGCACGGTGCTACAGGCATAGTTATGCTCTGTATTTATGGTTTAATGAATCTTATGTGGTATATGCTTTTAGGTTGTTGTTGGATAACTTATGGCGTGATTTGGCTCTGCTTTGTACTACCCATTAAGGGAATAATCAAACTCTGTAAAAGCAAAAAATACAACTCAACAAACACTTTTGAACAAGGAAATACATAAATTCTTTTTATTCACACGTCCACCCCTTGTCCACCCACACAATACAAAACACCACCAAAACCACTCGCAACCGCACAACCTACCAAGCGTAAAATCTGCCCTTTCGGTGGATTTTACGCTTATTCTACATCTCGCTTCTTGATATATGCCAAAGGATATGCTATAATTAAAGGGTAAAACACTTAAGAGGTAGATAGCGTGAAAGTTATGTAACATCTAGTCTTTCGGATAGCTGGTTTCACGCCCGAATTTTCGCGATTTGGAGCCTTAGTCCAAATCGTCACGCCAAGCGCGATACCGAAAATTCATCAACAATATGTGCGGTCGCCTTGGCGACGGAATGGAGATTAATATGGCAAATCTATATTACGACAACGGACATTATGAGGGCGAGGTAAACTCGGCGGGGCAGGAGCATGGCTTTGGCACTTTCGTTTGGAATGGCGGGAGCAGATACGTCGGGCAGTGGAAGAACGGCGAGATGCACGGCGAGGGCACCTATTACTACTCAAACGGAAACAAATACACAGGGCAGTGGCGTAATAACGACAGATGCGGAAAGGGCATCCTATACTATAAGGACGGCGGACGGTATGAGGGCGGCTTTGCAAATGACACGCTCTCGGGCAGAGGTATTTACTACTTTTCTGACGGCAGCCGCTACGAGGGCGAGCTTGCCGACGGTGTCTTTTCGGGAAAGGGCACCTACTATTACCAAAACGGCGCTAAATACGAGGGCTGGTGGCGTGATGATAAGCGCTCGGGACAGGGTGTATATACCCACGGCGGCACAAGGTATGAGGGTGGCTTCCTTGACGGTGAATATCACGGCTACGGTGAGTTCACCTTCCAAAACGGTGACCGCTACCTCGGTATGTGGAAATGCGGCAAGCGAGAGGGCGAGGGAAGATTGATTTGCAAGGACGGCAAGGAATATTTAGGCATCTGGAAGAATGATTTGCGCCACGGCAGAGGCACCTTCACCTACCCAAGCGGCACTCGCTACGAGGGGGACTTCTGTGAGGGAAGCTACTCGGGCAAGGGTGTCTATACCTTTGCGTACGGTGACCGCTATGAGGGCGAGTTCAAGGGCGGCTGCTTTGACGGCTACGGCATCTACTACTACAAAAACGGCGACAGATTTGAGGGTATGTGGAAAAAGGACGAGAAGTGTGGCAGAGGTGTCTTTTATCTTAACGACGGCTCGTATGCCGAGGGCACCTGGCAGAACTCGCTTACAGCAACGAATGTAACCCTTCACGAGGGGAACGCGGTAAAATACGGAAGGCTTGTCGACGGCAAATTCGTGGAGAATTAAAACAGGCTTGCATACGGTATTGAAATATGGTATAATACTGTTGTAGGTTTGTTTATATGGGAGAGTAATATGCTTGAAAATAAACTTGGCATAACAAATTCAGCCGAGCTTGCCCGTGAGGAAGAACGCATCAGCAAGCTACGGGCGCTTGAGCTTTTTGACAACGGTATGCTTTCATCGGTGAAGGCAGGCACAGTTGAAGCCTTAAGGCTTATACACAGACATCTGTTTTGCGATATATATGACTTTGCAGGCGAGATAAGGACTGTAAATATTGCAAAGGGAAGCTTCAGGTTTGCCCCGATAATGTATCTTGATGCGGCGCTTCAAAGCATTGAGAGAATGCCCGAGAGCAGCTTTGACGAAATTATCGAGAAATATGTTGAAATGAATGTCGCCCATCCCTTCAGAGAGGGAAACGGCCGTGCTACCAGAATATGGCTTGACCATATGCTGAGATGCGAAATCGGACAGGTCATAGATTGGTCGATGGTTGATAAAGAGGATTATCTTCTTGCGATGGAGAGAAGCCCCGTCAGAGATACCGAGATAAAGCATATTTTAAGACAGGCGCTGACCGACAGGACAGAGGACAGACTTGTTTTTATGAAGGGGATCGATACAAGCTATCAATATGAGGGCTACTCTACCTACAAAACGCAAAATCTTAAGAAAAAGGTGTAACGGCTTTTATAAATAGTTAATAATATGAAAAGGAAGAAATCCCGCGATTTCTTCCTTTAATTTGTTTTTTGCTTGTAATTTGTTTTTTGCTTTGCCTTGCCGAGCATCAAGGCTATATCAGTCACACGCGAAAATATCATCAAAGCTACAGGCAAATATTTTCTTCAAAAGTATAATCTCATCAGGGTAAAGATGCCTTTGACCGACCTCAATTTTAGCTAAGGCGCTTCTGGTTATATCGCATCCCTCTATCTGAAGCCTTGTCGCAACATAATCCTGTGTAACCTTAAGTGTCTCTCTTATTTTGCGTATGTTTTTACCTACTCTCTTTTCTATATCCTTGTTCATATATCCCTCACCTCTTTTTTGTAGACAAAATGCCCGAATTGTACATATATGTCAAATTGCATTGCCGCTTTGCAAAATTATTATATCATTTTCAGGAAAATAATTCAATTTTTTTCAAAAAAAGTATTGCATTTAAAATTGTAACGTGATATAATTATGGTACGAATTGTCCCGCGCAACCTGTGCGTGACATCCGAATTTTTAAAAAAGGGGTAATTTGTTATGAAGAAAATTATCACAGCAATTTCGCTTATGCTCGTTACCTGTCTTATGGTACTGGCGCTTGCCTCGTGCGGCACAGACGCGGTTACCATCGGCGAGAACGGCAATTGGTTTATCGGAGAAGAGGACACAGGTGTTAAGGCATCGGGCACCAACGCTACGATAGGCTCAAACGGAAACTGGTACATCGACGGCACCGACACGGGCAAGGCGGCAGTCGCTAAGGACGGCACACCCGCAGAGAAGGTCACCATCGGTGAAAACGGCAACTGGTTTATCGGACAGACCGACACGGGCGTCAAGGCGGTAGTAGGTAAGTATGTGGTAGATGTTACCACCGACACCGAGCTTGACACTACAACAGGCAAGAGCCTTGTGCTTACCGTCATCACCTACAGCGACGGCACGACCGAGACCTTAAAGCGTGAGGTTCCCAGGAAGCTTAGCTTTATTGATCTGCTTGACAGCAGCACCGAATACATCAAGGGCTACAAGCCTTATCTCAGACTGATGGCGGCGACTATCGACGGAGATCATTATGAGGTCCCCGTTACCGACGATATGTTCCTCTATGGCAAGCCCGACTTCAATACCGCGGGCAATTATAATGCGGCTATCGTTTACGGCGGTAAGATCGTTTTTACTACTATCCGTGTAGTTGACGTGCCCGACGTTACCGTAACAGACTTTGTGATATACAATGCGAACGTGGATAAGGGCAGTGATATCTCAAGTATTTCTGTGCAGGTTACTTTCAGCAATGGCACCTACTATATGGTAAGACTTTCGGACCTTACCCTTGAGGGCGAGTACGATCTTAATAAGGTCGGACGTTATACGCTTAAGGGTACCTACGGAAACCGTAGCGATACGCTTTCTTTGCACGTGCATGATTTTGACGAAAATAATATAAGCCATATCAGCCCCTCTGGAATTGACGAGTTCTATATCCCCTACAATGCGGATGCTAATACGGTAAAGGGGCTTTTAGATACCAAAGTCATCGGCAGGACGGTGCAGGTATTTCTTCATAAGGAGATGTTCGGCGCCACAAACATCGCCCTTGCGATTACCGAGGATATGGTTGATGCATCGCTTATCGACGCGTCACAGCTCGGACGCGTACCGCTTAAGATTACGGTAAGCCTGCCTGGTGTCGGCACGGACAGTTTAACACTCAGCATTCCCGTTAAGGCAGACCTTTCGGGCGCAACGCTTCTTAAGACCTATACGAACGACGATCCCAATGTGGGCGGTATGCTTGGCACACTCAAGGCATATGACAACGGCTTCGCCGAGCTTTCGGGTATGGGCGGTATGCAGGCGACGTATACCATTGATGCCAACAACCCGAGTAAGGTTACGGCATATTCCTCTGGTATGACGCTTTACTACCTTATCGACAACACCAATGACAAATACTCGGTATACGTTCCTCAGGGTGAGCCCTCGGCAACCTATACGAGTGCCGAAAATGAAATGAAGGTTGCGGTATATTCCGATTGCGTCGTATTCGGTATGTGGGTACCCAACATCGATCCTTCCCTTGAGGTGTTCGGCCCGATATACTCTATGCCCACAAGCTGTATTGACGAAAATAATCAGGTCTATATGAGCGGTACTGTAATCACACTTAACCCCGACGGAAGCTTAACTATGGAAAACTGATTTGTTTAAAAAACTGATTTTGTAAAACAGATATGAAAAGAATTGTTTACCTAATTTCGCTTATTCTCATAGCATGTCTTGCGGTTTTTGCTCTCGCCTCGTGCGAGAGCACCGCGGTGACGGTTGGTGAAAACGACAATTGGTTTATCGGAGAAGAGGACACGGGTGTTAAGGCATCGGGCACCAACGCTACGATAGGCTCAAACGGAAATTGGTACCTTGACGGCACCGATACGGGCAAGGCGGCAGTCGGTAAGGACGGCACGCCTGCCGAGAGAATTTCGGTTGGTGAAAACGGCAATTGGTTTATCGGGCAGACCGATACGGGCGTTTTTGCGGTAAGCGGTAAGTATGCGGTCAACGTGACGAGCGACACCGAGCTTGACGGTAAAACGGGCAAGTGCTATACCGTTACGGTCATCACCTACAGCGACGGCACTGAAGAGACCTTAAGGCGTGAGATACCCGATCACATCCAAAATATTATACTTATGGACGGCAGGAGCTCTATTGAGGGGCAGGCACCCTACCTTACGCTGAACGTTCTCACGGAAAGCGGAAGCTCTTACTTTGTGTCCGTCACCGACGATATGTTCCTCTCGGGCAAGCCTGATTTCAGCAAAGCGGGTCAATACGATACGATTATCGCTTACGGCGGTAAGCTTTGCTATGAAACCTTTACGGTAGTTAATTCCGAGGGTATAACACCGATAGAAATAACTCTATCTAAAAATCGCCTTCCTGTCGGCAGTGATTTGTCCGAGCAGAGCTTAAACGTTCACTTCAGCAACGGCTATTCCTACAGGGTAAGGCTTTCGGATGCAACCCTCAGCGCCACCCCCGACCTCACTACCGCGGGAGATAAAAGCTTTAGCGTGACCTATATGGGCTATACGAGAGAGCTTACGCTCACGGTGTTCGATGTGGCAGAGGGAATTATTGACAGCCTGTTTATTTACGGTGCAGGCGGCGATATTATCATTCCGAGAGATGCCACGGAGCAGGAGGTGAAGGAGCTTCTCAAGACCGTCCTGGTCGGTCAGAGGTTAGACGCTATTCTTATTGAGGAGATATACGGCACAAATCTCATGATCTTAAGTATCACGGAGGATATGCTTGACACCTCGGCGCTTGACACCTCAACACTCGGCAGATATATGATAGGGATAAGCGTAAGCATCCCAGGTATCGGTAAGGCCTCTTTGTCAGTAGGCGCCTCGATAAAAGCAGACGTCAGCTCGGCATCCCTGCTTAAGGTCTATACTAACTCTTCTGTCACAGGCAATTATATCGGAGACATCAGCGCCTACGATAACGGTGTTGCCGTGATAAGAGACGGAATACTCGGAGAAATATATGCTACCTATGAGCAAGATCCTGCCGACAATACTAAAATTACGGCATATACCTCGGGTATGACGCTTTACTTCATCGTCAACAACAGCGCGAGCGAATATACCGTTTACGTCCCTGAGAGCGAGCCTGTCAGCACCTATGTAAGCGTCAAGGACAATGCTATGGTAAGGGTCTATTCGGACGTCGTGGTATACGGTGTGTACACACCTGCTGAGGGCTCGTCCCCCGAGCGCTTCACACCCGTCTTTTCAATGCCGAAGAGTGCTATTACCGAATACGGCACTATCCGTATGATAGATATCATCGTCACGCTTAACAGCGACGGCACGCTTGACGTAGAGGGGCTATAACATAATAAGGGCTATCTCAGACGGCTTTGCCTGAGATAGCCCGCTTTTTATCGGGACTGTATCCTTTTTCTCTGTTTTAGTGTATTTGCAAATAAATATTTTCAAATAGTGCTGATTTTCTTGTTCTTTTGCTCACGCACCTTATCAAGAATTAGCGAAAGAAGATGAGAAAGTCCAAGATAAACACACAGAGCGAATATAAGCTCTGCCACAAGCCACGGGGCATTAACCTGCGCACCCGCGCAAAGGAAGAGCGAGCGGGTAATAAGCCCGCCCAAGGTAGCGCACAGGAGAGGAGCGCCCACCGAGGACAGGATGCTTATCCTGAAGCAGATCCTCGTGCGAAGCCTTATATATGAGAGAATAAAATTGTAAAGCTCCATAATTATTATCGCGACGGCATATCCGAGAATACCGATTTTCGGAATTAAGAGCCAGACTAGGATAATTGACAAAAGACTGTCGGTTATATTTATCCACATAGAAAAGACCTGCTCGCCGATGCCCTTGAGTATCGCATCCGTCACGTGGTCAAGGTACATTATCGGCACGACGAGTGAAAGTATACCTATATATATCCCCGCCTCGCGAGAGGAATAGATGACGTAGCCAAGCTCTTCCGAAAATACAAAGAGAAGTGCCGAGGCAAGTATACCGTAGCGAAGTGTCATCTCAAGGGACTTTTTCGCAAGTGATTTCTCACCCGCGCCGTCACCTCGCGCCCGCCTCTCGGCGAACTCGGGCACCAGAAGCCCCGCGAAGGATGAAAGGACTGCCATAGGATATATTACGGTAGGAAGCGCCATACCGTGAAGCGTGCCGTAGGCGGCAAGCGCCTGTGCCTCATTTCCGCCGTATTTCTTAAGTCCTCTCGGGATAAGTATATGCTCCAGCGTGAGCAGAGCCTGCCTTACGTATGCCGATGCCGCAAGCGGGGAAGCACCTCTTACCACCGACGATAGCTCGGGGCGACAGCGCCCCTTATAGGCCTTGTCAAAAAGATACTGTATAAGCACGACGGCAAAGCAGGCAAGCTCGGTAAGCGTTGTGCCGAGCGCGAGCGCCGCCGCGGCAGCCTCGGTGCCCATATCCTTCACGCGAAGCAGAAGAAGCACCGTGATACCCACCTTAAATAGCTGACCGAGAATTTGCAGTGTCGCGTTTCTCGACACCTGTCTTATGCCGACGAAATACCCCGTGAATACCGATACGAGCGAAAGAGGCAGAAGGCTCGGCGCCAAAATCCTGAGACTGCTCTCGCATCTTATATCGTCAAGCACCGATCGAGCGAAAAATCCCGCCCCGAAATACAGCACGAGCCCTGCCGTAAGTGAGAAGATAAGCGCAAAGATTATCCCGCCCAGCAGCACCCCTCTGACCTCGTCCGCCCTGCCGACACCGATGCGCTCGGCGGTAAGGCGCGTCATAGTAAGACTTATTCCCGAGGTAGCAAAGGTTACCGCGAAGCCGTACACGCTCATAATCACAGTATAAAGCCCGACACCCTCAGCCCCCACCTCTCTTGTGATAAAGGCGTTGAAGAAGAGCGATACCGTGCGCATCCCAAGCATAGCGGCGGTAAGCATAAGTCCGTTTTTGATAAAATCTCTTTTTCTCGCTTTGTCCATATATAAAAGCCCCCCCGTAAAGGATATGAGCCGACAGGGGAGGTTATGAAGAAATTTGCGTACTGAACGACGGATACAGCTCCGTTTGCGCAAAGCGCAACATCGTTTACGCCGTAGGCGTAACATCATTGGGCGATAGCCCACATCATTTGAGGCAAAGCCTCAACCTCGTTCATTTGTGCCAAAAATGAATAATGATGTTCTCGCTTCGCGCCACCACTCATTCATTCACCTCGCAGAGCATTATTCTAACATCTATTTTCTTTTTTATCTTTTTGGTTTCACATCATTGACAAATGTACAACAAGGGAGGTTATGAAGAAAATAGAGTACTGAACGACGGATACAGCTCCGTTTGCGCAAAGCACAACATCATTTACGCCACAGGAGTAACATCATTGGGCGATAGCCCACATCATTTGTAACTTGTTGCAACATCATTTACGCC
>JAGBIF010000014.1 GCA_017935065.1 Clostridia bacterium
CGAAAATTCATAGCAAGGCAAACCAAAAGTCCGACTTTTGCTATAGTGAGAGCCTTGCTATGAATTTTCGCAAAACGCAAACAAGCGCGCGGTTTGTCGCCTGTGGCGATACCGAAAATTCGGTCGGGCTTTGGCGGCGGGTGTGAGAGGCTTTGCACTCTGTACGCATTTGCACCCGTAGGGCGGGGGTTTACTCCCGCCGTGTACGACACGCACTCTGTACGCATTTGCACCCGCATAGCGTCGGGAAATGTCATCCTGAGCGGAGGGCAAAGCCCGTAGTCGAACCCGTAGGGCGACGCAAAGCGTCGGGATCTCTCCCGCCGTCACCTACGGCGACTAAGGAAACGACGATAAAAAACAAAAAGGATAGAGGTATTCTCTATCCTTTTTGTTTTTGGTTATCGCCAAATATACTCGCCAGATTAGATTAGTTTTGATGAGAAATCCTCGGCTGACGAGCCGAGAGCCGTATATACATACGGCGGGCGAGAAAACGAGGATAGCAAAAGTCCGACAAAAAAGGAAGAACTCTTTCAGTTCTTCCTTTTTGGCTTATATTAAGTACGAAAGAGAACCGACAGTACATCTTTCTCTTTGTAAATACAACAGGACTTTTGCGATTATCGCAAAAATAATCAATCTTATTCGTATTTACAAGTGATGGAATGATTATACTCCTCGCCTGTCTTATCCGTGGTTGTGAAGCTCACCTTCACCGAATCAAGCGCCTTATCCTTGAGGACTACCTCGATTGTTACGTCGTGGGGGAACTCAACACCGAGAACGTCGGCGGTAGCATCCGCGCTTACATCTACGGTAAGGGTGGTTTTATCACTGCTTATCTTTGCATCCTCCTTAACCGTCTCGAGGTTAAGCTGGAAGCCTGCGGGGATCTCGTCGGCACTGCCCGAGAAGTCCTTGCCGTCGGTGTACTTGCCGTCGGCACCGCGGGTGATAGTTCCTGTCTTTAAGGTCTTAAGCTCGGTAGCCGATGCATTGTTGATATCGGTCCACTGCTCATAGCTATACTCTATCGTAGCCGAGCCGTCCTCGTTATAGGTGACGGTGTAGGTGCCTGTAAGAGAGCCAAGCTCATCCTCGGTAACCTGAGTGATGGTCGCCTTTGTGAAGTCGTTGCTTGCAAGCGCGTTCTCAAAGCTTGAGGTAGGACTTCCGCAGGCGAAAAGCATACAGATGCAGGCAAGAAGAAGTACGGCGGATAAAATCTTTTTCATATCTTTTTTCCTCTTTTTCTATGACTTTCTATATGAAGCTGAATTACTCAAGAGTAAGCTCTACGAGGTCGTAGCTGTAGAGCGCCTCAATGGTAATCTTGGTCTCGGCAATGGTAACGATATTCGACTCGTCATCAGACTCCTCGTCAAGATAGATATCATTTTCGGGGGCAGAGAACTCAAGCTTTATTGCCGAAATTCTACCGCCCGAGGTGGTGATGGAAAGCGTAAGTCCCGAGGTGATCTTCTGGTCCTCCATAAGGAAGCGCTTGAGAAGGTCGGTCGCGTTCTCCTTTGTAATCTCGGCAACGAGAGTCTCGGTCTCGGCATCGTAGGTCGCGCTCTTAAGCTTTGCGGGGTTGAGGGTAATCTTGATATCGCCCTCCTTCGGTCTGAAGTCAAGCTCACCGTCGGGGTCCTCTATGTAATCGCCCCTGCCGTTCTTGATAAGGCCCTTGCCCTCAACGTACCATCTCTTCTCGGTCTTGGTTGTAACGAGGTTTGCTACGTTACCTCCGTCGAGGTCGGCAAGCTGCTGATACTCGTTTACGTAGGTTGCGGCGGGCAAGCCGTCTACCGTACCTATTGTGAGCGTCGCAACACTCTTAAGCGAGATACCGCCCATATCCTGGGTGGTGGTGGTAATGGTCTGCTTGGGAAGCATCGCCTCAAACATTGCGTTGATAACCTCTATCTGGTCGGCGGCATCGCCCGTAACCGCCCCATCCTTATCACCGCAGGATGCGAGTGCAAGCACGCAGGTCAGCGAAAGCGCCAGCAGAAGAATAAGTGAAATAATTCTTTTCATCGTCATTATCCTTTCGTCAGCCGAGGCCTCAGTCCTCAGCCTTTAATCCGTTGTAGGTAGCGTCAATCGTGATTTTCGCGTAGGAATAAGAGGTGCTTACCGCAACCTTGGCACCGCTTGTCGCGGTGTAGTAGATATCGAGCGACTGAAGGTATCTGCCGTCGGTTGAAATAATGACCGTGATATCCGAGTCATCCTTGGTGGCTATCTCGTTTCCGAGAACCTCCTTGGAATCCTTCTGCGCAAGCACGCCCGTCGCGATATTTCCGTCGGGGCTGAGCGAGTACTCCTTGAAATGACTTGCCTCTATCTTAAGCGCGAAGTCCTCCTCGGCAACGCCGTCGGCAGCCCAGCTCTTACCGCCGTCATCGCTTGACGACTTCTTCTCCATATCGTAAAGCACGGTGCCCTTGTCTCTTATTATTCTGGTCTCGGACATCTCCTCGGGAAGCGCGTATCTGTCGCGGGCGTAGGTGAATATAGCCCTCTTTCCCTCGGCGTCGATCTCGGTGGTGTATACCTGACGGAGAGTGTCCTCACCGTTTCCGACAACATACTCTACGAGGGTATTTATTCTCGTGGGGCTTGAATCCTTGGTAATGTTTGAAATTGAGCTCTTCTTAAGTCCGCATGCAGACATGCAGAGCATGCATACAACGAGCGTAAGCGCAAGAGCCAGACTGATAATCCTTTTCATTGGCAATACCTTTATTTACCTTTCTTACAGGGCACAGTCGCCCTATTATTAAAAATAGCTAGTATAATTATACATTTTAAATTAAAAAAAGTCAAGAGCAAAGTAGGTCTTTGGCCTGCTCGCTCCTGACAAAAATTAATTACTAAATTTATTGAAAATAAACAAAAGCCTCTACATTTTGCTTTTATACGCCCTGACAAAGTCCTTCGTGAGGGCTATGAGGCGCTTCAGGGGCGGGGTGCTTAACCCATCGGGGCGCATCGCGATAGCAAGCGAGCGAAAGACCGCGGGGCTTATCGGCACGCATCTTACCGCGTCGTTTCTCTGTGAGAGAATAAGCTCGGAGAGCATGCTTATTCCGTGTCTGTGCTCAACCATCGATATGATAGCGGGGTCATCGACATAGGTGTTGGTAACGAAGGGGCGCACGCTGTTCTCCTGAAAGACCGCGCTTATATCCTCGTCAAAGCCAAGTCCTGGCATAAGGAACTTCGTGCCGTTGAAGCCCGAGAGACGGAACTCGTTTTCCGACAGGGGGTAGTCCTTTGGCAGAATTGCGTAAAACCTGTCCTGCGCAAGCGGTACCCAGCGAAAGCTGTACTTGCTGTTTACGCTTCCGAACACGAGGTCAAATCGACCGCCCGCAAGTCCCGTGTAAAGCTCCTCAACCGTACCTGTCTGGATGTTTACGGTGATAGACGGAAACTCGGCGTTGAAGCTCTCGACAATAGACGGAAGCCAATGCGTGGCAATGCTTGAGTAGGCGCCTATTCTTATTACATCGTCACCGTAAGAGCGCACGAGCTCTATCTCGTTGAAGAGCGCGTCCTCACAGTTGACAAGCTCTCTTATCCTCGGAATAATCCTCTCTCCCGCGGGGGTGAGCTTTACACCGTAATAACCGCGCTGAAGCACGGGAAAGCCTATTTCCTCCTCAAGCGCGTTCATCATATGGGTAAGCCCCGACTGCGTGTAGCCGAGCTTTGCCGCGGCGGCGGAGAAGCTACCCATATCTACGGCATAAAGCAGTGCCTTGTATTTTGTAACATTCATATCCTTTGCCTGCCTTTATCAAAATAGGGCTGTCTCAAAATGCGAAAGAGACAGCCCCGTGTCAAATTAGATAAGCTTTGTAAGGTATCCTTCTCTGTAAAGAAGCTCAGCGATAAGCACGGCTCCGCCTGCCGCGCCGCGAAGGGTGTTGTGAGACAGACCTACGAACTTGTAGTCGTAAACGGTGTCCTCGCGAAGTCTGCCACAGGAAACGCCCATACCGCCGTAAAGGTCGCGGTCAAGCTTTGCCTGAGGACGGTTATCCTCCTCAAAGTAGGTGATGAACTGCTCGGGCGCCGAGGGAAGTCCGAGAGCCTGAGGCTTGCCCGCAAAATTCCTCCACTCCTCGAGGATCTCCTCCTTGGTGGGCTTGTTAACAAACCTTACGAACACAGCCGCGGTGTGACCGTCGGATACGGGAACTCTTAAGCACTGGGTGGTGATTACAGGCTCGGTCGCGGGAACTACCACACCGTCCTTTACCTCGCCCCATACGCGAAGGGGCTCCTTCTCGCTCTTTTCCTCCTCACCGCCGATGAAGGGGATGAGGTTGTCAATCATCTCGGGCCACTCGTTGAAGGTCTTGCCCGCGCCGCTGATTGCCTGATAGGTGGTAGCGACTACCTCCTTGATGCCCCACTTGCGGTGAAGGGGGGTAAGCGCGCCGACATAGGACTGAATAGAGCAGTTGGGCTTTACGGCAATGAAGCCGTGCTTGGTGCCAAGCCTCTTTCTTTGGCTCTCGATAACCTCAAGGTGCGCATCGTTTATCTCGGGAATTACCATAGGAACGTCGGGGGTCCATCTGTTGGCCGAGTTGTTGGATACGACGGGAATTTCCGCCTTGGCATATCTCTCCTCAAGCGCGCGTGTCTCGTCCTTGGACATATTTACCGCACAGAATACGAAGTCAACAAGTCCCTTTACTGTGTCGATATCCTCGCTGGATATAACCGTCATATCGCGTACTTTCTCGGGGATGTCAACCGTCATCTTCCATCTTCCCTCTACCGCCTCGGTGTAGCTTCTGCCCGCCGAGCGAGGTCCCGCAACGAGCGCGGATATCTCAAAATAAGGATGCTCCGAGAGAAGAAGAATAAATCTCTGTCCTACCATACCCGTAGCACCGATAATACCAACCTTAAGCTTTTCCATAAAAACGCCTCCGTACCGTTCCCTTGGGAACTAAAAAATTAATATGCAATATTTTACCACACTTTATCGCGTTAGTCAATAGTAATATAATAAAAATAAGGTCAAAAACGCCATTTTTATCTTCTCGCCCGCACCGAGGTGTCAACATATCGAATTGCGTAGCAATATATCGAGTGCGAAGCACATATCGCGTGCGTAGCACATATCGAATTGTTTCTGATAAATTACACAAAATCTCTTGACATGAAAGTAAAATCACGATATAATTGTATTACGAAAAAAAGTAGAAATATTCCTTTTTAGTAAGAGGTGCTTATGCAAATTAAACGGCAGAATTATTTGAACAGATTAATAAACAAAAAAGGCAACGGACTTATTAAGGTTGTAACCGGCATCAGGCGCTGCGGAAAGTCCTATTTGCTTTTTAACCTATTCCACGAGCATCTGCTCAGCGAGGGTGTGGATGAATCGCACATCATAGAGGTTGCTCTTGATGATAGAACGAACATTAAGCTTCGCGATCCTGATAATATGCTTGCATATGTAAAGGGCAGAATCACCGACAAGGATATGTATTATATCATTCTTGATGAGGTGCAGCTGCTTGATGAGTTTGAGGATGTGTTAAACAGCTTTCTGCATATTCGAAATGCCGATGTTTATGTAACGGGAAGTAATTCAAAATTCCTCTCAAGCGATGTTATAACCGAGTTTCGCGGCAGAGGCGATGAGATTCGTGTCTATCCCTTATCATTCCGTGAATTTATGTCTGTATATGACGGAAGTATGGATGAAGGCTGGGATGACTATTTCACTTACGGCGGATTGCCTCTCGTTCTTTCCTGCGAGGCTCCCGAAGAAAAAGCGGAATATCTGATTTCACAGTTCAAGAAGGTGTATTTGTCGGATTTGATCGACCGCCATAAAATCCGAAACGCAGACGAATTTGACGAGCTGCTTGATATTTTGGCTTCTGCTATTGGCTCGCTTACCAATCCTCTGAAGCTTGCAAACACATTCAAGAGCGTCAAAGGAAAAACGATCAGTGACAAAACCTTAAAAAAATATCTTGATTATCTCATCGATGCCTTCCTTGTAAGCAAGGCGAAAAGATATGATGTAAAGGGCAAAAGATATATCAATTCTCCCGCAAAGTATTATTTTGAAGATGTCGGACTCCGCAATGCGCGCCTTGAATTCAGACAAAACGAGGAAAATCACATTATGGAAAACATCATTTATAATGAGCTTCGTATTCGCGGATTTCGTGTTGATGTCGGCTTAGTAGAGAATTACGGGAAAGACAGTGAAGGCAGGTCCACAAAGAAACAGCTGGAGGTTGATTTTGTGGCAACCAAGGGAAGCAAAAAATACTATATCCAATCGGCATTTTCGATGGCTAATCCAGAAAAAATCGAACAAGAGCAACGCTCGCTTAAAAGCATACACGACTCATTTAAGAAAATTATCGTTGTTCGTGATAATATTAAGCCAAGGCGAAACGATTACGGCATCGTCACGATGGGAATTTGCAATTTTCTTCTTGATGAAAACAGCCTGGATTTGTGATAACAGAGAACGAAGCAGAAGATTTAATTCTATTGATTTCATTACGAGCTTGCCTCGCCTCCCACGCCCGCAGGCATTTCACCGCCAAAGCCCGACCGAATTTTCGGTATCGCCTTTTGGCGACAAAACGCGCGCTGAATTGCGTTTTGCGAAAATTCATAGCAAGGCAAACCGAAAGCCAGACTTTTGTTATAGTGAGAGCCTTGCCTCAACCCTTCTCGCCCGCACCGCGTGTCAACATATCGAATTGCGAAGCAATATATCGAGTGCGAAGCACATATCGAATTTGCTTTGCCTGCAAAGCAAATATATCGCGCCTCGCTGTGCGAGGCATATTCCCTCTGCCCTACGAAATGATTAAAGGGGCTGAGCCATTAGCTTAATTATAAGCTTTTGACTCAGCCCCTTTGGTTTTTAATTACTTGTTGATAATGCTCACGTTCTCGGGGGCTATGCCTGTGGTCTCGTAGACTATGGCGAGTATCTGCGCGGCCTCCTTGGCGGCGAGGGCCTCGCTCTTTACGATAACGCTTACGCTCTCATCGCCTATGACGGCAACGCACTCCTCAAAGCCCTTTGCCTTGACGAGAGTCTCAATGTTTGCCTCGTTCTGGATGTCGGACGCTATTTTTGCTATCTTCTCCTGTGCCTGTGCCTTGGTTTCCTCGGTGGCATCGGCGCTGTCGGTCACGAGCTTAAGGACGTCTATTGCCTCGTCGCGTGACTGCTGACGGGTGAGAACGGTCGCGGCAAAGTAATCGTTCTCGGTGTCGGCATCCGCATCGACGTCAAGCGAGCCCTGAAGCGAGTCCTCCATATTGCTGTCGCCGTAGCCGATATCTCCTACGGGGTCGTAGAACCAGCGGTAGTTGAGATAAACCGCAAGTCCGATGAGAAGCACCGCAACGATAACAACGATGCTCCTTGCCGTCTTCGAGGTGAAGAGGTTTTTCGTTTTTTCGCTTTTCATTATACGCATTTCTCCTTTTTTGTGTTACTGATAAACCATATGCAACCGAGCCCTCTTATATTCCACACTTTTCAAGATAATTTCAGCACGCATATTCTGTTGTGACCGATGCCATAGAGCGCCGATATCACCTCGCTTATCTCGCGCCTTACGGCATCGCGCCCGCCTCCCTCGCAAAGCACCGTAACTCCCTCTACCTGCGGCGGGCGTCTGCCTATTACCACGCTCCCCTTGTACTCAAGGCGCTCACCCTCGCTGAAGGTCACCCGAACGACGCACCTGCCCGCGCCCGACACACGGGACAGAAGCTCGGAAAGCTCGCCTTCAAGGGCGCTCTTGTACTCCGAAAGCGCATCCTCGCTCCCCTCCTCGGTCTCATCGGTCGCGCCCAGCACCGAGGCGAACAGGATAGCACAGCCAAGCACGGCAATAATTATGAGAAGAAGATTTTTTCTGTGCTTTATAAAGTCCACGAATTCGGGCGAAAGAAGCGCCCCCTTATTACCCTTCATACAGAAGCCGTCACCTCACATTTCCTTACTCCGCATCCAAGCACAAAGCGCTCTACCCTCCTCGGGTCGCACAGCGCCGCGCGCCCGTAGAGCCTCACTCGGCAAAATCCTACCGTCATACTGCTTATATCAAGCTCCCCGACCTCGACCGAGAGCTGCCTGCTGTCAAAGGAAAACTCGTTTATTATCGCGCTCTCTATTCCCTCCGAGAAGGCGCGCTTCAGTTCCTCTGCTCTCATATCCTCACCAAGGCTGGGTGGTAGTGGCGAGGGCGCGCCCTGTGTAAAATCAAGCTCGGAAATCAGCTCTATGGCGGGCGAGAGAAGCGACGACAGCAGTATTATCCCAAGCGCAAGGCGCGTTGTTCTCGCCTCACCGCCCGAATAGCTGGCAAACGAGCAGAGCGCTACGGTAGCACACATAGATATAATGAAGACAGCGCTCTCGTTCAAAGCGAAATCACCGTCCTTGTAAAAATTACCGTTTCAAGCAAAAATACCACCCCCGCACAGGCAAGAAGCGCCAGAAGCGCGTCATATGCCGAAAGAAGCGCCTTCAGCATACGCCCGCCCGTCCTTACACCGCAAAAATCAAGAAGCGTCAGCGAAAGGCCTATACAGCCTCTGTAAAGCAAAAGCACCAGCACAGGCGATAAAAATATGTAGATAATACACATAGCGCCGACACCGCCCACCGCAGAGCGAAGCACTCCCGCCCCGGCACTCAGGGTTGAAAGCGCGCCCGCCACCGTACCTCCGACTATCGGTATCATGCTCCCCACAGCGTACTTGGCACTCCTCAGGGCAAGCGTGTCCTTTGCCGAGGCAAGCAGGCTCTGCATTGCGAGCGTGGCGGGAAGAAGCATACCGACGATCCCCATTACCGAGAGAATAAAGCCACGGATAAGCGAGGACAGCGAGCCTATGATCCCCTCCTTGTCAAAGCTTGACAGCAGGGCGAGCGAAAAGCTGAGCGACACGACAGGCAGAAGTCCGTTTAAAATAACACCCGAGATAAAGGACAGGGCGAGGCTCATACCCGCGCCCTGCACCGCGGACGAAACGGCACCGCCCTCAAGCGCCGTCACCGATATCATAAGCGGAAGAAGCCCCGAGAAGAATTCACAACCCGAGCCAACGGCTGTGGCACACTCACCGACAAGCGAGTAAAGCGAGGAAAAAATGGGTATTGACAGCACCCCCGAGAGCGCCGCGGACGAGGTCGCCTCAAGCCCGCGGTCAAAGATGCCTCGCTCGGCAAGTGAGAGAAGAAGCGCCACCCCGACGAGTGTAATAAGGAAGCCTCCGCACCCTCTCGCTCTATCCGAGACGGTGCCGAGAATAAGCTCGCCGAAGAGCGAGAGGTCAAGCACGTCCTCGGTGCTATCAAGCCCCTCGGGAAGGATACCGTCAAGCTCCTCGTATATATCCTCCGCCTCATCGTTAATGTCAAAGGCGTCCTCGGTATAGTCGGCATATTCAACAAAGAGAATAGGGGCATTATCCCGATACAAACCCTCTTTTATGTTAATTTTAGTTAGCATAACAAGGATTATTGAGATAAAAAGCACAAGAACAAGCTTTCTTCTATATCCGATTTTTTGATACGATATTATCATTTTATTACCCGATAAGACCTATACTTAAATCAAGTATTTCAAGAAAGCAGGGCAGAGCCAAAAGAAGTATCTCAAGCCGTCCCGCAAGCAACACCGCGCGAGAGATGCTCGCCTGACCGAGAGTATCGCAGGCATCGGCACAGATGCCCGAGAGATAGCCCACCCCGATAATCTTCACCGCGCGCCTCGCGTACTCGCCCGTAGCACCTGTGATAAGCCTGTCTACCGTCTGTCCCAGGCTGACAAGCCCCGAGGTGCATAGCGAGATAATACCCACAGCGCCTATGCAGACAACCACGGGCGTCACCGACGAGCCGAGGCCCTTTAAGAGAAGCGAGCATACCGAGACCGAGATAGCTATTCCAAGCACCGACAAAAACGCACTGCTCATAGCTCCACCGTTAAAGCCCGAAGATATCTCTTACGGTATCAAAAAGCGCGCCTATCTCGGTAACCAGGCAGACAAGCGCGGTTATTATCCCCGCCAGAGATACCAGCATTGCCTGGTCGTCTCTTCCCGATTTATTAAGTATCTGCACCGCAATCGCAACGCACAGTCCAACGCCGAGGGCGCGAAGTATAAGTCCTATATCCATTATAAATTTTCCCTTTTATCAAAGCCCTTTATAAGTCAAAAGCTCTCCCCCCGTCCTTATAGGACAAGCATAAGAAGCCCGCCGAGCGCACAGGCGGTAAGGGTAAGGGACAGCCTTTTCGTCTTATCGCAATCCGCATTGATCTGCCCCCGCCTCTCGGAAAGATAGCCGTGCATCTGCTTGGTACGCTTTACCTCATCGTCAAGCGAGCCTGTGCCAAGCTCCTTGATAAAGCGAAGGAAGCACTCTCGGTCGGCAGTGTCCGCAAACGGCGCGAGGTCCTTTGGAATTATCTCACCCTCACCCGTGCGGTAATAAGCGAGCAGTGCCTCTTTGACTGCCTGCCCGACCGCATCCTTCGGGGCATATTCGCTGATTATATTTTCCTGCGTGTCGGGAAACACCGCCGTTCTGTCCCTGATATGCTCCACGGTATCAAGAAGCGAGCAGATAAGCTCCGCGCGCCTTCTCCACCCCGCGTTATACCTTGCGGAAAATAGCGAAAGCGACACCGCGCATGCAAGAAAGCCAAGTATTTTCATCATACCCTCTCAACCTCTATCCGAAACCTGCCCTCCTGCCGTACTATACCGACGGTACAGTAGAACACACCGAGCGAAAGCAGTCCTGATATTCCGTCTTTTTTATAAAGCTCGTCTCTGTTGCCCGCGTGGGCGGTAGCTACGATAGGCACTCCGCACAGCGAGGCCTGTCTTACCGCCTCCGCCTCATTTGAGCTAAGCTCGTCGATAAGAATAAGCTCGGGGTTCAGGTATCTTGTCGCAAGCTCTACCCCCTCCGCCTTGTGAAAGCCCGAGAGAATATCCACGCCAAGCCCCAGGTAGGGCTCGGGGAAAAGCTCCCGCCTCTCGTCAACCGCGACGGCTCTCATATACCCGACCTCGCCAAGCGCGTACGCAAGCGAGCGAAGCGCGGTGGTTTTCCCACCGCCTGGCGGTGAGTAGATAAGACAGGACACGGGCCCATCACCCATCACGCTCTCCCTTATCCGTCTGCCTATATCCGCATCAAAAAACGGAAGCCTGAACACAAGCGCCCGCGCATCCCCCACCGCACATATTCTTCCGCCCTCATACCTTGCCGAGCCGACGACGCCCACTCTTATTCCGTACGGAAGTGAGATATATCCCTTAAGCAGGGTTTCTCTGTGAATATGCATAGCGCCTCGGGTCATCCCCTCAAGCGTCATGAGAATATCCTCGCCCGATAGCTCTATCGGTATTGCTATGCTCTGTGCGCCCGCCGTCACGAAGGAAAGCCTGCCCGCGCGCGCCCTTATTTCGCTGAGGGCAGATATGCTCATACCGCGCGCTGTGAGAAGCTCGGTTATTTTTTGACGAAGCGCCACGGGCAGCGCACCGAGGGCAAGCTCTGCCGCCCTCGCCCTTACCCCGTCTGTGCTCTGTGTCAGAATACCACCTCCCGAAAAGGCGCTCTCTGACAAATACGGCGCGGCTCTTGCGCACCCGCGCCCTCAGGCATCGCCTTATGGTAAATTTTAGAAAACTTTTATGCCTCTATGCTTGACACCGCATTATCTTTATGGTAGAATACTAGGTGGATATTGCAGAATATGGAGGCAAGGATGAAGGCAAGAGGCATCGTACGACGCGTAGACGGACTCGGCCGTTTGGTAATCCCCAAGGAGCTTCGCCGCAAGATAGGTGTAAACGACGGTGACGAGGTTGAAATTCTCGGGGCAGAGGGCTGTATCATCATTAAAAAATATGCGCCCGCATGTACCTTCTGCGGCAGTAGCGAGGAGCTTACAGAATTTAAGGAGCGAAAGCTCTGCGCCGACTGCTTAAGAGAATTAAGGCGCGGGGGTAACTCTACTTAAGCCTATGCACACCGTGTGCGTGCTATGTCCGTTTTTTTAACGATTATATTATTTTTGAAATTATATTATTATTGAAAGGAATATTTACAAATGAAAGTAGTTACCTTCGGTGAGCTTATGCTCAGACTTCAGCCCTACAACTACGAGAGGTTCGTTCAGTGCGATCACGTAGAATTTACCTTTGGCGGTGGAGAGGCAAACGTTTCGGTTTCGCTTGCAAACTACGGTATGGATGCCGCATTCGTTACCAAGCTTCCCGCACACGCTATCGGTCAGGCGGCTGTAAACAGCCTTCGCCGCTACGGTGTTGACACCACTAAGATCGTTCGCGGCGGTGACAGAGTAGGAATTTACTTTAACGAGAAGGGCGCTTCGCAGAGAGGCTCGGTCTGCATCTACGACCGCGCGAACTCGGCTATCGCAAAGGCATCCCGCGAGGACTTCGATTGGGATAGCATCTTCGAGGGTGTTGATTGGTTCCACTTTACGGGAATTACCCCCGCGCTCGGCGCAAACGTAGTAGAGATATGCAGAGATGCCTGCAAGGCAGCAAAGGCAAAGGGCATCAAGATCTCCTGCGACCTTAACTACCGCGGAAAGCTCTGGACAAGAGACCAGGCTCGCGCGGCAATGACCGACCTCTGCCAGTACGTTGACGTATGCATCTCCAACGAGGAGGACGCAAAGGACGTATTCGGTATCGAGGCAGAGGCTACCGACATCTACGGCGGTAAGCTCAATCACGAGGGCTACAAGTCGGTTGCTAAGCAGCTTGCAGACAAGTTCGGCTTTGAGTACGTTGCTATCACTCTCCGCGAGAGCCGCAGCGCATTCGACAACGGCTGGTCGGCAATGCTCTACAACGTAAAGAACGATGAGTACTGCTTCTCAAAGAAGTACGACCTTCACATCATCGACAGAGTTGGCGGCGGCGACAGCTTCGGCGGCGGTCTTATCTACTCGCTCCTCAGCGGTAAGACCACTCAGGGCGCAGTTGAGTTCGCAGTTGCGGCATCCGCACTCAAGCACTCTATCGAGGGCGACTACAATATGGTTACGGTTGCCGAGGTAGAGAAGCTCGCAGGCGGCGACGGCTCGGGAAGAATTCAGAGATAAAAGGCGATGCGCGCATCGCGAGAAAATAAAAAAGACGGAAAGAAATTTCCGTCTTTTTTATATTTAGTTTAAAGCGTACAGAGTGCGAGGCGTACAGAGTGCAAAGCCTCTCGCGCCCACCGCCAAAGCCCGACCGAATTTTCGGTATCGCCGCAGGCGACAAAACGCGCGCTGAATTGCGTTTTGCGAAAATTCATAGCAAGGCAAACCGAAAGTCCGACCTTTGTTATAGTGAGAGCCTTGCCTCAACCCTTCTCGTTGACACCGAGGTGTCAACATATCGAATTGCGTAGCAATATATCGAGTGCGTAGCACATATCGAATTTGCTTTGCAGGCAAAGCAAATATATCGCGCCTCGCTATGCGAGGCATATTTCACTGCGCTCGCTTGCTCGCTCGCCACTCTCTCGGGGACACACCTGTTTGTTTTTTGAAGCAATTTGAGAAGTGATATTCGGATGAGAAGCAAAGATATTCTGCTATTTCGGCAAGCGTAGATGTCGTATTTTGTAAAATATTCTTTGCACGGCGCACCCTTATTTCGAGAAGATAGGCATATGGGGTTATGCCGTATCTACGCTTAAACTGTCTTATTACCTCGTTCTTTGAGCGCCAGACTACCTTGGCTATATCGTCTATCGTGATATGCACGTTAACCGAGCGATCGAGAATTGCCTTTACCGAGCTTGCAAGGTCACTGCCTCTGCCACACAACCCCTGTTTCTTATGCAGGGCTATATCCATCATCATAGAAAACAAAAGCTTGCTTATCGGGATATACAGCTCATCGTTATTATCGGCTACCTGCTCAAGCTTGAATATCTCGTCAAAATATGCGCTTAGGTCAATGCCTCTTATCACCCTGTCGGTAATATCGTAGGCGCGAAGCATTTCCTCAAAGAACGGAAGGGTGGCAAAATTTATCCAATACTTCCTGTAGGGGTCCTTTTTATCCGCGTAGTATTTGCAGAAGTCGCCCTGATGTATTATGTAGGCATCCGACGCGCCGAGCTTCTCTACCCTGCCCTCTATCTCAAGATAGCCTGTGCCCGACACGATATACTCAACAATATAGCAGGGCGAGGGGTTTCTCGCAATATAATAATCACTGTCGGGGTTGGTTATCCCAAAGCAGCTTACCTTAAGCGGGTTCATATCGTTTGAAGAGTAGGGTGTAAACTTCACCTCTCTCTCAAGCCCCTTGTATTCGCTGATATCCTCGCGCCTTATCTTATCAAAGCTTTTATACTTCTTCATAGTTGATTTTTTGTATGTTTACCCCCAAAATACTGTATCATTTGCATTTTATTTCATATCTCTTGTTGATATAATAGTATCATAGAGATATATATTTTGTCAAGAATATAGCTCTTATTTATTAAATACAAAGGGGGATACTATGAAAAATCGCTCAAATTCCACCTGCCGTATTCTGATAGCCACAGTAATTGCGGCGCTCATAATCTCGGCAGTCTCGCTCACCGCGCTTGCGTTTGAGACGACCTCTGACGGATGGACCTTCTCACAAGAGCAGGTAGCAAATCCTATTTACATCAAGAAATATTTTGACACGCTTCCGAGGACCTATGAGGTAGAGCTTAATATGCCCGCGGGCACCTACTCAAAGCCCTCACCCATAATATCAAACTATCCTGCCAACACAAGCAGAGATACCTTTGGTATTGAGATTACCGCAGCGGGCTATCCCGCCATTTACTACTATTCGACATCCTACGAGAACAACACCCTCTCGGTAAACAAGATACACGTACCCTTTACGGATGCCGAGGGTGAGGACAAATGCAATGTGCTCGGCAAGGGCTGGGTGCGCCTTGCGCTTGTAAACGAGACCGCAAGCGGAAGCTCGGTATACAAGCTTTACATAAACGGCGAGCTTGTCAAGACCGTAACCGACAAGCCCGATATACAGGACTTTGATGCCGTACACTCGCAAAGCACCACGCGCGAGATGTCAATCGGTGCTGACGGAAGCAACTACTTCAAGGGCACGCTTCGCTCGGTGGGTGTGTATTCCTCCGCCCTCTCGGCAGAGGATATCCTTGCCTCAAGCAAGAACGGTACAAATCTCTCGCACACCTCGCTTATGGCATACTATGACAGCACAAAATCGGGCAACACCGCGACCTCTATAAAGGACCAGTCGGGCAAGGGACACGATGCCACCCCCGCCTTCTTTGAGAGGACAAGCGAGCCTAGTGACTACGCATACTCGTTTGCATTCGTGGGTGACACGCAGTTCCTTCTTTATCAGGATGCGGTAAACGGAAAGAGCTACGCATCCTCTATCTATGACTGGATAATTGCCAATAAGGAAGCAAAGAACATCAAGCACGTGTTCGGTCTTGGCGATATAACCGACAAGGACAACGATGCCGAGTGGCAGTACGCGGTCGCTCAGCACGAGAGGCTCGGCGCGGCGGACATCCCCTACGCAATAATCCCCGGCAACCACGATGATTATGTCAACCACGTGAAGTATAACACCTACTTCGGCCCCGTCACATCCTTCACCGACAATATTGACGGCTATTATCAGGCGGGCAGGATTGAGAACTTCTATATGAATTTCGAGGTCGGTGAGCATAAGTATATGGTCATCGGTATGCAGTACGGCGCGCCCGACGCGGTCCTTGAGTGGGCAAACGGCGTGGTCTCGGCAAACCCCGACAGGCGTGTTATCGTCATCACCCACAATCTTCTCGGCTACGAGGGGCAGTGGGGCGAGCAGGGCATGCGCGAGCAGTCGACTACTACCTACGATACGCTTAACAACGGTATAGATTTCTGGAACGACTTTATCTCGCTTCACGAGAATATCATAATCGCGGCGGCAGGACACGTCGACCCCGAGCATATCAAGCACCGCACCGATGTGGGTGTCAACGGCAACACCGTAAATACCTTCCTTATCGACCCCCAGGGACTTGATAAGGCTACCGCATTTGAGACGGGAATGGTCGCTATGTTCTACTTCTCCGCCGACGGCAGTGACGTTCAGGTAGAATATATCTCGGCATACAAGACGCTCGAGGCACAGAAGGCAGATCCCTCGGCAAAGGATGTTCTTTTCCACGAGGAAAACCAGTTTGACTTTAAGGTGGACTTAAGCGCGTTTGCCGACAGCTCGGAAAAGTACGGAACGGTTCCCGATGAATACGCAAGCACCGCCACCTATCCTATCGTGGTATTTAAGCAGGACAAGACCTTCGTCGGTGCATATAATAGCTTCGGCGCAGCAGTCGAGGCGGCAGGGCTTATCGGTGTAACCAACTCTGAGAGCGACTATGTAATTCTTTTCAGAGATAACTACACGCACACCGCAAACACAGGATATATCTCGGACTTTTACCACAATGTAACCGTTGACCTTGGCGGGCATACCGTGACTATCAAGACCAGCAGAGGCTTCCTCTATCTTCGTAGCGGTACGGCTCTTAAGGACACAGATAAGGGCGAGGCCTTCGGTAATATCACCGTAAAGAACGGTAGCTTTGAATTCAATGGAAGCGGCAACGCAAGCGCCGTTGCAAGGCTCGAGGGAAGCGTTGGCGTGTATCCCTTCTTTGCAAAGGATATAAAAATCAGCTCGGTATCCTCTGACCCATACATAGCCGTCAATACGGGCAACCCCAGCGCGAACACCATAAACGCGACCTTCACCGACTGTATATTTGATTACACAAGAGTGACCGGTACTAAGTGCTATATGTTTGCCTCGGGCAATACCGCGACCAATAAGGGACTTATCAACGCGACCGTTGTTGGATGTGAAATACTTGCCAAGAGCAATGCCTTCACCTTCAAATCCTCGTCAAATTCAAATCCCTATGCGCTTGCCTACTATACCGACTATACGGGCGTTGCGTCCGATACCCTCACCCTAGGCGCGGGCAACACGCTCAAGCTTGTCAAGGGTACTGTAGCACCTACCGCAAAGCAAGGGCTGGTTGAGTTTGTCAAGACGGGCAGTGACGAAACCCACGATATTTACGAGATAGGCGTACCTACCGCCTACGGCGTTATCGCGCCTCAGTACGAGAGCGTAACATCATATCCCATAGCGGTCTTTAAGACCGACAGGACCTTCGTTGGTGGATATTCAAGCTTCGGCGAGGCGGTCAAGGCGGCGGGCCTTGTGGATGAGCTCTATTCATCTGTCGGTGGCAGTGACTGTGTAATTCTTTTCAGAGCCAACTATACACACTCTACCGAAACCGAAGCGCTTCAGAACTTTTACCACAATGTAACCGTTGACCTCGGTGGCAACACCGTAACCGTTACGGCTCCGCAGGGCTTCTTCTACCTCTGGGGTAAGGCGCTTCAAGACACATCAAAGGGCGAAGCCTTCGGAAAAATAACCGTAAAGAACGGTAGCTTTTATTTCAATGTAAGCAACACGGGCTGTTCGGTCGCAAGACTTGCGGGCACAGTCGGAATTTATTCCTTCCACGCAGAGAACATCAGGATAATTTCTACTATAACACCATATGTCGGCGTAAGCACGATGGGTGGCAGCGCGAATACGGTAAACGCGACCTTTACTAACTGTGTGTTTGATTACTCGCAGGTAACGGGTAGCAAGTGCTATATGTTTGCCTCGGGCAATACCGCGTCCAACAAGGGACTTATCAACGCGACCGTTATCGGGTGTGAAATACTTGCCAAGAGCAACGCCTTCACCTTCAAATCCTCGTCAAATTCAAATCCCTACGCGCTTGCCTACTATACCGACTATACGGGCGTTGCGTCCGATACCCTCACCCTAGGTGCGGGCAACACGCTCAAGCTTGTCAAGGGTACTGCAGCACCTACCGCGAAGATGGGACTTGTTGAGTTTGTCAAGACGGGCAGTGACGAAACCCACGACATTTACGAAATTGCAGTACCTACAAGGTACGGTAACATCACACCCCCGTACGAAAGCGTCAGCTCTTATCCCATAGTAGTATTTAAGACCGACAGAACCTTTGTCGGTGGCTATAACAGCTGGGACAATGCTCTTAAGGCAGCAGGACTTAACGGCGGTGCAGGCTCGGCGGTAGACGGCAGTGACTGTGTAATACTCTTCAGAGCAAGCTACACGCAAGGCGCAAGACCTGCCTACATTTTCGATTTCTACCACAGTGTAACGGTTGACCTCGGTAATAATACCGTAACTCTGAACAATGACAGAGGCTTCCTCTATCTCTATTGCAAAACCGCATCGCTTGCAAGCACCGAGTTCGGAAAGCTCACCGTAAAGAACGGTAGCTTCGACTTTGCGACAGGAAGCACCTCAACATCGGTAGCAAGGCTTGAGGGTACTGCAGGTATATATGACCTGTATGCGGAAAACATCAGGATAACCTCAAAGACCGCACCTTATGTAGGTGTCAGCACGGCAGGTGGCTCTACTAATACAGTAAACGCAACCTTTACAGACTGTATATATGACTACACCGCACTTGAGTCGGGCAAGAATTGCTATATGTTCGCCTCGGGCAACGACGGAAATATACACGCAACCGTAAGAGGCGGTAGTATTCTGGCTGGTGCGAGAAACACATTCGCCCTGACCTACTATGTCAGCGTGTTTGACGACACGATAGTTTACGAAAAGAATGACGCGGGTGAGTATGTAACCCTTGTTATGACAAGCGGTACTGCCGCGCACACCGCGACCTACCCGACCGCAAGCGGTGACGCAAGCTTCGTTAAGACAGGCACCTCGGGTGAAAATGACACCTACACGCTTGTGCTTAACGCAATTCAGGAATTTAAGCCCCAGAGTAGCATAACTCTTGACGCAAACCTTATCTTCAACGTCTATATCCCCGAAAACGCACACCTCACCGAAATAACGCTTGACGGCAAGACCTACAAGATAGCTGACCTTGAAGCGCTTGACGGCAAGTATCATTTCACAGTAGAGCTTCCCTCGGCAAAGGCGGGCAGAGAAATTCCTCTTACGGTAACATTCGGTGATGAGGCGAGCGCAAGCTACACGCTTTCTATTCTTAAGTATGCAAGCAAGCTTCTCGCCGATGAGGGTGCTACGGCAACCGAAAAGACGCTTGTATGCGATATGCTTGCGTATGTAAAGAGCGCCTACACCTACTTCGGCACCGAGGGCGCAAGTGAAATCGCGAGCGCGATTGATGCTATCATAGGCAGTGGCGCAACCAAATTTGAGAAGATAAGCGACACAAACGGCAGTATGGCAGTCGGTGCGGGTGTGAACGGTGTAACCTTCATCCTTGATGCCGAGCCGAGAGTGCGCTTCTACTTCGCACAGGGTACCGACCTTGCGAATTACAGCTTGAAGATAGACGGCGTAGCGCAAAAGTTTACCACGACTAGCGAAACGATAGGCGAGACTAATTTCGTCTGTGCGGACATCTCACTCTTTGCCTACAAGATGATAGGCACGGTTGAGGTCTATAACGGAAGCACCAAGCTCGGTAGCTTCCACATCAATGACTACTACGACTTCGCCCTCACACAGAATAACTCGGCTCTCATCGAGGTTGTCGAGAGGTTCTATATGTACTGCAAGAGCGCTAAGGCGTACAGGGACGAGGTTATTGGCGACCAAAGGTCGCAGTGAAATGAATTCGCCTTTGCGAATTCTTGAAATACGCTACGCGTGTGAAATGCTCGGTATCACCGAGCGTGAAATGCCTGCTGGCGTGGGAGGTTTGCACCGTAGGGCGGTGCCTTGGTGCCGCCGTGTACGCTTCGCACTCTGTACGCATCTGTACCCGTACACCTTGCACTCTGTCGGCATCTGCACCCGTACGCCTCGCACCTTGTACGCATCTTCACCCGTAGGGCGACGCTAAGCGTCGGGATCTCTCCCTCCGTGTACGCCTCGCACCCAAAGCTAACCCGAATTTTCGGTATCGCCTATGGCGACAAAACGCGCGTTGAATTGCGTTTTGCGGAAATTCATAGCAAGGCAAACTGAAGGTTCAACCTTTGCTATAGTAAGAGCCTTGCGTCTACGGCGGGAGTAGAACCCCCGCCCTACGGTGCACCTTATGCGGTCCCCCGAGTTTGCAACGCAAACTTTCAAGATGCTTTGCATCCCTATTCCCATCACAAGGGAAGGCTTAAGAAAGGATAAAAATATGAAAATTTACGAAAATCCTACTATTGACATCGAAATGCTAACCTCACTTGACATAATCCGCAC
>JAGBIF010000015.1 GCA_017935065.1 Clostridia bacterium
GAAAAGTTGGAAGAATACATACATTACTACAACAACGAAAGAATTTCTCTAAAACTAAAAGGAATGAGCCCAGTGCAATACCGAGCTCATTCGCAAACAACTTAATATTTAATTTTTGTCTAAACTTTTGGGTTCACTTCAACGAATCCTTCTATTCTTGCTCTTGTCTTTTGATAATTAATAAGTAATTCCGAGTGTCGCGAGGCGTGATGCGTAGCCCTGCTGATCGGCAGCCTTTGTGCATACCTCAAGATCATACATCTGCGCTGCAATGCAGAGTGCGCCTATACTAAGGTGAGTCGGAGTCATATTCCTTATTGTTGCCTTAAGCACACCGTCAATATAAAGATATGCCTCATTGTCGGTGACTGCCAGGGTAAAGCTCATCGTTATAGGAAGATTTTTTGTAACCCACTTTGAGCTTGCGCTGTCATAGCTTGCATAGGTGAAATCGAGGTTCCCCGTATCGGTCTCGCTGAAGTAGTCTCCTCCCTCGGCATAGCCCACTCCCAACACGCCATCTGAGTTCTTATCCCAAAGAAGAAATCTGTCACTTGAGCTTCCGAACTGAAGCTGGAGATGCGGATTGCTTTGCGTTATTGCCGTAAGCTTGATATTTCCCGAAAGAACATAATCCCCCTTGAGCTCCTTGCCGCCGTAATATACATTACCGAGGGCGCCGATGTTTCCGCCCTGCGGCTGATGCTCAATATAAATTTCCTTGCCTATATCATCAAATTCGGATGCATCTCTTGCCGCCTTCAGGGCGTTTGTGAAGTTAGTATAATACTCAAGCTTTACATGCGCGCCATCGCGGTAATAGGAGGTGTTTACCGTCTGAGTTGAAGAATTATATGCGTAAGATGGGGTGTCAATATAAGTAAGCCAATCGTTTTCATCGGCGTGCCGCTTCATCACCTCGTTTGTGGCGATAGCCTTTTCATAGGTTGCGGCGGTATCCGATTTTCTTGGCTCAATGCCGAAATAGTATATTTTAACCCCGGGGATTTCCTCGCGGTACTTATTGAACAGTGTCATAAGACGCGGGGGAAGAGTCGAGGAATCAAGACCCCTGAAATGTACGTCGTTAAAGCCGATATGCACGCATATCTCGGAGGGCGCCATAGGAATTACAAGCCTTTCCGAGACAAGCTCCCACTCCTCAATGCCCGACGAGCAAAGACCGAGCTGGTAGGTCTTATCGTCGAATCCGTACGCGCTGTTCGTATAGAAATCACTGAAGAACTCGGCATCAAAATAAGAGTCACCGATAAACAGCGTGCCGCCGCGCTTGCCGTTTTTGACAACGCTCTCTTCATATGTCAGTACGTTAGGCTCAACGTTTACCGTATCACCCTTGATATAAGAGGATACCTTTACCGTAAAGGTCTTTTCAAAATGCGTAGCCCTTGCGGTTACGGTTGCCGTTTCGTAGGTGCCGAGAGCATAAAGCCCCTTGGCTGATATCCTGCCGTTTTCAATAGTTACGTTGTTCAGATTGCAGGTATAAGTAACATCAGAGGCGTAGAGAGGATTGGTAAAGGTGACTGTAATAGGCTTACCGCTATAGTTTGTGTAAATAGCCTCAGGCGCGTTAATTATCATGTCACCCTTGCCCACTGCAGGCACCGTTACGGTGAAGGTAAGCTTGAAATCCTCGGCAAGCGCGGTAATGACGGCAGAGCTTCCCGCGGTTTTGGGTATAACGGTATAATTCGTAATCGCTATTCCCGCGCCGCTTGAGGTATAGGTAAGAGTGTACTGCTTTGCGTCTCTTGTAATTTTCTGTGGCAGACTGTAGGTTGTGCCCATAGGTACAGAAATTGCGGAGGCGCTAAGCGTTACAGCGCCCGACGGCGGGACGGTGCCTCCGGTGTTATCATCTGTTGTAGCAGCAAGGGTTTTTACCTTGAAGCTTGCGCTGAAGCCCTCTGCCTCGGCGCTGACAGCAACGGTCTTGTCAGCAGATAAAGCGGTAAGCACGCAGGTCTGTGATATATCAATGAAGCTGCCCGTAAAGGAATAGGTGAGCTTCAGCTCCTTATCATTAAGCACAACGCTTGAAGGAAGCTCGTATTCCGCACCGACCTTAAGGCTTATATCGCCGAGCAGTAGGGAAAGGGATGACTTTTCCTGCGTGTCGGGCTTTTCATCAGGTCCATCACTTTCATCATTTCCGCTGTCACAACCCGCAAGCGTTGCCAGCATAAGAGCCAGTACAATTAAAAAATACAGAAGCTTTTTCATTATGGCCTTCCTTTATGAAGTAAAATATTACCTCTATTATAGCACAAATAAATTAAAGAGTAAAGTCAGCTTGAATATTTAATAATATTTTACAGCTGTATATAAAAACCTTTTTAAAAAATCCCTCTGTCACCGTCCGAAATCAAGAGGGCGGCAGCGCCACATAACGCGCTACCGCCCGAATATTATTCCCACTTAACACCCGAGACATTCAGCGAAGCGCTTGCAGTCTGTGCAGTTGAAATGCTTGCGGTGCTGCTTCCGAGATAGATTATTACCGAGGACATAGTTTTTGGTATTTTAACCGTCACCGCCCCCGATACGGTAAGATATTTGTCCGCGGTAAGCGAAAGCGAGACTTCCTTACCGACGCTTGAGAAATTAGAGCAGTTTTTTGCTTCGCTCGTCATAGCACCCGTAGGCATTACCGCAAGCACTCTGCCGCCTGTGAAGCTATATCCGCCGTCTGAATCAATGGCCGAGTTTCCGCCCGAGGTGGAAATTACGACGACATCGCATCCCGAAAAGACTATTGCGCCCTTTGAGGTGGTGCTGTTTGAGTCTATTCCGTCACCGCCAGAAAAGATATAAAGCTCACCGCCCGAAAGAGTGATACCCGCACCGCTCGTCTTCGTACTGTTTATTCCGTCATCCGAGCTTGTGATTCCGACTGTTCCGCCGCTTATAATTACAGTTACACCCTCAAGCCCCTCATAGCTGTTCTGTACCGTAACCTCGCCGTCAGAGATGGTGAGCGTGCCGTCTGCGTGAATTCCGTCATCATTGCTGTATAGCGTAACGCATCCGCCCGATACCGTCACATCACCCGTGGGTGCGACACCGTTTTCATGAGTAAGCTCGGCATTCGCGTGTATCGCGTCATCGTATGCCTTTACAGTAACCCTGCCCGCGAGGATGCTTATTGAGTTTGCTGCCTTTATACCCTTTGTGGAATAAGTACCCTTATCACTGTTTCCCTCTTGCATACCGCCGCCACCAGGACCGCCGCCCATCGATGAGCTTTTTGATGTCCAGCTTGCTGAATAGCTTGAGCCTCGCTGAGAAATAGCAATCGTATCGTATGCCACACTTGGCGTTAAATAGTCGGTTTTGTAAAGATAAGTTGTCTCCTGCTCGGTAGCAGTGCCGCTTTCGTGGACTATGACTTTGATTTTAGAATAAGAGCTGTCCTTTGAAAATTTGTAATAATAGTAGGTGCTTCTGCCAGAGCTTACCTGACTGTCAAAGGTTGGTGTCAGCCACTTGAAATCGGTGTCCGAATTATATAGCTTGACCGAGTATATATAGCTGCTCTTTGACGAGCGGATGTAGTAGACCTCGTCCTGTGTGACTGTAACCTCTTCTGAATAATTTGAGTATTTGTCGGTAAATACCGAAAGGCTTACGTCATCGCCGTTTATTACCGCATCGTATGCCGCGTCAATTCCGTCACAGGCGGAATATACCGTATGAGTGCCGCCGAGTATTTCGACGGTGCCTCTTTGCTTTCCACTCGTCGCAATATTACTGTTCGTTGTTTTTATTCCGTCACCTGCCGTAGCAATAAGGGTTGTCACACCGCTCTCTATGCTCACCGAATCGTTGCCCTTCAGCGCGTTGTCCTTGCATTTGACATTAAGAGTCAGATTTTTGACCTGAAGATCGTCCTTTGTGTGTATTCCGTTGTTGTTATCCGAAACCAACGAGAGCGCGCCCTTGCCGCATATCTCAAGATCCACAAGCGAATATATCGCTGCAGAGTACAGTGTTTCATCGGCAGTGTCTATTGCCGCACGCTTATCATAAATAAAATTCTCACTGCCGTTCTTTGCCGTAATTGATATTTCATTTCCCGAAAGCACGGTGATAGGGTTTATATTCTCGGATACCATAGAGAAGCCGCAAAGCTCAATATCAAGCTTGAAGTCACCTATTACATCTACCACGATATTGCCCCGAAGCGTACCGCTTACCGAATAAACCGAGTCCTCGTCAAGCTCGGTGAAGGTGAGTGTGCTTCCCTCAAATTTATAAGCACCTGCGGTGCCTGACACCAGGCTTACCTTAAAATCAGTGCTGTCACCCTCAAAATAGCCATCGTATATACCGCTGTTTTCGAGAGCCTCACCGTAGCCCGACTCAAAATCACCGAGGTCGCTTTCGCCCTGTCCGTTCGTAGGCGGCGAGGATGGCATCTGCCCAGGCTCCCGAGGCACTGTGCCTATTGGCTTATTGGGAACAAACGGTGGGGTGCCGCCATCCGTATCACCGCCCGGTGTGTCAGCCGCCTGCATACACGAGGCAAGGGAGGAAATTATAAGAAGAATTAAAACAAATAATGATAAAAATTTTTTCATCTGTACCTCCTTACAGCTCGCTTGCGGTATTGTCTCTTAAAGATACCGAGACCTCAAGATTGCCGTTCCTCTCTCTTATTTTGTCTATAAATTCCTTTTCCTCGCAGGGCTTTAGGAATGAGACGTTGTATGTAAGCTTGAAAAGACTTCCCATATTTGAGGTCTTGACACCGACAAGCTCATAACGGTCGGTGTACGCCTTAAGTATTTCCTCAAAAGCGCCCTGATAGTCAAGGTCCTCAGGAACTGTTATTCTTACGGTTTTGTGCCTTGTAGAGCCGCCGAGCGATGTGCCTATCTGGCTATATGCAAGAAACACTGCGCCAAGTACTATCGCAAACAGAAAGGCATATGCAATATAGCCCATTCCCGTAATAAGCCCTGCGCCCATTGCTAAAAACAGCATCCCGATATCTCGGGCACTTCCGGGCACCGAGCGAAACCTGACAAGACTGAACGCGCCCGCGACGGCAACACCCGCACCGACGTTGCCGTTTACCATCATAATCACAACGCACACCACGGCAGGCAGCGTTGCAAGCGTAATAACAAAGCTTTTCGTATATCGCTGGCGGAATATGTAGCAAAAGGCAAGTATAATGCCTATAATCAGCGATGCCGAAACGCACAAAAGAAAGTCAGACACCTCTATTACAGATGCCGTCTCGCTGTCAAAAAGACCTTTAAAAATGTTTTCCATATTTTTGTCCTCATTGGTTTTTATAATTTTTATCGCACTTGCGACTGGTTATATATTGACTGTCACGGGGGATCTTCCGCATATCTGCTTAAGATAGGCTACCCCGTATTTTGAAAAAGAGGTCTTGAAAATTTTCTCTCGCGAAAGCAGGTGTGTCAGCCACAGCGGTATGCCCTCGTTGCACTTAAGCTCAAGAAGAACAAGTCCCCCGTCAAGCACGCTCTCACCCGCGTCAGTGCCGTCAAGCGACACATCGTGAAATCTCGCCCTGATATTCTCATCAAGCGTCAGGCGGAAATCACCGCCGTCTCTCATACAGTACGCCTCGCGCTCGTAGGATAGGTAGGCCCTGGGCGCAAGCTCCTCGTAAAAGTGCATAAAATAATCAATTTCTCTTGCTATTTGCGTGTCCCTTGGCGGTGCGCCGCCTGCGGTCGTCCAGCACAGCGCATCGGGATAAGGCATAGCCTCGCGCCGCTTGTAAACTATACCCTTGTATTTTTTCTTAAGCTCAACATATACAGTTTCCGACGGGCTAAAGTCACCGTAGGCGCGAATTCGCATTTTTTCCTTATATATCGGTTTTTCAAGCGAGCGCCGTATAAGCCTGAAGCTCGGTGTATCAAAATATATATTGCGTATAAGCGAATGTCCGTAACTATCGAGGCGCATTCTGTCTCTTATGGCATTGAGTATAACAGCTCTCTGATGTCGGGTTATGAGATATTTGCTCTCGGTACGCATAAAAAATCCATTATTCATCAAGGTACCATCCTTTCTGTCGCTTTTTAAAACAATAAACCGAGTACCGATTTTATTGCAGGCTTTTTTTAAAAAATCTTTACTTTATAAAATATTTGTAGTATAATAATATAAGATAATATATGAACGGAAGTTAAGGAGGGGCTTATATGGAGCGCGCTGATTTTAAGCTTGTAAGTGAATATGTGCCGACAGGCGATCAGCCGCGCGCTATTGACGGTCTTGTGGCAGGCCTTGAGGCGGGGGAGCGTGCGCAGACGCTCATCGGTGTCACAGGCTCGGGTAAGACCTTCACTATGGCAAACGTTATTGCGAAAAGCGGGCGCCCCGCGCTAATTTTAGCGCACAACAAGACGCTTGCCGCGCAGCTTTGCACCGAGCTTCGCGCCTTCTTCCCCGAAAACGCGGTGGAGTATTTCGTGTCCTACTACGATTACTATCAGCCCGAGGCGTATATCCCTGGCAAGGATGTTTACATTGAAAAGGATGCGATGGTAAACGAGGAAATAGATATGCTTCGCCATAGCGCTACCTCGGCGCTTTTTGAGCGCCGCGATGTCATAATCGTAGCATCGGTATCCTGTATATACTCGCTCGGTGACCCCGAGGAATACCAGAAGCTTCTCGTCTCAATACGCCCAGGTATGCAGATGGAGCGTGATGAGCTTTTGCGCCGTCTCGTTTCTATCAATTATGAGCGCAACGATATGAATTTCATAAGAAATAAATTCCGCGTACGCGGAGATGTGGTTGAGATTTATCCCGCCTCGGCAAGGGAATATGCGATAAGAGTTGAGTTTTTCGGTGATGAAATTGACCGTATACAGAAGATAAATGTGCTGACGGGCGATGTTATTGAAACGCTCTCTTATGTGCCGATATTCCCCGCGACACACTATGCGGTGACCGATGAGCGCCGTGAGAAGGCGCTTGCCGAGATTGAGCGCGAGATGGCTGAGCGGGTGGAATACTTCACCTCGCAGGGAAAGCTTATCGAGGCGCAGAGAATAGAGGAGAGAACCCGCTACGATATAGAGATGCTTCGAGAGGTCGGCTTCTGCTCAGGTGTTGAAAATTACTCGCGCGTGCTCTCGGGCAGACCCGCGGGCTCAACGCCCTACACACTGCTTGACTATCTGCCGTCGGATACGGTTATATTCATAGACGAGTCTCACGTTACCCTACCGCAGGTAAGGGGTATGAGTGGCGGTGATTTCGCGAGAAAGAAAAATCTTGTGGACTTCGGCTACAGGCTTCCGTCCGCGTACGATAACCGTCCTCTTTTCTTTGATGAGTTTATGGGCAAGGTAGGACAGATGATTTTCGTCAGCGCAACCCCTGGCCCCTTTGAGAAGGAGGAAAGCTCGTCGGTGCAGGAGCAGCTCATAAGGCCCACAGGACTTGTCGATCCTTATATTGAGGTAAGACCTGTGGCAGGGCAGATAGATGACCTTATCGGTGAGATACGAAGTACGACCGAGCGCGGCGAGAAGGTGCTCGTCACGACCCTCACCACCAAAATGGCAGAGCATCTTACCGAATACCTTGCGACAAACGCTATTAAGGTCAAGTACATTCACCACGAGGTACAGACTATTGAGCGTATGCAGATAATAAGAGACCTCAGGCTCGGTGAGTTTGATGTGCTTGTCGGAATTAACCTTCTTCGTGAGGGACTTGATATACCCGAGGTGTCGCTCGTCGCGATACTCGATGCGGATAAGGAGGGCTTCCTTCGCAGTGAGACCTCGCTTATACAGACGGTAGGAAGGGCCGCAAGAAACGTCAACGGTCACGTAATAATGTATGCCGACAGTATGACGAGATCAATGAGCGGTGCCATTAGCGAGACTAACCGCCGCCGTAAAATACAGACCGAGTATAACGAGGCAAACGGCATCACACCGCAGAGCATCAAAAAGCGCGTTATGGAGGTCATTGAGATAGGTAAGAAGGAAGAGAAGTCCACCGATTACGAGCGTAAGAAGCTATCCCGTCTTGAGCGTCAGAAGCTCATTGAAGAGCTTACCGCCGAGATGAAGGAGGCATCGCGTATGCTTGAATTTGAGAAGGCGATCTATCTTCGCGACAGAATACGCGACCTCAAAACCACAAAATAATATAATCACGGAAAATATAGGAAAAAGATAAAAAATGTCAAGAAATATTATCATAAAGGGTGCAAAGGTCAATAATTTAAAGAATATTGATGTTACGATACCTAGGGATAAGCTGGTTGTGCTTACAGGGCTTTCGGGCAGCGGCAAGTCCTCGCTCGCCTTTGATACACTCTACGCAGAGGGACACAGAAGATTTGTCGAGAGCCTTTCGTCCTACGCGAGAATGTTCTTAGGACAGATGGACAAGCCCGAGGTTGACCTTATCGAGGGGCTTTCGCCCGCAATATCAATAGACCAAAAGACCACCTCTAAGAACCCTCGCTCAACTGTGGGCACCGTCACCGAGATATACGATTATCTTCGTCTGCTTTACGCAAGAGTAGGTATACCGCACTGTCCCGTGTGCGGCAAGGAAATCAAGCAACAGAGCCTTGACCAGATAGTAGACCGCATACTCGCTATGCCCGAGGGGCAGAGGATAATGATACTCGCGCCTATCGTCAGGGCGCAGAAGGGTATGCACGAGAGGGTGTTTGAGGACGCAAGACGCTCGGGCTACGCAAGGGTAAGAGTAGACGGTAATATGTACGACCTCACCGAGACCCTTACGCTTGATAAAAACAAAAAGCACGATATAGACCTCGTGCTTGACAGGCTTGTTATTAAAAGTGATATAAGACCGAGGCTTTCGGATTCGGTTGAGACCGCCCTTCGCGCCTCTGACGGCAGAGTTACCGTTGTTACCGTACCGAGAGAGGGTGAGGGCGAGGAGCTTGAGTTCTCACAGAAGTACGCTTGCGAGGAGCACGGCATCAGCTTTCCCGAGCTTGAGCCGAGAATGTTTTCCTTCAACAACCCCATCGGTGCCTGCCCCGAATGCTCGGGAATCGGAAATATGCAGATGATTTCGGTAAGAAAGCTTCTTCCGCACAAGAACCTATCGCTTCGCGACGGTGCTATCGCGGCAAACGGCTTCAAGACTATGACCGAGGATTCCTGGACAGGGCCTCTTCTTGCCGCGGTCGGTAAGGATTACGGGTTTACGCTTGACACACCGATATGCGAGTTCTCAAAGGAAGCGCTCGACGTGCTTATGTACGGCACAAGAGACGGTAAGAAATATAATATCACTCGCTACTTCGGCGGTGTCGGCAGAGAGCAGAGCGCATCCTTTGACGGTATAGTTCATATTATCGAAAAGCGTATGAGGATGCAGGGCGGTGACTACTATCAGGAGTTCGTAGAGGAGCTTGCCTGCCCCAGATGCAAGGGCAGACGCCTTTCGGATACCGTGCTTTCGGTTACTGTGGGCGGACTTAATATACACGAGCTCTGCTCGCTTTCAATAGAGCGCGCGCTTGAGTTTGTAGACCGACTTGAGTTTACAGAGAGCGAGGCGAAGATCGCCTCTGAGGTAATAAAGGAAATCAAGGCAAGGCTTAACTTTCTCGTTAGAGTAGGGCTTGAATACCTCAACCTGACGCGCACCGCGGGAACGCTATCGGGCGGTGAGGCTCAGAGAATTCGCCTTGCCACGCAGATAGGCTCGGCGCTCACGGGCGTGCTGTATATCCTTGATGAGCCTAGTATCGGACTTCATCAGAGGGATAACGGAAAGCTTATCGCAACCCTTAAAAATCTTCGCGACCTCGGAAACAGCGTTATCGTGGTTGAGCACGATGAGGATACAATGCGCGAGGCAGACTTTATCGTGGATATCGGCCCTGGGGCGGGTATTCACGGCGGTGAGGTTGTCGCGGTAGGTACACCCGAGGAGGTTGCCGCGTGCGAGACCTCGATTACGGGCGACTATCTTTCGGGAAGAAAGATGATTGCCGTGCCGAAGCAAAGGCGCACGGGCAACGGCAGCTTCCTTCACATAAGAGGCGCTGCCGAGAACAATCTGAAAAGCGTTGACGTGGACATTCCGCTCGGTTGCTTCGTGTGCGTTACGGGTGTGTCGGGCTCGGGTAAGTCCTCACTTATAAACTCGGTGCTTTACAATACTCTCGCAAGAGACCTGAACCGCGCAATAACCTATCCTGGTAAGGTTGACGAGATTACGGGGCTTGAGGCGCTTGATAAGGTAATCGCTATTGACCAAAGCCCCATAGGAAGGACGCCACGCTCAAACCCCGCTACCTATACGGGACTTTTCACCGATATAAGAAATCTCTTCGCAAAGACGAAGGATGCAAGGGCAAAGGGCTACGATGCGGGAAGATTTTCCTTCAACGTAAGGGGAGGAAGATGCGAGGCGTGCGAGGGCGACGGAGTTAAGTGCATTGAGATGAACTTCCTGCCCGATGTCTATGTAAGGTGCGACGTCTGTGGCGGAAAACGATACAACCGCGACACACTTGATGTAAAATACAAGGACAAGAGTATTTACGATGTGCTTGAGATGTCGGTAGAGGAGGGGCTTACCTTCTTTGAGGGACTGCCACAGCTTCAGCGAAAGCTTCAGACACTCTATGATGTAGGTCTCGGATACGTAAAGATAGGTCAGTCCTCAACCACGCTTTCGGGCGGTGAGGCGCAGAGAGTAAAGCTCGCTACCGAGCTGTCAAAGCGCTCAACGGGAAAGACGATCTATATACTTGACGAGCCGACCACAGGCCTTCATACCGACGATGTCGCAAAGCTTATCTCTATTCTTCAGCGCCTTTGCGACGCGGGTAATACCGTAGTTACGATAGAGCATAACCTCGATTTCATTAAGACCGCGGACTATATAATCGACCTCGGTCCCGAGGGAGGCGACGGTGGCGGCACCGTGGTATGCGCAGGCACGCCCGAGCAGGTCGCGCGGTGCGAAAAATCCTACACAGGCGCCTTTCTTAAGGATAAGCTCGGTGAGTAAGGGGGAAGTATGTATTACGGAGCAATAAAATATAACGATATCGCGAACGGAGAGGGGGTTAGAACCACTCTTTTCGTCAGCGGCTGCCGCAACAGGTGCAAGAATTGCTTTCAGCAGCAGACCTGGGCATTTGACTACGGCGAGCCGTTTACCGATGAGGTAATGGAAAAAATACTTTTGAGCCTTGAGAGTGACTTTGTCGCGGGACTTACGCTTCTCGGCGGTGAGCCTATGGAGCCTGAAAATCAGCTGGCGCTTTTACCGCTTCTTCGTGAATTCAAAAGACGCTTTCCAAAAAAGACGCTCTGGCTCTTTACGGGTAATCTGTACGAGGAGCTTACCGCGGGCGTAGGAAATCACTATAAATGCCTTCCTGAGACCGAAGAGCTTTTATCCTACGTTGATATACTCGTTGACGGTCGCTTCGTTGAGGAGAAAAAGCAGCTTGGATTGAGATTCCGAGGCTCGTCAAACCAGCGCATAATTGATATGAACAAAACGCGAGAGAGCGGGCAGATCGTCATCTGGGACGGTTGCCGACTTGATAAGACCTATACTACTAACTGATGAATGGAGATTTCAAATGTTAAATGCAGAAGTTAAAGTTAAAAAGTTTAATCCCGAAGCAAAGCTTCCTACCTACGGCACCGAGCTTGCCGCGGGTGCCGACCTCTACGCTCTGCCTGGCGAGGCGGTTACCATCCCCCCTCACACCACTGTAATGATGCACACGGGGCTTGCTATGGAAATTCCCACAGGCTACGCGGGACTTATCTTCGCCAGAAGCGGTCTTGCGTCAAAGCGCGGTCTTGCCCCCGCCAATAAGGTTGGTGTCGTTGACTCGGATTACAGAGGCGAGTTTATGGTAGCGCTTCACAATCACACAGATGAGCAAAGAGTTGTAGAAGGTGGGGAGAGAATAGCACAGCTCGTTATAGTTCCTTACCTCACCGCATCCTTCGTTGAGAGCGAGGAGCTCTCTGATACAGTCCGTCAGGCAGGAGGCTTTGGCTCTACGGGTACAAAGTAGTTTAAGTGATATCTATGAAGTCTGTATCAAGAGCAAGGGCGACGATGATAGTCGCGATACTGTCGCTTGTCTATTTTGTCAGCTACTTTGCAAGGAAGGATTTTGCCGCGGTTATGGCGGTGATGCTTTCCGAGAATATAATCAATAAGTCCGAGGGCGGACTTATCGGCATGGCGCTTTTCGTCTGCTACGGAATAGGACAGCTCGTAAGCGGATACCTCGGGGACAAGCTTCCCCCGTCCATCCTTCTGTCCTTGGGGCTCTTAACAACGGCGCTTTGTAATATTCTTATGCCCCATATTCCCTCGGCATCCCTGATGATACCCGTATGGGCGGTAAACGGCTTCGCGCAGGCAATGCTATGGCCGCCAATCGTAAGAATTTTAGCAGATACTCTTGAGGGGGAGGCGTTCCTTCGCGCAAATCTATATGTTACCTCTGCAGCGCATATTTCGACAATATTACTTTACATATTCGTGCCAATATGCGTGAGATTTTATGATTGGAAAACCGTCTTTACCGTTGCGGGAATTATAAGCGCGGTTGTGCTTTTAATATTCATTGTTGCTATTTTTACCCTGCTTACCGAGAGCAAGGAAGCAACCGAAAGCAAGCCACAGACCTTGGATACCTCAACACCCCTCTTCTCGCTTTTATCAGGCTCGGGGCTTATCCGCATTTTTCTCGCTATTATAATGATGGGCTTTCTTCGTGACGGAATTGAATCCTGGCTGCCTACCCTTTATGCCGAGGCATTTTCAAGGGATGCGAGCGAGGCGGTGCTGGTCTCGGCAATCCTTCCCGTATTCTCGATAATAAGCATCGTTTCAATAACCGCCCTTCACAAAACGCGACTGTTCAATAACGAGGCGCGAGGTGCTGCTATACTGTTTATTATAGCGGGTGCTGTTTGCGTGCCTATTGCAATCCTTATCAATTTTAAGCACGTTGTGCTTAGCGTAATCTGTCTTGTCCTCGCCTGCCTCGTCTGCGCCTGTATGCACGCGGTGAATTTCCTGTTTATCTCCTGCACCCCAGGGCGCTTCGCACCCCATGGCAGGGCGGCAACGGCAAGCGGCTTTTCCAACGCCTGCACCTATGTGGGTGCCGCAATCTCTATGTACGGCATAGGCGCCCTCGCGGATACGCTCGGCTGGAGCTTTACTGTAGTGAGTTGGATATTGATCGCCACACTCGGCGCATTATTCTCGGTGCTTTCTTACAGAAAGTATACTCGCTTTATAAACCAAAAAAATTCGCAAAAGGGTAATTAAATAAAAGCTATGCACTCCAAAGTGCTTGGAGTGCATAGCTTTTTTATTATTCTTAATTAAGAAAAAATCACACATTCTTACACCTTTGCTTATATTCCGTCGGTGTTATACCCGTTGCACTGTGAAATGCGCGGTGGAAGCTCCTTTCGCTTAAGAAGCCGCATTCTGTGCTTATGGCGTATATGCTTGTGTTCTTTGATGCAAGTAGATTTTTTGCATGGTCGATCCTGAATGAATTTAGAAGCTGTCTGAAGTTTGTTGAAAGCTCGCCATAACGGTTTCTTTATCCGAAAAACCTCTTTTATGAATATCCAAAATTACGCCCCCCGATAATTCATATTGCCATTAAATTGCAGAATGTGACTATTATATTACAGAATATGGCTACAAAAGTCAATACTTTGTGTTAAAATAAAAGTAAAGAAACTTTTAATGGAGGTTTAAAATGAAGAAAATCGGCTTAAAGGGAATACTTCTTATTCTTTTGGTGTGCGTTGTCTCTCTGTCGTTTGGCATAGCTGCCATAGCTAGCGCGGACGGCTCTGACACGCCAAAGGAAATAGAGGTATATCTTATTGCAGGACAGTCAAATGCTGTCGGATACGGTGAGGTTGCCAATCTTACGGACACCGACAGCCGTTTTACAAACGGCTTTCCGAATGTGCTTTATTACGGTGAGCACGAGCACTGGGACAATGATGACCAGAAGCCGCCGCTTGAGTTCGGTCCTACCAGAACGGGACTTGGACAGAGTCCCACTCGCTCGGGCGCTGAAATAGGAATCGCAAAGGCGCTCGGTGACGGTAATAAAATGAACGCCATCATCAAGTGCGCGTGGGGCGGCACGAGCATATACAACAGCACGGCAGAGAATTCGCTGAAACACGGAACCTGGACGTCGCCCACCTACATAAGGGACCACGCGATTTCAACCGAGGGAAACAAGTACGGACGTTTGTATACTTGGTTTCTTGAGACGGTTCAGCGCGGTCTTGATATGCTTGAGGATGACGGGTATAAGCCTGTGATCAAGGGCATCTGGTGGATGCAGGGCGAGGCAGAAACAGGCAGCGCTACACCTGCAAATGCCTATAACGAGCTTCTTACCGACCTTATAAACGATATGAGAGCCGACCTCACTTCTATAACAGGGGTAGATCAGTCAAGCTTGCCCTTCGTTATGGGTGAGATTACAAGAAACCCGTCATCCACTCAGCCCGAATATCTCTCAACTGTGTGCAAGGCACAGACGGATGTCGCGGCTGCACTGAACAATGTATTCGTGGTAGATACTACGGGCCTTGCTCAGCAGGACGCTTGGCATTATACCGCCGATGCCCAGATAACGATAGGTCAGCGCTTTGTAACCGCGGTGCAGAATGCATCGGGCGATATCCCAACCGCATACGGTGTTGTTCCCAAGGAATATGCAGACGCGACGGCGTATCCTCTTGCTACATTTAAGGACGGCAAGTATCTTGCATCATATTCCACATGGTATGACGCACTTGCGGCAGTAAACGGTCTTATCAAGGGTAAGGCAAAGAACGAGGCACAGGCCGAAATCGTGCTTATAGGTGATTTTACCGCAAGCAATGACATTAAGGGAAAGTTTGATAACACAAGCCAGCTTGGCGGAACTCTCGTTATTGACTTGAACGGACACACTCTTGTCGCGGGCTCACAGGATCATCTGCTTAACGGCTTTGGAAAGATATACACCGCAGGAAAGATGTGCGACACAAATATCATTATTCAGAATGGTAATTTAGTCGCCAAAACAAAGGCGTTGACCTCCTTTGGCGTATGGTCGGTAAATTATTTGGCAGAGAAAAAATTCAGCTATACCTTCAACAAGGTTAACTTCAGCTTTGCAGAGGGCGCGACTGTATCGGTTCTTATTTCTGCATCGGCGAATAATTCCAATGTAGATACAGACGCAACGAAGATTATGTATGTTGATATGGTATTCAACGATTGCACCTTTGATCTTCAAAATAATGTACCGAGCGGTGCGACTTTGTTCCATATGGCAGAAAGCAAGAAGAACATTGTTCAGAACGTTACGGTAAACGGAGGTAAAATAATCAAGCCCACCCTGAGTGCAGGCTCGCTTTACACTCTTGGCTCAAACGACAGTATAAAATACGGAAAATCAGGTGGGCACTACACACAGCTTGAGCTTCCTGAAGGTGTTACACCCGCGGCCAGCACCTACGCAAGCGCTAACGCAAACGAGCTTGGCGCGCTTACCTTCGTAAAGTATTCGGTCGACACAACGAAGGCGAAGGACATCTATGAGCTTAACTGCCTGACTACGAAATACGGAATAATTCCCGAGACCTACGCATCTATTGCCGACTATCCGTTTATGCTCTTTAAATTCAACGGCACGAGCCTTGACGGTGTTGAGGGCTATAAGTACGCAATAGGGCTTGGCTCTAGTACTACTTACGGTGCATATCACTATGCAAAGGCCTATATGCAGGGCAACGAGTGGAATAGCACTACGGGATACGACGGTCAGAAGAGTGCGGTAATTCTTCAGCGCCGTGATTACACTACGGAAAATTCCGAGCAATATGAAAACTACGCGCAAGCAAGAGGTCTGATTACCTTTGACCTCGGTGGATTTACGCTTTCTCAATCTAAGACAAGCAAAAAACCGATTTTCAGAATTTCATCCAAGGAATGGAATACGAGCTCGTGGATATCAGGTAATCACTCACCGATATTCCCGACGACCTTTACTGTGAAAAACGGTAATATCGAAACCTTTAGCAATGCCGTTTTGAGCTTGCAGATGTCGGCGGCTTCGACAGCGGGTTATCAGGTTAAAGACAAGATTTTTACGATAAATTTTGAAGAAGTTGATTTTTCTCTTGCTGAGGGAGCTACGGCTTCAACTATGTTCTTAGAGTATTCGGATTGTAGAACGAGTGAGAACGATCCTGACGCGTACGCGAACTTTTTCTTGAATTTCAACGACTGCACTGTAGATCTTACAAAAACTGTTCCGAAAAAGGATTTCCTTCTTTTCAACCTCGCCCCCGTCGCGAATAAGCCTGTGAGGGCTACCGTTACTGTAAACGGAGGAACTGTAAAATCGAAATTCTGGGATGGCTTCATTAAGGTTGCAAGCGACAGTACCTTTGGTTCAACCTTGAGCTTTGGTAAGTATAACGGAAATTATACCGCGCTTGAGCTTCCCGCAACCGAGGAATATCCCTCTTATTTCAATATTCTTAATTCGGTATCAGGAAAGCAGCTTACCTTTACACTCACCAAGACCGAGGGAATTACCAAGTCCTATTTGCTCGGTGAATCCGAATACACGAAATACGCATATATCCCTCATCGCTTTGTCGATAGGACCGTTTATCCGTTCATCGTTATTGCCTATAACGGTGACGGAAGCGTTGCGCTGACGGACGGATATAAGCGCCTTCTCGGTGCCAACAACGGCGTGTTTAATGCGGCGAAGGATGCTATATCGACGAATGCCTGGTCAAGCTCTACGGGCTACGAAGGACAAATGTATGCAGTTATTCTGCAAAGAGCCGATTATACGCTCGGCTCGAATGAGTATTATCATAACTTTGCTCAGATAAAGGGTAGCGTAACCTACGATCTTAGCGGCTTTACCTTAAGGCAGACAAGCACGAATGACGCAAATAAGCTTTTTGCTATTTCATCTAAGCCCTGGGTTACGGTATTCCCATCCACTATAACCTTCAAGGACGGCACGATACTTACCTATAACGGCCCGATATTCACCCTCGGAATGTGGACAGGAACTTCAACAGAGAGTATTGCAAACAAAAAGTTCTACCTCAATCTTGAGAATGTAACCCTCGGACTTTGCGAGGGCGGGACAACCGATAATCTACTCGTTACCTACGATACAAGTAAAATAGAGTCAGTATGGCAGGGCAAGGAGGAGGACGCGCCCTACTTTATGAATCTTACCGATTGTACCATTGATATCAGCACCAACGCGCCAAGCGGTAACATTACTCTTTTCAACATAAATATAAGCGCGGAAGAAACGCAATATATGTCAAACAACATTACCGTAAACGGCGGTAAAATACTCGCAAATACTACCGAGGGACTGACGGTTGTTACCGAGGCAACGAATAATTCTTGCTTCACCTTCGGCAGGACAGAGGGCGGAAGATATACGACCATAACTCTTCCCAAGGGCACCTTGCCTCCCGCGGACGAATACAATGGGCTCGTGTTCGTAAAGATTTCCTCTGACGGTGTAAGCGATACCTACAGGCTGACACCTAAGGCGGTTGCCGAGCTTAACTTCATCCCAAGGACCAGCATTACTCTTGAGTCAAGCCTCGTTTTCAACGTCTATATCCCCGAAAATACCTACCTCACCGAATTTACTCTTGACGGTAAAGCCTATACCGTATCCGAGCTTACTGCTGATGAGGGATATTATACCTTCGCAATAAGACTTCCCGCATCGGTCGCTTGCAGAGATATAGCTCTTTCGGCAAGCTTTACCGTGGACGGTGATTCCTATACCGCAAGCTACACGCTCTCAACTCTTAGGTACGCCGAGAAGCTTCTCGCGAGCTCGACCTCGACCGCCGAAAGGGCTCTTATATGCGATATGCTCGCGTATGTAAAGAGCGCTTATGCCTACTTTGGCACCGAGAGTGCTGAGGAAATCCTGGGTGCGATAGACGCTCTTATAGGCGATGGCGCAACCAAATTTGAGAAGGTAGACGGTGCAGGTGTCGCTATGACGGACGGTGAGGGCGTGACCTTCATCCTTGATGCCGAGCCGAAGATCCGCTTCTACTTCGCACAGGGTACCGACCTTACGAATTACAGCTTCAAAATAGGCGGTGTTGCACAGGAATACACCGCCACCGCCGAAACCATAGGTGAAAGCACCTTCGTATGCGCGGACATCTCACTCTTTGCCTACAAGATGATAGGCACAGTTGAGGTCTATAATGACGGTGTCAGCCTTGGCTCGTTCCATATGAACGACTACCACGCCTTCGCCATCACACAGAATAACTCTGCACTCGTAGAGGTCGTCGAGAGGTTCTATATGTACTGCAAGAGCGCCGGTGCGTACCGCGACGAGGTAATTGCGGGACAGTGATAATATTATGTGGGGCAGCTTTTTGAAGCCAAAAAGCTCCCCACGCCCCAGAAAAAGCAAATAATGGGAATGTCATTAAGGGGCATAAGTATACAATGTGCGCTAACGCACCCGTAGGGCGGTGCCTTGGTGCCGCCGTGTACGCCTAGCACTCTGTCCGCATCTGCACTCGTACGCCTCGCACAGCGAGGCGTGATAGAGAAAGTCTATGAAAGGATAAAGATATGAAAATTTACGAAAATCCTACTATTGACATCGAAATGCTAACCTCACTTGACATAATCCGCACGTCCGACGTGGGAACTGAGCTTCCCCCGCAGGATGAGACGGATGTGAATTGGCAATAGCGCTTTGACAGATGCTTTAGTGAAATATAATTCTTGTCGGGTTTTCGCTGAGCATCTGAAAGTAAAAAAACGGGGCTATCTCGAATTTGGATTTGAGATAGCCTCGTTTTAGTATTTAACCTTATTACGTTAGATTTACGCCTTTGGCAATTTTTAAGGACTTTTTTAGCTTTTGGTCTTTTTTGGTCTTACCAAATGTAACAGCCACATCTTATTTAAAAAATTCCTTTGCGAAATATATCTCGTCCTTTGGAATTGAGAATTCCTTGCCGTTAAGATAGTCAAGCGCGGTTTTTGCCTCGTCAGAAAAGGAAAAGCGAAGCTTATAGGAATACAGCGCCTGATGCTTGTAGCCTCGCCGTCTGTCATCCCTGTTTACACCGTACTTGCCGTCGCCGAGCAGAGGATGTCCGATATACGCCATATGCGCGCGTATCTGGTGTGTTCTACCCGTGAGAAGCTCAACCTCAATCAGCGCCTCGTCATCCCGCCTTGCGATAACGCGGTATTTCGTTATTATTTCCTTTGCGCCCCTAGGCGGATTTTTACCGTATACTTTGACCGTATTCGTGCGCTCGTCCTTTGTAAGATATGCGTATAGCGTATCCTCGGCGGGCTTTGGAATTCCGTGTACTGCCGCAAGATAGAATTTGTCAATCTCTCGCCCCCGTATCTTCTCGTTCATTACACGAAGCGCCTCTGCATTCTTCGCCGCGATAACTATACCGCCTGTGTTTTTGTCAATTCGGTTGCAAAGCGCAGGTGCGAACGATTGCTCACAATCAGGCTTATATTCGCCCTTTTTGTAAAGATAGCTTTGGATATAGCCTATAAGAGTATTTGCTCTTGCTCCCTCATCCTCGTGGACCGAAAGCCCCTGAGGCTTGTTGACAAGAAGAATATTTTCATCCTCGTATATTATCTTAAGCTCACCCGCAAGCGACTTAAGCTCTCGCTCGGCGACCACCGTTTTGCTGTCGGCATTCTTTTTTCCGAGCGTAAAGAGGTCCTCAGCAAGAAAGCACTGTATCACGTCGCCCTCGGCAAGCATCTGTCCTGCCTCGGCACGCTTACGGTTTACCTTGATCTTCTTCGTGCGAATAGACTTGTAAAGAAGGCTCATAGGCAGTCTTAGTGTCTTGGTGATAAATTTATCAAGCCGCTGTCCCGCGTCATTTTTACCGATAATCAGCTCGCGCATATAAGTCCCCCTTACGTTTTTATATATTATACAACTAAGCGCAAAAAAAATCAAGATAGCTTTAGCTTCTTCTTTTAAAACCGAGAAATAAGTTTTTCAGAATTATTTTCTAAAATCCTAAGGGTACTTGCATTTTTATCAAAACTGTGGTACAATACATTTAATAATTATTAAGACCTTCAGAAAGGATACATTTTTATGAAAAATCCCGAGCTTGTTATAATGGCCGCAGGAATGGGTAGCCGTTACGGCGGACTTAAGCAAATTGATAAGGTTGACGATGCGGGGCACATCATCATAGATTATTCCATCTACGATGCAATGAGAGCAGGCTTCCGCGATTTCACCTTCATCATCAAGCGTGAAATAGAAAAGGACTTCCGCGAGGTAATGGATCCTCACCTTGCAGGAAAGGATATCAACGTAAAATACGTGTTCCAGGAGCTTGATAAGCTTCCCGAGGGCTTCAGCGTTCCCGAAGGAAGAACTAAGCCCTGGGGTACCGCGCACGCGCTCGCCTGCTGTCTTGGCACGGTAGAGGGCCCCTTTGCGGTTATCAATGCCGACGATTACTACGGCGCAAACGCGTTTATCAAGATTTACGAATTCCTTAAGAATACCGAGTTTGACGGCAAGAGCCACTTCTCTATGGTAGGCTACAAGATCAAGAACACCGTAACCGAGCAGGGAACCGTATCGCGCGGAGTATGTGTCGCTGACGAAAACGGACTTCTCACCGAGATAGTTGAGCGCACTAAAATCGGTACTCAGGACGGTAAGATTTTCTTTACCGAGGACGGTGTTGATACCGAGCTTGATCCCGAAACTCTCGTTTCTATGAACCTTTGGGGCTTTACCCCCGAGTATCTCACAGAGGCAAACGCGCGTTTTGCCAAGTTCTTGAGCGACAATCTTGACAAGAACCCTCTTAAGTGCGAGTTCTTCCTTCCCACGGTCGTTTCCGAGCTTATCGCAGAGGGCAAGGCGGACGTCCGCGTGCTTGACAATTCCGACAAGTGGTACGGCGTTACCTATAAAGAGGATAAGGTAGCGGTGGTTGAGGCATTCAAGGCGCTCAAGGCAAAGGGTGTTTACCCCGAGAATTTCTGATAGGAGACTGAAAATGGATTTAATTAAGATTTCAACGAACGATGCGCCTGCCGCTATCGGTCCTTACTCGCAGGCTGTCAAGGTAGGTAATATTCTCTACACGTCAGGACAGATCCCGATCAACCCCGCGACAGGAAATGTTGAGGCGGTCGGTATTACCGCGCAGAGTGAGCAGGTTATGAAAAATCTCGGTGCCGTGCTTACCGCGGGCGGCTCATCCTACGAGAGGGCAATAAAGACCACCTGCTTTCTTGCCGACATTGCGGATTTTGCCGCATTCAACGAGGTTTACGCAAAATACTTTACAGGCAAGCCTGCAAGAAGCTGTGTTGCCGTTAAGGACCTTCCCAAGGGTGTTCTTTGCGAGGTTGAGGTAATAGCACTCGCCGATTAAATTTCTCTTATTAATAACGCACTTATGATAGGGCAGTCCTTGCCAATCATAAGTGCGTTTTTGCTTTTATTAACAGGCAGTAAGCGCCTCACTAGTCCTTATCGGGAAGCGGGGGTGCCTTATGTCCTCCCATCATACGGCAGATGCCCCTGAATATTTTTCCGTTTGCGATATTAAGAATTCCCTCGGCAACATTCAAGGAAAGCGTACCCGATGAGCAGGTGCAAAGCGTTCCTATCGAATTTGAGTCCATAATGCGCCGAAGAAATCTGGCACCCTTAAGTCGGTTGTCGCGCTCGGGGCCCTCGGGCAGGCGCTCTGCCTGCTTTTCAAGCCTTGTGCACATAAAATACATTACCGTGCGATATATTATCCTTCCAAGGAAGGTACGCTTCAGGTCGCAAAAGCGCGATTCCATAGTAAGCGGAAGAGGCTCTGCACCGTCTGGGACTGCTATGCCCGACATTTCCTCGAACAGCTCGTCGGTGATATTATCCCCTGAAAAATCGCGATATGCAGTCATCACCTTGGGCGAGTAGGGGGATTCGTCGGTATCTCCGAGGATGTCTATTTTGCGTGTCAGCCTTATATCAAAGGCACTCGCGCCAACCATAAGAGTGTACTCGCCGCCTTCTCTTACGCGGCGTTTTTTCTTTATATCATAATATCCAAGCTCGCTTTGGTCAAACGAAAGCTCTGCTATAATGCAATCGCCTGCCTTAACCTTGACCTTAGTAAAGGCAATAAGCTCGTATTTCGGTCCGTACACAAGCTTATTAGGTGACGCAACATAAAGCTGGGGCACATCCTCGCCATCCACCCCTGACGTGTTGGTGACCTTTACCCTTACGGTGTATCTGCCTTCGTCACAGGTAACCTCAGGCTCGGAATACTCAAATCTGGAATAAGACATACCAAAGCCAAACGGAAATCTTACATCATCCTTATGTTCAAGATAATATCTATACCCGACAAATACACTTTCTTTGTAAACCTCTATTGGCATTTTAGAGTATTTATCGTGGAACGGAACGCACGAATAATCCTTTGGCCAGGTCTCGGAAAGCTTTCCCGAGGGGTTGGCATCACCGAAGATAAGCCTTGCTACCGCCATACCGCCCGACTGCCCTGGAAGATACATATGAAGAAGCGCCGATAAGCCGTCTATAAACGGCACCTCAAAGGGTGAGCCGCCAAAGCTTACCGCTATTATTTTTTTACCAAGCGCCTGAAGCCTGTCAATGAGCTTCAGCTGTCCATCGGGCAGACGCATATGCTCGCGGTCGCCCGCCTCACTCTCGGAATAGTCGGTAAGTCCTATGAACAGAAGCACACTCTCGGCAGTCTCTGCAAGCGAGAGCGCCTCGGCTAAAAGCGCATCCTCATCCTCGGTCTCATCCTCATCATATCCTCTTGCAAAGCGGTAATCAATACCGAGCATATCAAAGGCACGCTTCGGTGATATTACCTCGGTTGCGTTTATCATAGAGCTTCCCGAGCCCTGATAGCGCATCTCACAGAATAGGTCGCCAATGACGGTAAGTGGCTTGTCTCTGTCAAGCGGTAAAGCACCGTCGTTTTTAAGAAGAACAGCGCTACACTCGGCAATCCTCTCTGCAAGCCGCGCATCCCCCTCAAGGTCGCACTCTGTGCGTTGCTTTCCCGAGTGCTTATCAATAAGAGTTAAAATACGCCTGACGCTCGCATCCAAAGCCTCTCTTACACCGTCACCGCTTAGGCTTTCATACAGTCTTGCTCTGCAGTGAGCTGTGTCACCTGGCATCTCAAGGTCGGTAGTAGAAAGAAGCGCGTCGCGCCTGTCGTGGATACCGCCCCAGTCGGTCATGCACACCCCGCCAAAGCCCCACTCACCGCGAAGAATATCATCAAGCAAGACCTTGTTTTCCGAGCAGTAGCTGCCAAGGACCTTGTTGTATGCCGACATCACGCAGTCAACGCCCGCATCTCTTACTGCCATCTCAAACGGCCTTAAGTAGATGTCACGCATAGCGCGCTCATCCGCGATGCTGTCGCCCATAAATCTGAAATTCTCGGAATTGTTAAGAGCGAAGTGCTTGACGCAGGCGCTCACCCCGCCGTCCTGTATTCCTTTTATAATTGCGGAGCCGAGCGTACCCGCAAGGTAGGGGTCCTCGGAATAATATTCAAAATTTCTTCCGCAAAGCGGATTGCGCTTGATATTGACACCAGGGCCCAAAAGCACGCTTACACCGTAGTGCCTCGCCTCGGATGCCATAGCGCGCCCCATTTTGTAAATAAGCCCCTCATCCCAGCTGCACGCAACGGTTGCCGCCGTAGGAAAGCACACCGCAGGCTCGCTCGTAGAGCATCCGTTATCGGATGCGCCAAGCTGTTTTCTTACCCCGTGAGGGCCGTCAGCCATATCAAGGGCGGGTATATCAAGTCGCTTAACAGAGTTTGTAGAGAAGAAATTGCGCCCTGATACAAGCGCTATCTTTTCCTCATCCGTAAGCTCTTTCAGTAGCCTTTCTATGTCCATAATTACCTCGTTTTGCGAAAATTATTTATTCTCATCGTCATTCCTGTCAAGGGTCTTTATCACCCTGGCGGGGTTTCCCGCGATTACAAGAAAGCCATCCTTAAAGGATTTTGTAACAACAGAGCCAGCGCCCACAACCGTGTTTTCACCAAGCTCAACGCCGGGAAGTATCACGCTGTTCATACCTATCCAGCAGTTGTTTCCTATCACAACATCCTTACCCTGAAGATGCTCGTCAAGGTTTTTAGGATTATGGTTTGCGGTGATTATTCCGACACCGGGACCTATTTTAGTACCCTTACCTATATAAATATGCGCATCGGATGCCGCCTGAAAATACGAGCCGCATTTTTGAAAATTTGAAATATCGTCTAAATCAAAATGTATATTTTCCCAGTTCATAACCTGCATTCTGAAGGATACGGGATAGGGAATATGGCGCTGATAGCCTATAATCTTCTGTATAAAGAAGTTATGCATAACATAGCGCCAGCCGTTTGAGTATTTAAACCTTTCAAATTCCTTTCCGCGAAGATATTTTCTTTTGTAGAAAATCAATCCCGTAAGTCTTGCGATAAGATTTTTGATAAAGCCTATCGCGGCGCGGAAATAAGTCTTAAGAGTTCTTTTTTTCTTCATCGTCTGAAACCTCTTTGAATTCGTTAAGATGCGAGAAGCTTTCGGCTAAAGCTCGCTTTTTCAAGAGCCAATAGCCAAGGCAAAGAGCAAGCCCCATAGCGAGAGAAATCAAAATTGAAGTGGTGCCCTGGGCGTCCTTTAGCAGGGTATATTTTACGATTGCCAAGACACCGCAGGCGGCGCCCACCTCAAGCGTGTAGCGCGCAAGGTCCCAAAAGGGGAAAATTTTCGAAAGCCTCACCCCTGTGACTTTTGACGTCGCGAAAAGCTGTAAAAGCGCGATAAGCGCCGTCACAAGAAGGGTAGACACCGCAGGGCCTATAAAGCCAAGCAGGTGATAGAAAACGAAATTTCCTACACAGTTTGTGAGAAGCGAGGCAAGTGCCGAGATGAAAATCAGGTCGGTCCTGCCCTTGCTGTTCAGCACGATGCCAAAATATGTAACCGAAAACAGCATAGTCACCGCATATATCCTGAATACCGCAACCGACGCCTCGGTTACGTATTTTTCGGAATAGAGAAGCGACATCGCATCGGGTGCGAATACGATGATACCGCCAACGAGCGCGCACAGAACGATATAGGACATTTTTATACTGCTACCCCAAAGCGTTACCGCATCCTCGTTTTTCTCTTTTTTAAGCAGAACAACAAGCTTCGGTAAAAGCACCGAGGTAAGCGCGGTCGCCAGCGCGGTAATGGGAAGTGCGCGCGAGGCGTTCATATACAGAGCATATTCCTCGGTGGAAAACATCGTTCCGATAAACAGCTTGTCAAGCTGAATGTTTACCGAGCCGACGCTTGACGCAAGCCCCAGAGGAATTGCGTAGGCGAATACTTCGCGAAGCAGACTTCCCATTTTCCCCGAGAGAGAAAATCCGCCGACGCGAAGCGCGCACAGGGTGAATGCAACCACCGCAAAAACCGCCGTAGTTATTATGTAAATCAGTACATATCGCTCAAATTCCACCGAAAGGGCTACCGTCAGTATTACCGTAAGAAGCGTTGTCAGCGAGTGAATGAGCGTAAAGCACGCAAGCTTACCAGACCTTCCGTATACGACCAGCACCGAGCTTAAGGTGTTTATCATAATACTCGACCAGGGATAGACGGCAAAAACATAGGAAAATGCGGTTATATAGGGGTTGTTAAAATATGCGACTATAAGAGGTGTCGCGAGAAACAGGCAAATGCCTATAACCGCGGTAACCAGCGTGCTTAAAATAGAATAAAGCGTAAAAAAACGCTTTTTTTCTTCCTCATTTTCCGCGCGTGAGAGAAAGTAGCCCACCGTCTGTGGAAGTCCCATAAGAAGAACTGTAGATACAAGCTCGGTCACCATTATTACCTGTGAGTAGGTTCCGTACTCGTCAAGCGTTCTGTAGCGCGAGAGAAGCATAGACGACAGAAGACCTATCAGGGATATTATTAAGTTAGTTACAGTAAGAATAAGCGCCTGAGAGCTTATTCTGCCTTTACTGTCTGAAGTCCTCATATCATCCACATTTGTCAGCACCTTATGTGGCGCTAATCCTCATCAATAAATTTTTTAAAATCCGAGGTGAGCCTTGCGTAGCTATACCTCTCTTTATTCGCATCAACCGTTTTTTCCTCGGTAATTAGGGCGAGAAGCTCTGCCTCAAAAACATCCCCGTCAGGCTCGGCTTCCTCGCATACTATACCGAACCTACCGTCCTCAATTATAGCCTTGACCTCGCTTCCCGCAAGGTCGCCGAGAACTATGCCTACGATTGGCACACCGACCGAGATGTATTCATAAAGCTTACCTGGGATAACGCCCGTACCCCCACCGCTTTCATTCCAGGTGATGAGGATAAGAGCGTCAGCGCCCCTTTGCATTGCAAGAGAGGTCTCTCTTGATACGCTTCCGTGATTTTTTGATATATCACCGAGTGAGTATTTGTCAAGCTGTGATAGCAGGACCTCATACTCGCCACCGCAGTAGTTAACGCATATATCCGTTTTTTTGATTTTCCCTCGGTCTATGAGCTTACGAAGTCCCGATGCCAGCATATCAACCGAGCGCTTTCCGTGATACATACTGCCGACATAGAGAAAATTGAAGGCGCGGGTTTCATAATCAAAGCCCTCGTTCGGAATATCGTCGGGATCATAGCCGTTCGTAATCACAGAGCAGGGAAGACCGAGGCGGTCGGCATCCTCTTTTATACTCTCTAGAATACCGTATGAGACGCATACCGCAAAATCCGAATGCTTGAGCGCCCGCCTCTGGCATTTTCTATCATAGCGTATCTCGCTTTTTCTTTGCCTTACCGCGGGATTTACGATAGGATCTCTTAAATCAAGCGCCAGCCGTTTTGTATATCCGTGCCCCTTCAGCCACATTCCAAAAAGCACAGCGCCGTATGACGGGTAGGTGGCAATCGCGGTATCAAAGCGAGGCCTGCCCTGCCTTTTGTATTCCTTGACAAGTCCCTTAAAGAGGCATCTGTCCTCGTGCCTTGAAAGTAGGAAATAAAAGCGCCACCTTATATAGTTCTTTATCCTTTTTGCGATTGACGCTCGTCCCTTGCAAAGAGGCGCCTTGCTTGTGGGGGTGTCATCAGCACCGTCTGCCATGCGGGTAAGACCGCGAGCGCGTCTTTTGTCAAGAAATGCCCTTGTCCGCCCCCAGCTTTTTATCTCGGGCGCATATACCTCGCGAATTGCTTCGTCGGGGACGGGCTCCTTATATTCACAGGTCCAGGTGTCTCTCTGTAGCGAGGTAAATACGGTGATGTCATCACCCCCACGCGAAAGATACTTCGCAAGCTTTTCCGCCCTCACCGAGGCCATAGCCCGCTTGTGCTTATAGTAGTAGGATATAATTGCAATCTTCAAGCCTATGCCCCCCTTGTTTTTTATATTTCAGTCGCGGAAAATTTTTGCCCTGAGCCTGTTTTTAAGCCTTGTCCACCGCTTGCCAAAAATCGCGGTAAGAAGCCTTGATAAAAGCCTGATTGGATAGGTCAGTATTCTGAAAATTCGCGAGCTCTCTCTTTTTTTAGCACGCTCGCTCTTCCACGAGCCCATAAAATGGTGTATAGCAACGGCATCTCTCATATAGCTCTCGTCGCTGATTCTGGATAGAACAGGACAAAGCACAAAGTGCGGATAAACGGCTATATTTCCCACTTTTTGATAGGAATCGTCAGCTACAAGTCCCATTTTTGCTATAATGTCGGTTATGATCTCGACATTGGTTGTAGTATCCCTTGTTCCGTCGGGAAGAACAAAATGGCGCCCCTTGTAATAATCAAGCAATTTTTTTACTGTTTCACTTTGCGGTACGGCGCCTATAACCGCGCTTGAGAGCTTGTCCTTCGATTCGAAGCCGATAAATACTTCGTTATTAAGAAGCGCATCGGGTGATTTTTTCAGCTCTACATCAATATCCATATAAATACCGCCCATAGTGTAAAGCGCGTGCAGTCTGACAAAATCTGCCACAAAGGCATACATTTTCACATCATATGCCTCTTTGACGAAAACGATTTGATTTATATCAAAATTTTCCTCGTTCCACTGTACTATTTCATAATCGGGGCAAAGCCTTCGCCACGAGGCAATACAGTCCTCGGCAAGAGCTGGCATAGGTCCTCTGCCAAACCAGCAGTAGTGAATAATCCTTGGTATCATAGGTCTTTAGTCCTTAAAGAAATGCTTGCTTATAAAGCGCTTCAGCGCATCGGCACCTCCACCGAAAACCTTGCGCATTACTCGGTAGACACCCACCGCAAATTTATAGGATAGCCTCGCCTCGCGCGCCTTGCGCCTCTCGCTCTTCCACGAGCCCATAAAGTGATGCACCGCGACTGTGTCCCTCATATATTTCCCGTCGTCAAGCCTTTTGAGGTCGGGGCAAAGAACATTCATAGGGTAGAGAGTAAAGCCCTCAACCGTCTGAAGCTCACCGTCAGCGCGAAGTCCGCGAGAGCTCATCATATCCGTAATTATTTCAACATTGGTGGTAGTATCAAGGCTACCGTCGGCAAGCAGAAAATGCCTGCCCTCGTAATAGTCAAGCAAATATTTTACTGTTTTGTGTCCCGCTACGGCACCCATCACCGCGGTGGGGATTTTATCTTTTGATTCAAAGCCCGAAAAGACCTCGTTAGATAAAAGCCCATCAAGAGGCTTAAGAAGCTCAACGTCGGTGTCCATATAAACACCGCCCACGGTATAGAGCGCGTAGAGCCTTACGTAGTCGGTGACGAAGGCGTATTTCTTTGCCTCGTACGCCTCTTTTACATATGGGTTAGAGCTTATATCAAAGCTATCCTCGCACCAGAGCCGTATTTCATAATCGGGGCAAAGCCTTCGCCACGAAGCAATACAGTCGCTTGCAAGCTCGGGAAGCGGTCCTTTTCCAAACCAGCAGTAGTGAATAATCCTCGGTATCATTATTTAAGTCCTTTTTTCATCATATAAAGAGGGCGCATAAGTTTTGCGGGGGCAATCAGCCAAAGCGGATATTTTCTTTCGTATTCAGCCACCCTTCCCGAAAGCTTAAGATAGCTCTCTGAGACCGTAGCATATTTTATTCTCTTAAAAAAACCGCCCGAGCGCATCGCCTTGACATAGTAGGAATATGCCGTACCCATAGGATTTTTGCGAAGCAGAGCGAGATAGCCTCTGGAAAGACCGTCGTCAAGATATTCGGTGATGTATATAGGCGTGTCCGTAACGCGCATCGCGCCGTATTTATCAAGTGTAAAGTAAAGCGCATCCTCGGGAATAAAGCTCTCGTTATCAAAGCGAGGAAAGGGATTTTCACGCAAAATGTCGGTCTTGAAGATAAGCGCCGTGTCGCCCGAGAAGCCACGCGAATTATAGAGCGTATCAAAGGTCACGCTCTCACCGTCACAAAGAGGTGAGCAAAGTCGGTTTCCCTCAGTATCAATTCTCGGCGCGATAAGACCGATATTGTGAGGCTCGCACGCTTCCCACGCGCGCCTTATATGCGCTACGGCATCCTCGGTCAGAAAATCGTCGGAATCCACGCATACCGAAAGCGTCCCTCGAGCAAGCGCGACACCCTCGTTGTGTGCCTGAGGCTTACCCGAATGCCCGATTTTTTTATATATTACAGGGATTTTTCCCTCGCCTATAAAGCCGCCGATAAGCATCTCGGTGAAATCGTCACTTCCGTCATCTATAACCACCCATTCAAAATCACGCTCGGTCTGAGCAAGAAGCGAGCTATACAGTCTCTTAAGAAGATAGGCCCTGTTATAGGTCGGTGTTATAACCGTAAGAAGCATTACCAGATAACTCCTTGTAGCTTTTTTTTCCGCGCCTCATATTCTTTAGCGCAGAGAAGATTTTGACATTACGAAAAAGCGAGCTCTTCTTTGATAAAATAAATGCCAGAGAATAGAGAAGATAGCTCTTTCCGTATATTCTGTAAAAGCATCCGCCCTTTTTAAAGAAATAATCCCCGTCAAATCCGTCTTGCCACTTCTGCCGTGTCTCGTCGGGCGGAAGATAGCAAAGCGTCATAGGAAGGTAGAGGATTTTAAGCCCCGCCGAAAGGGCATCCGATAAAAAGGCGTTTTCCTCAGCGCTTCCAAAGGGTGCGCCGAGACCGAGAAGTGTGTCAAAGCGAAGTCCCGCTGACCTTACCGACGCTACCCTGAAGGAAATCTCAACCGATGCGATTTTGCTTATATGATGGCGCCCGAGCCACCTCGGTCTTTTGAACTGCCGTCTTGTGCATTCGCCCGCCTTCTCGGTAAAGCTAAACACTATAATATCGGCATTGGGATAGCTCTTATAAGCCTCGGCAAGCTTTTCTTCGTATCCGTCAAGATATACGATATCGTCATCCGAAAGGATAGCAATATCACCCACCGTTTTATCAAGAAGCATATTACGCGATAGGGAAAGTCCGCGCTCTTTTGTTGAGTACATTTTTACAAGCGATTTCCCGATGTGCTCTTCGCTGTAGCCCTCGGTGTCGCACTGATTTACAACCGTCGCATCGCAAGAGAGCCTCATATCCGAAATGAAGTCGGCGCAGTCTCTGTGCATCGTGGATATAAGATGAGTTATTTTCATTTTCTACCCCCCCGACAGAGCCCATCGTAAATGGATAAAAGTATATCCGACGAGGCCTTTATATCATACTGCGAGCCCTTAAATATTTCATATGCCTGCACCCTCTCGGAAAGGGTGGTGTCACACTTAATAACAGCATCCGCAAACTCTTCTGCCGAGGCGGGCAATATGACACTATTTTCAAGTATTTTGTTTTCACACGGTACGGTATCGGTAAGCATTACGGGCACACCCGCGCACTGAGCCTCGACCGCCACAAGGCTGAGGCCCTCACTTTTGCTGGGCATAATAAGAGTATCCATAGCAAAAAGGTATTCGTTAACACGCTCGGTATAGGGAATACGGGTGATATACTTGTCAAGCCCGAGTGCCCTCGCTCGCTCATCAAGCCTGTCCGAGAGCGAGCCGTCGCCTATCATAAGAAGCCGTACCTCCTGCCCTGAATATTTTTCCGTCAGTGCCTTCAGTACCTCAAGGGCGAAAAGGGGATTTTTAACCCTCTCAAGCCTGCCGATGAAGCCTATAAGAATGCATTCGTCGGAAATGCCAAGCTCCGCCCTTACGCCACGGCGCACCTCGGCATCAAAGCGAAAGCGCTCGGTGGGAATAGGGCTTTTCAGCACGGTAAAGTCATTCCCCTTGAAAAACCATTTTCCCGATGCGTGAGTAGGGCATACGCGGTACGCAAGGGTAGTATTGAATATGCCCCCGAAAAGCATATGCGCTATCCGTCTTAAGAGACCGTTATAGCTGGAAAAATGCAGGTGAAGCACAGGGCATATCCCCGCCGCCCTTGCCGCACGAAGCGGAAGGGCGTTTGCCTCGGAAGCGAGGTGTATATGTACGCAGTCGTAGCTGTTGCCCGACATAAGAGCCGTAAGCTCACGCAAAGCTCTTTTCGGATGGCGCTTGTAATTCGGCAGAGTAAATACACGGCTTTCGGGTGTTGAAATGCAGATGCCCCCACCGTATATATCGGCATAGTCAAATACCACGCCCTTGCCGTAAAGCGCACTTGCCTGCGACTGTGTAAAGCTTTCAATTCCGCCTCTGACCGAGGAAAGACCTATATGTAAAATTCTCATTGTCTTTTCCCCTCGCGCTTTTTCGTCCCGATGCCGAGAAGAAGCGTTTTAGCTACGGGGATAAGTGAAATGACAAAGGATAAAAGATAGGAAAGCACAGTCACAAGAATACAGATGATAATTGCGAAAAGCAGACTGTCAGAGCCATCACCTACCACAAGAGAAATCCCCTTCAGCACCAGCATATGAATATAAAACACACCGACAGTAAGCACACCGAGGTGCGAAATGACCGACATCGCGCGCTCGGATTTTACACTCTTTATTTTCCCAAGCAGAATAAATACACCGCCTGTAAGCAAGGGCAGCGAGGGAAGGGAATAGTCGCGGAAGAGTATGCCGTGAAAATCCGCTACGGCAAGCCATTCCGCAAGAGCCGACACGAGCGTCAGCACCGCCCCGACACAGATAAGCGCTACTGCCACGGATGACGGTGTATCGCTTCTGTATTTTTTCAGATAATAGCCGAGAATAAAATATCCCGTATAGAGGAAAAACGAGATAATATCCACAAACGGACGAGCCTTAAGATGCCCCCCCGCAAGCCAGCTTATAAGCGGGATTACGGTAGTAAGAAGCCAGCATATCAAAAGCAGAATTTCCACACCTCTTTTGTTAAGCCTCAAAAGCATCGCCTGAAGCAGGGGCAAAAGCAGATACAGCAATAGAAGCACATACATAAACCAGAACTGATCGTACGCAGGCCGATAAAGCAGGGATGTAAACGCCTCAGCCGAGAGGGCGAGCTTGCCCATAGCTATCCTTGCGATTACATATATCACGCTCCAAATCAAAAATGGCACGAGCTGTTTTGTAATCCTTTTGAAGTAGCGCGCTCCGATACCGACAGAAGAGGAGGTGTCAAGCAAAAACGCGCCCGATAGCATAAAGAAAAGAGGCGCACCGATAAGGCAAAGAGAAGAGATAAGCATAGCTGGGACATATCCCGCGCTTTTTATCTCGGTATTCCCAAGATACGGCACGAGCGTATGTATCATAACCACCGAAAAAATCGACAGTATGCGAATTATATCGTAGCCTGCGCTTCTTTCTCTTTCCATCAGGGGCACCCCCTTTCATTTAACCTAATCCTTTTTCTTTTTTAATCCTGCAAACCGTCTTTTATAATAAAAATAAAGTATCCTACCGAGCCTGTGCCTTATCAGAAAATAAACAATGCGCCGCCTGCCTCGCGGGCGGTGTAGGTGTGTAAACACGCACCTAACATCGGGTGAGCGAAGAATTTTTGAAAGCTCATCCAGGCACTCACGCTTACCGCGCCTGTCATACTCTCTTACGGCATTTCCCACGCATTCGTGATAGTAGCATCTCGCGCTGACGAAAAGACGCGCCTTCAGGTCATCGTAATTTTCAAGCCCTATTATCACACTGCTCAGATGATTTACCAGCCTTATGCGCTCATCAAGCATATTCGGCTTGTATGAAAAATAGGAATTCATAATTGAGCCGTCACGGTCGCGGTAGGTATACAGCGCCTCGTCTATTACCGAAACGCACCCTGCGCACTTAAGATACCTCACCGAAAAGACGAGGTCCTCGGCAAAATCTATATCCTCGGGGAAGAGAACCTGATTGTCCCTTACAAAATCGGTGCGGTACAAACCTCGGCATACACTGCCCCATACGGGCGTGTCAGTAGAGCCGTCATCTTCGTTTCCTATCATAAGGGCGATAAGCTCTCTTACCTCATCCCCCGAAAACAGCCTGTACCCCTGCCACGGAAATCCGAGAGGGGAGGCGTTTCGCTCGCTGTAAATATCGCAAAGCGCAAGGTCTGCGCCGTCTCTGAGTAGCCTCTCATAAAGCCTTGCGTACATATCCCTGTCGGGAATATCGTCTGCATCGCAAAATGCGAGATATTTACCGCTTGCTTTCCGTATTCCCTCATTCCTTGCCGATGACGGTCCGCCGTTTTTCTTGCTTACGGTAATAACTCGGCTGTCCGCTTTGGCCACGGCTTCCATAACCGAGGCGCTCGTGTCAGACGAGCCGTCGTCAACGAGTATAAGCTCAATATTCTCATAGCTTGAGTTAAGTATTGCACGGCAGGTGTCCGCGAGCGTTTTTTCCGAATTGTATACGGGGACTATAACGCTGATTTTTTCGGTCATTTCATATCCTCCAGAGGCCTGTCGAAAAGGTGCCCCGTATCTATTGCCTGATAGCCTCTCTTGCTCGTCCTCATTACGAGAGGCTTTGCGCAAGGACCTGCCGAAATAACGAGACGCACGTCCCCAGGCCCGTAGCCGTTGTCTTGCGCTATAGAATAAACCGCGCTCTCTAATTCGTCTATTTTTTCGTAGGCAAGAGTATCGGGGCAGGGAAGGTAATGCACCGCACCGCCGTGCGCTTCCTTAAAGCGCTCAAAGCACTCTCTGCTGTTATGCACGAATATTACGGGGCGCTGTCCAAGATAGGTGAGAATTCTATCGCACTCGGCAGGGTAGTCCTTACTGAATATAAAGGCATCCCCATAGGTGACAGAGCTTGAGAATTGTCGCTTAAAGTAAAATCGCGCCTCTGCCCACGAGGACACGTAGTGTCTTTTTTTCATAAGAGAGAGGGCTGAGGCGTTCATAAATTTTCTCGGCACGCAAAGAAGATACGGACAACCGTCACCCATACGCGAAAAAATGTCCCTGACCTCTTTAAGCTCTGACACAAGCCCGTCACTCGGCACCTCAAAGCCGAGAGATAAGCCTCGCATAAGACGCATCTCACCGTCACCTATGCGTATGAGGGATTTTCCCTCGGTTATTCTGTCGGCGGTTTCGCTCGGTGTGAGTATTTTCGCGCGAGCGCCGAAGGGAACTCTTAAAAGCGAGAATAGCACCCTTGTGCGTATACCTATTCTCGTGAAAAGCCTCATACCTCAGCCTCCGTCGGGCTTTCCTTGACATCGGCAAGCTTTATTTCGTCAGTGTCCTCGCAAAATGCCTTTTTGTATCTGTAAATGATTATACCAATTATCATCTGAGGCAAAACGGGGTAGGATTCCGTAGCGAAAATAAACAGGTCGGCGCCGTTGAGCAGGAGTATCGAGGCAAGGGCTATTGCAAGACCGAGGGCGACGTTGTCACCGCGCTCGCGTATAAGCCTGCCTGCCATCTCAAAAACACGTATAAGCAGAAGATATACGAATATCGCGCCCACCGCGCCGTATACGAGCAGAGACTGATAGAAAAGATTGTGGCTGTGTCCCTGAAGTATACCCGTGCCGAACATAAGATGATAGGGCGAAAGAGCTGCTATTTTAGCCTCGATTATATGGAAGAACTCGGCCCTTGTGATAAGCGACCACGCCTTGTTTGAGAAGGTAGAGGTATACGCCTCTATTATCCTGTAGAAGGAGGCGTTGTTAAGCGCGTTCACTATAATAAACGGCGCGAATACGGTATAGAGCAGAACCAGACCGTAAATTATGCGATAGAAGGACTTTGTCCTGTACAAAAGCTTGGGTATAAGCACGAGAATAAAGGCAACGATAATCATTACCGCTACGTTTCGTGAGCCCGAAAACAGACAAAGCACAGCCCCGGGTATTAGCGTAATAAAAGCAAACAGCTTGTATCTCGTCGCTCTGAACCAGGTGAAGCCAAGCGTCAGTACCATGAAATAGAAGAAGCCCATGGTGTTGGGATTGAAGCTGTCAAAAAGATCGAAAAGCTTGCAGGCGCCCGCTACCGCCGTGCCTATGAAATAAGCCCACATAAAGTCCCGACCGTCATCGTCAATGCTCATGGGGATAACGGATACGGAAAGGATCATAACCATAGGTATACTCATAAGCAAAACGCTCTTGAGATCCCCCGAGAATGCACCGTTAATAAGCGACATACAGGTGACTATCAGAATAAGCCTTGATGTGATATTGTCAAGCCTTTTGATATTAGAAAATACTGCAGCATAGCAGACCGCGGCGATTATAAGCTCAAAGCCACCGTAAATCAAGGTCATTGATTTACCGTAGGTGTAGGTAATTATGGCCAGAGAGACGATGCCTGCCGTGAGCAGCCATCTTGATTTTATATTCTTCACGGTGTGCCTCCTTTCGTTTTTTGCTGTTTTGAATTGGGCGGTTTAAATCAGTTCATAAGACAGTTGAAAATTTCGGCGTATGCCACGCGCCTGTCAAAGCGCTCCTCGGCAAGCCGTCTGCTGGCGCGTCCCATTTCCTCGCGAAGCGCTTCGTCAGAGGTAAGCTTATCTATTGCCTCGGCAAGGGTAAGCACGTTACCCTCGGCAACGCTGATGCCCGCGCCGTATTCCATAAGCAGTTGCGAGTATTCCTGACAGTTTTGCGTGCTGATTACGGGAAGCCCCGCCGCCGCGTAATCGGCGTGCTTGTTTATAATGCTCTGAGGCGCGTTCTTCTTAATTGGGTTTATCGCGATATCGCATCCGCACAGCACCGCGCACATCTCGGGGTAGGGAAGCTTACCTGGGAGCCTCAGCCTCACGCCGAGACGGTTTGCAAGCCTTACCACCGAGTCAAGCTCGGGGCCGTTGCCGAGTATTACGAGCGTTGGCGCCCTGTTGCCAAGCACGTGGAGCGCGTGGACGGTGAGAGAAAGATCGTAGCTCGCGCCCACTGTGCCGAGATATACGAGAAGAAGCTCATCTTCGTCCTTTGTAATTCGTTCGGTAGATGCGGCGCATTTGTCAAATCGGCTGATTTCGGTGCCGAGATATACCGTTGACGAGGGCGCGTCGCTCACGCTTGAGGCGCGCTTGGCGTAGGTATCGGATACCGAGAATATGTGCTTTGCGCTTCTGTATATGAGGTTTGCCCGCCTTTTCATCGGCAGGAAGAACAGCTTTGATAATAGGGGTATTCTTATCGCAAGCGAGAAGGCCTCGGGCCACAGGTCCTGAACGTCAAGGTAAAACGGCACACCGCGTGCCTTTGCGAATTTCGCGCAGACCGCCGCCACGTCAAGCGATGGAACCGCGCAGTAAATAACGTCGGGCGTCAGGTGAGAGGCCAGGTATTTGCGAAGCGACCTCGCCATGCTTCTGTGGCTATGGAAAAGACGGCGCAATGAAACGTTCTTTCTGTACGGCGGCTCGTCTATAAGCGTTATTTTATACGGAAGCTCGTCGGTCGGTGTTGCACGGCTGGTCTTATCCCTGTGTGAGAAGGAGGAGGTGATAAGCTCAACCTCGTGCTTCGACGCAAGCCCCTCTGCTATGTAATTAAAGCGATTGTTAGTGTCCTCGGGCGGACAGTCGCAGAAGTGCGCGACGATAAGTATCTTTTTCCTTGTCATAAAATCCTACTGCTTCAGTTTATTCTTGTTCCGTCGGGAAGTCGCATAAGCCTTGCGGGTACACCGACGTAGGTGCCTCTTTCGCTTATGTCTCTTACAACTACCGCGCCCGCGCCGATAAGACAGCCCTCGCACACGTCGACGTTATTTATGAGCGTTGCGCCCGCGCCTACCCATACGTGAGGCTCAAGCGTGACGCATCCGCCGAGGGATGCCCCCACCGACACGTGAGAGAAATCGCGTATGACGCAGTCGTGATCCACCGCGCTGTTCGTGTTGATTATAGCGCTGTCACCTATGGTGCTTCCCGAGCCGATCACAGCTCCCGCCATCACAACCGTTCCGATGCCGATCTTGGCATCCTCTGACACGGTAGCGCTCGGATGAATGAGAGTTACTATTCTACCGCCAGCCTTGACGAGGCTCTCGGTGATGCGCGCTCTTGCACGGCTATCGCCTATCGCGACGAAAAAGACGTGGGTATTAAGATACCTCGTAAAATCCGAAATGGCGCCGAGCGTTTCAATGCCGTCCTTTCTCTCATCGTCAAGAAAAAATATCCGTCTGTAGCCGTTGCTTCTGGCGATATCTCTGACAACTCTGCCGTGTCCGCCCGCACCTATGATAATAAGCTTTTTCTTCATCAAAATACCCGAGGCGTATGCCTCAACTTCTGTCTTTCCCGTGCCACGGTAGCTTAATGGCAACATACCTCGCACGCATAATAGAATATTAATTTTAAGTATACCATCGCGAGGGAAAAAACTCAAGCGCGGGTGCGCGAGTTTTTAAATAATTTTAAAATAAACTTGTCATAATATATAAAAAAGCAGGCGGTTTTTTGACAGCCGAGCATTGTTAAGTAGCAGAAATTGTGAAAAAGTTACGCGACAGGTGAAAAAATAACTAAAAATCACTTGACAGGTGACTAAAGTAATGCTATAATTATTTCACCTAAGTGCGATATGAGCTTTAGGTCGCCGTAAGAGTAAAAGTGGGGGGATGTGTATGAAGGAAAGAATATATGCCGCGGTGGATTTAAAATCCTTCTACGCATCGGTTGAGTGTGTAGAGCGCGGGCTTGATCCTCTTTCTACAAATCTTGTTGTTGCCGACCAGACGCGCACCGAAAAGACCATATGTCTTGCGGTAAGCCCTAGCCTGAAATCCTACGGAGTAGCATCGCGCCCGAGGCTCTTTGAGGTTATAAGCAGCGTCGCCTACGCGAATTCCCTGAGGCGATGGTCGGCACCTGGGAGGCGCTTTAAGGGAGCCAGCTTTGACGATAAATTGCTTCGCGCCGATGCAGGCTATGAGATAGACTATATCATAGCGCCCCCAAGAATGGCGCTCTATATTGAGTACAGCCGACGGATATATGCTACCTATCTTCGCTATTTCGCCCCCGAGGATATCCACGTTTATTCAATAGACGAGGTCTTTATTGATATTACAGCCTATCTTTCGCTCTATAAGCTCACCCCTCGCGAGCTTATGATGAGGGTGGTAAGGGATGTGCTGTCCCGCACGGGAATTACCGCCACGGTGGGTATAGGAACCAATCTCTATCTTGCCAAGGTGGCTATGGATATAGTGGCGAAAAAGCTAAAGGCCGACAGGGACGGTGTCAGAATTGCCGAGCTTGACGTTATGAGCTACCGCAATCTTCTGTGGTCGCATACACCGCTTACAGATTTCTGGCGGGTAGGCAGGGGCTACGAGAGGCGTCTTGTCTCTCACGGAATGCGAACTATGGGCGATATAGCGCTTATGTCGGAAAAAAACGAGGATCTGCTCTATAAGCTCTTCGGAGTTAACGCCGAGCTTCTGATCGACCACGCGTGGGGCTATGAGAGCTGTACTATGGAGAATATCAAGGCGTACCGCCCGCTGTCCTCGAGCGTCAGCACGGGACAGGTGCTGAGCCGTCCGTACGAAAACGGGGAGGCCAGGATGATACTGAGGGAGATGTGCGAGGCACTCTCGCTTGATTTGCTTGAAAAGGGGCTTGTGACAAACCAAATCACCCTTACCGTGGGCTACGACATCAGCTCGGCAGGCGATGTAGGTGCCGAGGATATAGATTACGATTTTTACGGCAGAGGGGTGCCAAGACACGCGCACGGCTCGCAGGGGCTTTATGAGCATACAAGCTCGCTTGAGGCAATTACCGATGCCGCGCTGTCAATCTTCTGTCGCGAGGCGGATGCAAGGCTCGCCGTGCGCAGAATAATACTTTGTGCTTCAAATGTATGCGTAGGAAGCGGTAGGGGAGAGTGCGAGCAGATAAGCCTATTTGATGAGGAGATAAGTGCCGACAGCGGAAGGAGGCTTCGCGAGAGTAAAATTATGAGGGCGCAATCGGACATACGAAAAAGGTTCGGGAAGAATGCGCTGATACGCGGAACAAGTCTTGAAAACGGTGCCACTATGATAGAGAGAAATACACAGATAGGCGGACACAAGGCGTAGCGAAAATTTCTTTAAATTTCAGAATTATGTAAATAATAAATTGCAAAATAAGCGAATATACAATGGAAAACGAATTTGATAAATATAGGGAAATACGAAATAAGTCAAAAAGAAATCAGGGGAATAGGCGCAGGATGACGCCCGATGAGCGCGCCTGCCAGTTTGCCCCCTTCGCCGCCCTTACGGGCTTCGGAGAGGTGATTGCCGAGCAGTCGCGCACGACCGAGAGAAAAATAGAGCTTGACGAGTATGAAATAGAGTGCATCGATATGGCGCTTCGTACGGCGCTCGGTGAGGGCTTGCCCGTACTCATAACCTACTTTGTCAGGGATGCGAAAAAGGCAGGCGGAAAATACGTCACGCTTATCTGTCGCGTTCGGGAAATAAATGCTCTTGACGCCACCGTCAGCACCGACACAGGCGTTACTATCCCAATAGGCGATATTCTTTCGGTTGAGGAAAGCTGAATAATGGGCTTGTCTGCCCTGTCGTAGCTTGGTTTTGAGTAATATAGCTTATGCTCTTCCGCTTCAGCAAAAAACACGAGGCTATCTCAACCGTTTGAGATAACCTCGTTTTGCTTTTCCTTACCCTACCGAGGTTGTCTCGGTAGGGATTTTTGTCAGTGCCAATCGGGGGCACCTTCATTGTAGGGTGAGATGACGTGCGATGCGGTAATCGTAGCGTATTTGCGGAAAATGGGTTTACGGTCTTGACCGCGGGCTTATAATCTGATAAAATATAGCAAGACAAGTATTAAGAAGCTAAAGGAGCTGTTATGGCAGAATTTTTATATAGGACAAGGGGCAATTCAAGCCCGAAGGGCAGGAGCCGAGTATACTTTACGTCTCACCCTGACGATATAGGTATGCTCGACAGAATATGCGAGGATATTTTCGCCTCACATAGCTGTGCCGTTTACTATACCGAGGATATGAACGCTCCTTACGATGAGGTAAACCTCAACACCGACCTTGCGAGCATGAACCTTTTCGTTATACCCGTAACGCTTAAGCTCCTGCTTGAGCCCTGCCGAGCCTTGGATACCGACTTAAGGTATGCTAGAGAAAAGGGAATTTCAATCCTTCCTATAATGATGAAGGCGGGGCTTGACGCATATTATTCCCTGCCTGATAAGTTTGGTGAGCTTCAGTATCTTTGCCCCGAAAGCAGTGACGGCACCGAGATACCGTACAGTGAAAAGCTGAAGAAGCATCTTGAGTCGGTGCTGGTCAGTGACGAGCTTGCAATGAGAGTGCGCGCGGCATTTGATGCCTACATATTTTTAAGCTACCGAAAGGTAGACAGGCAGTATGCAAACGAGCTTATGAGGCTCATTCACAGTAAGCCCGAGTACAGGGATATCGCGATATGGTACGATGAATTTCTCATCCCTGGCGAGAGCTTCAAAGAGAATATTGAGCGTGCAATAAATAGCAGTAAGCTCTTTACGCTTCTGGTCACGCCAAATCTGCTTGAAGAGCCAAAAGGTAAACCAAACTTTGTAATGCGTACCGAATATCCTATTGCAAAGGAAGCAGGTATTGATATACTTCCCGCGAAAATGGTGGACACGGATGAGGAGCTTTTAGGGCTGAAATTTCCTGCCGTTCCCGCCTGTGCCGACACCCACGACGAGGCGGCCTTTAACGAGAGGCTCGCTATGGCGCTTATCAATATTGCAAGGGATGAAAACGACTGTGATCCCGAGCATAATTTCCTCATAGGTCTTGCCTACCGAGACGGAATTGACGTCGAGGTTGACCGTGAGCGCGCTCTGTCTCTCATCACCTCATCGGCAGAGGCGGGGTTGCCCGCGGCAATGGAAGCTCTTTACTGTATGTACTACAACGGTACAGGTGTCGCGCCCGATTACAGACAGGCCGCGTATTGGTGCGAAAAATACTCAGAGCATTGCAGTGCCACCCTCGGTGACGGCAACGGCGATACACTTTATGCCTTCAGTATTCTTGCGTTTATCTACCATACGCTCGGTGAATTCACCCGAGCGCTTGAAATTCTTGAGAGGATTTATCCCCTGTGCCGTACATCCCTGGGGGACGATCACGAATACACGCTTGCCGCCCTTGGAAATATGGCGAATATATACGGTGAGCTTGGAAAGCACGATAAGGCACTTGAGCTGAATAAGACCGCCTACGAGCAGTCACTCGATACGCTTGGTGAGGATCATCCACATACGGTGTGCGCCCTTAACAACCTCGCGATGTCTTATAGCAATTCGGGAAAGCCGAATGCCGCTCTCAAGACCTTTCAGAGCGCCTACTCAATAGGTCTCAAGGCTCTCGGTGAGGATCACGAATATACACTCACCGCGCTTAACAACGTTGCGCTTTCCTATCACACCCTCGGCAATTATAGCAAGGCTCTTGAAATTTTCAAGTCGGTATATGAGCTTGACCTCAAGTCACTTGGCGAGCTTCATCCCAACACGCAGTCGGCGCTCAGCAATATCGCTGTCTGTTATCTTTCGCTCGGAAAATACGCTGATGCTCTAAGCTTTGTTGAAAAGGCATATAGATTAAGCGCAAGGACACTTGGCGAAAAGCACCCCGACACGATAAGGACGCTTGATAATCTTGCCACCACATATGCTAACCTGAAGCGCCACAAGGAGGCATTGATTGCATCCGAAAAGGCATACAAGCTATGCCTTGAGGCGCTGGGTGAGAAGCACCCCGATACGATCATAGCCCTCGGCAATCTCGCGGACAGATACGCGGGGCGCGGAATGTATAAAAAAGCAATTGAGCTTTGTCAGAGGGCACACGAGCTTTGCCTCGGTGAGCTTGGCAGAGGGCATCCCTACACGTCGCAGACGCTTCACAATCTCGGTTGCATATATTATGAGCACGGTAAATACCAAGAGGCTCAGAATGCGCTTGAGACCGCCTACCGCTTAAGGCAAGGCGGACAGACCGATAAGGCGGGCGAAACGGCAAGCGCGCTTATTACGGTCTACGAAAAGCTCGGTAAGCGCGATAGGGTGATAGCCCTTATAAGCAGTGTGTCTAAAAAGCCAAAATAGGTATATTCGCCTAATGGCGAAGTGATGGGCAAACTTAACATATTAATTATTTACGACGAGGCTATCTCAAACGGTTGAGATAGCCTCGTTATTTTTCTTACTTTTTTCTTACACGGTTTTTTCTGAATTGCTGTGGGGTTAGCTTTGTGAGCTGCTTAAAAACTCTTTTGAAGGTTTCTTCGGAGTTGAAGCCGCACTCGAAGCCTATTTCGTTGGGGCTCATACGGCTGAAGCGAAGCAGGTGCTTGGCGTAGTTTACGCGTATATCGTTGCGCAACTGTAAAAATGACATATTAAAGGCCTTCTTCAAGCAGTGAGATATGTGGCTTGAGCTATAGCCTATACTTTTTGCACAGTCTTCTATCGATACGTCGCCCGTGAAGTTAGCTCTGAGATAGCTTATCGTTTTAGTCACAGGGTCGGAGGAAACCGTTTGATTTTGCGTGTCGGCTTCCTTCTTGGACGGACTATGCTTAAGAGCTTCTGAAAAGATTGTGTATATCAACGACTTTAGGGACAAAGTCCTTTCAAAATCTGGCTCGATGATTTTATCATTCGTATCGAACATTTTCGCTTCTATCAGCGCCTTCAGCTCGGGAGAAGGCGTGAATACCAGGTTATTATAATCAAGCGAGGTGCTTTCGTGGTATATAATATCCGAAATTAAGTTCTCAGAAAAGAGTGCCATCCAATATTTTACCTTCTTGTTTTGTTCGACGTAGTATCCGTGCTCACGGTAAGGCAAAACAGCGATGACGTCTCCCGCTTTTGCAACTTCTTTGATTTTATTGTGCTTAACCTCTACTTCTCCCTCCATAATATACGCCAATTCCGCAAATTGATGTATATGTACGGCAACTAACAGTCTTTTGTTTTTTACGGTGGAACGCACGCGGGTGTCGTTGCTGAAATTTTCCTTTTGTACCTCTGGCATATTTCTTCTCCTAAAATAGCAGTATTTAACTATAATTGTACAGAATTTGAAATAAAAAGTCAATATGTTTATGTTAAAATGAAGATGAAGGACCGTGATTATGCATTTTGCCCAAGAAAAACTTAATCACCCACGCCGATATCAACGAAAACAGCGTACGCTGTTTTCTAGGGTGTAGCCCTAGAAAAGCTCGCGTCAGGAGCCTTCCGTAGTGAAAAACAATCGGCAAAAAGCCGTTTATATATAAGAATACATTAAAAAGGAGAAAACTTATGGAAAACGCAAAAATGATGAGAGTAAAGAAAATTTTAGCGGCAGCTCTTTGTCTCATACTGTGCGCGATCTCGCTTTTCCCCGTGTTCGCCTTTAAGGCTGGCGCAGAGGAAACGAACGACGGCAGAGAGTTCACAGCGGCAGACGTAGCAAACCCGCTTATGGTATTGAAGCCGTATACGGAAATACCGAGAACGTTTGCGGCTACCGTTCGCTTTGACGGAGGGACTGATACAGTTTCGCCGATAATAAGCAATGCCAAGTCGAGGACTGCTACGACCCGTATCGCGTTTGAGATAACGGCTGAGGGTAATCCTTCGCTTAATTTTGCTTATAAATTTGACGGACTTCAGCGTTACGAATATGTATCAAAGAGCAGTAACATAACGTTCAATTATAACATAAGCAATATGGGAGAGGTTCATCTTGTTGCTGTAAACGAGATCGTTGACGGTAAGAGCGTATATAAGCTTTATGCCGACGGCGCGCTTGTTGACACTGTGACAAGCTATCCGTACGTTTATAACTGGGACATTGTGGCTGTGCAGAGCAGAACAAGAACCTTCTCGCTCGGTTGCGACGATGAAAACTATTTCAGCGGAGCTATTAAGAACGTAGCCGTATATTCCGATGCCCTGACGGCAGAAGAGGTTACTTCCGTCTTCACGAGTGAAGAAATCGTTTCTCATAGTGATATGATGGCGTACTACGATTTCACCTCAAGCGAAAACACCCGCCTTATCAAGGATCAGACTGGAAACGGCCATTACGCTTCGGATTTGTTCGAGAACAGCAAATATACCGCAAACGATTACGCGTATTCGGTAGCTGTTGTCGGAGATACTCAGTTGATTACAATTAAGGACGCTAACGACGGAACAAATTACACCTCGTATATCTATGAGTGGATAGCTCAGAACAAGGACAAAAAGAACATTCAGTTCGTTATGGGTCTCGGTGACGTTACGGACGAGGATATCCCCTCGGAATGGCAGATTGTCGCAGATCTTCATAACAAGCTTGAAGCTGTTAAGCTTCCGTATTCGGTTATTCAGGGTAACCACGATACCGTTAAGCGGCTTGATGAGTACTTCAAGAATAAGGCAAACTTTACCGAAGCCCAGGGAAACGGTACTATAGGGTATTTTGACGAGGAAGGCAAGAGCCTTGCCAATTACTATATGACGTTCACCGCTAAGGACAAAAACGGGAACGAAACCGATAATAAGTATTTGGTTTTAGCTCTTGAATGTAAGGTTCCCGATGAGGTAATTCCTTGGGCAAATCAGGTTATAGAGGAGCATCCCTTACATCAGGTTATTATAACCACTCACGAGTACGTTGAAAGCACGGATACTTACTTCCTGCACAGATATCCGACGAAGGATGAGGGTGTTGCTAACGACCCATATCAGATATGGATGAAGCTTGCTTCTCAGCACGAGAACGTTATAATGGTATTATCGGGACACCTGTCAATTCCCACAATCTTTTTGAAGAACCCCGTGGTAGGTGTTAACGGAAATACGGTTTACGAATTCCTTATAGACCCTCAGCAGTTTGACAAAACGTACAACTATGAGACGGGAATGGTAGCAATGTTCTACTTCTCGGCTGACGGAAAGACGGTAAAAACCGAGTACGTATCAACCTATAAATCTCTTGAGGCTCAGAAGCTTGATCCTTCCGCTCCCGACGTAATATCCAACCCCGAGATTAGCAACCACACTCTTGACATCGGCAAGAAGGTTGCGCTTTCGCCCGTTGAATGCGAATACGGAACTATCCCCGCAGCTTATGCGAATGAGGATACGTATCCCTTCGTTGTTTTCAAGGCTGACAAGACTTTCGTCGGCGGATACTTCGATTTCGGCGACGTAATGAAGGCTATTGTTGAAATTGACGCGTCGGCAGATTATAACGTGCTTATGAGACGCAATGCCGAGCAGTATTACTCATCCGACGTAAGCGAGTTTCGCGGTAATGTCAATATTGACCTTGGTGGCTTTATTTTGGTAAAATGTAACCCTGGTTATCTTATCAATATATCCGTATCGGACAATTCGGGCGTTGTCGGCGATGACGTTCGCGGAAGCTTCAAGATAATGAACGGTACTATCAACAAGGCCGCGGGCGAGGCTCTCGTATGCGTCGACTACGGTACGGCAGACAAGGGACTTTCTAAGACCTTTACTACGACGGTTGATTTTGAAAAGGTAGTTATTGCAAAATATTCAAGAGACGACGGAACGAACCTTGTCTTTGATACAAAGGAAACGGGATATAGTAATACGACGGGCGACGCTATGGCTATAGTAAACTCGACCTTTACCGACTGTACCTTTGATTTCCACTTGGCAAACGTTCCGTGCGAGGCTCTTCAGCTTTCGGGCACAAACGGTGACAGAATAGTTTACAACGTTAAGATCGTTGGAAGTGAAATAGTATCAACGGTCGGCTTGTCCTTCAGCGATTTCGCTGTTGTAGACGGAGATACGAACGGAAGAGCAGACAGCGTTGTTTTCGCAAAGAATGTCGACGGTGAATTCTTTATTCAGAGACTTACCTCGGGCGCGATAGCTCCTGGCGCTACAGAGCTCTGGTACGATGAAGACGGTACGTCGTACGTACCTGGAGAAAGTGGAACTGTTGACGGTTATAAAATATACAAGCTTGGAGGCTATACCGAAAGCAAGTACGGAAACGTCCCCGACGGAAATGACGGATACGCTATATGGGTATTTAAGAACGGAACCTTTGCGGGAGGATTTAACGAATTCGGCGGCAACAGCGGCGCGATTGCGGCTGCTAAGATACTTACTGATGCCAACACCGATGAAGAACGTGGCAGCACGGTTTATATTTATTTCGTGGATGACGCGCCCGCTTCCTCGGAATACGTTAATTTGGGTCAGTCCATAGGAAATATAATTATTGACCTTGACGGACACACTCTTACTCAAAAATACACGTCGAATTCTCTCTTTACAACTCAGGCTAAGTTGGGCACGGGGTTGTATCCTTACTCATTGACGGTTATCAACGGTAATATAGTTTTAACTGACAAAGGTATATTGACCTTCGATGCGTACGGTGACGGATATGTAAACGCACAGGAGGAGTATAAGGAATTTACGGGTAAGTTTGAAAACGTTAAATTCTCTTACGCTGAGGGCGCGGCGGCAACCGCCTTCCTCGGATATTATAGGAACTCGACTCTGATTGCTTCTAAAAAGACCTTGTATAACGTTGACTTCACCGACTGTACCTTTGATTTTACGAATGCGGCGTCAATGTCGACCGTTATGAACGCAAATGATAAGAATACGTCTAATTCCAACGATATAGTTAAGGTAAATGTATACGGCGGTGAGATAATAACCTCGAACAGTGCGCTCGTCCTTGAGGACGTGCATTCCACAAACGGCTCTGCCGTTCATTGGGAAGCATCAAGCGAGGGTAACTACCTTTATATGACGGTTAACGGAAGCACCGAGGCTCCGACCTCTAAGGTAAACGGAGGCGCTTCCTCATTCGTTAAGGCGTCGGAGACCGAAAGCTCGGTAACCTATACGCTTGAATCAATCGGAATTCAGACTAAGTACGGCGTGTTGCTTAATGAGCATGCGAACTATGTCTTTGCTGTATTTGCTGAAGGCGTGTCTATAGCAGGACATAATGAATTTAACAGAGGCAGCGCTGATTGTGCTATGAAAACAGCGAAAACCAAATCTGAAGGTGGAATTGAAGCGCAGATTCTTATGCTTAAGGACTATGAGGCTAATACTGGCGAATATTATCCCAATCCCGCGCAGTGCAAGGCTAGACTTACAATAGATCTTAATGATAAGACTTTTTACGCAAATTCCAAATACGCTATGTTCAGACTTCATTCAAAGCGTGACTATGAAACAACGATTGATGTGATTAACGGTAACATAGCATTGAAGGGTTCCGCGCTTTTAGCATATCAAAAGTATGCGGTTGACGGAAAAGTCATCAATATGAATTTTGAGAATGTGAATTTCTCGCTTGCGGAAGAAAGCACCTTAACAAGCATGATCGCGACTAATGAATCTTCCACTACGACAAGGGATGAAACGTTGAATGTAACCTGGAATATAACGTTTAAGGATTGCGTATTCGACGTGACCAACGCGAAAAATCACATAACGATTTTCAAGGCGGATTATCCCACTAATGATACAAAACCGTCAGAAATCAACTACGTGTTAAACGGCTGTGAAATTAAAGCAAACTCAATGGACATCTTCACAACGTGGGGAGATTTTAACAAGCATTCCTCCTCTACCTACGTTGCAAGCTCCAAAACGGGTCTTTATACTACCATAACGCTTCCCGAGGGCGCTACGGCTCCTAATCCTAAGGAAGAGTTTGTTATAGGAGGCAAGACGCTTGGTTATGCAAAGGAAAGCGAAAAGACTGAAGACAGTGTAAATTATATTACCTACGCGCTCGGCGAGATGACTAAATACGGTCCGATACCTCCGAAGTTTGCATCGATTACAAGCTATCCGTTCGTTTTATTCGACCAGTACGGTAATTGCATAAACGCGTCTAATTTACTGTATGGCAATAACACAGAAACAAGTATTATCCACATCACAAAGGAATATATTAAAGGAAACGGTACTCTCTATAATGCGGAGGATGGAACCTTTGGCGACGGTGCAACTCAGGCGTTCATACTGATGCGTTGCGATTATGATATGCAAAGCGAGAATAAGTATGACCATTTCTCGCAGATAAGAGGTACGGTTACAATAGATCTTAACGGATTTACTCTTAACGCGCGTGATGACAAGGTTATGGTGCTTGCCTATGCTAAGGCGTGGGGTATCATTACTACAACCGAGATGGTCTTTAAGAACGGAAACATTGTAACGGTAGGACGTCCGCTCTTAGCGTACAGAGGAGAATATGACACTGCTGACGGTAAGAAGTTTATTTTCAGATATGAAGATATTAACTTCAAGGTTGAGGGCTCTACGGCTAACTTCTTGGCATTATATAACGGTATAAAGGACGGTGTATCCGAACAAATCAGGATGAGCTCCGAGGTATACTTCAAGAATTGTGAAATAGACCTTACCACGGCAACCGCGGAAAATATCCTTCTGTTCAATCTTGGCGATGCTTATACGAGCACCAACGTAACGCTTGACGGTGTAACCATAAAATCGGCAAACGGAGCGTTTACTCTGTCGGGCAAAAGCAACGAAGCCTCGACGGGCGCTCTGAAATTAGCAGGAAGCGGCGTTACGCTTGAGCTTCCTGTCGGGGTTAAAGCTCCCGCTGCAGGCGCTTACGTATTCAGCGAGACCTCAAGAGATGAGAATAAAGTGACGTATAGCCTGAAGGGCATTGACTTCACCCCCAAGTCAAGCATTACTCTCGGCTCGGAGCTTGTATATAACATATACGTTCCCGTGACCGACGAGCTTAAGAGCTTTACCGTAAACGGCAATACCTACGAGGGGCTTGTACCCGTAACGCTTGATGACGGTAAGTCCTA